>QQTG01000002.1 GCA_003370465.1 Kangiella sp. HD9-110m-PIT-SAG07 | reverse complement strand
ATGGGGCTTTAAACTATCTGTACTATCGTCACGCAGTTTCTGATTGCTCTCTGTCGTGGAAAGACCTGTGGCATTTAACACCTTTGGTTCTCTGCTACCTGCTTAATGCTGATTGGTTATTTACATCACCTGAGTACCGACTCCAACACTTTAACAACGATAGTCTGCCGCTAAGCACAGGTCTTATCATTAGTTTGTATATTTTTTATATCCAAGCTTTTGTTTATAACATAGTCAGCGCACGACTCATCTACCGCTGTCAGAAGAAAGCCCAAAATACTCTGGCTAATTTCAATCCAGATATATTCCGCTGGCTTTGGACATTTTTGATTCTAACTTTCTTGATCTGGTCTTTAAAAGTCATCGCTGATCTCACTAATATAAGGAGCTACTCTACCTGGGCGGATGTGCTGATCGTCATATTCATCTACAGCGTTGCTATCGCCCACTGGCGCAGCCCTAAACTTTTCCGAGTTGAGATGCTTGAAATAGCCTCTGGCAAGCCCCTAACAGATCATGCTGCAAATAAAGAGGCTCATCATCAATCAAGTCAAAAAGACACCCCGACAGGAATTTTAGATGAATCAACACGGCAAAGTTTATTGGCGGTGACTAAAGAGCACATGCAGCAGCATAAACCCTACTTGGATAATCAATTGACGTTAAATCGTTTAGCTGATGCTATTGGCTTAAGCACCCACCATTTATCGGAAGTTTTAAATCAGCAGGAAGGCAAGAATTTCTATCAATTCGTCAATCAATATCGTATCGATCATATTTTAGAACAACTGAATCATGACCACTCTTCTAAAATCTTAGACTTGGCACTATCAGCAGGCTTTTCTTCCAAAAGCACCTTTAATGCTGTGTTCAAACAGTTCACCGACAAAACCCCTAGCCAGTATCGAAAAGCGTTAACCTCTTAGCCCCTTAACCACACTAAATAATCCCAAAAAAGTACAAATCGACCTATTCGTACGTCCAGCTATACCCATTAGGACGCCAGCAACCCTCGCTAATACTGATAATGGATTCAAATACCTACATCAATTAGGAAACTGAACTATGACAAGCGATATTCTATTTGCAGGATTTAGCGCCGAGAGCCTATTTGGCTTTAGTAGCCAATTAGCTATGTTGGGCTGGTTGATATTAATTATTTTTCCTAGAAAGATAGCTGCTCTTAGTATCATCCCGCAATACATCATTCCCTTCGGCCTATCCCTGCTTTACTCAACGCTCGCGTTAATCCATTTATTATCCGCTGAGGGTGGCTTTGATTCATTAGCCAATTTACGTCTACTGTTTCAAAACGATGCTGCGTTACTAGCTGGCTGGCTACATTACCTTGCCTTTGATCTATTCATCGGAGCTTGGATCGCCCAACAAGCCGATATCCTTAAAATTTCACGAATTGTTCAAGCACCTATCCTAATCGCGACCTTTTTATTGGGACCGATAGGACTCGCTCTATTTCTGGTCATGCGCAGTATTGTTTTATCTATGGAGGAATCAAAAGATGCTTAACGCAAACACCGCCAATTCTTTTAGTAAAAGCTATAGCTATAAACTCTTAATCACGCCTAACATTGCTAATGACAAGGTCTCGCGCTTGTTTATATCCTGCACCCTTTTTTTACTCGGGACGTTAGTGCTTTTCTTCATCATTAATGCTTTTGATACACGCTTATTAGATGGTATGCCCGTGTGGCATAAACCGATTCGTTTCGGACTGTCGTTTTCGCTGCACTTCATAACACTGACGCTGCTTTCTCAACTCATCGCAGATCACTATAGAACGAAATACCGCTTTGCTTTTTTCGCCTATGTAGCGGCAATTTCCCTATGGGTCGAATACGGTTATATGGCGATTCAAGCTTCTAGAGCACGCCGCTCACACTTTAACTTTGAAACAGAATTTGAATCTCTGATGTATGCTGTCATGGGTGTTGGGGCACTTTTTTTAGTAGCCGTTACTTTTGTGTTAGGGATTATGATTTGGCGCTATGCTGACAAGAACCCGTCAGGCTTAAGGATTGGAGCGATCATGGGGTTAGTTTTAGGCTCGGTATTAACTTTAATTACCGCAGGCTATATGTCGTCTAATGTGTCGTATATTGAACATAGATTAACCAACACACCAAATATAGCACCTTACCTAGGCTGGTCCAGAGTTAGCGGAGATTATAAACCAGCACACTTTATTGCTACTCATATGATGCAGTTGTTGCCTTTGATTGGCTGGTGGGCGGATAGCACTAAATGGGGACAACGACTCAGTCAAAAAATAGGCGCAAGAACTATCGTTATTATAGCCACATTACTACTTACAATATTAACAGCCGTGCTCTTTACCTTGGCTATAAATGACGTACCTCTGTTTCCATTGTAATACGCAAGTATATTTCAAAATCTATAGAGAATTCAATGTTGTTTAAAACAGAAAAGGGGCTCAAAACGTCCGGCATATTCAGTACAGTTATGAGGATATAGGTCTTTCATGACAACTATAGAAAGACCCAGTAAGCAACTATAGCCTTTTTTACTTAACCACTTTTAGGTTGGGTCTACCTTTTGGCGGTGTTGGTGGCTCATCATCTGGGCCATCACCATCTCCATTACCGTCATCAGAACTTGGTGAATCGCCATCGCCATACATGTTTGAAGAAAACATGATGCCTTGATCGTTTTCACGTGCATAAATCGCGACGATAGAATTCATCGGAATATAGATATCAAGGGACTTGCCGGAGAAGCGAGCGCTAAAGCTGAGAAAATTATGGTTCAGCTCGAAGTTAGCAACCGCCTCAGGAGCAATATTGAGCACTATCTTGCCATCGTTGGCGAATTGCTGCGGAACATTAACTTCAGTATATGAACAATCGACTAGAACCTGTGGTGTCCAGCCGTTATCAACCATCCACTCGTAATAAGCGATGAGAAGATAGGGTTGTAATGGCGAAGAATCCGCCATTACATCAAACCTAATTTCATTTCACGCTCTTCTTCAGTCAAGCTGACTTTAAAAGATTCGCGCTCAAAGATACGTTCCATATATTCGTGGATAGCTTTACTGCCGCGACCACTAATTTCAATACCCAATTGATCTGCACGCCACAACAATGGAGCGATAACACAATCAACTAACGAAAACTCTTCGCTCATGAAGTAAGGATTGCTCGCAAACACTGGAGATAGAGCTAGAATACTTTCCTGCAGTTCTTTACGTGCTTTCTTAGCTTTGGCTTCAGTACCGTTTACGATGATCTCGTATTGGCTGTACCATTCCTTCTGGATGCGGTGCATCATCAGACGGCTACGGCCACGCGTTACTGGATAAACCGGCATCAATGGCGGATGAGGAAAACGCTCATCAAGATACTCCATCACAATGCTTGCTTCATAAAGCACTAGGTCACGATCGATCAACGTTGGTACTGAACCGTACGGGTTCAGGTCCATGAGATCTTCTGGAACCTTGTCTGAAGTTACTTCAACCACTTCATAGTTCACACCTTTCTCAGCTAGCACGATACGTGCCTGATGACTGTATACGTCATTACCTGAATAAAGTGTCATTACCGAACGTTTGGCAACTACGGCCATACTTTTTCTCCTAAACAGTAGGGCCTCGTAAAGAGGCCCAAAAACCGAATTACTTCTTCTTAATGTCTTTCCAGAACTCTTTCTTCAAGAAGTATGCTAACACCAGCAAGATCATTAAGAACAACAATGACCAAAGGCCGATTGCTTTACTTTTTAGCTTCACTGGATTAGCGGTATACGCCATGAAAGCAACTAAATCGCGAGCCGCATGGTCGTACTCTTCCGGCGTCATGTCACCTTCTTTAACGATGGTAAACATGTTGCCTTCACGAGAAATCTTCGCTATTTCTAACTCAGCGTCATGCACTTCTTCTTCGATTAGAGCAATTTCTTCTTCCGCTTTAGTCACGGCTTCCGCAGAGGCCTCAGCATCTTTAAGCGTCGCTTTAAGTGACTCCATACGAGCCTTGCCCGTAGAGATGACCTCTTCTACAGCTAACAGCTCATCACTTTTTACTTGCAGGCCTTGTAAGTCGGCTAGAACGTGAGGCATACCAACGCTTGGGAATACCGTGTTGTTAACGCCATACTGACGGCTATCATCTAGATAAAACGCACGTAGGTAGTTGTATACCCAGTCGTTACCGCGAACTCGAGCAACCAGCGATAAGTCTAGTGGATTAACACCAAACCATTTCTCTGCTAGCTCATTGTCCATTGATTTATCTAGAGTGTCGCCTAATTTGCCGTCACCTAAAATTAGCTCTGATGCTTGATCTTCAGTTAAGTCCAAATCTTCGGCAATACGCGAATAACGCACGTATTCCATCGAATGACAGCCCTGGCAATAGTTCACGAATAACTTAGCGCCGTTTTGGATTGACGCCTTATCACCGTAGTTCACGTTAGCCTTATCGTTTGGATAAGTCGTGCCGCCACCAGCAGCCATCGCAGCAGCGGGTAGCAGGAATAAAATAGCTATAATTAACTTTTTCATTTGTCTGTTATCCTCTCTGGTACTGGCTTAGTTTTCTCGAACTTTGGTAAGAACCAAAGCGCTACAAAGAAGAAGAAGTAGTAAGCCGTACAAATTTGACCAAGCAAAGCTCTACCCGGCGTGACAGGTACTACACCTAGAATTCCAAGAATAATGAATGCAATAACAAACAACGCTAGCAATACTTTGAACGAGGTACCACGATAGCGGATTGACTTCACTTTCTGGCGATCGATCCAAGGCAATAAGAACAAAATCACAATGGCTAATGCCATGACTAAGAAGCCACCAAACGGATCTGGAATAGCTCTCAACATCGTATAGAATGGAGTGAAATACCAAACCGGTGCAATATGTGGTGGAGTCTTAAGCGGGTTAGCAGGCTCAAAGTTTGGACGCTCTAAGAAGTAGCCACCAAAGTCTGGAGCAAAGAACACGATGCTTAAGAAGATCATCAAGAACACCACTACACCCACAATATCTTTCACTGTGTAGTAAGGGTGGAATGGAATACCGTCTAGCGGGATACCGTTCTCATCTTTATGGTCTTTAATTTCTACGCCGTCAGGGTTGTTTGAGCCGACCTTGTGCAATGCAACAATGTGCAAGAAGACCATGGCAACCAACGCTAATGGAACTGCAACCACGTGCAATGCGAAGAAGCGATTCAATGTCGCTAATGATAACGTGAAGTCACCACGAATCCACTCAACCAAGTCGCCGCCGATCACTGGGATCGTACCAAACAGGTTCACAATAACCTGCGCACCCCAGAATGACATCTGTCCCCATGGCAATAAGTAACCCATGAAGGCTTCAGCCATCAGCAATACGAAGATAATCATGCCGAAAATCCACACTAACTCACGAGGTTTCTTATACGATCCGTAGATGATGCCACGGAACATATGCAAATAGACCACCACGAAGAAGGCAGAAGCACCCGTAGAGTGCAGATATCGGATAATCCAACCCATGTCCACATCACGCATGATGTACTCTACAGAAGCGAAAGGCTCGCTTGGGCTGTAGAACATGGTTAACCAGATACCCGTTAATAATTGGTTAACTAGAACTAATAAAGCTAGGGAACCGAAGAAATACCAAAAGTTGAAGTTTTTTGGTGCGTAGTATTCTGCTAAATGTTCATTCCATACTTTTGTCGCAGGAAAACGAGCATCAAGCCAAGTCATAAAACTTTTAAACATTAGGCACCTCCCTCTTCACCAATAACAATGAATTTCTTCGCGGTGTCGATAGTGTAAGGAGGAATTTCTAAGTTTGCGTTAGCTGGTACGCCAGAATATACACGCCCTGCCATATCAAACTTTGAACCGTGGCATGGGCAGAAGAAGCCACCCAACCAATCACTGTCTAACGAGCCAGCATCAGCGTACAGGGTCGGAGAGCAACCCAAATGAGTACAAATACCAATTGCTACAAAGATTTCAGGTTCAATAGAACGGAATTCATTTTGACAATATTCAGGCTGTTGATCTGCATTGTCAGAATTAGGGTCCGCCACTTCACTTTCACTTTTACTAATGCTGCTAAGCATTTTCTCATCGCGACGAATAATCCATACTGGTTTACCACGCCATTTAACAGTCATCTGCTGACCGACTTCTAACTTACTGTATTCATACTCAACTGGTGCACCGGCTGATTGTGCTTTCGCACTCGGCGACCAGGAGCGGACAAAAGGTACAGCCGCACCAATCACACCAACCGCGCCTACTGCTGAAGTAGCCCCGATTAGGAGATTCCTGCGTCCTTTGTTAACGCCCTGATTACTCATTCGAATAGTCTCCCCACGAAGAAAACCCACTTGTCAAAACAACACGTGGGACAAAAATCAATATTGATAAATAAGCTGCGTAGAACCGTAAAAAACACGCACGGTGTCAGTGGCAGGTTACTGGGCGCATATCTTATAGGAAAAGTAAGGCTTTTACAATGTGGTCAGACCAGACGAGCTAGCACGAGTAACCACAGGAGAGATTGCAGCAACTGTTTGAAACTATTGCTTAAATACAAAAACACCCGCCCGAAGGCAGGTGTTTTGCAATCCAATAGCTCTTGAAACTAAGGTTAAAAAATTAACGCTTAGAGAACTGAGGACGTTTACGTGCTTTATGAAGACCAACTTTCTTACGCTCAACAGCACGTGCATCACGAGTTACATAACCCGCTTGACGTAGTGGATTACGTAGTTCTTCATCATATTCCATAAGTGCACGAGTAATACCGTGGCGGATTGCACCCGCTTGACCAGTACCACCGCCACCAGAAACAGTAACGTAAACATCGAATTTTTCTAGAAGTTCTGTCAACTCAAGTGGTTGACGAACGACCATGCGTGAAGTCTCACGACCAAAGTATTGGTCTAAGCTCTTCTGGTTTACAGTGATATCACCGCTACCAGGACGCAAGAATACGCGAGCTGTTGAGCTTTTACGACGACCTGTACCGTAATATTGTTCAGCCATAATTCTCTTCTACCTTAAATATCTAATTTAATAGGTTGCTGAGCGGCGTGATTATGCTCAGAGCCTGCGTAAACTTTCAATTTGCGGAACATATCACGACCTAATGGGTTCTTAGGTAACATACCTTTAACCGCTTTCTCAATGATCATTTCAGGCTTCTCAGCTTGAAGTTTATTGAAGTTAGTCTCTTTGATACCACCAGGGTAACCAGAGTGACGGTAGTACATTTTATCGTCCGCTTTTTTACCAGTTACGGTAACTTTCTCAGCATTGATGATAACGATATAGTCGCCAGTATCAACGTGAGGTGTATATTCTGCTTTATGCTTGCCTTTCAAACGGCGAGCGACTTCAGTCGCCAAGCGACCTAATGTTTTGCCTTCTGCGTCCACGACAAACCAGTCGCGTTTAACAGTCTCAGGCTTTGCACTAAATGTTTTCATATTCGTTGAGCTCCAAAAAGCCATTTGCACCCGCATTCTGGGCCGCTAGGGTCATAAGCGATTACGAGCGTCTTATTTAAAACAGCTCTCAGCGTCCCATAAAAAAGAGCGCAAATCATACAGAACCCGCCTCTATATTACAAGTGGCAGGCAAAGGATTTACCAAAATTATGTTTCGTCTTGGGCAAATTTATGAATTTTCAAACAAATCCTTTCAAAAAGACTTTATTTACGGGGCTTTTAACGCTATAAATAACACTGCGTTGGGAGAGTCAATTTTGCATTGCTCGCCAAGACAAGTACGTATTTTAACAGTCAAACAACCCAAGAGGCAAAGGAAAAATGGCAGATAATAAAACTCGCAAGATTACTGCGGTCAAAGAGAAGTTCACCAAAACCCAAATTCTAAACGAAATTGCTGCTCAAACAGGCCTTACTAAGAAAGATGTAGGTGCCGTGATTGATGAGTTAGGCATTGTTATCGAACGTCATATTAAGAAGCGTTCCGTTGGTGAATTCACACTTCCAGGCCTATTAAAAATCAGCACAGTGAAGAAACCAGCAGTAAAAGCTCGCAAAGGTATCAACCCTTTCACTGGTGAAGAAACGACATTTAAAGCGAAGCCAGCATCGACTGCCGTAAAAGTTCGCCCTCTGAAAAAGCTCAAGGATATGTCGAAGTAATACTGCACTTAAGAATTCCTTAAAAGCTGGCCTCGGCCAGCTTTTTTTATGCCAGCTTCTAAGCTAGGTGCTCCAAACTTAGATACTCTTTACTCTGCATTTCCTGCAAGCGACTCAAGGTGCGCTTGAACTCAAAAGCCAACCCTTTGCCGGTATAGAGCTCCTCCATCGGAACTTCTGCTGATATTATCAGTTTTACGTGGCGCTCATAAAACTCATCAATGAGCGCAATAAAGCGGCGTACGGCATCGTTTAACGAGTCGTCCATTTGCGGAACGCGTCCAACAAAAACCGTGTGATAGCCACGCGAAATTTCAATATAGTCAGAAGCTGAGCGCTCGGTGCGACAAATCGCATCGAAGGTAAACCAGACCACATTGTCTGAAAGCCTTACCGCGTCAATCAAGCGACCTTCTACTTTCAGCTTACAATGCTCCTGCCCTTCTGTTGCAGATAGTTGCTTAAAGTATTCTCGCATATTGACGTTAGCAGCTTTATCTAGTGGATAATGATAAATTTCTGCCTGCTCTAGAGTTCGCATACGATAGTCAATTCCCGCATCAACGTTCAGCACTTCGCAGTTTTCCTCGATCAGCTCAATCGCGGGTAAAAAACGTTCGCGCTGCAAGCCATTCCAATACAGTCTCTCAGGCGGTATATTAGAAGTCGCGACTAAGACCACGTGACGCTTAAAGAGCTCCTCAAACAAATTTGCCAAGATCATGGCATCAGTAATATCGGTGACAAAAAATTCATCAAAACAAATAATTTTTGCACGCTCAGCCAGTTGATCCGCGATTTTGATTAACGGATTCTTTTCGCCCGCTAACGCTTTCAGCTCACTGTGAACCTCGTGCATAAAGCGATGAAAATGAAGGCGAACTTTTGCTTTTAGCGGTAGAACATTAAAGAAGGTATCCATCAGATAGGTTTTACCACGCCCAACACCACCCCACATATACAAGCCTCGAACCGGCTGACTATCACCAGACAACCAGCGCGTTAGCTTTTGCATAAAGCCCGATGAAGGCCGTGATTGCATTAAGTCGTCATACACTCGCTGCAATGCCTTAACTGCCTCCTCTTGGGCCGGGTCTTTACTGAAACCGCTATCGAGGTCTGCTTGGTACTTCTCTAGGGGCGTCATGGCTTATAAAGTATTGGGTAAATGAGGATTAAGTGCGCTTTCAAGCTGTTCACGTAACTCGACTAATCTTCCATGAAAGAAATGCCCAGCTCCTGACATTTTAATCAACTCCGGCTGAGGCTCTAACTCATCAACCCAGTTAAAAACTGCTTGTGGGTCAACCACCTCATCGGCATCACCCATGACGGTTAACCAGGGGCAGTCTGGAATAACAAAGTCATCAAAACTAAATCGATTAACAGGCGGGGCGATAGAGATCAGATGTTTAGCATCTTGTTGCTTTGCTTGCAGCGCGGCAATCCATGAGCCAAAGCTAAAGCCCGCTAACCACAGTGGTCGATTAGGATATGTTTCACGCGCCCACTCTATAACTTTAATCAAATCATCCTGCTCGCCTCGGCCTTCGTCATACTCACCTTCAGATCCACCTACCCCGCGAAAATTAAAGCGAACGGAGGGAATCCCCATGCCCGCTAATGTTCTAGAAACGGTGTGAATCACTTTATTAGTCATGGCGCCGCCATGAACTGGGTGTGGATGACAGCAAACCGCGATCGCGTCACGCTCATCGCTTTCTGGTGCGTCCAAAGTCGCCTCTATGGCGCCAACAGCACCCTCTATAATAAATTTGTCTTTGCTCAAAATGATGTACAAATAAGGACTTATGCGGGTATTTTCGCATGTTTTGCGCAGCCATGGAACCTGAAGAGGCTAACGCCCATACCTTGTGACGCGAGTACAAAGCAGCTACTAATTAGCGCTCAATAAAAAGGAGCCCCAAAGGACTCCTTTTGATATCAGTGCCACCGTGAAAACGGTGTGACTTACTTTTCGTCTTCTAAGCTAGCCTCTGACTCAGCTTTGACATCAGCTTTGATACGAGCATCCTTTTCTTCTTCCGAAACTTTTGCTTTTGTTTCAGATTCCACCTCGGCCTTAGTTTTAGCTTCGGCCGCACGTTCCTTTGCTCGCTCCGCACGCATCTTCGCTTCTTCAGCACGCTCTTGTGCTTCTTGACGCTCTTGTTGCGCTTTTGTCATCGCTTTTTCAGTCGACTCTTGAACTTCAATTTTCTTCTCCACTTCAACTTGGCTCTTAACACCTACTGCTGAAGCGCCTGCTGATAAACTCATTGCGATAATCGCGGCAATTGTTAATTGTGTTTTCATAATAAACACCTGCTTTCTTTCTCAAAGTGAACTTTCAGGCTATCTCAAGAAAAAATTTTCATCTAGCGATTAAGGCCGAAAAAAAGCATCTTTTACACTTTTTAATAGAATTCAGCTTTTTCGTGAATTACTTCACAACCTGTTTATAACAGCATAAATCATTTTTAAAAAACAGTTGGTTACCTAGATTTTATCATGCTCACCAAGGGGCCTTTTATCTTTCACTGTTAAAGAGTCGCTCCATTCTTTCGCAAAGTCTCGCTGCCACTTATAGTTAATTCCAGCAACGATCAGCATCGTTAACAAGGCTCCAACACTGGCCAACGCCATGTCTTTATGGGCATCCCAGACATCGCCTTGCGTTCCCAAGTACGCAATACCCAAGTCACCGCCAAAATACTCAGCCGCGCCCCACTCTATCAACTCAAAGATCATAGAAGTGGACATGGTTAAGTCCAAAGGTAAAAAATACCCCCAGAAACCTTTTACATTACCGACACGAACAAACACTTCACGAATCGGATAAGCGAATAACAAACCGTATAAAAAGTGGACTAAACGATCGAAGTGATTGCGCTCCCACCCAAACCAACTGTTAAGCTCAGAGCCAAATACAGCCATTGTCCATTCGTTATAAGGCACTTTGGCATAGGTATAGTGGGAGCCAATTTCATGCAAACACAAGAAAATAAAAATACAGGTATAAGAAATTTTAGAAAGCGGAAAGACCCGATAAGTCAGAGCAATACCGATCACGAAAAGTATCGTCAGGACATTTTCCAACATCCAATCAGCTCTATCGTGAGGGTTAATCGCACAAATTATAAAGACGATGCTGAAGAGTACCCCAAGAATCATCAAGAAACGCGTATTGTGTGTCATTATTCTACTCGAACTTTGCCTTATAATTTGTGTATCATAAGCGTAAAGTATGGATTTCTGCAATTTTGTCAGAAACCGACCATGACAACTCAACAAAGCCAAAAGGATATTTTGAATGTCAGCTGTTCTTAGTATTATTCTCATCTTGATTGCCGCCGTCGCAGCCTTCTTCATTGGCCGTTGGCATGGACTGTCTAACGGCACCAAAGAACTGACCAAAGAACTTGAGTCTAAAGATAAAGAGCTGGATGAGCTTAAATCTGGCGTCAATGAGCACTTCGACGAAACTGCTCGTTTGTTTTCCAACCTGACCGAGGAATACAAAAACTTCTATCAGCATTTGGCGACTGGTGCTAGCAAACTTTCTAGCCAGGAGTTCAAAGTAAAACTATCGGCTCCTGTTGGCCAAGATGCCTTACCGTCAGAGGCAAGCGCTGCTGAAGTAATTGATGCTGAGGAGCACTTAAGTAAAGATGTCAGAAATGACCTTACTGATAATGAAAAAAGCCACGAAGAAGAAACTTTTGTTCGTGATGAAAAAAGCAAAGTCGATGACGACAGTAACTTAAAAGAAGATAGCTCAAGTAAAAACCTTTCTAAAGGTAGCACTCCGAAAGAAAGCTCTTCTGAGGACAAGGATACTGAAGAAACAAAAAGTTCGTCGGATGACGCCAAGCCTGACTTAGATATTGAAGTGTCCCCACCCAGAGACTGGGCTGACGGTGATATGAATGATGATTATCACCCGAACGATTCTGTCGCTAAAGAGTCAGAGTTTACCGACCTCGCGAACGAAAACCGCGAAAAACCGAGCGCCCCTGGCTACGAAAAAAACGAGGATGACAAAAACGAGGGTGCCGAAAAAGCGGATGATAAAACAAAGAAAGAGCAGTCGACCAAAGCATAGCAACTGAGAATATAATGAAATTATTGCAATTTTTAGGATTCATCGTTAAATATTTATTAATTGGCTTAGGCATAGCGGCATTATTTATTGTGTTTATGCCGGAGCGATTCAACCATAAAGCAAGCATTAAACAATCAACCACCATCCCACAGAAACAATCAGTAGAAGTCACTGAGCCACAAGGCTTCGCAGATATGCTGGAATCTGTCACCCCAGCCGTAGTCGGTATTAAAGCACGCTCTCAAGCTTTTCCCTTGAATAGCGAGGCTTGTAGCTCACGCCTACAAGCGCTCCCGCCAGAAACTAACGCATGCGCATTTTTGAATAATGGCTCGGGAGTTTTTATTGATGCCGAAGGCCATCTAGTAACCAATGCTCACGTTCTAGATAAAGCTTCAACCATCATTGTCGAACTAGAGTCTGGGCAGCAACTGAAAGCCGAGATGGTAGGCGTGGATGTTGATTCAGATATCGCCCTGCTAAAAGTTGATGCCGAGCCGAGCCACTATTTACCGTTACCTGCCGATGATAACAGTCGAGTGGGAGACTGGGTGTTTGCAATAGGCACACCAAACATGGCTTTCAATCAAACCGTAACTCAGGGCATTATTAGCTCAAAATTCTTTTCGCGGGTGAGTCATTACATTCAAACTGACGCTGGACTTCGCCCAGGAAACTCTGGCGGTGCGCTGGTGAACGCTGACGGTGAACTGATCGGCATTACTTCCTTGAGCACCAAAAGCGAGCAAGGCGAAAAGCTTTATCAAAGCTATGCTATTGTTGCGAGCAACGTCGCTCACGTGGTGAAGCAACTTCAAGACAACGGTGAAGTTCGCCGCGGCTGGTTAGGATTGGATGGCGACATGACCATTAATCTAGACTCCATTAGTATGGAGCTTGCTTTAAACGCCGAACAGAAACAGCAATTACAAAATCGGATTAGTCAGCTTCCTTACGGCAAAGGTATTGTCGTCACTGGGGTAAACCCACAAGGCCCCGCGGACGTAGCAGGTTTGCAATCACTCGACATCATCACCAAAGTCAACGACCAACCGCTTTATAATACCGTCGATCTAATCTCGGCTATTTGGAATGTCACTCCCGAAAGCACGGTCACTGTTGAGTTTATGCGAGATGGACAGCGTCACACTCAAGATGTGGTGCTGGGTCAGAGACAATAGCTTAGGGAAACCCCTCTATTAAGTAGTAGATCTCTCCCTATGATCTCTTACAATAAAAAAAGGCGCCAATTGGCGCCTTCCTTATTTAACTCTTTTATACAATAAATCATCAGCCGACACGTTTAATCGATGCGCCAAGATTTTGGAGCTTTTCTTCAATGGTCTCGTAACCACGATCAATATGGTAAATACGATCAACCAAAGTTTCGCCGCCAGCAACAAGTCCTGATAACACCAAGCTCGCTGAGGCGCGTAAATCTGTCGCCATCACTTGTGCGCCAGAAAGCTTTTCTACGCCACGACAAATAGCTGTATTTCCTTCAATCGCAATATCAGCACCCATACGCTGCATTTCAAGAACATGCATAAAGCGGTTCTCAAAAATGGTCTCAGTAATCGTTCCAGTACCATCTGCTACTGCGTTCAAAGCACAAAATTGAGCTTGCATATCAGTCGGGAACGCTGGGTATGGCGCGGTTTTTATGTTAACCGCTTTAGGACGCTGACCTTTCATATCTAGCTCAATCCAGTCGTCGCCAGTATTAACTTCTGCGCCACACTCTTCTAGTTTCTTAAGTACTGCATCAAGTAGCACAGGGTCAGTGTTCTTACACAAAATGCGACCACGAGTAATCGCCGCAGCTACAAGGTAAGTTCCCGTCTCAATACGATCTGGCTGAACGTTATGTTCACCACCGTGTAAGCGCTCGACACCTTCAATGGTAATAACCGAGGTTCCTTCACCAGTGATTTTCGCGCCCATCTTGTTAAGGAAGTTAACCAAATCAACCACTTCTGGTTCACGTGCAGCATTTTCGATAACGGTTGTTCCATCCGCTAGCGTCGCTGCCATGACTAAGTTTTCAGTCGCGCCGACACTGACCATGTCCATGACAATTTTAGCGCCCTTCAAACGACCATTAACTTTCGCTTTAACATAGCCAGCTTCAACTTCTATATCAGCACCCATCTCACGCATACCATCAATATGCAGATTCACAGGACGAGCGCCAATAGCACAACCGCCAGGTAGCGATACTTCAGCTTGTCCATAACGCGCAATCAGTGGGCCTAAGACTAAGATCGAAGCTCGCATGGTTTTGACTAAATCATACGGCGCTTCATGGCTATGAATATCCGAAGCATCAATATCCACATTGAATTTATCATCAATAGTCAGTTGAGCGCCTAAACGCCCCAACAACTCTAAAGTTGTCGTCACGTCATTCAAATGTGGCAAGTTGCCGATGGAAGTAACGCCATCAACCAATAAGCTGCCCATTAAGATCGGAAGCGCAGCATTTTTTGCGCCTGAGATTTTTACTGAACCGTCCAATGGACCAGCGTCTTTGATTAATAATTTATCCATCAATAAACCTTACTTATGATTGGCCTTGTTACACAAACAACTTCGCTTTTTCCCACTCTTCTGGAGTGTAAGCTTTAATGGTTAGCGCGTGAATTTCACCGCTTGCGATATGCTCGTTAACCGCAGCGTAAACCATCTGCTGCTTCTTGACTGAACGTAGGCCGTCGAACTGCTCACTAACCACAATAACCTGATAGTGGCTGCCATCGCCATCCACTCTTAATTCGGTCGTATTAATCTCTTGCTCAATTAACTTTTTAATCTCTTCTATCATTGGAAATTCTTCAGTTTGATAATAAATGACTGATTAGCTCACAGTATGACGCCAGACTTTGACGAATTAAAGCCCGAAAAGGGCCACAGAGCTATCAAATATGACTGTAAAGTGGCGCGATTTTACCTTAAAACGGCCCAAGAAACACCTCCCTACTAACACTTTACATCAAACACAAGCAATCAATGTCATCATCAGCTTGTAATGACAAGCTTTACATGACCTAGTACAATAGCCTGCTAAATTAAGGGTTTCTGAGCATTTATGAGCAAAGCTTGGTTACATTTTGCAACTGTAACTAACCCCTGCGCTCACCCTATAATAGTCATCACAAGCATTCATTAAGGTCCTCATGGTAGAACATATAGCCTATATCGTTATCGGTATAACTCTTTTAATGTGGAGCGCGGATCGCTTCACTGACGGCGCAGCGGCCATCGCCCGAAATCTAGGAGTTTCGCGCTTGATCGTTGGCTTAACCATTGTGGCTATTGGTTCTTCAGCACCTGAAATCTTCGTATCTATACTAGATTCATTAAAAACCTGCGCCCCAGACAAACCTGACTGTGGGCCAGAAGTAGCGATTGGTAATGCACTAGGCTCCAATATTACCAACATCGCTTTAGTGCTAGGCATTACCGCATTGGTTCGTCCTTTACTCATACACTCCAGTCTACTTAAGCGCGAGATTCCAATTCTATTTTTATGCTCAGCGGCAGCCTTTATTTTCTTCTGGGACTTACGCCTCAGCCATGTCGAAGGCTTTATTCTACTGACTGGCCTCGTATTTTATTTCTTCTGGCTAGTTCGCGTTGGCATTCAGTCTCGCAAAGAACATGATCCCATGGTTGATGAGATGATTGACGAGCTGCCTGAAGGCATGCCTACGGGTAAGGCAATCTTCTGGGTCGTACTGGGATTGGTGCTATTAGTGGGTAGCTCAAAATTATTAATCGACGGTGCGAGTGGCATTGCTTCAGCATTCGGCGTTTCTGAAACTGTGATTGGTTTAACTATCGTCGCGCTGGGTACTAGTTTGCCAGAGCTGGGAGCATCGGTCGCCAGCGTTCTGAAAAACGAGCACGAAATCGCCATCGGTAACGTTATCGGCTCCAACATTTTCAACTTGCTTGGGGTGCTCGGAATTCCAGCAGCCATAGCCGCTCCTGCTATTGAGAAAAACATTCTTAATATTGATTACCCTCTGATGCTAGGTCTAATTATCGCTATGGCTATCATGGCTTACGGTTTCCGTGGACCGGGCAAAATCAATCGTATAGAAGGTACTATTTTAGTTGCGGTCTTCCTGGGGTATTATATAGTTCGGTTCTTTGTTCTATAACATCGACAAAAAAGCCATATAAGCCAAATAGTTAGGGAGCATAACTTGAGTCAAACGCCGACCAAAGAGCAAATACTGCAAAGCGCTGAACGTGTTATTAGCATTGAAAGCCAAGCTGTAGAGCAATTAAAAGAACAACTAAACGATGACTTTGTAGCGGCCTGTAAGCGCTTGATTGACTGCCGAGGAAAGGTGGTCGTTATTGGCATGGGTAAATCAGGTCATATTGGCGGTAAAATGGCGGCCACCCTTGCTAGCACAGGAACACCAGCATTTTTTGTACATCCTGCGGAAGCCAGCCACGGCGACTTAGGCATGATCGAAGAACGCGATGTGGTTATTGCTCTATCTAATTCTGGTGAGACACACGAAGTCACTGCCTTGATCCCAGTGATTAAACGTCGCCATATCTCTCTTATTAGCATCACCAGCAATCCAGACTCTAGTTTAGCCAAAGCCAGCGAAACTCATTTAACGGTGAAAGTGCAGCAGGAGGCCTGCCCGCACAACCTAGCACCGACAGCTTCGACCACAGCAGTATTAGCGCTAGGCGATGCAATTGCAGTGAGTTTACTCGAAGCTAAAGGCTTTACACCAGACGACTTCGCCTTGTCACATCCCGGCGGAAGTTTAGGAAAACGCTTGTTACTGAATGTTGAAGATCTCATGCACACATCAGAGAACTTCCCAGCAGTAACGCCAGAAACCTCGGTCAAAGACGCTTTATTAGAAATTACCGACAAGCGACTTGGTATGACAGCGGTACTCGACAGCAACCAACAATTACTAGGTATCTTTACTGATGGCGACTTACGCCGAGCTTTCGAAAAAGGAATCAGTGTTGACACGCCTATTGAGCAAGTTATGACCACTGGCGGAAAAACCATTACAGCCGATGCTTTAGCAGTTGATGCAGTGGGGCTGATGGAACGCAACAGTATTACTTGCTTAATCGTGGTTAACGAACACAATCAGCCCGTTGGCGCAGTCCACATGCATGATTTACTCAAAGCGGGAGTGGTGTAATGACAAAGCCGAGCTATTCTGAAGAATTATTGCGCAAAGCGCGTAATATCAAATTACTTATCTGCGACGTTGATGGAGTCTTGAGTAATGGCCAAGTTATTATTGGTAATCAAGGCGAAGAATTAAAAACCTTTAATATTAAAGATGGGCTTGGTCTGAAAAGCCTAATGAAGCACAAGGTAGAAGTCGCCATCATCACAGGACGCCGCTCAGAGATCGTCGAAAAGCGTTGCCGTGAACTCAGCATAAAACACTGTTACCAAGGCCAAGCGGACAAAGTCGCTGCTTACGAAGAGCTGTGCGACACTCTTTCCTTGGAGGCGAGCCAAGTTTGCCATGTCGGCGATGACCTACCCGATTTGCCGTTAATGCAACGTTCAGGCCTGGGTGTTACAGTAGCTGATGGGCACTGGTTCGTGCGCCAAAAAGCGGACTGGATAACCCACCATAACGGTGGTTTCGGCGCCGTGCGCGAAATCACGGACTTGATACTTGAAAGCAAAAGTTTGCTTGAGCAGCTTCATCAGGAGTATTGTTAATGAAATTCCTCAAAGGTCGCCAGATTGTATGGTTACTCGTACCAGCAGCTTTTGTGGTGGCTTTCTTATGGGATAGTTCCGTTGAACGAAAACCTGATTTTGTCGAAGCAAATAGCAACCCAGATTACTATCTTGTTAACACTGCTACGTTAGAATTTAATACTGACGGCGAACGTGTTCGCAAGTTTACCAGTGACAAAACATCACACTTCAAAGACATCATGCAAACTCGATTGGAAAAACCAGAATTTTCAATGATGTCCCCGGACCAAGATTGGCGCGTTTCAGCGAAGCATGCAGTCAATAACGAATTAAGCGAGCAGTTGGAGCTCAGTGGTAACGTTCAAATCACCATGAACTCAAAAGAATCGCAGCCTCCTATGACCCTATCGATGCCCAAGCTAAAAGTCGACTTCACGACTCAAACGGCATTTACCGACTCAGAAGTTGAGCTGAACAACACTATTTTCCGTCAGACCGCAAAAGGTATGCGTGCTGACCTAAAATCCAATACTATAGAATTTAAATCTCAGGTTGTTTCCGAAGAACTATGAAAACGTTAATTCATTTACTGATATTGTCTTCTGTTGGCCTACTACTGAGCCAATCATTGACTGCTGCGCAATTTGAGAAGTCTCGCTTAAAAGCTGATAACTCTTATCTTGACGCCTCTAAAGAAACAGCAACCATCGTTTACGAAAACAATGTTGTTTACGAGCATGGCAAAATGACCATCCACGCCGATAAGCTGATCAAGCAAGGCGAAGATGCAGGCACCATTACCGCGGAAGGCAGCCCTGTTAAAATTCACTATATTGACGAATTTGGCGAAACCACTGATATCGAGGCACCGAGTATCAGCTATGAGCAGATAACTGGCGAGTTAGCGGCTGATGGCAATATTCAAATCGTACAAAGCTCCACTCAAGATACATTAACCTTGATAGGTAATCGTTTACGTGCCAACCAACGTATTACTAATGGCTTTAGTTTCGTTCTGACCGGTAACCCGACGAAGTTTATACTTAAGCAGCCGAATCAAACTAAAATTACCGCTGTCGCCGATACCCTACGTTCTAACGGCAAAGACCGTAAAACGCAGCTGGTAGGCTCTGTTAATCTCAGCCAAGGCTCTTCTAATACCTCTGCGGCGCTGTTAACTTATGATGGACAAACCAAACGAATCTCAGCTGACCAAGGCTCCGACGGCTCACAACAAGTGGTTACGGAGTTTTACTGGCAGGAGGAACCTAGCCAAGAGAAGACAGAAACCGAGCAGGCGTTAGAAGCTGAGCCGGTAAGTGATGATAGCAACAAAAACTCTGAAGAAACCACTGAGTCACAGGATAAACAGCAGCTAGAAGAAGGCACACAATAATAATGACGTCTTTAAAAGCACAAAACCTCGCTAAGAGTTACAAAACTCGCAAAGTTGTTGAAAGCGTTTCGCTTGAAGTCGACCAAGGCTCGATTGTAGGACTTCTAGGCCCTAACGGTGCTGGAAAAACCACTTCTTTTTACATGATCGTAGGACTAGTGCCGTCAGATGCAGGGCAGATTTTCTTAGCCGATGAAGATATCACAGGCGCAGCTATGCACGCCCGTGCGAAAAAAGGCATCGGCTATCTTCCTCAAGAAGCCTCAATTTTTAGAAAGTTATCGGTTCAAGATAACATCATGGCCATTCTGCAACTTCGTAAAGATTTGAATGAGCAACAGCGTGAAGAAAAGCTGGATGAGTTATTGGCTGAATTCCACATTGAACATATTCGTCTCAGCCTAGGGATGAGTTTATCCGGCGGTGAGCGACGTAGAGTCGAAATTGCTCGTGCCTTAGCTAATGATCCTAAGTTCATCTTATTAGACGAACCTTTTGCTGGTGTCGACCCTATTTCAGTCATTGAAATCAAAAGTATTATCATGCAACTGAAAGACCGCGGGCTTGGTGTTTTGATTACTGACCATAATGTTCGTGAAACCTTAGATGTTTGTGAACGAGCATACATTGTTGATAGCGGTAGCATCATTGCCGATGGCGATACGGACACGATTCTTGAAAATCCAGTAGTTAGACAGCGATATCTCGGTGAACACTTTAAAATGTAAGCCTAACATTCAGATCATTTTTGACCCGCTACAACCAGCCAAAGCTGGTTGTATTCCATAGATAATATCCATCAAGCCATTGAAAATAGTTTCCTAATCCCCAGATAAATAATAAGCCTTGCAAGATGATGCATCTCAAGGTAACTTGTAATTAAAGGGTAATATAAAAGGAAACCATTGGCTTACGTGGCAACAATTAAACGCCTACAACTCAACTCCCTTCTCATTTGGTTTAGCTCAAAACCAAAGAATTTGTTTAAGCCAAACTCGGTTACCCCTAAGTTTCTTTCAACACAGCTTTTCTACCACAGTTTTCTCCAACCTAACCTAGGAGGTGAACTATCAAAAATTATCAACGTCATACCTTCAGTAATTCAATTATTACATTCCTGTCTGCGTGTGGAACCTTCCCACCTTAGACTCCGTAACTCACCACGTGTGATTACATTTATCCATTAAATTAATGATAGAAGGAAAGTTTATTATGCAAATCAATCTAACAGGGCGTCATTTAGATATAACAGACCCACTAAAAGAATTCGTCGACGAGAAGTTCGCTAAACTCGAAAGACACTTCGACCATATTAATAATGTGTACGTCATTTTAAGTGTTGAAAAAATCCGTCAAATCGCTGAAGCGACTGTACACGTTAATGGTGCTGAAATTTTCGCTAACAGCGAGTCGGAGGATATGTACGCCGCGATTGATCTATTAATTGATAAGTTAGACCGTCAAGTCATAAAGCATAAGGAGAAAATGACTCGTCATTAGAACCTTATGTAATTATCAAGCGCCTCTGTTGTGTCTAAAATATCGTCAATCGAGGCGTATGATGTTAAAATTTAATCACTCTGAATCAACAACTAGCACTACGCTTGTGATGAAAGAGTCATCTTATTTTAGCCTCAACCCATAGGGCTGAGGCTTTTTTCCGCCCAGTGTTGTTAAAAAGTGTTCCATGAAACGATATTGAGTACTTTTGATGTCTAGCTGGATAACAGCTCCTAGTAGAGATATTTTATGAGCGAGCCAAAGACCCGACAAATTCACATACTAGATACGATTGCACCAGAGCGATGCTTGCTCGGGCTACAAGCCACAAGTAGAAAGAAAGCTTTACAGGCGATAGCGAATCTCTTCAGCAAAGATGATCCAGAGCTCGTTTCATTTGAAATTCTGCAGGCGTTTACCGAGCGAGAGCAGCTGGGGTGCACTGCGATTGGTCACGGCATCGCCCTGCCTCATGGTCGCTTGGAATCATGCGAGCAGCCTGTCGCCATTTTAGCTACCCTAGATGAAGAAGGCGTTGATTTCTTCGCTTCTGACAAAGAAAACGTGGATATTATTTTCGCTTTATTGATTCCACAGGACTTAGATTTTAGAGAGCTAAAGGGAATTGAACTTATTAAAGCCATCTTTGATAACAAAACGTTATGTGCCCAAATCCGAAATGCTCACAATAATGAAGCATTATTTGATATCATTGAACACGCCATTAAAGAATATAGCACTAAGGATGAAGCTTCGTGAAACTTGTTATTGTCAGCGGACGATCGGGGTCAGGAAAATCTGTTGTACTCAAAGCATTAGAAGATGCTGGCTACTACTGCATTGATAATCTGCCGCTTAGTTTAACCCTAAATGTGATCAATGATCACATCCTAAAAAGTGAGCTGATAGCCATCAGTGTGGATGCCCGAAACCCATCAGATCTGCAAAATTTCTCTGGTGAAATGGAGAAAATTAAAGATACTGCGCCCCATGCGCGTATTTTATTTATTGATGCCGATGAAAACGTCTTACTCAAACGCTTTAGTGAAACACGCCGCAGACACCCTCTGACGAAGCAGGGCTATTCTCTGCGCGATGCGATTAACGAAGAAAATCAATTGCTGGCGCCAGTCAGAGCTCTGGCAGACCTAGTCATCAATACTTCAGAGTTAACGCCCCATGACCTTCGCGAACGAGTACGGGAGCGCGTAAGTTCAAATAAAGCCCCTCAAATGGATATTCGCTTAGTCTCATTCGGCTTTAAACACGGTGCGCCAAAAGACGCAGACTTTGTCTTTGATGTCCGCTGCTTACCAAATCCTTACTGGATTGAAGAGCTTCGTGACTTTACTGGTAAAGATAAAGAAATCGAAGAGTATCTCTCTTCAAGCTCTATGGTGATGGAGTACACATGGCAGCTAAAAGTCTTCCTGACCACTTGGATTCCAGAGTTTAGTAAGCAAGACAGAAGTTACTTTACCTGCGCAATCGGCTGTACTGGCGGACGACACCGCTCGGTCTACATGGTCGAAACACTTGGCCGCTACTTAAAACAGCACTACCCCAACATTTCAGTCGAGCATATCAGACTCAATCAGATGTAAACTTACTGTATTTTAATAAGCATGCCTAGCACCTTGAAAAGCTCTGGGGCCTAGGATTTACAAGTTGCTTGGGTATAACACCTACGTTAGAATAAGCAGTAAAATCAACCACTAACGAGGCAACGGCTATGGCTGAGAATCAGAACAACCAGACTCGTCAAGAACAGCTACAGCTTCTTAATTCTGCACTTGATAGTGGTCACTTAATACCCGTTCGAAATTTACTGGAAGAGCTTCACTCCGCGGACATTGCACACCTTCTCGAATCAACGCCGCCTCGTGTGCGTAACGTTATCTGGCAATTGCTCGATAAAGAGCGTGAAGGTGATGTTCTACAACATCTCAACGACGAAATTCGTCAAAACTTCATCGAGAACATGCAGCCACAAGAGCTGGCAAATGCTCTCGCCGATCTGGATACCGATGACGTCGTAGACATTCTGGGCGATCTATCGCATAACGTCAGCAATCAAGTGTTGCGGCTTTTGGATGAGCAAAACCGTGCATTAATTGAGCACGCTTTGACTTATCCAGAAGATACGGCTGGTGGTTTGATGAATATCGATACCATCATGATTCGTCCACGAGTTTCTGTCGAAGTCGTTCTTCGTTATTTGCGCATTCGCGGTAATATGCCGCCTAACACGGATCACCTTTACGTCGTCAATTCACGCGATGTCTTAATTGGCTCAGTGCCAATCAGTGCAATTCTGACATGTGATCCTGACACCTCCATTACACAAATTGTGGACGAAGAAATGTTCACCATCCCAGCGGATATGCAGGATACTGAGGTTGCTCAAATCTTCGAACGCCACGATTTAGTTTCAGCGCCAGTGCTGGATGAAGAAGGGCGACTGCTAGGCCGTATCACCATTGATGACGTGGTTGATGTTATCCGTGAAGAAGCGGATCACTCGCTAATGTCGATGGCGGGTTTGGATGAGCTTGAAGATACCTTTGGTCCAATCATGATCACTGCTCGAAAACGTGCCATTTGGCTCGGTATTAATCTACTGACCGTTATCTTGGCAGCGTTAGTAATTGGTCTATTCGAAGAAACTATCGGTAAAGTCACTCTCCTCGCTGTATTGCTACCCATCGTACCTAGCATGGGAGGTATCGCAGGAACCCAAACCTTAACGCTGGTCATTCGGGGTATGTCACTCGGCCATATCAGCGATGGTAATCAGTCTTACTTACTGAAGAAAGAATTGGCCGTGAGTGTTATCAACGGCGTAATTTGGGCTCTGACCATATCCACGCTTGTCTATGCCTTCTCGTATTACAAAGAGTCCGGCATTAACCACATGCATCTCGCCATTACCATCGGCGGCGCCATGTTATTCAATCTAGTAACTGGGGTACTCAGCGGGGCTAGTATCCCATTGATTTTGAAGAAGTTAAATATCGATCCTGCTATCGCCGGCGGTGTCGTATTGACCACCGTAACTGACGTTGCTGGATTCTTTGCGCTGCTAGGTTTGGCGACTTATTTCTTTGGTTAATCACCAAACTGATTTTAAAGACAGTTTTCTTTTAAACAGCTATCGTCATACTGTCGATAGCTACTGAGCCAGTTAAGATGCTTGAGCGCATGTCTAAATCATCGCCGACAGCGACTATTGATTGAAACATCTGCTCCAAATTACCAGCAATGGTGATTTCTTGAACATAATGCTGAATTTCACCGTTCTCAAACCAGAAACCGCTAGCGCCACGTGAGTAGTTACCGGTAACGATATTAACCCCCTGCCCCATAACTTCGGTCACTAGAAGACCCGTACCTAGCTGCTTTAAAATAGAATCGAGAGACTGTTTCGACGACTCAACCAATATATTATGGATCCCGCCAGCATTGCCGGTCGCTTCCATCCCAAGTCGTCGTGCCGAATAGCCGCTAAGGAAGTAGCCGTCTAGTTTTCCTTGGTCAACAATCGTTCTTTTAGCTGTCGCCACCCCATCGCTATCGTAATTAGAACTGCCCAACCCTTTCAGAATAAAAGGATCCTCTATGATAGAAATATCCTTGGGCAAAACTGATTCACCGAGCTTATCTAGCATAAACGAGGAACGCTGATAAAGCGCGCCGCCTTTTAAAGCACCGAACAAGTGCGACCATAAACCTCGAGCAACTTCCGGGCTAAATACCACCGGATACTTGCCAGAGCTACATGAACCTTGCTTTAGTTTACGCTGGATCCTCTGTGAAGCCTCTTTACCTACTGCTTCCGGTGATAGCAAGTCTCTAAACTCTCGGCCCAATGTGTAGTAACCGTCTCGAAGCATCCCTTTATCGGTTTCGCCAATCAGTATATTAGAAAGGCTGTAGCGAGTAGTTTTATTAAAACCGCAAAAGTCATGGCTATTGGCATAACAAGAAACCGAACGGTGGCTGTAACAGTTGGCACCTTCCGATTGCTTAATGTGCTGACTTTTCAATGCGACTGACTCTGCAACTTTTGCCGACTCAACCATCTCATCAATCGTTAAGCTAGACGGGTGGTCTAATGACAGATCTCGAAACTCAGAAGCCATGCGTGCTGCCTCAACGAGCCCAGCATAGGGATCAGGCTCAGTGAATTTAGCAATATTACAAGCCGCCTCAAGCCCTTGAAGTGCTGCTGTTTCGGTTAAATCGTTAATCGAAACCGTGCCTTTACGTTGCTCAAAGTAAACATTTATTCCAAGGTGGCTATCTTGATTAAACTCAAGAGTTTCCAGATCATTATTTCTAACCTCGACGCTATTACCTATGGTGTTATAACTCCAAACTTCAGCATCGTCGGCGCCCGCTGTTTTCGCTCGGCTTAACACTAACTCAGAGATTTTCTTCATAGTGTCAGCAGTTTGCTCCTGCTGTTCTGCAATTTGCGCTAAAGTTAATTGTTCATTATTACGTTGAGTCAATCGATTCACCCTTTACATCAATAATTAATTTACTATTTACTCGCTACCACTCACCACAGGAAAACGTTATCATAAACGAAAATCCAGTAACCAACCGATTCCATGACTGATCAATTTGATGAGCACAATGACTTAGACCAAAATAAGTCCAAGTCACAAGTCAAAAAAGAACTACTAGAGCTGACAGCACTCGGTCAGCGTCTAAGCAAACTGCCGAAACCACAATGGCAGGTGCTTCCTATTTCTGACGTTTTGAAACACGCTCTTAACGAAATTCCAAAGATCAATCATCACACGGGCCTAAAACGCCACATCAAGTACATCGGAAAACTCCTGCGTAATGAAGACGTCGAGGCCATTGAACAACAGCTAGTGCTCGATAATCAGCAACACACTTTAGAGGTTCAACGCGAAAAGTTGTGTGAACATTGGCGTAACCGACTGCTTGATGAAGGTGATGACGCAACATTTGAGCTACTACAGGTTGCTGCAAACTTGGATCGCCAACAGTTGCGACAGTTAGTGCGGAACGCTGCTAAAGAACTCCAACTTAACAAACCACCTAAGTATCAACGTGAACTCTATCGCTACCTAAGAGATAACGCTGAATTTCACGATGAACAAAGCTAAGCTAGCCTGCCTGAGTTCCGCCCACCGTTAGCTTATCGACTTTTAACGTAGGCTGCCCCACGCACACAGGAACGCTCTGGCCATCCTTACCACAGATTCCAATACCTGGGTCCAGCTGACTATCATTACCCACCATGCTAGCGTACTTCAAAACCTCTGGGCCATTGCCCGCTAAAGTCGCCCCTTTTATCGGTGCCGTTAATTTACCATCCTCAATCAAATAAGCTTCACTCGCACTAAATACAAAGTTGCCAGAGGTGATATCAACCTGTCCTCCAGCAAAGTTAGGCGCATAGATACCTTTTTTAACGCTGCGAATAATTTCTTCAGGATCTGATTCGCCGCCTAACATCAAAGTATTCGTCATACGAGGCATCGGTAAATGGGCATAAGATTCTCGACGGCCGTTGCCTGTCGGGCTTTGCCCCATCAGTCGTGCATTATGCTTATCTTGCATATAACCCTTGAGCACGCCGTTCTCAATCAACATATTGGACTGAGTTGGCGTTCCTTCATCATCGACATTTAAAGAACCTCGATGCTGTTTAAGCGTTCCGTCATCAACTACCGTACACAGATCCGAAGCGACCTTTTCACCGATCCGACCTGCGTAGGCCGAAGAGCCTTTACGATTGAAATCGCCTTCTAAACCATGTCCCACGGCTTCATGTAACAAAACACCAGGCCAACCATTGCCTAAGACCACTGGCATGGTTCCGGCTGGCGCTTCCACTGCATCCAAATTCACCACAGCCTGATCAACCGCTTTCTTAGCAAGCGCATCTAAGTCTAGGGACATTAAATGCTGCCAGTTGTACCGGCCTCCCATGCCTGCGCTACCGCGCTCACGACGACCAGCATGCTCGGCGACCACCGTAACGTTTAAACGAATCATTGGCCTAACATCAGCAGCTAAAGTGCCGTCAATACCGGCTACCAACATATTCTCATCTGCCGCCGACAAACTGACGATGACTTGCTTTACCTTTTCATCAAGTTGCCTTGCTGCTCCATCAAGTTGACGCAATAGCGCAATTTTATGCGACTGCTCGACTTCACCTAGTGTTTTTTCATGGGTATATAAGCTCGGCTTATGTTGAGCTTGATTAAAGCTTACTGTCTTGGTTTGTCCAGCTCGACTAATACTGGTAGCGGCAGTTAACGCGTTATTTAAAGCTGTTAATTCAAATTGATTAGCGTACGCAAAGCCAGTTTTCTCGCCATCGATACTACGAATACCCAAACCTTTGTTTAAATTAAAGCTGGCGTCTTTCACTAAACCGTCTTCTAACTGCCAATATTCCATCACAACTTCTTGTACAAAAATATCGGCATAATCCTGCTGATAACGGCTCATAGATTCCACCGCTTGCTTAATAGCATCAACTGAAAGATCGGATTCTTTGAATAAGTGACTCTCGACGGTTTGTATAATACTTGTCATTTTCTACCTTATAGCGATTCGCTCAAAGCCGCCTGTGAGTATGCACAGGAAAGCGCTTTTTTATCTTTTCAATCTGCTCAATATTAAGCTGTTGGTTAACATAACCAACTTGCTGGCCCATTGAGTTTAAAGCATCCCCCCATGGCCCAATAAACATACTGTGACCATAGGTTTTTCGCTTGTTGTCATGCTCACCCGTTTGATTTGAAGCAGCCACAAAGCATAAATTCTCTACCGCCCTAGCCTGCAATAACAACTGCCAATGAACCTCGCCAGTTTTTAGGGTAAAGGCGGAAGGCGCTAATATAACATCAACATTATCCTTCTGATACTCGCGATAAAGCTCCGGGAATCTTAGGTCGTAACAAACCGACAACCCAAATTTAATACCCTTAAAATCGAAGGCTTTAATATCATTACCGGCCAATGTGTTATCTGACTCAGAGTACACTTCGTCATCTTTTACCGCGACATCAAACATATGGATTTTATCGTAGTGAGTCACCACTTTTCCCTGCGCATCATAAACATAGCAGCGGGCAAATGGTCGAGTCTCAATATCAGAAGCTACAGCAATGGTACCACCAATAAGCCAGACATTATTTTCCTTGGCAACTCGTTGCATCCACTGTTGAATTGGCCCTTCTAAATGAACCTCCACAAAGTCCAGTTTTTGACCATTGTATTTTTCCATCAACGCAAAAGTCTCTGGTAACACCACCATTTGTGCACCATCGCGTGCGGATGCTTTAATCAGCTGTTCAGCTTGCTTCAAGTTTTCTTCAACCACGCTGGATGAAGACATCTGAATAAGCCCAATATTAATAGAATTTGCTTTCGACATCAGTTTTCGCCCTCGCTTTCTTCTAGGGGCTGCTCTTGCTCGGTCTGAAGCTCAGGAGACTCTTCTTTTTCATTGTCATCAAGCACTCCTGTTTCTGTGATTTCTTCGACTTCTTCAACCTCTGGGACAGCAACCTCTTTGGATTTCTTACTCACTTCCACCACACTCGGGTTACTCAAATTACCGCTTACCTTGTACTCAATACTAACAACAACATCAATCACAGGCTCGAATATCTTGTTAATCAACAACATAATTAGACCAGTGGTCGGCTCAACCGCCCAGCCAGCTAGAAGGGGTAAGCTAGATCCTAACTTTGGTACAACCGTGACATTTTGATCAACAGTCTGCTTAACCAAGTCTATAGAGCCCTTCACTCTAACATCTGCCGCAGTGCCGTCAATGAACACATTATCGCTGTGCACGACGCCGTCCACGATCCTGAACTCGCCGCTCATTTTGTCATAAAAGAAACCATCTTCGAATAAATCACTAAAGTCTAGTGATAAGCGACGCCGTACACTTTGTAGTGAAAATAAGCTAAAAACACGAGCCTGACGATCGCTTAACTCCTTAACCGAACCTTCGCCAGCCTCCAAATTAATGGAGCCGTTTAATGTCGCCACGCTGATATCATGAAACCCACCCGGCCAATTGAGCTTAATCGCACCAGTGGTTTTAGTATCTTTAACACCATCTCCATAGCCCCAGCGCTTTAGCAGGCTCCCGGTGTCTAATGTAGTGAAATCGATATCGACTTTGCTTTCGTTACCACGCCAAACTCCTTGTACATAAGCCGAAAGCTGACCATCAATTTGACTGTCACCTTTTACCACGACGGTTCCATTTTCTAGATTAGATACAAGGGTCAGCTTTCCAGTATCTATGTCATTTATTTTGCAGCTTAAGCACTCTAGCTGCCAGTTATCTAGCGATGACTTGTTAATAGTCACCTCTGAATCAGAAAGGCGGCTAAATGAGTCGAGCTCTATATCTAACTTTTCAATGGTGACATGCTTACGGCCATCGTTATATAAAGTTAAGTTGCCCAATCCTTCTCGCGCTTCGACATTGAACCTTATACTCTCATCGATCAATAACGAATCGGTAAACACCACATCATGTAAGGACTGGCCTGCAATCGTGAACAACGCCGTTCTTACAGAAATACGCTCAATCCACTCAGGCCAATAAAACTCACCCTCTTTTTTAACTTGTAGGCTATTTAGCCACTCGTTACTATGAATTTCTCCAAAGAACCCCTCGATAGCAACGCCCTTCTTCGGCACTTCAATAGAGTGAGTCGCGAGATCTCCTAAGGCAATGACGCCATTAATGTCTCCAGGTGTGTCTACACCAAAATCTAACTGTGAGGAAACAGTGTCGCGATAAATTGTTCGAGCATGTATCCGGTTACTCTTTCGATAGAGTGTCGCCAAGAAAGAGCTTTCTTCGTTTCTTTCCTTACTGATCCAAGATGGCCCATTAATCTCCGTTCCTTGTAAATCGCTACGCACGATTAATGACTCTGAACCTTCGCTATCTTGTCGATAATGCAAATTAGTTTGGCTGCTACCCTCTACATATATCGGCAGTTGAATATTTAATGAAGAAACAGCTTTAGCCAGATCGAAACTAGAGTTGGCGTCAATATTAACCAAGTCGTCATTATTAGTATATTCATCGACAGCAATATCAATAGTCACAGGGCTTTGCCAAAGCTCTGCTTTCAGCTTCTCGGCGTAAGCGCCCCGCTCGGTATAATGAAGCTGACCTTTAAGGTTATTCAGTCCTAACTGATAGCTGCTTAACTCAATATTTTCACCCGCGAATGACACAGTACCAGTTATGCTTGTGTCATCACTCTCATCACTAAGAGCAATAACAGCTTGAAGGTCGTTTTTAAGCTGGCCACTAAACTCTAAATCGAGCAACTCTTCCCCTAACCATTTCTGCAGAGGAGAGTTCATGAATAAGGCTTGGTAGGGCTCAAATGCTACATGATTATTAATACTTAAACTTAAAACCGAGCCTTCGGTAAATAACGACTCAATAACTCCCTCAACCTTACCTATATCGTTACCCAGTACGCTTCCTTGATCGGCGGAAAGAAACATTTCGTTATTCGAGAACTGAACCGAAGCCGACAAACCTTCAGCCATAGGCCAGTCTGGATCAAACTTAAATTGGCTCTCTTTAACGCTCGCCTGTATATCAAATTGACCGGCTTTGTTTTCGTAAGGAAAATCCTCAAAGTTACCACGCCAAGTTAGAGTTGCTAGTTCTACTGTGCCACTAATTAGAGCCATATCTAAGAACTCTAAAACATCATCTTTGAGTTCGTTTCGAGGCCAGTACTTTTCTAGCTCACCGATATTAATATCTCTGGCTTCAGCATACAGAGATAAATCAACATCATCCTCTAACGCTCTCACCGTACCGCTGCCAATAACGTTCACATCATCATTTATAAACTCAAGTCTATTGATATTGAGCAAAGGGCTACCCACAAAACTGACCCAAGTATCTAAACTAAAGTTCTCGGCAGGTATCGGCTCTTTAAATACACCATCCCATACCACAAGGCTGCTGGATGCATTTGCCTTTAAGCGCCAACCGTCACCTTCATCGCTAATCGTGATTCGGTCTACTTCTAGCTTTGGCGATATCGAACTTTGCTCTGTCGATAAATTAATGGCTTCGGCACTTCCGTATTTTGGCCGTAAGCCGTCCCCCGTTTGTACCGCTTCAATATCGAGCGCCACCAGCTCACCTTGAGGCTGAACTTGCAGTAGAGCTTCTCTAATTTTGACCGGCAGAAATGGCGTAGCTAAAGTAGAAAAGTAGCCAATAGGAGTATTTTCCGCTTCCAACAACCAATTAATGTCGTTAGGAGACTGTTCATTCCTGACCAATTTAAAATAGCTATCGTAACGGTTTAAACTATCAACGCCGGAGCGCTCCACCACGTGAAACTGATCACTAGAAAATATTGATAAGGGACCTTCTGATTGATAATTAATTTCAGCATCTAATTGCGCCACCTGCGAACTCGCGCTTCCAGCAGAAAACAATAAGCGTCCCGACTTTGGTGCTTCTCCTGCGTATTCTAACCAAAATTCAGTATCTGCTATTTCGACAGGTATTCCTTGAGGCAATTCAAAAAATCTAGTGCTATCCACCACGTCGAAATCTCTTAACAAACCATAGATTTTTATAGCGTTATTGTTTTCGAATGGCTGGCCCTTAGACTCTATAACCAACCTAACCTGGGATGCAAAGGAGCTTTGGGATTCGATTATTAACTGGCGTTGTTTGCCCAGCTTTTGGAAGTTGAACGAACTCAACTGTACTTGTCGAGAGTCATCATTCTTATGTAAATTAATACTGAGGTTGTCGACTTTTATCGACTCTTGGTCAATGACTTCAGGATAGCGTTTTAGTAACAGCCCCCAATCAGTAGAAAAGATACTATTGTCCGGTTGAGCCTGAGAGACATCAATTTCAGCATCAACCTGATTTAACTCTATCGTTTCAGTAATCAGGTATCCTTTAAATAAACTTTCCCAAAAATTTAGGACAATGTAGGTCTTGTTGGCTTTAAAGGATTGTGTTTTCTTGTTGTTACTCCACTGAGCGCTCTCGATAAAAACGCTAGGCTTAAACTCTGACCAATCAATTTCTAAACTTTGATAATCAAAAGTCCCGCCAATCTGATTTTCGACTAGAGCGGTCATTCGCTCCTTATTGTCGGTCCAATACGGTAGCGTTAACTTAATAACTGATAGGAATAAAACAAAGATAATGACAACAATCGACACCAGCCATAAGGCATATGTTGCAAAGCGTCGCAATAATCGTGTCAAAGTCTTCGCCATTAAATATCCAACTACATCAAGACCACATCAAATTGCTCCGGCGAGTAAAGGCTCTCTACCTGCAACTTGATTGGTTTATCAATATCCACTTCTAAATCACCCAAACTGCTTGCTTCTTCGTCCAACAAGCAATCAACAACTTCTTGACTCGCTAACACCAGGAACTTTTGTACATCGTAAGTTCTCGCAGCACGACTTAACTCACGAAAAATTTCATAACACACCGTTACTGCTGTCTTAACGTAACCCCGTCCATTACACTGCTGGCAAGGTTCGCACAACAACCGTTCAAGACTTTCCCGCGAACGCTTACGAGTCATCTCAACTAAGCCAAGCGAAGACACTTCGGTTATTTGGGTTTTGACATGATCCTTCTCTAGAAGTTTCTCTAAAGTTCGCAACACTTGCCTTTTATGTTCCTCTTCCTTCATGTCAATAAAATCAACGATTATGATGCCGCCTAGATTTCTTAATCTTAACTGACGAGCCAAAGCAGTCGCCGCTTCTAAATTGGTTCTGAAAATCGTCTCTTCGAGATTTTTATGACCAACAAAAGCTCCCGTATTAACATCAACGGTGGTCATAGCTTCAGTTTGGTCAATCACCAAGTACCCGCCAGACTTTAATGGCACCTTTCGCTCTAGCGCTTTTTTGATTTCTTCTTCGACGTTATATAAATCAAAAATAGGACGCTCGCTTTGATAAAGCTCAATACGGCTTTCCATTTCTGGCAAAAATTCTTTCACAAACTTTATGATTCGCTCTAACGTACGCTCATCATCAATTCGAACACGCTCGACATCGTCTTCAAAAATGTCGCGCATAATTCTCAACTCTAAACCCAGATCCTCATGAATCAATCCCGGCGCTTTAACACCCTTAGATTTCTCGGTGATGCCATTCCAAAGTTTTGCTAAAAACAAGGCATCTCTGACCAATTCTTTTTCGCTCGCTCCTTCAGCAGCGGTTCTAATAATAAAACCGTTATCCAGTTTCTCATGATCTTCTAAAAGCTCCCGTAAACGAACTCGCTCATCCTGATCATCAATTCGCTGCGATACCCCGACGTGTTCAGTGTCAGGCATCAGTACCAAGTAACGGGATGGAATCGTAATATGAGTTGTTAAACGCGCACCTTTACTGCTGATCGGATCTTTGATGACTTGAACAATAATTTTCTGCCCTTCATGCAGCACTGAAGTAATATCCGTTTCCTGAGCTTGCTGTTTATCCAATAACTGCGAGCCTTCAATTGCTTGCTTACTACCTTCAGCCTTATCCGTCACAATATCCGCTAGATGCAAAAACGCGGCTTTGACGTGACCAATATCAACGAACGCCGCCTGCATACCCGGCATCACTCGCTTGACCACGCCTTTATAGATATTGCCGACGATTCCGCGGTTTTCAGTGCGTTCGATGTGCAGTTCTTGCAACACACCATTCTCCACGATAGAAGCGCGGGTCTCTTGAGGGGTGGTATTAATGAGTATTTCATCACGCATGATTTAACAACCTCACTCCAGCTTAGTTCAAACGACTTAACGCGAACTGAATATTAACCTGCTCCAGCAGTTGGCGTGTTTCGTAAACCGGCAAACCAACAACATTGGTATAGCTGCCGTGAATCTCTTCAATCAGACTACCACCAACGCCCTGTATAGCATAACCACCCGCTTTTCCTAACGGCTCTTTGGTTTGGCAATAGGCTTCAATAGTTTTCTGTTTTAACGTTGCAAATTTAACCTGAGTTTCCACTGTCTTTTGGAAATAATCACCACTCAGCGCAACCACCACGCTAGACATAACTTTATGTCGCTCGCCACTTAAACGCAGTAACAGCTCAGCCGCATGCTCCAGATCGCGAGGTTTACCTAACGGTTCACCGTTATGGACCACAGTAGTATCCGCACTTAATAATGGTAAACCCTTGGGGTTATCGAGCTTGCTAACAGCTGACTTCGCCTTTCCCAAAGCCACACGTTCAACGTAATCTGGTGGCGACTCATGATCAAAGCGTGTTTCATCAAAATCATTTGCCACCTGGATGTAATCCACGCCCAACTGCGTCAACAGTTCCTGTCGACGCGGCGAGCCGGACGCTAGGTATATTGTGGAGAAAGCTGCGCTCATGGTTAAGACACCTTAAAATATCGACGTATATCACGTAATAAAATAAACAACCACGGCCATAACACCGCATTTATGCCCGCAGAGATCCAATAGCTTAAGTCACTCTCAGGGCTACCGGTTATTCGTGATAACCACAGTATTAGCGCAAGGTACAAAAAGCTAAGTCCACCCATGGTTAAGGCCTGTTTCCAGATCGGGTAAATCCGAACTCTTAAATAATTAAGCTGTAAAATAAATGCTATAACGCACAAGGTGAAACTGTGTAAGCCCAACGTGCTGCCTAGTAAGCCATCAAAGATTAACCCCCAAACAAAAGCCCATAACAAGCCGATTCGGTGCGGTAACGCAATGACCCAGTAAGAAAAGACGAGCAGCAACCAATCTGGTCTAAACGGTAACCATGATTCTGGCAACGGAATCACGCTAAGAATAAGGGCGAAAATGAACGTTAGGATGATCACCCAGGTTCCGCGTTTGGTCTTAGTCTGCATCCGAACCTCCGTTGGTTTCACTTCGAGCATCAGCAGTTGCCGAGCTAGTAGCTGGATCATGGTAAGGCCACAGCAATAGCACATGATTCGCGCGGTTAATATTCGCCGTCGGTTCTGCCAAGATCTCAGCGTAAGGTTGAGCTGATTGACGAATCACTGACATTACTTTAGCTACTGGGTAGCCGTCTGGAAACTTTTGACCCAAGCCAGAACTCAGTAGCAAATCACCCTCTTCGATATCAATCGTATTGGGTAAGTGGCGTAAGTAAAGCGTTTGTCCATTACCCTGTGCAATGGCACGAACGCCATTACGATCAACTCGAACTGGAATCGCATGCTTTTGATCATTTAATAGAATCATTCGAGAGGTAGAGGTTGATACCTCAACAACCTGCCCCATGATTCCTTCAGCATCAACCACCGGTTGCCCCACAAAAACGCCATCCAAGCTCCCTTTATTTAACAGCAGTTCATTAGCAAATAAACTGCTATCAATATTTAGCACCTCAGCAATAACTCGCTTTCCTCTGAGAGTTCGCGACGAGCCCAACAAAGCTCTCAACCGAGCATTCTCAGATTCCAAACCAATCAAACGCTGATTTTGTGCCTTCAGAATCAAGAGTTCATCTTTCAAGCGACGATTCTCACCTAATAAATCATTTCGGCTCACAATGTTGTTATCAGCCCAGGCGGTAACTTCATTGGGTAAGTTTGCTAAGAAATAAATAGGAGCTAATACCGTGGACACGCCTTTACGGGCGCTACTTAAGTAATCATAGCGATAATCAAGAACCATCAAAATAGCAGCTAAAATCAAGCTTAACACTAACTGCAAAACCAGTGATGGGCCTCGTGCGAATAGATTTTTAATGGCCTACTCCTCCCGAGAGAGTAAATTCTTATGGTTAGTCCACGTCAATAGACTTTAGTTTAGCAATTTTTGGACAACAGATACAAAAATCGGGCAATCTAAGTGCCCGATTTTAATGGATTTTTTGTTCTACTAATCGTCTGAGAACAAGTCACCGCCGTGCTCGTCGATGGTTTCTAAGACTTTACCACCGCCACGCGCCACACACGTTAAGGGATCTTCAGCGACAATCACCGGCAAACCCGTTTCTTCCATCAGTAAACGATCAATATCACGAATCAATGCACCACCGCCGGTCAAAACCATCCCTCGCTCTGAAATATCAGAAGCCAACTCAGGTGGCGATTGCTCCAGAACCGTTTTTACCGCTCGGACAATGCTATGAAGCGGGTTCTGTAATGCTTCAAGAATTTCATTGCTATTAATAGTAAAGCTACGTGGGATACCTTCCGCCAAATTACGGCCTCGTACATCCAGCTCACGAACTTCAGTACCTGGGTATGCTGTGCCGATTTCGTGCTTAATTCGCTCCGCAGTTGCTTCACCAATAATAGTGCCGTAATTGCGACGGATATACTCGATAATGGCTTCATCAAAACGATCGCCGCCGATACGCACAGAATCTGAATAAACCACACCGTTCAACGATAGGATTGCAATTTCAGTGGTACCACCACCGATATCCACCACCATCGAACCGCGCGCCTCGTTAACAGGTAAGCCAGCACCAACTGCGGCTGCCACAGGCTCTTCGATTAAATACACTTCACGAGCACCAGCGCTTAACGCTGATTCTTTAATCGCACGACGCTCAACCTGCGTCGAACCACAAGGCACACAAACTAAAACACGTGGGCTTGGACGAAAAAACGTATTGTCGTGAACTTTACGGATAAAGTGCTGTAACATTTTTTCAGTCACTTCAAAGTCAGCAATCACGCCGTCTTTCAAAGGACGAATCGCAACGATGTTGCCAGGCGTACGACCTAGCATTCTTTTCGCAGCTTCACCGACTGCCGCAATCGACTTAGCGCCGCCTGAGCGATCTTGTCGAATAGCGACCACAGAAGGTTCGTCAAGAACAATTCCTTGGTCACGAACATAAATCAAAGTATTTGCCGTACCCAAATCAATAGACAGGTCGGTAGAAAAAAGGCCACGTAATTTATTAAACATCGGAGGAGGTTTCCCGCTTAAAACTTGTTTTACTCAAATTCGTTAAAATAATTGTCATTAAAAAGGGCTTAAAACCAATAGCGACAAGGCTTGTGAGAATATTCTCAATCGCGTTACTCTAACAATACTTGTCAAACTCAGCAAGCTTAAAAGCCTAGCATACAAGATTATTTTCACAGATTGACTATTCTTTAATACTTTTCGTTCTTGGCAGGATTCGGAACACCCTTATTATGAAGACCGGCCTTAGGATTTAAAGTTCCGGCTTTTGCCCGTAGGTCACTCGATCTTGCCCCGCATAGTCCGCTAAAGACTCTATTTCTACAAAACCTTGCGCTTGCAGGATTTGGCGTACAGCGACAGCTTGATCAAATCCATGTTCGAACATTATCCAACCACTCGCTTTAAGATGAACCATCGCCTGCTGCGCAATTTCAATAATATCAGACAGACCTTTTTGCTCTGCCACCAAGGCAGTAATAGGCTCATAGGTAAGATCAGCTAAATGTGGATCATTCTGCTCAATATACGGAGGGTTACTGACGATAAGATGAAACTTTTCACCTCGCCACTCTTTCAGCCAATGACCTTGCTGGCAGACAAGGTTTTCCAGCTGATACTTTTGTCGATTGTGTTCAGCGATCTCTAAAGCCCCCGAACTTATATCCATAGCCCAGACCTGACTTTTAGGACGCTCGCTGGCAATAGCTAAAGCAATCGCCCCCGTTCCTGTCCCTAGGTCGGCAATATTATGTTCTTCTTCTACTGGAATTTTACTCAGGGCTAACTCAACCAAATGCTCAGTTTCTGGTCGAGGAATCAATGTATCGGAGGTGACTTTAAGCGATAAGGTCCAGAAGTCTTGGTGCCCAGTAATATAGGCCACCGGCTCAGCTTTTTGTCGACGGCTGATGCTCTGCTCAAAACGCCCATACTCATCATCAGTTAATAATGTTTCGGGCCAGGTTTTGAGCCAAGTTCTAGATTGTTGCAATAGATCAGCAAGGATAATTTCAGCATCTAGCTTTGGGCTATCGCTATTTTTTAGCTCTGAAGTAGCCCATGCCAACGCTTGTTGAACGGTCTTGCTCACATTCGCCGACCTCTATAAATCTGTTTAAGATTGGCCTGAAAGCGCGGCCAACTGATCCGCCTGATGCTCTTGCACTAAAGGCTCTAAAATCTGATCAATATCGCCTTCCATGATTTCATCAAGCTTATACAGAGTAAGGTTAATACGGTGATCCGTCATACGACCTTGAGGGTAATTATAAGTACGAATACGGTCTGAACGATCGCCCGTACCGACCAAATTACGACGCATCTCAGTCTGCTCCGACTGGTGCTTGGCTTCTTCTGCCGCTTGTAAGCGAGACTGCAAAACTGACATCGCTTTGGCGCGGTTCTTATGCTGCGAGCGTTCATCCTGACACTCCACCACAACACCCGTCGGCAAGTGGGTAATACGAATCGCAGAATCCGTTTTATTCACGTGCTGACCACCAGCGCCCGATGCACGGAAAGTATCCACTTTCAAATCCGCAGTGTTAATGTCAATCGCATCAATTTCATCCGCTTCTGGCATCACAGCTACGGTACAAGCCGAGGTGTGAATACGGCCTTGTGATTCCGTTTCCGGCACGCGCTGAACACGATGGGCGCCAGACTCAAATTTTAAGTGTGAGAACACAGCATCGCCCACGATACGTAGAATAATTTCCTTATAACCACCTTGCTCGCTCTGGCTTTCACTAATCACTTCCACCTGCCAGCGTTTCTTTTCTGCGTATTTGCTGTACATACGGAACAAATCACCCGCAAAAATCGCAGCTTCATCACCGCCGGTTCCGGCACGAATTTCTAGGAAGGTGTTCTTGTCATCATTCGGATCGCGTGGCAGCAGTAATTTCTGCAAATCAACTTCGAGTTGCTCAATAGTCGCTTTCGACGCTTTTAACTCTTCTTGAGCCATTTCGCGCATATCAGGATCATCATCCTTCAGCATCTCTTCTGCGTTTTGCAGATCTTCTAAAGCTTCTTGATAGTCCTGGAACGCTTTGACCACTTCTTCGAGCTGAGAATACTCTTTCGACAAGTCGCGAAATTTATTTTGATCAGAAATAATCTCTGGATCGCCCAATAAAGCTTCTAGCTCTTCATGGCGATCGACCAAACCTTCTAATTTTTGACTGACAGAATCCTGCAACATGTTATTTCTTTGTTCCTATCGGTGAAATTCTTTATAAAACAAGCGCTAATCGCCTGTTTTACTTAATCATCAGAGCCTTTGTCAAGCTGAAACAGTTGACGCGTAATATCGTGACGGTCTAACTCTTCATCGTCTTCTCTTAGCCAAACCATAGGCTGGTGCAAAAACTTTTTAGTGAGGCGATGGGAAAAATTCTCCAAAGCCGCTTCAACATCATTACCGCTTTTCAACTGTGCTTTTGCTCGCTCAAGTTCTGCCTGTGCAATCTCAGCAAAGACCTGATGCAATTCGCGCACTGTATCATGTTTCTGTCGCCCGGCATGCCACTTCTCAAAGTCCTCAGCCGCCTCGTCCAATATCACCAAGGCTTCTTCTGCCGCTTCTTGGCGCGCCTGCATATTTTCTTGAATCACGCCCTCTAAATCATCAACACTATATAGATAAACGTCATCCAACTTTGCCACAGAACTTTCTATATCACGCGGCACCGCTAAATCCACCATAAACATACTTTTACGACGGCGCTGCTGAATCGCAGACTCGACCATTCCCTTACCAATAATGGGCAACATACTTCCGGTCGAGCTAATCACAATATCGGCTTGCGCTAAATAATGTGGAATCGCGTCTAAGCCAACCGCTTTACCTTCAAACTCATCAGCCAGCTTGTGGGCATTAGCTAACGTTCGATTCGCCATGACCATTTGCTTCACGCCACTTTGCTCCAAATGGCGCGCCGCCAGTTCAATGGTCTCGCCCGCACCGACGAATAACACCGTCAATTTAGAAAAGTCGGCAAAGATATGCTTGGCTAGAGTTACTGCGGCATAAGCCACCGAAACAGGGTTTGAGCCAATTTCAGTCTCATGGCGTACGCGCTTAGCGGCGGCAAAGGTTTTCTGGAACAAACGCTCCATCACTTGCTCAACAGTGCCCGCTCGTTTGGCCTTCTGATAACAGGCCTTTAGCTGCCCCAAAATTTGCGGCTCGCCTAAAACCATCGAATCTAAACCGCTCGCTACCTTCATCAAATGCGTTACAGCATCAACGCCTTTGTGGTAATAAATGGCCTGCTCTAAATCATCGTTCAGCTCTTTCTTAGCTTTTAACCATTCGAGTAACTGCGTTCTGATTTGTTGGTGATCTTGTGATTCATTGGATAAGTAGAACTCAACCCGATTACAGGTCGATAATAGCGCTACTTCAGAACCACCGGTCTGAGCTTTGACTTCAGCCATGATTTCGCCCAACTCATGATCGGCGAAAGCCACCGTCTCACGAATCGCAAGCGGTGCAGTTTTATGGTTTATTCCTAAAACAATCAAAGACATAGGTTTGAAATAGCTATCAACAAGGTCACTCAATAAAGACACGACATGGCTCAGCTAATAGCTTAAGGCATGCAATTGGCGCGAATTATAACACCGCTTCAGTGTGTCCGCTAATCTTAAAAATTCGTCAAAACCACATTTTACGCTGTACAGCCCCTATATTCCTGATACTCTGTTTTTAAGGCCTCTATGTACTGTTTTTTCACAAAGCCTCCTGTATCGAACTTTCTCTGCAGGGCTTCTGTGAGCTACTTTCACAAAACATTTATAGGAATCTTTTATACTAGACGTATGAAGACACGTTTCTCGGCTAAAACCCTACTGGTTTCAACCTGCTGCATTTTATTAGCCGCCTGCACCACAACGCAGCTCCAACAGATTGAAACCCCAACAGAAGCCAGCCTTCCCAAAGTGCCGGAGCACCCTTCTGTTGCCGAATTATCAGCAGAAGATCGTAGCCAACTCTATTTTAGTATTCTGTTAGCGGACATAGCCAATAAGCAGAAATTGTACGACGTGGCGCAGAGCAATTATTTTTACGCCGCCGAACAGACAGGCAGTAAAGAGCTTTCCTCGCGTGCGGCCATGGTCGCTTTAATTGAGCGAGATTACAGCAACTCTCTAGAAGCCACTGAGTTATGGATGGCATCTGCTCCTGACGACAAAAACGCCTATAAAATTGCCTTAATCGCCAGCCTAGCTCAAAACAAACGACTGGATGCTGAAGGCTACCTTTATAAGCTAATGCCTTTGCTTCCTAAGAATGAAGACGAAAAGCTTTACGAACTCTTACGCATGGCGAGCTTTCAGGAAGAAGCTGACTTTATTGACTTCTTTTATCAGGTTAACGACCCGCTCTCATCGCCTTATATCGCCACCGCGGAGGCTTATTTACGCCTTAAATCCGATAAGCCTTTAGAGCACTATGATCGTATTCAACAGCTCTTAGATTACTCATTAAGCGAAAAGCCCAATTTTTTGTCCGCCATCGAGCTGAAAGGTGAAGCTTTAGCGCTGCATTCAAACCAGCAACGTCAGCAGTACCTCAGCAGCATATTGCAGAACAACCAGTTAACCATCGAACAAACCTACAAAATTGGCGAACTTCTTTATACGCAACGTAGCTTTAAAGAAGCACTAACGGCGTTTAACCGAGTGCTTGAAGCTAAACCCAAAGATCATCAAACCTTATTTCTAGAAGCCAGCAGCTACTACGCCATGGAAAACTACCAAAAATCCAGCGAGCACTTTTGGCAACTGGCTCAAGAAAACTACAAAAAAGAAATCAGCAGCTATTATTGTGCGGACTCAGCAGCACGTGTCGATGACTTCATTAAGGCGTACAGCTGCTATGAAATGGTGCCACTTGGCCGTTATTACATGACTGCCCGTACCGAATTGGCACAGTTATACGCTGAAAACGACATGCTGCAACGTTCTATTAGCAGCTTGCGTCAGGCACAACGGAAAGTGGGCTTGGATGATCGTCAGCGCTTGCTAGAGTTTGAAATTAATCTACTGACTCAGTCGGGGGATTACCAGCAGGCAAGCCGCAGAATATCCTCTGCGCTGCAAGTGACTCCTAACAAGCCGTTTTTATTCTATCTAAAGCTTCAACTATTAAATCAGACTCAGTCCGTTTCTGAATTTGTGGAGTCGGTACAATCTATTGAGCAAAGCGTTAATGAGCAGTCGCTTAAAAACGATATTATTTTAATCGCCGTCAACTTCCTGCAAGGACGTAACAGCTACCTTCTGGCGTACCAGCTGGTCGAAGATGCAGTAGCCAAAAACCCGAATAATGTCGAGCTCCTCTATAGTAAAGCCCTCGCAGCAGAACCCCTTGAGTATTACAGTTCCATGGAGCGTGACCTGCGACAAGTGTTAAAAATGGATCCTGAACATTACCACGCAAAAAATTCGCTAGGCTACACCCTAGCAGATCTCAACCGCTCCCTAGAAGAAGCCAAAGACTTGATTGAGAGTGCTTACCAAGAACAACCAGATAATGTAGCGATTCAAGACTCTATGGGCTGGGTTCATTATCGCTTGGGAAATTATGACCAGGCGTTAAAATACTTAGAAATGGCTTATGAACAAGAGGCGACACCAGAAATCGCTTCACACCTTGGCGAAGTATTGTGGGCGATGGATTTACAAGAACGAGCGATCGCCGTTTGGCAAAAAGCCTTGCGAACTAACCCGAATAACCAGTATATTTTGCGCACACTCAGGCGTTTCCCCGAAGCGAACTTGCTCGATCATTAGTCGAAAGATCGCTTCCACAACCCAAACGAATCATATTACTGACGAATCTTTATGCCTATAAAAACAATAAGAAACCTACTTCTGACCACAGTTATCATCCTATTATTAGCAGCATGCGAAACAGTTCCTGTGAAGCAGGAAACCACCGTCTGGGATGATCCACTGTGGCAGAAACACTACAAGCTGCTAAAAACCTTTGAACAGTATCAGCTCAAAGGGCGAATCGGTATCACACACCCTGACGACAGTTTTTCGTCAAACTTCCTGTGGCAACAACAAGAACCTAATCGATTTACCTTTCGTATGTACGGTGCCTTCGGCCAAACTTATATGATCCTCAAGGTCCAGCCACATATCAGCACCTTGGACACCGGCGATGATGAACATTACGAAGGTTTTGATGCGCGTCAGCTACTATACGGCGTATCCGGCTGGGATATTCCAGTGGGGTTAATGCAGGACTGGATCAAAGGGCTACCAACAGGTATTAACAAAAGTGACCTTCTGATTAATGCCGATGGGACGTTGCAGCAGATCAAGTACCTCGACTATGTGGTCGACTTTGTTCGTTACGATGACGCTGAATTGCCCATAGTTAATAATGGCGACAGCGTCGATAAAACCATTAACCTAAAAATGCCGGATAAGATTCGCATTGTGCAAAACAACGGAGCTCAAGGTACAAACAAAATCGTTCTGTCGATCCGCTCTTGGGAAATAGCGCCTAGCGGAGACTAACTGATGACCTTTTCACACCCGACAGCTTATACCAACGAGCAGGGCTACTCTTATTGGCCTGCTCCTGCCAAACTCAATCTAGAACTTAGAATTCTCGGCCGTCGCGATGATGGCTATCATGAGTTACAGACCTTATTTCAAATTCTAAATTGTGGCGATGAGATTTGGATAAAACCGAATGACTCCGGGAAAGTCACGCTTCAGTCTGAATACGAAGAAGTCCCGAGCGATGATAACCTCATTATTAAAGCTGCTCGCGCACTCGAACCTTATAAGAAAAAGCAACAAGGCGCGGACATCACTCTCAATAAAAAGCTTCCTTCCGGCGCAGGGCTGGGTGGAGGAAGTTCTGACGCAGCGACTACCCTCGTAGCCCTGAATAAATTATGGTCGCTTGGTTTGGAAAATAAGCAGCTTTGCGACATTGGTAAAATGTTAGGTGCTGACGTGCCCGTTTTTGTCAAAGGTAAAACAGCTTGGGCAGAAGGCATTGGTGAAATTTTAACCGATGCAGAATTACCCCAAAAGTGGTATTTAATCGTCTACCCTGATGTAAAAATAAACACTTCAGAAATTTTTTCGCATCCAGCGTTGACAAGAGACAATAAACCGATTAAATTACGCGCCACTCGCACAGAGGCAAGTTTAGAACTTGGTTACAACGCCTTCGAGCCTCTTGTCGCAGAGCTTTACCCTAAGGTCCGGGAAGCCCTTGAGTTTCTTGGTAAATTTGGAAAAGCGACGCTGACAGGAACCGGAAGTTGTGTGTTCTTAACCTTTGACAATGAGCGAGAAGTCCGTAAAATAGCGGCACTGTGCAAGCAGCGCTGGCTAACCTTAACAGCAAGAGGTATTAACACTTCTCCGCTAATTTAAGGTGCTACATTGCAGGGGTATCGCCAAGCGGTAAGGCAGCGGCTTTTGATGCCGCCATTCGTTGGTTCAAATCCAGCTACCCCTGCCATTTTCTTTACGTTTCAACATCAACTCTCTGCTTGTGAATTTGGGGCAAAACACAGGGCTTTCCGATGTCAGATTTAATGCTTTTCAGTGGTAACGCCACTCCTGATCTCGCTCAACGTATTTCCACTTATCTAAAAGTTCCTCTTGGTAAAATCAACACTTCCAGCTTTAGTGATGGCGAGTGTAATGTTGAGATCCTTGAGAATGTTCGTGGTAAAGACGTTTTCATTATTCAATCAACCTGTGCGCCGACCAATGACAACTTGATGGAGTTGATCATTATGGCTGACGCACTTAAACGTGCTTCCGCTAAGCGCATAACAGCGGTTATTCCTTACTTTGGTTATGCGCGTCAAGATCGCCGAGTGCGTTCAGCTCGTGTACCCATCAGTGCAAAAGTCGTCGCCGACATGATTAGTGGCGTTGGTTTTGATCGTGTGTTAACGGTTGATTTACACGCCGACCAAATCCAGGGTTTCTTCAACATTCCGGTAGACAACGTTTACGCGACTCCTGTACTTCTCGACCATATCGCTTCGCAATCTGGCAAAAACCTAATGGTTGTTTCTCCAGATGTTGGCGGTGTTGTACGAGCTAGAGCAATCGCAAAACGGTTAAACGATGCTGATTTATCCATTATCGACAAACGTCGCCAGCGTGCGAACGAAGTTAGTGTCATGAACATCATCGGTGATGTCACTGGCCGAGACTGTGTCATTGTTGATGATATGGTAGATACCGCAGGAACCTTGTGTCAGGCAGCCAAAGCGCTGAAAGACAATGGTGCCAACAGCGTATCAGCCTATGCCACGCACCCTGTTTTATCAGGCAAAGCTATAGACAACCTGAATAATTCAGATTTAGATGCCTTAGTTATTACTAATACGATTCCGCTGAGCGACGACGCTCAATCTTGTGAACGTATTGAGACACTCGACCTAGCGCCTCTTTTAGGTGAATCTATTCGCCGTGTAAACACGGAAGAATCGATTTCGACCATGTTTCTAGATTAAGCGCTTTTAGACTAAGGTTTCTACGTTAGAACCTAACGCTCGAACACGGTTACACAATAGTAAATTCCCGCGCATAGACGCGGGATTTTGCTTTTTAGGCCTCATTACAAGAAAAATGCCCTAAAACCCCCAAAAAACCTTGAAATTATGCCGAAATGGGCTAGCTTCTTACTTCTTGATCACGGTATAATTCGCGTCCGATTTTTTCGGGTTAAGCCTGGTCGCAAGGCTTGACCTTTTATTTACTCAACTTGTGGAGAAACACAATGAGCGATTTTACATTAAAAGCTGAATTACGCAGCGACATAGGGAAAGGTGCGAGCCGCCGCCTACGTCGTCTTGCAGACAAGATCCCTGCCATCGTATATGGCGGTAAAGAAGACGCTAAGTCGATCACTTTAGAGCACGACGAAATCAACAACATGTTGGATGATGAAGCAGCATACTCTTCAATCATCAACTTGAACATTGATGGCGAAACTGAAGAAGTTCTTATTAAAGACCTTCAGCGTCACCCGTTCAAATTGAAGTTGCTACACGTTGACTTTAAACGCATCGTTCGTGGTGAAAACATGGAAGCAAACGTTCCATTGCACTTCATCAACGAAGACGCAGCACCAGGCAAGAAAGACGGTGGCATCATGTCTCACCAATTAACAACGGTTGAGATTTCATGTCGTCCACGTAACTTACCTGAGTACATCGAAGTCGATCTTGGCGAAATGAACATCGGTGATTCAATCCACTTGAGCGAAATCACATTACCAGAAGGCGTTGAACTTATTGCCTTCATGCACGGCGATGTTGAAGATAACGATCTAACTGTAGCTAACATGGTACCGCCAGCGGTTGAAGAAGTTGAAGAAGACGCTGACGAAGTTGATGAAACTGAAGTTCCAGCTAGCGAACAGAAAGATGATGAAGGCGATGACGCTTCTTCTGATAAGAAGGAAAAGGACGAAGATTAATTCTTCGTTCATACTGAACGCTTTCAGTTAGACTATGTCTAGCATCAAGTTAATTGTGGGCCTGGCCAATCCAGGCTCACAATATCAAGATACCCGTCATAACGCTGGTGCCTGGTATGTCGAAGAGTTGGCACGAGCATATAATATCCCCTTCAAAGTCGAAAGTAAGTTCCATGGCCTATTCGCCAAGGGATTAATTGGCTCTGAAGACATCAAATTACTGATCCCCTCCACTTTTATGAATCTAAGCGGTAAAGCGATTCAAGCTGTCGCCAATTTTTATAAAATTGCTCCTGAAGAGATCCTCGTTGCACATGACGAACTGGATATCGATCCAGGAACGCTAAAGCTCAAGAAAGGTGGCGGACACGGTGGTCATAACGGACTACGCGACACGGTCAGTAAACTTGGTAACAGCAAAGAATTTATTCGATTACGCGTCGGTATTGGTCATCCAGGTCATAAAAGCCAAGTCACAGGCTATGTCCTCGGCAAGCCAAGTCCAGACGATCGTAATGCAATCAATTTAGCAATCGATGAAGCAGTACGCGAAACCCCAACGCTCTTAAGTGGCGACTGGGACAAAGCCGTACATCGATTACACAGCGTAAAAGCAGGCGCTGAATAAACTAATCAATCGTAGAGAGAAGTAACATGGCACTAAATTGTGGAATCGTGGGCTTGCCCAATGTTGGAAAATCAACACTCTTCAATGCACTGACTGACGCAGGCATCGACGCCGCCAACTACCCTTTCTGTACGATTGAACCGAATACCGGCGTGGTGCCAATCCCTGACCCGCGTTTAGACGCTATTTCAGCGATCGCTAAGCCACAAAAAATCTTACCGGCTACGATGGAGTTTGTAGATATCGCCGGCCTAGTAGCGGGCGCTTCGAAAGGCGAAGGTTTAGGCAACAAGTTCCTCGCCAATATCCGTGAAACTCACGCCATTGCTCACGTGGTTCGCTGCTTCGCCAACGACGATGTGGTACACGTTGATGGCAAAGTTGATCCATTGGCCGACATCGATACCATTAATACCGAGTTAGCGTTAGCGGATTTAGAAGCTGTTGAAAAGCGCATGATTAAAACCGCGAAGGTAGCCAAGAGCGGCGACAAAGACGCTAAAATTGAGCTAGCCCTACTCGAAAAAGCAAAAGCTTGTCTAGACGAAGGCAACGCCCTTCGCAGCATGGATTTAGATAAAGACGAGCGCAAACTGATGCGCAAGTTCCAGCTGATCACAATTAAGCCGACTATGTACATCGCCAACGTCAGCGAAGATGGTTTTGAAGACAATCCACTACTCGACCAAGTTCGCGAGTTCGCCGCTTCAGAAAACGCCGAAGTGGTACCAATCTGCGCCTCTATCGAATCTGAAATCGCTGCGCTGGATGATGAGGACAAAATCGACTTCCTAGCCGACTTAGGCCAAGAAGAGCCTGGTTTGAACCGCGTTATCCGCGCTGGTTACAACTTGCTAGAACTACAGACTTACTTCACTGCTGGTGAAAAAGAAGTCCGCGCATGGCAGGTCAAAGTCGGCGCCACAGCCCCGCAAGCAGCTGGCGTGATCCACACAGACTTCGAAAAAGGCTTCATCCGTGCCGAAGTAGTGGCTTACGACGACTACATCGCAGGAAACGGCGAAGCAGGCGCTAAAGAAGCCGGTAAATGGCGCCTAGAAGGCAAAGACTACATCGTCAAAGACGGCGACGTCATGCACTTCCGCTTCAACGTATAAGAGATTACAAAAAAGGCGTAGATTTTCACCCCAAAGGCTTGACATAAAGCCCCGAAATCACGAAAATACGCGCCACTGAATTAAGGCTATGTAGCTCAGCTGGTTAGAGCACAGCATTCATAATGCTGGGGTCGGTGGTTCAAGTCCACCCATAGCTACCATATTAAAAAAGGCTTACAGAGCAATCTGTAAGCCTTTTTTGTTGCCCGAAAAAACGTAAGTCCACCGTAAGTCCAAGAACTAAACTATGACCCACCCGTTTTAAGCATAGTCAGAGCGCCAAATATGACAAGCCCTTCTAGCAAAGTGCCGTTGTCGGTCAGTCAGTCTCTCAATAGTCCAGTTACCGCCATCTATACTTTTTGTCATTTCATATCGACTCTCAATATATTTAATCGACTTGTCTTGAAAAATACCATTCCCGATATCTCTATTAATATTTGCTTCTAAAAGAGTATAGTTACCAAGCCTATAGATATACTGTTCTTGTGCATCAGCAGGGAAGCTGTCATTCCACTCACTAGTAGGGTTTTCAGGTAGTATATGTTCGATAGTCCCATTATCTGCTAGAAAATCTCTTGCTATGCCATCAGGACAATCTTCTTCTAGTTTAAACAAAATATATCTTACTAACTTCTTTCTTTTATTATTATTAATAATCTTAGTTGAAAAATCTTGCTCGAACTCTTCATCACTAACGTAGATACCTCTCAACTCATCATGTAACTCCCTCGCTAGAGTTACTTCACCGTTAGTAATTCTAATGGCTGCGCTATTATATGCTTTTTCCAATTCGTTAGGATTTTTCCTGCATATAACACTATATCTGAACGATATAGCAACGCTCAACTTAACAACCTTAGTAAACTCGGCTCCTGTCATCATACTATATGCAGCAAGAAGCATTGGTGTTATCTGTTTAATATTAAAAAGGCTAAGAGCGTGTATATATGGTTTTACTTGCTGCCTTTCTTTCCAAATATCTGAGTTATGGTTCTTAAGGGCAGAAAAAACCTCAGCATTCCCTTCCAGCTCTTCCAACAGCTCAATAGCTTGTGGAGCTGAACTTATTTCATCTTTAATATTTTTAAATAACCTTTCAGATCTCACTAAAGGTCTTTTAGAGTTTATATAATATCGAACAAAATCAGGGAATTTATCGCTACCGACTGTATCACTAATTCGTTTCCATTTTCGTTGCAGTAATTCGATTTCTCTGTCATCGCCTATCAGTGAAAACAGGTAGTTTTTCAAGAGATCAGTAGAAGTTAACTCTACACCTCTAGCATTCAAGGTTTCAAAAACAATATATGCACTTAGCTCATCCTCTACATTAATCTGAATAAAAAGCATCCTTCGCGATACTAGCTCAGTTATAAGTGATGCTAATGCGGAACCATTATTCCTGTATGCTTCAAGTTCATTAATTTTTTTTGAAAAATACTTGAATGCTTTATTGAGCTTTTTATTAGATCCTGATAGCGAACTAACGTTATTTGCATCTCTTAACTGAAGCAAATAATCCTGAAAGTATTCATCGTTATTGCGATTAAGGAATAGTTTACTCGTATATTTCAATGTAGTGGGATGCTTGTCACCTAAATAATTCCTTCTTAAAATCTCAACACGCTCTTCATTTTGTTCTTTTTCATTATCATTTTTAGCTAACTCTTCAATTCTATTTATTATTGAGAGAATAATGATAGTGAACGTTGTAAATCGTTGCTGCCCATCAATAATATTTGACTCTTTATCTGCTTTACGTTGTAAAACAATAGAGCCCATATAGTGATATGACTCCTCGTTTTCGATCAAAGATTTAATATCTTCCCACAGATCTTCCCAATGCTCTTCTGACCAAGAGTAATCTCTTTGAAAAGGCGGGACATAATAAACCTTGCTAGATGACAAAATATCATCAAGGGTTACTGTACTTGTATCTAATAAATTTTTAGCCATAAACTTCCTTATTTCTCAATTTAGTCGGGACTTAATACTACCAAAATATTTTCGGTATAAATATCTGCATAGACTACACACTTATATAAAGTAAATTTTAGTAATCGAGATCAATAATAATCTATTTTTACTTTCCTTTATTTCAAACTTGGTTCTGTAAAGAAGTCTGCTAACTCAGACCCAAACTTTGTAGGCCTTAAGACTGAATAATTATTTGATCCTGAACTATGAGGAGCTTTCGGCCCAAAATCTAATATTCCATTACTCCTTAAATCTACTAAAATCTTCGGCAGTATACTTTCTATTTCGGGTTTTCTCACTTCTCTAATAATCGTTGTTAGCCACACGTCATCAGGATATGTCTTTGGTTTTTTAGTTTCATTATATAACTCTAGTCCAGAGTAAAAGTTCAATACCAAAATATGAAGTGATGTTAACTCTCTTAAAGTGCCAAAGAATATCTTTAGCTTTGCTTCGTCATAATTTTCTTTAGAAAGTACATTTATTAATCCATTCTTTAGAAGTTCCCAGCTCAACTTGTCGGAGGTTTTAATAGCAATCTCATCAGCTAATAAAAATGATGTTAATATTTCCTCATTCCTATCAACTTTACATTTCAACTGTTCAAAATTCATATCAAGAGTATTGATAACCTCTGTCACTAACTCTCGCCACTCCTCAGTCCTTCTTGTGTAAGGAGACTCAAACACTCTTTCAAATATAGCTGAAGCACCTACTAAGCCGAGACCAGCCGACAGAGCAGAGTGAACCTTCTCATTAACAGGTTCCACACTTGGTAAGTATTTATCTTTATCTATTTTAGTCATATTAATTTGTCAGATAAGTATACATCGGAACTTAATAATTGAAATAACTGGGTCAGAGTACATTTTATTTTATCTCTCCCACTGCGTTCCCAACTCAATGTAAACTGCGTCACACTTTTTTTCAACTGCTCATTTAATGCACAGTTGCATTGTTAGTTTTAGGGAAGAAAAGAAGATAGATTGTTTTAGAGTCACTGGATCCCGTGACTAAAGTGCGGACGGGCATTTCTCCTTGAATTGCTACTGTGACCGAAGGAAATGCCCGTGGTGCATTCCCCACATCCTTGTGGGTCAGATGACAGGTAGGCCTAAATCTTCCTTGCTCTAAACTTTTTACCTTTCATTTTGCCGCCGTTGAGGAGTTGTAAGGCGGCGTCGAGGATGTCGTTTTTGACGGCGACGTAGGCCCAGCTGTTGGCAATCTGGATTTTGCCGACGTCATTGCCTTCGATGCGGTAGTCTGCGGTGAGTGCACCTAGAATATCGCCGGGGCGGAGTTTTTGTTTTTTTCCGCCATCGATTTGGATGGTGGACATGGGGGCTTTGTAGGTTGGTTGGTTTAACAACTTGGTGTCGGGTAGCCCAAAGGTTTCAATGTCTTGCCCAAGATATTCCTCAAGGCGTTTTAATTTATGTTTTTCTTTGCCGATTACGATTGAGCAAGCGTGCCCTTTGTTGCCTGCGCGGCCAGTTCGTCCGATACGGTGGACGTGGACTTCGGGGTCGCTGGCTATATGGTAGTTAATCACTAAATCGAGCGAGTCGATATCGAGACCACGAGCTGCGACATCGGTGGCGACCATAATCGAGACGCTGTTGTTGGTGAAGCGTACGAGTGCTTGGTCACGTTCTTTCTGGTCAAGATCGCCATGCAGCGCTAGGACGCTAAAGCCGCTACTTTTTAAATACTGAGTTAAATCTTTAACGTGACGCTTGGTATTACAAAAGACCACAGTAGAGTCTGGGCGGAACTGTAGTAACAGTAATCTCACCGCAACATCACGCTCGCCTTCATCGCTGATGCGATAAAAGTCTTGCTCGATGCTGGGGTTAGTTTGCTGCTCATCCGCTTTAACCGACACCGCATCGACCATGATGTGATCCGCGATGGCTTGGATCTCTTTAGGGTAAGTGGCGCTAAATAATAACGTTTGTCGCGCGCGTGGGATTTCAGCGACGATGGCTTCCATCGCATCTTCGAATCCCATGTCTAACATTCTGTCGGCTTCGTCTAAGACTAACGTTGAGACTGAATCAAGGTCTAAGGTTTGTTTCTCTAAATGATCCATAATACGTCCTGGCGTACCGACGACAATATGCGCACCAAACTTTAACGAATCAGCCTGCGGTCTTAGCGGCGTACCACCACATAAGGTTAGCACTTTAATATTAGGAATGGGCCGCGCTAGACGACGAATTTCTTCCGCCACCTGCTCCGCCAGTTCACGCGTCGGACACATCACCACCGATTGCACCGAGAAGTTCTTCGGTTCAAGCTTTTCTAGTATGCCTAACCCAAATACCGCAGTTTTACCGGAGCCCGTTTTGGCCTGAGCGATAACGTCTTTACCTTCTAACACATGCGGTAAGGCTTGCTCTTGGATCGGCGTCATGCCCTCAAATCCTAACTCGGCTAGATTAGCGATTAGCTCTTGTTGAAGCTTTAACGTTGTAAAAGCGGCATGGCTCATGGTTATGTCCCGTGTGAGGTCGTTATGATGAAGTGTAGCAAGCTTGGTGTGTAGAAATAAAGCTACTGGCTGGCGCCAGAATGTAGGCTCTGGGAGCAAGCTCTTGAAGGTGTGCGAATTATAGACACCTCCAAGGGGTTGTCAAAGAGTATTCTTGTCGAAGAGAGTATTCTTGTCGAAGAGAATATTCTCATCAAAGAGAGTATTGGCTCATGAATCTTCCAACACCGTTTCAATTATCGATTCGCTGTGCAGGGTTTTGTGCACGGGGCATAAGTCTGCGATTTCGAGTAGCCGCTGGCGTTGTTCTTCGGTGATATCCGCTTCAATAACGATACTTCGATGAAACTTGTCGATCTTGCCGTTTTTATCCCCCTTTTTATCTTCACAATGGTCACAATCTTCAAGGTGTACCTTATCATGGCTAACATTAACGATGACTTTTGATACGTCGAGCTTTTTGCGGCGCGCATACATATTTAAAGTCATGGCTGTACAAGTTCCTAGCGCGGTAGACAAGAAGTCGTATGGTGTTGGCCCTAAGTTGGTGCCGCCGAGCCGCTCTGGCTCATCAGCTAAAAAAACATGCCCATTAGCGTTAACGCGATTCAAGAACCCCTCGCCAGTTTGTGCAGCGATCACAACTTTATCTTGAGCTTTGGGCAGTGAGGGTTCTTCTTTTGTATCAATATAACGGCTGGCCCAACTCGCTAAAACGTGCCCAGCATACATAGAGTCTTCGGTCTTACTCATGAGGTGATCAGCTTTATCCAGAGTGATAAAACTCTTAGGGTGTAGTGCTGACTTATAAATCGTTTCGGCTTCGCTGATAGAAACAGTATTGTCGATTGGCGAGTGCATCACCATAAGCGCTTTATTGAGCCCGTGAATATCGATGTTATGTTGCTGCACATCATCCACGAAGTCTTGCTTAAACGTAAAAGGACGTCCGGCGAGTTTGATCGTCGCTTCGCCTTTCTCTTTTAACGTTTGTAACTCGGGCTCCAGTTGATGCAGTACGTGTTCTGGGGATGCAGGAGTTCCTATTGTCGCTACGGCTTTGGCCGAGGAAATATCTTTTGCTGCGGCCAGAATAGCTGTGCCACCTAGCGAGTGACCGATAATAATCTGTGGCGCTTCATAATCAGCTGCTAGAAAGTTGGCAGCATCGATCAGATCATTCACATTGGTGCTAAAGCTGGTGTCCGCAAAATCACCTTTACTCGCGCCCAGACCTGTAAAATCAAAACGTAAGGTGGCAATACCTTCATCAGCTAAGGCGTTAGCGATATTCACCGCTGAATTGATATTTTTAGTGCAGGTAAAACAATGAGCAAACAGTGCATAGGCTTGAGTCACTCGATGCTCAGGGAAATGAATCACTCCAGATAATTCAAAACCATCTTTTGTGGTAAAGTTTACTTTCTTCTGCATCAGACCATCCCCTTTGTTCGATAGTGACTTTTGCTCGGTACTTTCTTTTACTCGATACTTTCTTTTACTCAATACTTTCTTTTACTCGATACTGACTATCAGATGACTAACGTCTGCTTTTGTTACAAATACCCTAGCCAGCTATGCCAAGTTCACTATTCAGTTGTTTGATAAAATTATCAACGTCATTAGAGTTCAATAAGTACTTCGCAATGACTTCCTTGGTGCCGTCTTTACTCTTCACAGAAAGATGATAATACTGCTTATTGCCTGAACTCATGTTACTGCCACGTGTAATTTTTTCGATGTCGCTTTTATTGAAACGATAAACTTTGCTGAATAAAGATCCTTTTTTACAGATTAACACTCCAGAGCTCACGGCAATGCGACTCCTGAATAACAATACATTCAGCCCAATTAAAAATACCAATAACCCCACCCCACCAAAGGCTATTAGGAACAGATAACTAGATTCCGCCATAAAAATCCCTAAACCAATAGCAAGAAATACTAACCCAAAGATTAAGGTTCCGATTCCTAAGGCTTTGTGCCTAAAGGCTTTAAAGTAGTACTCTTTTCCGTAATTCGAGTGCGACTCTACGATATCTAAATATCTCCAGTCGCCACCTTTCGATGTTACTGAGCCTTCTGTAGACTGCTCACTAAACAAATCTTCTTTCGGCGTTTCTGGCTCTACTCTGTGAGCGACGACAAACGCAGGAAGCTCGAACATCAACTGCAAGTCTGGGCCTTTTTGTTTCTGCTCGACTTTCACAATCCATTCAATTTTATTATTCACGTCAGCATCGCTCGACTCAGGCAAGCCTTCCGGAATTTTCACGTCAAAATCTACGGCAAACTGTTGTGACTGATGCTGCTGTACCGAAAGCCTTTGATCGTCCTGCCATAAAATCTTAGTCGTGGTTCTGGTTTCTTTACCGCTACGGCGGCGAGTCACTCTTTGGCAACTCAGCGTTAACATGACTTCCTGCTCTTTTAGTTCTCCGTTAATAATAATTTTTCCAGAGTTACGCCCACCAATGACTAAAGGCGTTTGCTGTAACACGAGCTTGGAGTCGCCAAACGCTTTTTCCCGACGGTAATAAATCACTGTCAAGACAATCATTCCTAAGCCAACTAAAGGGAACAAAAATACCAAGAGTTGCAATGGCTCCCTAAAATAATTCCCTTCGTGGAGCACCGCTATAGTACCCGGCAGCGAAATAAGGTTCCAAATAATGGCGAAGCCCAGCATGACCTTAAAAGCACTTTTGGTTTGGCACCTAAAATCATTGCCCTGCCACTCTTTGCGCCACAACCATGGTTCTTCGCTATGAGTTTCCTGGAATACTTCTTTTTGAGCTAAGCGCTTAGCTCCCCAGCGAGCCCACAACATAATACCAAGCCCTACGCCACCAAACACCAACAAAAAGATGGAGTAAAAACCCAGCATCCCCCAACGCATGGTTCGATCCAGCACACTTTCACTGGGACTTTCTGGGTTAACGTAAGCTTTGAGTTTCTGCTGGCTACTTGCGCGTTGTAGGTTCCGATAGAGTTGCTGCTGATAGTCGCCGATATTGTCGGTTCCAGAATAAAAGGTCACTTGGTTCGATTGGTAGTCGTTATCATTAAAACGGTATCGGTAGGAGCCTTTTACGCCATAAGTCGTGCTGCCATCGTCAGTAGAAGATATTTGCTCCAAGCTGATCATTTCCGCATCTACGACAGACCAGTCTTGGGCTCGCCAGACGTTAACGCTGGCAATCAACCCCCAAACAAAAGTAGCCAATCCGGCTAAGAAAAACACACCACCGAATAGGGTTAAACAGCCAGCGCCTTTTTTCATGATTGTTCTTTATTAGATATTTACCCGTACATTAGCAGAATTGCTCAGGGTCAACAATTTTCAGGGAGTCATTCACTCTTTAAGCTTGTTAATGCTATTAAATGGTGACGTTATGACACAGACACATTAACCACTTTGATTTCGCCGTCTTGCATCATTAAATGCAAAAAAGCTAAATATTCGTTTCCCGATATCGTGTACCATTGCTTCCAATATATGCGTGCATCCGTTGCTTTGCGTACAAGGCCCATCAGCTCCCTTTCGCCAAACAAACCCAGTACCTTTTGATAGCTTTTACATTGTTGTTCAAAATTTTCCTTCGTCACAATACGCTTCATATTTTCACTAAAATCACGCACATGACGCTCATAATCAATATCCGTTGAAGCTTGCATTAAGTTATCCATTATCGGTTCTGCTATCGCCATAACTTCAGACTCTGCCATTTCCAACCAATTCATTAAACCCTCCGAATAATTCACTAAATCAATGCGCTACGCTTGCAACCTAACACTATCTCCCATCATACCTATTCTTAACTGCCGAAAAAGCACGATTGATTCAAATTATCACAAACCATCTGGTAGTACCCCTTTTCCTAAAAAAAACGTTACAATAGCGCCATATTTTTATCTGGAGTTGTATTTTTATGATTATTAAGCCGAAAGTACGTGGTTTTGTTTGTACCACGGCGCATCCTCAGGGTTGTATCGCTCACGTTAATGAGCAGATTGAATACGTTAAGAATAATAAGCCTGAAATTACGTCTGATAGCCCGAAAAACGTTTTAGTCATTGGTTCTTCGACCGGTTATGGCTTGGCGTCACGTATCGTGTCGGCTTTTGGCTATGGCGCGAAGACATTAGGTTTGTTCTTCGAGAAGGAAGCCACTGAGAAAAAGACCGGAACAGCGGGTTGGTATAACAACCGTGGTTTTGAGCTGGCCGCTGAAGAAGCCGGCCTTTGGAACAAATCAATTAATGGCGATGCGTTCTCGAACCAGGCAAAAGAAGACGCGATTAAAATCATCAAAGAAGAAATGGGCAAGATTGATCTAGTGGTTTACTCGCTGGCCTCTCCTCGCCGCCAAGATCCAGAAACGGGTGACGTTTATAAGTCAGTATTAAAGCCTATTGGCGAAGCAGTGACTGAAAAAACGTTAAATACCGACAAAGGTTTGGTTCACGACATTTCTATCGATCCGGCAACGGATGATGATATTCAGAATACGATTAAGGTCATGGGCGGCGAAGACTGGGAGCTTTGGATGAAAGCGCTAGACGAAGCTGGCGTATTAGCTGATGGCGTTAAAACAACCGCTTATACCTATATTGGCAAAAAGCTGACTTGGCCAATTTATGGTCATGCAACCATTGGTAAGGCTAAGGAAGATTTAGATCGCGCTTCACACGCTATCCACCAAAAGCTCCAAGACAAATATAACGGAACGGCGAACGTGTCTGTATTAAAAGCTGTGGTCACTCAGGCGAGTTCTGCGATTCCTGTGATGCCTTTATATATTTCGCTATTGTACAAAGTGATGAAGGAAAATGGCGTCCATGAAGGGCCAATCGAGCAGATTCGTGAGTTAATCGCTGATCAAATGTATGGCGACGACGCGGTTTATGACGATACTCGCCGCTTCCGCGTCGATCTAAAAGAGTTAGATGATGAGATTCAGCAAAAGGTTGAAGCTCTTTGGGAAGTCGCGAAGACTGAAAACATTGATGAAATCTCAGACTATAAAGGCTATCAGCATGAGTTCTTCAAGCTATTTGGCTTTGAGATAGATGGCGTTGATTATGATAAGGAAACGAACCCTATTGTTTAGCTCAAGATTAAATCTCGTTTTAAAAAGGCACCGATTAATGGTGCCTTTTTTTATACTCTTACTTACGTCGAGAAATACAAACCCATATTTGCATTAATAATTCTTATTAAATACTCTTTAATGCAGATGTGATTTTGGCTCTAAGTCAACCCTGCATAACCTGTCAGAATTCTTTACATCACCTTGAAAAACAAGTACTTCCAAACGTGTGTTAGTTAACATTTCTACATTGTACGGTATGGAAAAACCAAATTAATACAGTTAATCTATAAACATTGTTTGAGACATCATTGTCTTCCCTAATACTCAAGCAACTTTAGATATTTAGGTTTATCAATGCGCAAGCCATTAGCCCACCACCTGGTGGGCTCTTTTTTGCCTGAAAAAAGTTTCAAGAAAAGAGAATGCGTTCGGGAAAAGTCCGTTCGAAAAATGGTCTTTTGAAATAAGATGCGCTCAAATAGAGAAGCCTTTCAGAAAAAGAACCTGCTCTACTTCAACCACGCCAACATTTGATACAGCATAGCTATACGCGTTTCAAGCTGACTTTCTTCTAACAGCGCTTGTTTCTGGGGTTCTGAAACCGGCAAGAACTCGGTAAGACGCTCTACGATAAAGTCCATGTGCTGCCAACGTTCTGGCGCTTCTAGGATTTCCACCTGTGGATGCTTACCTAAGTCAGTCAATAAATCTATCAGTTCGCTCTGATGCTCTGTGATAGATTCCTGTGGTAGGTTATCTAGGAAGGAGACATTAGCGCTAAGCAGGTTATCCGGCAGGCTTGAGCAGGAGTTAAGTTTGACCCGCTGTCTTCCTAGACAGGTAATTAACAGTATTCCATTATCTTTCTGATCGAAGTCTACGATCTCAACGTAAGTACCGTAGGTAAATGGCGTAGCGACCACTCCAGTCTCATTACCCTTCTTAATCAAGCAGGTGACAAAACCTTCGCTACTGGATAGTTGTCGCGCAATCATATCCAGATAGCGTTGCTCGAATATTTGTAATCGAAGCACGCTATCCGGAAAAACTACTCGCTGTAGCGGAAATACAGGAAAAACACAGTTCTCGCTGTCTTTGTTACCTTTGTGAGCGTTATCAACGCTAGGCACGTAAGCCAATACCTCGGTTTAGTAAATACATGGCAAAACTGGTTAACAGAGCGATGAAAACTAAAATAATCGCGAACGCTATCCCGATTTGGATATCCGACTTACCTAAAAAGCCATAACGGAAGGCATTGACCATATAAATAATAGGGTTCAACTTAGACACGCCTTGCCAGAAGTCGGGCAATAAACTGATCGAGTAAAAAACACCGCCCAAGTAAGTCAAAGGAGTCAAAATAAAGGTCGGTACAATCGCCACATCATCAAACTTCTTGGCGAATACAGCGTTAATTAAACCGCCGATTGCGAACAATATAGAGGTTAACAGCACCACACTAATCACAACCCAGAAGTTGTGAATCTGCAAATCGACAAAGAATGAAGCGACAATAGTCACGATTAAACCGGTGAATAAACCACGCAAGACACCACCGCCAACATAACCCGCCAAGATGACCCAGTTTGAAACTGGTGACACCATCATCTCTTCAATAGAGCGCTGATACTTCGAGCTAAAGAACGACGACACCACATTACCGTAGGAATTGGTAATGACCGACATCATAATCAGACCCGGTACAATGTATTCCATATAGCCGAAACCATCCATCTGGCCGACTCTTGAGCCGATGAGGTTACCAAAAATAACGAAGTATAAGGTCATGGTAATCGCTGGTGGTAGTAAGGTTTGCGACCAAATACGCGTCCAGCGGGTGATTTCTTTAACGACAATGGTTTGGAAAGCAACTAAATTCATGACTTAGGCCCTCCATGTGGGTTTTCAACCAGACGCACAAATAACTCCTCTAAACGGTTTGCTTTATTTCGCATACTGAGCACCGTTATGTTGTGTTTACTCAACTCTTCAAACACACCATTCACACCAGCGCCTTTATTCACATCAACTTCAATCGTAGTATCGTCACGAACACGAACGTCATAGCCATTCAGCGGTGGCATTTGTGCAGGCAATCCAGTGGTGTCTAGAACAAACGTTTCTAAATCCAACTTTGATAGCAACTCTTTCATGCTGGTGTTTTCAGCAATTTCACCATGATTAATGATGGCAATATTGCGACACAAACTTTCCGCTTCTTCTAAATAGTGAGTGGTCAGCACAATCGTGGTTTTCTTTTCACGATTCAACTCTTGCATGAAGTCCCACATCGAACGACGCAGTTCAATATCGACGCCAGCGGTCGGCTCATCCAAAATTAATAGTTTAGGCTCATGAATCAGGCCACGCGCAATCATCAATCGACGCTTCATACCGCCAGACAGCTCACGCGACTGCGCATCGCGCTTGTCCCATAAACCGAGTTGCTCAAGTATGGGTTGCGCACGTTTTTTCGCTTCTTTTCGCGAAATACCGTAATAACCGGCTTGCTGAACAATAATCTGTTCGACACCTTCAAACATGTTGAAGTTAAATTCTTGCGGCACTAAACCTAACTGTTTTTTAGCATTGGTCAGATCTGTATCAATATCGTGCCCAAACACTTCAACCTTACCGGCACTCTTATTCACCAAGGCGCTGATAATACCGATTGCCGTCGATTTACCCGCACCATTAGGTCCAAGTAGCGCGAAAAAATCGCCCTGCTCGACTTCAAGGTTGATGCCTTTTAAGGCTTGCGTGCCATTATCATAGGTTTTGCATAAGTCTTTAATCGATAATGCTTTTGTCATTTAATTACCATGTTTATTTGTGTTTTATTGTCATCCTGAACTTGAATCAGGAGGACAGCTAAGCTGTCAATTACCGCTATAACCCCAGCGATGGCCTAGGCTATGCTCAATATTAAGATGGTCAAGAATTCGTGCCACCATAAAGTCGATCAAATCATCGATCGTCTTAGGTTCATTATAAAAACCCGGTGATGCTGACATAATAGTCACGCCCATCTGCGACAAGCGCGTCATATTCTCTAAATGGATTGTGTTAAAGGGTGTCTCGCGCGGAACGAGAATTAGCTGCCCTCGCTCTTTCATCACCACATCTGCTGCACGTTCAATCAAGTTATCAGACGCACCGTTAGCAATCGCGCTTAAAGTCCCAGTACTGCATGGGCAGACGATCATTTGTTTCGGCGCACTCGAACCACTCGCCACCGGTGACATCCAGTTATCGCTGGAGAAAGCTTCGATTTTGCCTTTCTCAATCGATAACTGCTCACTCAACTGCTGTTCGATCACGCTCGGAGACTTACTGACCTTTACACCGCACTCAGTGGCCAATACCACTCGCGCAGCGCTGGATAGCATCAGATACACTTTCTGGTAATGCTTGCTCAATTCCTGCAATAATTTCAGCGCATAAGGTGCGCCAGAAGCGCCAGTTATGGCCAAGGTAATTGCTTTGTGTTGATGATTGCTCATGATTAAGCGAGTTGCTCCAATAGCTTGCCGTGAATTCCACCAAAACCGCCATTACTCATGACGAGAATTTGGTCGCCTGATTGTACCATTTTTGAGACGGCTTGCAGAATAGCCTCCACGTCTCCTAATATTTGTACACTTTTAAGCGATTCAAGTTGATCCTTAGGAAACTGCCAGTCAAACTCAGCAGGTTTGTGAATAATCACTTCGTCAGCCTCGACCAAGGTCGGGATTAAGGTTTTCTGATGAATTCCCGAACGCATGGTTGCGGAGCGTAGATCTAAAATGGCGATAATCTTTTTGTTACCAACTTTTTTGCGGAATCCAGAGAGAGTGGTTTGAATCGCAGTCGGATGATGCGCAAAATCATCGTACACCGCCACGCCACCAGCCTCACCTTTGAACTCCATACGACGCTTTACATTACGGAACTCGGATAAAGCATCACAGCAATGATGCGCCGGTACGCCGGCGTGACGTGCCGCGGCAATCGACGCTAGACCATTGATCACGTTATGCATACCAATTAATTCCCAGTTAACTTCGCCCTGCTTTTGCCCAGCGAAGAGCACTTCGAAATGGCTACCGTCTTCTTTGAGTAGCTTAAACTGCCAACCGTCTTCCGGGCCAATTAGCTCTTTCTCAGACCAGAAGCCCATCTCGATAACTTGCTGTAAATACTGTTCATCTTCGGGGTAAATCACTAGGCCATTGCCCGGGACGATTCGTAGTAAGTGGTGAAACTGAGTCTTAATCGCCTCGATATCCTTAAAAATATCAGCATGATCAAATTCCAGATTATTCATGATCAAGGTACGAGGACGGTAATGGACAAACTTAGAACGCTTATCGAAAAACGCTGTATCGTATTCGTCAGCTTCGACCACGAAGAATGGCGACTCGGTTAGGCGTGCTGATAACCCGAAATTCTCAGGGATGCCGCCGATTAAAAAGCCTGGGTTTAGATTAGAATACTCTAGAATCCAAGCAGTCATGCTAGACGTGGTGGTTTTACCGTGAGTGCCCGAAGCCGCCAGTACCCACTTACCCTTTAATATATTCTCCGACAACCACTGTGGCCCAGAGCGATAATGTAACCCCTGCTCCAACACATACTCCACCGAAGGATTGCCACGCGACATGGCGTTCCCCACCACCACACAATCTGTGTGCTCTGGAATGTGCTTAGGGTCGAATCCTTGAACGAGCTCTATGCCCTGTTCTTCAAGTTGCGTACTCATGGGCGGGTAGACATTTTGATCGCTACCGCTGACAGAAATACCCTGCTGCTTCGCCAGCAACGCAATACCGCCCATAAAAGTGCCGCAAATACCGAGAATATGAATATGCATGAAATTATCGTGGTTCATCTGATGAAACTTTGCTGACAATCATAAGCTAAGCATGATTTTTCGTCATCTTTTCAAGAAAGAAATCTCAAAATACGGTAAAATCGCCACAAAATTGTCCTAATCCTCATGATTTTGTCAGGGTTAGGGATGTTTCGGTGACGGCGCTTTTCGCTTTTCAGCGACTTACTTTCTCTTAATTGGCTAAGAGAAAGTAACCAAAGAGAAGTCCACCCCGATATTGAGGTTATTCTCTGAATAACTTCCTTCGTAAATCATAAGTCATAGTAATTAAAAAGTTACAAGGTAAAGAATTTATGCCTAAAAAGAAGTTTAATGCGTTTTATGCTCAGTCTGGCGGCGTAACAGCAGTCATCAACGCGACAGCCTGTGGCGTGATCGAAACAGCACGTAAATCACTCAACATCAATAAAGTCTACGCTGGCCGTAACGGTATTATCGGTGCTTTGCGTGAAGAATTGATCGACACCAGCAAAGAAACTAAAAAAGACATTGCTGCGCTAAAGCATACGCCTTCTGGTGCTTTCGGTTCATGCCGCTATAAGCTAAAAAGCTTGGAAGAAAACAAAGCCGAGTACGAGCGTTTAATTGAAGTGTTCAAAGCGCACGATATTCGTTATTTCTTCTACAACGGTGGCGGCGATTCGCAAGATACAGCGCATAAAGTTTCTCAGTTAAGCGAAAAGATGGGCTTCCCGATTACTTGTATCGGTATTCCAAAAACAGTCGATAACGATCTACCGATTACCGACAACTGCCCTGGCTTCGGCTCGGTCGCGAAATATGTTGCCGTGTCGATTCGCGAAGCGGCGTTTGACGTTAAGTCGATGGCGGAGAGCTCGACGAAGGTATTCGTGATGGAAGTGATGGGACGTCACGCAGGCTGGATTGCAGCTGCAGGTGGCTTAGCTTGTGAAAAAGATGGCGATGCACCACACATTATTCTGTTCCCAGAAATCGCGTTCAATAAAGAAAAGTTCTTAAAGAAAGTCGAGCGTACGGTTAAAAAACATGGTTATTGTGCAATCGTCGTGTCTGAAGGTGCTGCTTATAAAGATGGTACTTTCCTTGCTGACGCAGGCACTGTCGATGCTTTCGGTCACAAGCAGCTCGGCGGCGTTGCACCAGTAGTGGCACAAATGATCAAAGGTGAGTTGGGTTACAAGTATCACTGGGCAGTATGTGACTACTTACAGCGTGCAGCACGTCACATCGCTTCTGAAACAGACGTTGAGCAAGCCTACGCCATGGGGCAAGCAGCGGTTGAGTTTGCTGATGCTGGTAAAAACGCTGTTATGCCAACGATTGTTCGCAAGAACACCAAATCATACCGCTGGACAGTGGGCGAAGCCAAACTTGCAGACGTCGCTAACGTTGAAAAAATGATGCCACGTAAATACATCTCACGTGACGGCTTTGGCATTACCGAAGAATGCCGTGAATACTTACAGCCATTAATTGTCGGCGAAGCCTACCCGCCTTATAAAAACGGCTTACCACAATATGTGGAGTTAAAGAACGAACTGGTAAAAAAGAAACTTAAAACCAAGTTCGAGATTTAAGCACTTCACCTGCTAACTAAAAAGGCCTCTGTTGAGGCCTTTTTTATGCTAATAATTTACTCTGACCCCATTATTCTCGATTCGTTTCGAGCTGCAACAGGCTCTCTCTCGAATGCTTTTTCATTTCAACAACCTTTAGCCGCCATCTATCCCAGTTTGAAGCAATGCCCTCTATTGCATCTTTGCTAGCAAGGGCAGAGTCGTCGAAACCAAACTCAAATCCACAAGAGCAGATCTGAAATGAGGCTTGTCCATTTCTGTCATATGGCGGCTCATCGAACTCTGGGCTTCCACACACCGGGCATAGGTATGTCCCATCGTTGTTCTGCAAGATAACGAAGTGCTCGCCTTCATGGGTGACGCAATACTGCTTATTCATAACTCTTTACATATAACGCCCGCAGCAGCGGCATTTTGTGAGCAGCGAAGCCGCGAGTAAAATGTCGCGGTGACTGCTCTTGTTATGAGTTGTTAATCTCTCTGTCAAAACAGATACCTCCGCGTTCTTTATAGTCGATAGTTTGTCCATCAAGTAATATTGGAGGCTTTCTTACATATAATTTAAAGCCCGTTGCGCTAACCTTGATTTTGCCTTCTTGACAGTCAAACCGAAAGTCATATTCGGAAAAACGACCATTTGGAGTTTTTCTTTCATTCTCCATATATAAGTCTGCAACCTCAATTTCTCCCTGCCTAGATTCTAAGTCAAAAACTACGTCATATGCATTTTCAAAAACCATTGTCACTGGTGCCACCCAAAATTTGAAATAGATTTCATTCTTTTTGGGTTGAACCCAATTAAATATGTAATCAAGATCGATCATAAATTCGAAAGCTTCTGAATCAGTTAAGAAACCCCAAATTTTAGAGTCATGCCATCCCATAGTAGAGAAATCTTTCTCAGTCCATACTGGTTTCTCTAACTTACATGATTGCACTACTTAAACCTCATAACATTATATTACCGGACAACACCGGCAACCTTTTGATATTAAACTGCTTTTTTAATGTCCGCTTTTCTGGCTAATACCATATAAAACCGGACATCGATGTCGTGTTTGGTTTACTGATAGTAGCAAGATCAGTAAGTTAGGGAAAGTATGTGAGCAGGAAGGTTATCTCAAAAGACGTACAGCATATATTTATATTAAAGACACTGGATCCCGCGGTCTCGCCGCGGGATGACGAAATAAATGTCAGATCATTCCGGATCCATATTAAATTCAATCTTGACGGTTTGGCCGACGCTGGCAATGGGCTGGCCGTTTGTCATGGCGGGTTTGAATTTCCACTTTCTTAGCGCTCGCACAGCTTCTTTGTCAAAAATCTTGCGTGGCTCAGAGTCTATCACGGCGATATTCGATAAAGTGCCGCTGGTATCGACGTCGTATGTCAGCAATACCCAGCCTTCAAGCCCGCGTTGTTGCGCCACAATAGGGTAATTCGGTTGTGTGCGGTACATGGGCATGGCTTCTGATTCTTGCGAGATCGCCATGTCTGGTATAGAGCCAAGGCCAGTTGGTAATGACACATCAAGATTCGGGTCCCGAGCTATCCATTCATCCTGCAAACTATCGATCTCAGCAGTTTCGATAACCTGGCCCCTTTGATCTGGCGCGGGTTCAAACGCGGGTGGTTTTGGCGGTTTTACTTCGCTAGGACGAGGCTTCGGCTTTTCTTCTGGAATAGTAACATCAGCGACTTCAACTGTTGGTGGCTGCGCTTCCTCTTTAACTTGCTCATCGCTGATAAACAAACTCATCAAAAATAGTAGGCCAGCAGTCACTACCGCGGCGAACAATACAGACCATATCATTTTCATACGTTTCCCCTTTTTTATAGCTTTCAGGGGTATAAACGCCGCCACAAAGAAAAGGGGTTAAATTTTTTTAGATTTGTTTATAATTAATTTGGCCACCTATCATAAAAAAGTGGCGTTACATCATAATAACGACGAAGGAACGGGAAGCTTGCCATGCTTTTACTACCAGCCGAAAACGGCATCTCAAAGAAAAATCCGCCGTATTTAACAATTGCTTTAATATTGGTAAACATCATTGCTTATATTGTTCTACAAACGAATGATACCAAAGTTTTTAGCGATGCTAGCGAATATTATGTTCAAGCTGACCTTTTAGAGAAAGAAAAAAGTGTTTTCGAAGATTATGCGTTAGAAAACCGAGGCGAGCTGTATCAATCGATTCATAACAACCAGTTTTTGCCTGATGAATATCTAATCCAGCTTATTCTGACGGATAAACACTTTACTCAATACATTACAAAGCTCAGCACCTACTCGCTAGAATGGCGGCAGAAGCGCGAGAAAGTTAATGATACTCTAGAAGAAACATCACTCTACAGCTACGCCTACTACCCTTCTGAGCCTAGTATTTTCACTGCCTTTACGCATATGTTTATGCATGGCGGTATCGAGCACTTGCTAGGCAACATGCTATTTTTATTTCTGTTTGGCTTTAACTTAGAACTTTTGCTGGGCCGAGGAAAAACCTTCGCACTGTATATTGTGTCAGGTTTAGCAGCAGTCACCTTTTTCTCACTAACCACCACCGACAAGTATGTGCCCTTAGTCGGCGCCTCGGGAGCCATCGCAGGCCTGATGGGTGGGTTCTGCGGCTGGTATGGCTTAAAGAATATCCGTTACTTTTATTGGCTATTCGTGATATTTGATTACGTCAAACTTCCTGCGGCTTTGGTGTTTTTTTATTTCTTGGCCAAAGAATACATTATGTCCACCATCAGCGATGATAACGTTGCTTACATGGCTCACTTTGGTGGGCTCGTCGCTGGGTTTGCTTGTGCTTTAATCTTTAAGTGCGTGCTGAAAGGTAGAGACAAAGAGCAAGTAGAGGTCAAGGTGCCTTTAGCTCAGCCAGCCAACGACTTGAAGACTAAATATGATGAGGCCTGTCTAGCATTCCAACAACTGGAGTTTGATAAAGCCCGAACCTTATTTTCTCAGTTGATTGAGCGAGATCCGCTGAACATTGACTACTACACTAAGCTGTACGCACTAGAAAAGATTAATCCAAGCTCACAAACATTCAATGAGTTATGTAACCGCATCGTTCTGCGAAACGTTAAGGATCATCAGTTTGCCAAACTAACAGACGTTGCACTTGGCGAGCTAACCGGCAATGGTCAAGGGTTGAAAGTGCTGCCAGCCGAAACATTGATTCAATATTCTTCACATTTAGTTAAAAAGGGACAGCTCCACCAGGCAAAGCCGGTAATTAACTTTGTTGTAAAGCATTATGATTTTAATGAACAAGTGCCTAAGCTGTTGTTTCAATTTGGGTTAGCATGCGAGCAAAGTGACGACCACATGACCTATAAAAAAGTATTCACTTACTTGAGCAAAAAACACCCTGAAACTTTTATTGGTGAAGAAGCAAAAAAGGCTTTAGCTAAATCCAGCTAAAGCCTTCCTTGTAAGTAATGGAGGTCTAAGTAGAAGAAAGCTTTTGCTGCATCGACTGACAAACCTGACGCAACTGTTGAGCTTCTGTTTGATGCCCTCCTCGAGGGTGCTTACTTAATAATTTATTCAACATCTTTAAAGCGTTAGCATCATCGTTCATCACTTCCGATTCAAAGCGTGCGTGGGCTAACATTAGCCACGGAAGGTTAACATCACTCTGCATCTTCTCGGGCACGGATGTTAGTTTTTTAACATCTTCCAAGTACCTTTTATGTTTCATCTGATTCAGTAATACCGCTCTCGCCTTAGCATTCATCGGCTTAAAATGAGGTTCAAAAGCAACAATCTCTTGGTACAGTCGTAGCGCTTCAATGCCGATACTGGACAATTTAGGATTCTGGTAATAATTGTTTGCCGCCTTTATCGCTCCCGTCGGATTTTTACGAACAATATTCAGCCGCACCAGTCGCTCTAAAGCTTTAACGGTGTGTTTTTTATCCTGCGCTAGATCATAGAGCACTTCTTCGGCGTCTTCGAAGCGACCTTCTTGGATAAAGACATCTACCTTAGCCAGTAAACGCTTTTCTAAAGCATTATCACTACCATCGATTAAGTTTTCTGAGTCGATGCCGTAACCAAGTTCGACATGGTACTGGAATGCCACATAACCGAACATGCTGAATTTCACTATGTAGAAATACGCCAAAGCAGCGAATAACATGGGGTAAGCAACTGCTTGTGGTAGCCAGAAGTGAAGCTGGCTTTGAGCAAACTCAAGTCCTGTATCAATCAAGAAGGAAAAGCCAAAGAGTAATAGATAGGGCCAGCCAATAGCCTTAACGCAACTCGCTATTCGGGCAGGGTTTACCGCTGAAGTGACATGCTTCTCCATGGCTAAAACGATAAGCATGGCCGGAGTAGCAAACGAAACGACCGCTATGTAGGGCAGAATGAAGCCACTGCCAAAAATATGATACCCAATAAAACCATTGCCGATTAAGACACAGTACAGAACAATGACTTTACCTGTCATCGAATCGGAATTAAAGGTTAACGCTTCATCATAACTGGGCGCATCTAATTTACCCCTAGCAGCCTTGGTTAGCACCGTAAACACATAACCAATACCAATCGAATACAAAGCCAACAAGAGTAACAACTGAATCATCGTGATAGGAATAAAGTCAGTCAACAACCCGATCACAAATGCAATGCCCATGTAAGTTAATAAAAACTTGTAGGCATTTTCCTGCCACGGATATTTATTAAACTCAGACAGTTTATTCCAAAAAGGCGTGACCTTATCGCTGACGCCATAAGATTCGAGGTGTGTTCGACATAGCAAACATCGAGGCGCTATTTCGCGCTGGTTAATGTCGCAACAGTTTAGACAAAAAGAAATGTCACACTGATGACAATACCACTGCGCTTTTTCATGAGTATGGTACTTACAATTCATTCCCTATCCCTTGAGGCATTATTTTGAGCCATTATTATTAGAACTTCTTATAGGCCATACTTTAGCAAAGCTTACGTAAGATGAGAATCTGTCAGAGAATAAAATAAAGTAATTAGGAAGTGGTGCATGATAACGGCACTTTACACCAAAGTGAGATAAACTCTTCAGCTGGCAAAGCAAGTTGACAAAGCCAGCTGAGAATTTAGACGCTTTTACAAACGTTTAATTAGAGCAAAGGTGCAATCACTAAAGACACAATTGCCATCACATTAATCAAAATGTTCATGGATGGACCGGAGGTATCTTTAAATGGGTCGCCGACGGTATCGCCCACCACAGTCGCGGAGTGAGCTTCTGAGCCTTTACCGCCATGATTACCTTTTTCGACATACTTTTTGGCGTTATCCCAAGCGCCACCCGCATTCGCCATCATTAACGCTAAGGCGACGGCACTAATAAGAGCACCTCCGAGCATTCCACCGAGAGCTTCTGCTCCTAACAGGAAACCAACCAATGGCGGTGAAGCCACTGCAATCACACCCGGCAATACCATTTTCTTTAACGCTGCCGTGGTCGCAATATCCACACACTTTTTGGTGTCAGGTTCAGCCGTGCCTTCTAGCAATCCCTTAATCTCGCGGAACTGTCGGCGGATCTCATGAATCATGGCAAACGCCGCATCGCCCACAGCCGTCATAGTAATCGAAGCGATTAAGAAAGGAATCACACAACCGATAAACAGTCCCATCAGAACCGTCGGGTCACCAAGATGGAGGACAAAACTTTCGACGCGGTGCGCTTGAAGGGTTTCTACGAAAGCCGCAATAATCGCTAATGCTGCCAACGCCGCAGCACCAATAGCAAAACCTTTGCCAATCGCTGCCGTTGTATTACCCAGCTCATCCAGCGAGTCGGTAATCTTACGCGTGTCCTCGCCGAGGCCACCCATTTCAGCAATACCACCAGCGTTATCGGCTACCGGGCCATAGGCATCAATCGCCATGGTAATCCCCACTGTCGCCAACATACCGACCGCAGCAATACCAACGCCGTATAAACCCGCAAGTTCAGTAGAAATGTAGATAATCGCCGCTATGGTTAAAATCGGCAACACCACCGATTGCATACCCACCGACAATCCCGTAATCATCACTGTCGCTGAACCTGTTTCACCAGATTGAGCAATCTTACGCACTGGCTTAGCAGAGGTGTAATATTCAGTCACTAGACCAATGATAATCCCGCCTACTGCACCACAAAGTACGGCTAACCAAACGTTGACCGAAATGCTCATGGCGCTCAGCAGGAAATAGCCTGCGACGATAAACAATATTGCAGAGCCAATAGTTCCGGCGCGCAAGGCTACTTCTGGGCTTTTGCTCGACATCAATTTCACCATCACAATGCCCAGGATGGAGCAGATCAAACCGACTGAGGCCAACGCTAATGGCGCTGCCATCAGTGCGTTCTTTGAACCTAAGTCTGAACTGACCAACGTCGCTGCGATGGCGATAGAAGCAATCATAGAACCACAGTAGGACTCGAAAATGTCCGAACCCATACCTGCAACGTCACCCACGTTGTCGCCAACATTATCGGCAATAACACCTGGATTTCGTGGATCATCCTCTGGGATCCCAGCCTCGATCTTACCCACTAAATCTGCGCCGACATCTGCTGACTTAGTAAAGATACCACCACCAACACGGCTAAATAACGCGACCGACGAAGCGCCCATACCGAAGCCATGAATATAGTGTGCGCTGGTTGGATCTGAACCAAAGTACCAGTAGAGCCCGCCTAAACCGATAAGTCCAAGCGATGCGACACATAACCCCATAATAGAGCCACCAAAGAACGCCACACTGAGCGCCTCGGCTGCCCCTTTACTGTGTGCGGCTGTGGTGGTTCGTACATTTGCTTTGGTCGCGGTATACATACCAATATATCCAGCTAACGCTGAAGAAATCGCGCCAACAGCGAAAGCTAAGGCCGTATTAGCACCCAGCGGTGAAAGCCATAGGATAATAAGCAAAATGCCCGCAAAAATTGCGAGCATTTTATATTCTCGGTGCATAAACGTCATGGCACCAGTGTGGATAGCATCTGAAATTTTCTTTATTGAGCTATCGCCTTCAGGGTATTTCTTGACCACGCCGTAAATAATAAACGCGATTATCAAGCCCAGCACTCCGAGTGCTGGCGGCAGATATAGCATCTCTAGCATAAAGCCCCCAATTGTTTTATCTCATTGAATGTTATATAAATTTTCTTTTTTGCAAATTCAGTCTATAGCAGTTTTATCAGTTGTACAATTTATATACAAGATGATTATCTACTAACCAATTTATTTTGTGAACAAAGACCGCTATAATACGCGCCCTCTAGGGGTGACTGCCCCAAAGCACTAACACGCAAATAAAGGTAAAGTAATGAGTTTGGATAACGTACCTGCTGGTAAAAACGTCCCAGAAGAAATTAATGTAATTATCGAGATCCCTGCGCACAGCGATCCTATTAAGTATGAAGTGGACAAGGAAACGGGCGCTGTATTTGTTGACCGCTTCATGGCGACCTGCATGCACTACCCTACGAACTACGGTTATGTGAACCAAACTTTGTCAGCGGACGGAGATCCAGTTGACGTATTGGTACCAACACCTTTCCCGCTAATTCCTGGCTGTGTGATTCCTTGCCGCCCAGTTGGCGTTTTGAAAATGACGGATGAGTCGGGCGAAGATGCGAAAGTTGTTGCGATCCCTACCGGCAAATTAAGCAGCATGTACCAAGGTATCCACGAAGTCGATGAACTTCCTGAATTACTACGTAACCAAATCGAACACTTCTTCCAGCACTATAAAGATCTTGAGCCTGGCAAGTGGGTTAAGATTGCTGGTTGGGAAGGTGCCGAGTCTGCTAAGAAAGAAATTTTAGACAGCATTGAGATGTTCAAAAACAGCTAATCTGTTGTTTTTGGCGCTATCGTTTTATGTTGACGGTAGTGTTAAGCGTCAAAAAAGCCCGCGAACATGATTCATGCCGCGGGCTTTTTGTATCCTGATTCTTTGTTAATAATCGACTCGATCACACCACTAAGTGACGTAGCAGTTGGCGCTCTTTCTGATACAGCCAAAACAATCTCTCTTGAATTCGACCGCTTTGTGGCTTCTCAGTTAGTGCTAAACGGTATTGCTGCTGGGCCTGACGCAAGCTTTTTAACGATGCCAATGTCTTAGGCGCCACCGTTTGTTCGCTATCATTCAGCATATAACCCAGCTTAGCGTAATAGGATGCATTCGCTCGTTGTAAACTTTCGATAGTCAGTAGGTACGTCTCTGAGACTTGTGGTTGCTGAGGCTCTTCAGTTGTCTTAACGATTAATGGCGTATTGACAACATCAGTTTCATACAAAAACATCGATGATATTGCTGTTACCAGTAATGCGCTCGCGGCAATAGCTGTTGTCCACCAATAGCGATGGCGCTTGCCCTCCTCAGGCTGCGAGTCTGACTCAATCTGTTGCTGTATCTGTCCCCAGCGTTCAGGTGCTTCGGCCTCATTCGGCAAGTCCTGTAACTGTTTCAATAAGTCGTTATCATTACTCATATATTCTACTCGCTGTTATAGCTTATCTGTTATGACATGACTGTTACGGTTTACTTGTTACCATCCAACAGTTCTAAGCTCCTAACATCAATTCAATAATTCTCTCATTAAACCGCGCGCACGGTTTAAATGTGCCTTGCTCGTACCAGCAGCAATATCAAGCTGCTGACCAATTTCTTGATGTGTCATGCCTATTAAATCATGCAGCACTAGCACATGACGCGCCTGCGACGGCAGTTGAGCAATGGTCTTTTCCAAATCAATCTGTGCACCGCTGTGAGTGGTTGCAAGACTTTGTTCAAAGTCACGCTCCCAGTCATGATCATGTACTAAATCTAAGCTATTTTTGCGCTTGTCCGCTAACACTGTGTTAACCGCAATGCGGTGTATCCACGTTGAAAACTGGCTATCGCCTTTAAAAGCTCCAAGCGCCTGCCATGCTTTAATAAAAGTTTCCTGCATGAAATCTTCTGCATGCCCTCTACAACCAGACATCCGCAGACATAATAGAAATACTTGGTTCGAATGATGCCGATACAACACTTCAAACGCGCTCACCGAACCTTCTCGAGCTTTTGTGACAAGTGCAAGAATAGATTCGGGTTCCAAAGCTGTAGTTTCTACTACTGACAAAGTGATTACTGCATCATGTTTTCTAGTTAGATGATAATTGCAGTAAAAAGGTTTAAAGGCAAAATAAAAAAAAAGCCCCGCTTTGGGAGGCGGGGCGAAAAAAGAGTCATTTCTAAACAATAATTGGGGAAGAACATGACTCAGTTCAGCTTCCTTGCCAACTACTATTCAACATTAAAGAAGTATAAAAATTAACCAACAAGGACAGTTTACCGAGTGTGACGTGAAGTTTTTGTCAACGTCAATTACTTAAAAAATCAATAACTTAACTATAGTCATAGTTAGCAACCTAATGCTAATAAGCAACTAGGAGAGCGCTTTATGCTATAGATATATTATGAGGGAAAAGAGTTGGAAGGTAAAATTGATTGATTGCATATCTTTAATAGCCAACTGCTATCGATAGCATCATGAAGCGAGTAGGCATAAGGTGAGCCTGAAAAAGGCGGCACTGAGAAAGAACCGCCTTTAATAGTTGTTAGCCCCGCTTTAACAACTCTACTAAATCAATAATCGCTGCGTTAGCGCGTGAAATGTACGATGACATAACTAACGAATGGTTGGCTAAGAAACCAAATTCACTACCATTAACAATCATTGGGCTCCATACGGTTTCTTGAGTCGCCTCTAACTCCATGATGATTTGCTGGAAAGATGCTACAGCATTCTTATCGCGTAACACGCCATCAAAATCATGCTCAGCCGCTTTTAAAATTTGGATAATGGCCCAAGTCGAACCTCGCGCCTCCCAGAAAACATCATCAATTTCCATCCAAGGCGTACGAACCGTCACTAGCTGCGCCTTTCCAGTAGACTGTTGTGCTGATGGGTCGTTCGCTAGATCGGTGTTCATGCGAGTCCGCCCTACACTAGCGCTCAACCGCTGTGACAAGCTACCTAAACGTTTGCTGACCAAGTATAACCATGAGCGTAAATTATCTGCACGAGCATAGAATTGGGTTTCCGTATCCGAAGGATCCGTTAAACGATCTCGGTAGTCGCGAAGCAAGTCGACCCCTTTCTGATACTCGCGTTCGGCACGAGGGAACATCCACTTTCTATGGTGAATATTGAAGGCCGGCTCTGCGAACTTTAGCGCCTCATCTTCTAACGACTGCGACTGAGAACGACTGATATCATTACGCAAGACTTGTACGATATCGCGAATTTGCACTAATGCGCCAAACTCATAGGACGGCATATTGTCCATGAAAACACTGGGCGGCAAGATATCATTACTTAAATAACCACCACTTTTATCCAGCAGCGACTCGGCTACTTGCGCCACGGTTTCAACAGTCACGTAGCCTATCGGCGGCTCGCCGGGGAATTCTTGAGCCAACTTCTGGGTATCGACTGGTTCTGGCTCAGAGCTCCATATAAAGGTAAAAACCAACATAAGGATAAGCAATAACACCAATCCCGTCGCTATCCACGCCCACTTTTTGCGGGATTTCGTGGGTTGCGATTGTGTATCAAAGTTCATGGGTTGTCCTTAGTCTATCGGTTGCTACTGATTAGCATCGCGCACTTCAGCTGCAACATCAAGTGACGGCTTGTTAGCAAAGTGTAACCTGATGTTATAGGTTTTAGCGCCGTCTGACATGTCTAAGCCCATAATCATAACGTGTTTCGCCCCTGGCTCGAAGCTGACTTCCTTTTCAATAACCACTTGCCCTAAATGCTCCATTTTCGCCATACCCTCGACAACTTTCGACTCGTGCATCATGACATGACCGGCCTTATCCATCGACACGCCAGTAAGGGTAACTGGGGCGCCTGTATAATTTTTTATCGTCATAAAGGCCGCGGTATTAGTCATTCCTGGTGGCATTTTTCGAACCCAAGCGTCCGTAACTTCAATACCCTCTTTTGGTGCTTCATTGCTACAAGCAAAGAGCGAAAGGCTAATAACAGCCATAAGAAGAATATTTAGAAATAGGTTTGTAGAATTGTGACGTTCCATAATTATTCCATTGGCAAACAGCTTTAAAGTCGTTATTGTACTTCGAACGATTAGCAAACTCTATGCTTGTGATGACAACACTTTTTCCCGCGCCAACAGCGCCACAAATCCCTATTCTTGGCAGTGAATTAACATTTCCGGTTAGACGGGTATATTGCGTCGGCCGTAATTACAGCGCTCACGCCAAAGAAATGGGGCATGACGAACGTGAACTTCCGTTTTTCTTTACCAAGCCTGCTGATAGCCTGGTCATCAGCCCTAAAGCTTTAGCTTACCCGCCAATGACCCAAGAACTGCATCATGAGGTCGAGCTAGTGATAGCGATCAATGAAGAAGTGACTGAGGCTAATGAACATCAAGCTGCCGATAGCATTTACGGTTACGCACTGGGTATTGATTTAACCAAGAGGGATATTCAAGCAGAAGCCAAAAAGAAAGGACGTCCGTGGGACTTATCGAAGGGCTTCGATCAGTCAGCACCGATATCGTCGATTCAGCCAATCGCTGACTTAGACGAAATCAACGACGGCCTGATCACCTTATCGATTAATCAAGATACTAGGCAAGAAGGAAAGCTCAGCGACATGATATGGTCGCCTTCAGAAGTGATTGCCGAACTATCCAAACACGTGACATTAAAACCCGGCGACTTAATCTTTACTGGTACACCCTCTGGCGTTGGAATAGTCGAACGTGGCGATAAAGTTGAAGCTAAACTCAATCAAGAGCTAAGCCTCGACTTCTATATTGAATAACCATTCGGATTTGTATTTTTTACATTCAGTGGTCTACGTTCATTCTTGTGAAGTGCTTGCTGCGAGGCAAACACTTCACTTTTTATTTATAGACTCTTGTAGATAAAGGTGACTATCTGATCAGGCTTAATAAATGCCTGACCATTTTTTTCGTCATATTTAGCGCTAGGTTTAGCAGCAATAGTCTCTTCTAAGCTTTTACCACCGTCTTTAAGTTCAGCAACATTACCACGAATATCCTTTAGCATAGCCACATACTTAACCATTTCCGCTTTAGTTGCCATCTGACCATGACCAGGGATAATCTGAGTCTTGTCATCAGCCAAGGTTAACCCTTTTTCTAAAGCCGCAATATAACCATCGATTGAACCACCGCTATCGGTATCAATAAATGGATAACCAATCTTAAAGTAGGTGTCGCCCATGTGAAGGACATTATCACTCTCAAAATAGATGATAGCGTCGCCATCGGTATGAGCGTTCGCCACATGATAAACGCGCATGTCGTCATCATTAAGATGTAGACTTAGCTCGCTATCAAAGGTTAAGACAGGTAGCGCCGCATCCGGGGAAGCTGGAACTTCACGACCGAAAAACTCCATAACTTGATCACTCGCCATGCGCTTACGGACATTATCGTGGGCAATTATAGTAGCGCCTGCTTCACCGAAGTTTTCATTGCCTCCCGTATGATCGCCGTGCCAATGAGTGTTAATCACAAACTTAACCGGCTCTTCAGTGATTTTATCAATAGCATGATTGATCTTGTCCGTTAATGGCGCGTATTGATCATCAATTAAATAGACGCCATCATCGCCGACCGACAAACCGATATTACCGCCTTGACCAAATAGTACATACAACCCATCAGACAACTGCTGAGTCTTAATTGTAACTTCAGGCTGCTCTTCGCCGTGCGCCATCACTTTTGGAGCCGCCGCCATCACTAACAAGCCTGCGACTAAAGATAATGTCTTAATCATAGTTACTCCTCACTCCATAGAAAATCAATTTACTTACACTACCACAACTGTGTGATAAACCGTAATTCAGCTAGCTCTATGCACAAACCCTTCTACAACCAATCGGTTAGCACAAAGCCAACTCCCAGCCTATTCACTCGGCGATTATAATCAATCAAGCTCTCGCCATAACCATTGAAGTACTGCACATATCCTCTAAGCTTCCCTTCGTCATCGAGTGGAAAAGTCCAGTCAAACTGTAAAGCCCCTTTGTTGTCGCTACGAAGATTATTTCTAAATAAAATACCAAAGTTATGGTCGTCCCATTGGTAAGCTGAATAAAGCTCAAAATATCCCATAAAATCATCAATATCAGGGTTATCATCACCATCAGGATCGAGTGGATCTTCCTTACGGTCTTCTGGAATACGCCACCAAGGTTTAAAGGCTAGTACCCAACGATCTTGCTCGAAGGCAAATTCGGTATAAATACGGTTCCAACTGCGCGAGCCTAGCCCTGAACGACCGTTTGATTGATGTGAAACTCCCGTTGAAAAATAAGGGATTTGCCAACCACCGAGTTGCCAATCCGTAGCCCAGGCAGCGAAAACCTCCGGTTCATGATTGGTTTCGCGGAAAGGGCTTGATACATCTTTATTGTAAGCCTGCCAGTACGACTGGCCCGTATAAGCGAAGAATAAAGCACTATTTTCACCAAATGGCTTTTCCCAAAACGGCGTTTTGAAACTTACCTGAAACTTAATTTCGGCATTATCTACCTGCCTTTCATCACCAGCATTCTCTAAACTTTCTTGATTCGGTGAGTTATTAAAAGTGACCGGCAGTAAGTAGTTCGGTTTATGCGGAATGATGGCAAAACGGTTATCACGAACGCGGTACTCCATACGTAGCCGTTTTTTCAATAAGGTAGACTCTTCTTTTGACGCTACCTCTTCGCTGTCTTGGGATGCCAGCTCTTCGTTTCCGTCCTCGCTTGGCTCCTCTTTAGAACCTAAAAGTTCTTTACTCGGACGGAAAATCGCCAAATCACTGCGCTTACCACAGTATTCTTTGATCTCTTTGATCGTGGTACTGTCATCAGATAATTCAATTCTCTGCAGTACACACTCGTCATACTCAAGGCGCAACTCATCGTCACTCTCTTCAGCCGCACTAGATGCATTGGCCAAAAACACTGCCGAGAGCAATAATGGTGCTGATAGTAATCTGTGGTGGAAAGAGCGACTCATGATAGTTATATCCTTAAGTTATTTTGCATAAATTGTAGCAAATCCGACCGATTGTTCTATGACAAAATGAAAAAGGGCCCCGAAAGGCCCTTTATCTTGCTTAATTTTACAAACTCAATTTACAGTTTGTTAGCTTCAGCATCCACTTCGATGATGTCGTAACCGAGCTTTTTAAGGCCAGGCATGACAGAGGCTTTATCACCCACCACCACGATAATCATATCGTCTAAGGTTAAGTGTTTCTCCGCCAAACGATTTAACTCATCTAACTCAACAGATTGCAGAATATCACTTTGCTCATCCACGTAGTCTTCGTCCAGATCATACGCCATGATTTGACCTAAGAAACCAAGCTTTTGGCGAGGAGTCTCATAATCACGAGCATCACGTTGACCTAAAGAATTACGCATAAACTCAAGCTCTGCTTCAGTCAGGCCGCTGTTGTGGAAAGATTTTATTTCTTTCAAGAACTCAGTAATCGACTTATCGGTAGCATCAGTTCTCACACCAGCCGAAGCGACGAAGTAACCATAGTCCTCACTACCACGGAAGCCAGAACGAGCGCCGTAAGTGTAACCCTTGTCTTCACGCAGATTAATATTAATACGGCTATTAAAAGCACCACCTAAGTTATAGTTCATTAAGTTGACGCGATAATACTCGCCCGTCGCATCATAAGCCAATGAACGCTTACCCATGCGAATTTCAGACTGAGCCGCACCAGGTTTATCGACAAAGTAGATAGCTTTTTCTAACTCAGGGAATGGTTCCATAGCTGCTTGCTCTACATCACCACCCTCCCATGAACTGAAGCGTTTCAGTTTTGTGCTTAACTCATCTTTCTCTAGATCAGAGACCGCTACGATTGAGCTAACTGACGGTGAATAATAAGTATTATAGAAGTTTTTAACGTCTTCCAGAGTAATATTATTAACCGTTTCAATTGAACCAGACGTAGGATGAGCAAAGGCATTATCTGCACCGAATAGTAGTTTTTGGTACACATTGTTAGCGACAACAGCAGGCTGTTTCGCTGAACTTTTAATACCTTCTATCGTTTGCTCTTTAACACGTTTAAAGTCCGCAGGATCAAACTTTGGTGCGCGCAGCTTCTCATTGGCAATTTGCAAAGTACGATCCAAGTTTTCAGTTAAACTTTGTATAGTCACTTGCGTATATTGTTCACCAGAAGAAACTGACACCGAGCTTCCTAGTTTTTGTAGAATATTACTCAACTCTTCGTTTGAATAGCTTTCGGTTGCTTCGTTAAGCATACTCGCCGTAATACTTGCCAAACCAACCTTGTTCAATGGATCGTTCGAGTTACCTGTTTTAATACGCAAACTAATCGCTGTAGTGGGTGTTTCTTCGTTAATCGCACCAAGAATATTGACGCCATTAGAAAGCTCACTGCGCCAAATCTGAGGTACTTTAATCGTTGGATTATCACCCGCTTCAGGCATTACGCTACGATCAAAGTCATCTTTCGCCACGCGTAAGTCTAAATCAGCTTCCGTCACTTCTTTGTATTCAGGGATATTACGCTCAGACGGTGTCCACGTATCTTTATGTGCCACCATAGCAGTCATACCCTTTGGCACAACGCTCATGATCACTGAGTGCTGTCCTTTTAGGTACTTTTCATAGACACGCATAACGTCCGCTTCAGTCACATTTTCATAACGCTCTAACTCTTTCTGGATCAAGTTAGGGTTACCTTCAAACGTTTCGTTAGCTGCTAACTGCGATACTTTGCCTGAAACACTTTGTAGACCATAAATAAGCTGTGACTTGATACTTGCTTTTACACGCTCAATATCGTCAGCTTTAACGCCACGTTTCTCAAATTCTTTAAGGCTCTCACGGATCGTTTTTTCTAAATCAGGCAAACCTTTCCCAGACATTGGGTTTGGTAAGGCGTATAGAACGAATTCACAAGACAACTCTTTACAACCGTGGTTTACGCTACTCTGTACCGCAACACCATTTTTAACAAGGTTCTTATAAAGAATTGACGTTTTGCCCTGACCGATAATAGAAGCCAATACATCCAATGGCGCTTCGTCTGGGTGCAAACGGTGAACGGTCGGATATGCCATGTATAACAGAGGTAAAGACACATTATCTTCTAAAGAAATATAACGATCACTCTCAAGCTCAACTGGTGTTGGCTTTGGATCTTTCACTTCTGGTCCGCGAGGAATCGAACCAAAATACTTTTCGACCCATGCCAAAGTTTGCTCTTCATCGATGTCACCGCCAATCGTTAACGTAGCGTTATTCGGCCCATACCAGCGAAGGAAAAACTTTTTGACGTCATTAACGTTGGCACGGTTTAAATCTTCCATATAACCGATCACAGGCCATGAGTATGGATGCCCTTCTGGGTATAAAGCCTCAGCAACACGTTCACCCAAACGACCGTAAGGACGATTATCAACACGCTGTCCACGTTCGTTCTTTACTGTCTCACGTTGAACTTCGAACTTTTCCTGCGTAACAGCATCGAGCAAATAGCCCATACGGTCCGCTTCTAACCACAGCATCTTTTCTAGCTGGTTTGATGGCGCAGTCTCAAAGTAATTTGTGCGATCAGAGTTTGTAGTACCGTTCAAAGTACCGCCAGCTTCCGAAATGATTTTGAAGTGCTGCTCGTCGGCAACATTCTCAGAGCCTTGGAACATCATATGCTCAAAGAAGTGAGCAAAGCCTGACTTACCAATATCTTCACGTCCAGAACCCACATGATAAGTCACATCAACGTGAATCAACGGGTCGCTGTTGTCGTCGTGTAAAATGACGGTTAAACCGTTATCTAAAACGAATTTTTTGTAAGGTATTACCAATTGCTCTTCTTGTTGCTCAACAACTTCAACTAAGTTAATTCCTTCTGAAATGTCTGACTCAGTTGATGGTGAAGAAGCACAACCGATCAATCCAGCCACTAATATTGTGGTTATCGTTTGTTTAAACATTCTAATCTCCTCCTAAATGGTGGCTTAATTATACAGGTGGACGGCTAAAATTGGGGCAAATACATACTTTGATACACTTTTGAAAATACTGATACACAAACAAAAAAGCCCCAGTGCTACTGAGGCTTTTGAGCAATTTCTAAGGCTTAATTTATTTCTCGATTTTTTCCTTTAGCGCTTGAAGGCCTTCTTCATACGTAGACCCCAACATACCATCCATGAAAAGTCCAAAATAACGACCAATGATATTATTTCCAAAATCTGCCTCAAAGCTCCAAGTAACCTTAGTTTCTCGAGGTGCAAGCTCTTCTAACTCAAACGTTGCATAACCTGGATTAGGATCATCACCAAATAATAATTCTGTTTTCACAAACTTAGGATAAGTACTTTCCACAATTTCCTGCGAACCAGTACCCAGCTGAGCATTATCACTTTCCCAAGACATCTTCGCTCCGACACCAGAATCAGGACCGCTATACTCATACATCGCACTAGGATCCATTTTGTGCCAAGGTGACCAGCTGTTGAAATCATCGAACGTATTTACCTGCTGAAACACCGTATCTTGCGAGGCATTGATGGTAATCGAACGCTCCACATGTGTTGTTTGCGGTAGGAAAAAACCCACAATGATGATAATAATCGCAAGAACCGCAATACCAATGAATAAATTCTTTAAAAACTTCATAGCTCCCCCATACGAGCAATATTGACTTGATTACTTTAGACCAAAGTAATGCAAATGTGCAAGAAATAAACAAGCTAAAGGCTCTATTTTACTTCTGACACTCCTTATTTTTGTTCACCATGTGTTGCTCGAGATATTCAGGAAACCTGTCGGGATAAACTGGCAAGCCAAACTTTTCACGCTGTTCACGCCAATAGTCAAATAACCGATTTTGAATATTGGTAGCTTTTTCCTGTATTGCATCCAAATTTTCATCAGGGTACTGACCTAAAAACTCATCAATTAACTTTTTGCTATCCCCAGAGTATAAAAAGCCTTCCATTACCCCCATATCTTTGATGAACACCGATTCTAAAAATTCTTCATAGGCGATATCCAGCATTATCGCCCGCTTAATACTTTCAACGTCCTTATTACTCCTCATTTGTCGTTTAAGAATATGGTGATGTAATATTTTTAGCTCAACAACCCCACCGAGCTTTCCCCGCGTTGCCGAGTCTAATAAATATTTAGCTCCTTGTTCCAAACTAGCCATATCCAGCTGATGGTTTTCGGCGCGCTCCCTACGTTCAGCCTGAGTTAAATGCTCAGAACGGTTTAAATCGTTGAAATAAAAACCGAATCCACTCTTCCAGATTAGCTCAGTGCCGTAATGAAACATCGCATTAGCGTCACCAGCATCAGCATAAGACTTCACCGCCTCAAGCTGCATTTTCTGAAAGTAATGCTCCCCAGCCATTTCATCGCCTGTCATATAGATTTCTTCAAATATATCGTTAATTCTTTGCCAATTTTCATGTTGCTGATAGCGTTGATGACAATCCATTTCATCTACTTTATCGATAGCAACATCGTTTGCTTCCGTATCTACAATAGCTCGCTTTGCTTGGCCATTCATTTGATTGTTGACTCGGCTGGTTTTGACTGTGATTTTGTCCTTGGTATTCGTTTTTACTGAAGCTGGCTCTTTTACCTCATCTTTTAGGAACATAACAACCACCATCAACATTAGCGCAGCGACTGTTACAACTATTAATCCCTTCTTCATTTTACTTTTTGTCCTTATCCACACTTATTTTCGATTGTTACTGTGTAAAACTGCTCTTCGCTCTCGGTAAAAATATCTGGGTAAACCTCTAAACCTTGGTAGGTTCTATCTACATCCCAGCGATCTTTCAACCTTAAATAACTTTCCTCTGATGCCTTCTTCAGCTCCGACTTTATCTGTTCAATTTTTGTCCCGGGTAAAGCTTGTTTTAAGTAACGCTCGAAGGTTTTACTTTTAAGTCCTATTTCATCAATCAGAAATTCATCGTCCCGAACGATATCTTTAGCTAACAAGGTATAAGCAAAACCCTCCGCTACAAATTGGTGTAAGACTTCACTTTTCACGTCTTGTTTTGATAACTTTTCCGCCCCAAGCCGATGCAAAGCTGAAATTTCACCCAGGCCGATAACCTTCCCCTGTACAGCTGCCTGGTATAAATACCGTTTACCTTCGTTAAATAATTTCTTATCAAAATTGTGGTTTCTCGCTCGCTCACTGATATTTTCTGCATCAGACTCTTCGTGATAACTCAGAGTCATATAAATTCCTAATGACGCTTTATACATGGTTTCTAAGCCATACAAATACATGGCGTTTACATCATTCGCTTGTGCATAAGAACGTAAGCTTTCCAGAGGCATTTGCTGATAGCTTCCCTGACCAGCCAATTGAGTACCGCTTAAGCCCAAAGACTCCAACTTTTGATATATCTTTAAAAACTCCTCGCGTAACCCTTCTTTTTTCAGGCAAGCCTCAAAACCGAAAGCACTATTTTTCTTTTTTACGTCACTGGCAACTATTTCTTCTTCAGCTGATTGCTCTTGGGCTGGCTCAACTGACTCTTCTATTTGAACATGACTATTTCCACTTTGACTTTGATGCTCATCACTGTAGAGCTCATACAATAACCCAGAAGCCACGAAAAGAAGAACTACCATACTTAATAAGCTGTATTTTTTCATAGAACTACCTGCACTCCCGTTCCATTTTTCCAAAGAATACTGCTAATCTTTTAGGCATAAGCTCAGGGTATATAGTGAGCCCGATACGACTTCTATCTTTTTCCCATTGCTCAATAAGCCTTTTTGACTCTTGCCCAATTTTAGCTTTTATCTGCGCTAACTTGTTAGGTTTAATCTCAACCTCTTGGAACAAGAGATCTAAGTCTTCTTGAAGCTCGTCACTAGAGGAAAAAAATGCTAACAAAACTTCATCATTCTGATGTACTTTCTGCATAAGATTAAGATAGGCTTGACGCTGGACGAACACCTCTAAAATACTTTTTTTTGGCTGTCCAGTTCTAACCATTTTGCGTAGAAGCCCCTTGCTTAACGAGCTTATTTCCATCGTAGCTCCAAGCTTACCTAAAACAGCAGCCTGGTAAGCATAGCCAACGCCTTCGTAAAAACGCTCTAGATCTGGCTGATGCTTTTTTGCTCTTTCCCCCATAGCCTCGGTACTTTCTCCGGGGTTACGGTTTATTGGGTTAATATGCACACCAAACGCCGATTTCCACATTAGCTCTGAACCGTAATGCAGCATAGCGCTTTTATCACCTGAGTCGGCATAGGACTTAACAGCCTCAAGAGGCATCTGCTGATATACTCCTTGCCCAGCGGCCTCTTCTCCATTCATATAGATTGAACTCAAAATAGCTTCGATTTCTTTCCATTCGGATTGTGACCGAAAGCGCTCTAAACATGCAAGCTGACGATCATTTTCGTCACCTTCACTAACATTTATAGTGGCTTCACCTTCAGTGCTACTAGCAGGTTCTTTAACTGTAAAGGAATTCTCCGACCTCTCAGAAGAATCCCCTAACGTACCAATCTTAGTGCTCTTTTCTGAGGCTTTTGTTTGTGGCTCTTTGGAGAAATAAAGAAAACTTCCTAAAACTAATAACAAAAGCATGACAAGCAAAAATAATACTAAGAATGTTACTTTTTTCATCCATGAGTCCTTATTACGTTATCTAAGTTTAGTGGTTTAAATTAAGCGATTAAATTAAACTACCTAAATAATTCCAGCGCATCTTCTACCACTTCGAGACCAGCGCCTTTCTTATAAGCGTTTTCGCTTAAATGCCTGCGCCATAACTTTCCTCTAGGCTGTGCATAGAATAGACCTAAAATATGACGAGTCATATGCCCTAGGTACACATCTTGATCCAGTTGGTTTTGGATATAGTTACAATACTCCTCTGCAACTTCAATACGGCTCGGTATATCGTAACTTTGGCCATAAAACTGATTATCGATTTCAGCAAGAAAGTACGGGTTATGATAAGCCTCACGGCCGATCATGGCGCCGTCTAAATACTGCATATGCTCTTTCGTCTGCTCTAACGTAGTCACACCACCGTTGACGATAATTTCTAAATCAGGGAAGTCTTTTTTTACTTGATAAGCAACATCGTATTTTAAGGGAGGAACTTCTCTATTCTCTTTCGGACTTAACCCCGACAACCAGGCTTTTCGAGCGTGAATAATAAACGTTTTAACCCCAGCTTTACGCACTGTATCAATGAATGTATGTAAATGTTGGTATGAGTCTAAATCGTCGATACCGATTCGCGTCTTAACGGTGGTCGGAATGTTGACCACATCTGACATTGCCGCCATACATTCTGCAACCAAGTCGGGCTCTGCCATTAAGCACGCTCCAAAACGTCCGTTCTGTACACGATCACTCGGACAGCCGACATTGAGGTTGATCTCATCGTAACCATAATCTTCACAGACTTTTGCGCAATGAGCTAAATCTTTGGGGTCACTGCCGCCGAGCTGTATCGCAACTGGGTGCTCTTCATCATTGTACTTTAAATGACGTTCTTCACCGCCATGGATAATGGCTCCTGTAGTAATCATCTCAGTATAAAGTACCGCATGTTTAGTAATACAGCGCATAAAGCGTCGTTGATGACGGTCCGTCCAATCAAGCATGGGGGCGATACAAATTTTTCGGTCTAACGGTGCTATCACAATAAATACTTTCTAGGAATTCAAACTTTGTGGCGGTATTATATGATGCTTTCAGCTCAGACTCTAACTTTGCACAATTTTGATACTAAAATAATAAGAGGTCTGGCTTATAATAATGAAAAACTAGCGGAAAACTCATGACAAGAATATTTTTTTGCACTGCTATAACTCTGGTCAGCTTTATGTCTGGCTGTGCCACGCTCTCTGAAACGGAGTGTATTTCAGGAAACTGGGAACAAATCGGCTATCAGGATGGTAAGTCTGGGCGCGATAAGGATTATATTTTAAACCATGAGTCTTCTTGTATCGAATATGGTGTTGAATTAGATCGACTAGCTTATGAGCAAGGAAGGCAAGATGGCCTACAGCGCTACTGTACTTCAAGCAATGGTTATAATAGGGGTGTTCGAGGCAACCACCCTAATTTAAGCTGCCATGAACAGCAGTTTCCACAGTATTATGATGGCTTACTCCAGGGCTTGGAGGTTCGCTTTGATGATATCCAGCATGAGCTCAGCGAAGCCCAAAAGGAACACGACATACTCAGTGAAGTGTACCGACGGGTTGAAGACGAAGAAGAAAAGAAACGTATTGATAACGAGTTAGAAGACCTAGATCACGACATTAGCTCACTCGAGCGCGAGCGCAATGACGTTGATGATTTAATTAATCGTTACCGACCTTACCATTAATAAATTATCACGATTAAATCATAACGAATAAAAAAGGGGCTTTTGCCCCTTTTTATCTTCAAAGACTGCCTATGGTTTCCAGTCAAACTTTTTGAAAGCATCATCAACCGGTGTTTCAGCAATATGGTTAACGTAATTACTCATAACCTTCTGTGAAACCCCCAAAATAATCTCTAATACTTGCTGTTGACCATAGCCGGCATCATAAAACTTATTGAGCGCTTCTTCACCGATTTTGCCACGATTGCGAACTATATTAAGAGTTGTGTCGTGCAACACCTGCAACTTTTCTGTAGGCATGGACTCTCGGTTACGTAATGCTTCAATCAAACCCGCGTCAACATCCATCGAATGAGCGATACCAGTATGAGCAGGTACACAGTAAGTACACTCATGCTCAACATTAATCGTTTGCCAGACCACAGTCAGCTCATCAGCATCAAATGAACTATTCGCGAATAACTCATGAAGTGTTTGGTAACCCTCTAAGATTCCCGGAGCCTCAGCCATAACAGCATGTAGGTTCGGGATCATGCCATAAGCTTTTTCTGATTTTTCTAACAATGGTTTGCTGTCTTCTGGCGCAGAATTTGTGTCATGAAATTTAAATTGACTCATATTTTTCTCCAATTAATCTGTTTCTTCACAATGAAAGAACGACGTGATGTGATCAATATAACTGGATCTGAACGATCGTTCAAGCTAAAATTGAACAATCGTTCAATAAATTCTGCTCGGAGTATCGCTAGTGACTAAAGCTGCCAAGTTTGATCGCCAAGCTGTAGTGAAAAAAGCGACTGATTTGTATTGGGAAAAAGGCTTCCACGCAACATCTATGCGCAATCTACAAGAAGTCATTGATATGAGGCCGGGCAGTATTTACGCTACCTTTGGAAGTAAAGAAGGGCTCTTTAAGGAAGTCTTGCAGTATTATGCTGATATGAGCCTCGCTCAATTAACCGCTTATAGCCAGAATACAACATCCCCAATAAACGCCCTAAAATTGTTTTTTAACAGCGCCGTTATCGATAGTAAACACACTGCTCCAAGCGGCATGTGTATGCTGGTTAAAACCATCTCCGAATTAACCGATGACAATGGTGAGCTATTATCCGAAGCCAAGCGATTGCTAACTGTCATAGAGACCGCTATGCAAGATATACTTAACGATGCGAAGAAATGTGGAGAGCTATCTAAAGGAGAAGATACTGCACGCTTAGCTCGCTATCTACAAATGCAGCTGATGGGTCTTCGCACTTACGCGAGAGCCAATAATAGTGACGTATCGGTGACTGAGCTTATAAACGATATTTTTGGTAATAAACCCTTTCTTGCGCAAGATTAAATTGTAAATCACGCATAAAAAAAAACGGGCTGAGCGCCCGTTTCTTTTTATACTTGCTGCAACTAATCAGGCTACTGATTACGCAATGCGGCTATACGTGCATCCAAAGGTGGGTGCGACATAAACAGATGACCAAACTTTTCTTGGAAAGAACCGGTACGCCCGTTCTTTAGGCCGAAAGCGGTAAAGGTTTCGCCCATATCCGAGGGCATATTATACTCAGCTTTTAACTTTTCCAAGGCGCCTATCATGGCTGCTGAACCGGCTAACTGAGCACCAGCTTCATCAGCACGGAACTCCCGGCGACGCGAGAACCACATCACTACCATGCTCGCCAAAATGGTCAGAATAATTTGCGCTACCATGACTGATATAAAGTAACCAATGCCGTGGCCTTGCTCGTTCTTTAAGATCACACGATCTACAAAGTGACCAATAACCCGCGAGAAGAACAATACGAAAGTATTCACTACGCCTTGAATTAAAGTTAGCGTCACCATATCGCCATTCGCGACGTGACCCAGTTCATGAGCCAAAACAGCTCGCACTTCATCACGACTCATACGTTGTAACAAGCCTTCGCTGACCGCAACCAACGATTTATTTTTGTTCCAACCCGTAGCGAACGCATTCGACTGCGGCGATGGAAATATACCAAGCTCCGGCATACCCACCCCAGCATCTTTAGATAACGTTTCAACCGTGCTCACTAACCATTGCTCGGTTTCATTCCTAGGCTTGTCGATCATGCGGACGTGCATAAATTTCTTCGCCATCCACTTTGAGGCCAGCAACGAAATAAATGAACCCGCAAAACCAATAACCGCGCACCATATCAGTAGTGCTGTTAAATTCAGGTCAACGCCATTTTGCGCCATGATGCTATCAAAGCCAAAGAAGCTTAGAACGGTACCGGCCAATATTAAAATGGCGAAGTTGGTTAATAAAAACAAACCGATTCTTAACATCGAGATCTCCAAAAATAAGAATAATTAACTGTATTAATTATGGGGGCAACGGGGGCAGATACAAGTAAAATAGAAAGCCACATCCTACGAATTTGTAAACATTCGTGTCAATCCCAAGGCCAACACTGACCGTAAAGATTTACAACAAGTAACTAAATATCAATAACTTAACTAACCAAAACCCAAATAACAGTGCGATAATAGCGAGTATTAAGGCTTTCCAGTTTTGACGATGTTTAGGCACTCTAACGTGGCCTTTTTGGCTTAAAAAAGATTAACTTAATAACCAAATATAAACCACTTAGGCTCATCAAAATCGCCAGTAGAGCTGCGATGACTAACAAAGGGTTATTGAAGTCGGTTCTGTCTTTATAATCCATGATGTGCAACATCCAAAAGAAATCAAACAGCCTCCAAGTGTCATTACGGCGAGCCACCACTTCTCCACTTTGTTGAGAAATATACAAACGCGTTGCATCATCATCAGTAAAGGTGACTTGCCACAATGGAAGGGTTTTACCCCTCACCTCGCCTAGAGGCTCCTGTATTAACTGTACCTGCTGAATGGACTCATTACCTGAATAGTCAGCATTAGCGACTCGCCGAGCCGTCCCCTCATCGAGGGGCGAGATTAATTCACCGGTTTGTGCATTCACCAAAGCTTTTTTCTCGCCCTGACTAATTAGCCAAACCGCACTTCCCAGCCATGACTTTAGCTGTACCTCTTCAGGAATTAATCCAGAAGAAGCAATCGCCTCATCAACTGTGATGGATATAGGTTGGGAGAGATCTGCTTGGCTTTGTTCAGCAATGCGATGTTCGCCACGAACCTCTTCAATATCAAAGAAACTCATAACAAAGCCACCCACTACCCATAATAACAATTGTAGTCCGATGATTAAGCCAAGCCATTTATGGAATTTTCTAAAAAATATAATAGGTTTCATTTTTGCTATTCACTAATATGAAGAATTACCGAACGATGTTGAGCGCCATGTCGGTGTTCCCAAAGGTAAAGTCCTTGCCAAGTTCCCAAAGCCAGTCGCCCATCGACGATTGGAATGCTCAATGAAACGTTAGTCAAGATCGCTTTAATATGCGCGGGCATGTCGTCCGGGCCTTCCATGGTATGGGTATATAGCGGATCATTTTCCGGCACTAGCCGGTTGAGCCAGTTTTCCAAATCAGCTTTCGCGCTAGGATCGGCGTTCTCTTGAATGGTTAGGCTACAGGAAGTGTGTTTAACGAATAGATGGCATACGCCCATCGATACTTTTTGGCGATCTATCCAAGCCTCAGCATCACGAGTAAATTCATATAAACCCTGACCCTGTGTAGCTAACGATAAAGTCGTTTGTGTCGACATTACTCTTCTCCGCGATAAACAAAGTGTACGCGCCCGGTCACGCCACAGCTCAATGTGTAAGGAATAGTATCTGCATTCGCCGCGACGATTTCAGCAGGTAATTCTTTACCCCATAACACAACTCGATCACCAATGTTATCGTTATGATCAGGCCCTAACTCAACAGCTAACATATCCATGGACACTCGGCCCACTAAAGGCACAGTGCGACCATTGACCCAGACAGGAGTGCCATTTTTAGCGTGTCGCGGGTAACCATCGCCATAACCAATAGCGACTAAACCTATCATGGTATCCTTTTCTGCAAACCAATGGCGACCGTACCCTGTCGACTCACCCTTTTTAACGTGACGAATCGACATGATTTGCGACTCAAGATTCATCACTGGTTGTAACCCATAGTCAGCTCCAATTGTTTCCACCATAGGTGAGCAGCCATAGAGTATCAAACCTGGGCGCACCCAATCAAAATGGGCACTTATAGCCTCCAATATTCCAGCAGAGTTAGCCATAGAGCGCTCTAAGATTAAGTGTTTTGTGCTTTTCAGGAAAGTGTCCAGCTGCTGAGCAGTAAAGCTATCCTTAGGATCATCAGCACTGGCAAAGTGTGACATCAACCGAATAGGTTTGTTGATACACTCAACCTCTGCTAGGTCTTTCTCAATTTGTGGTAGCTCTTCGACCTTAAACCCAAGACGGTTCATGCCCGAATCGATTTTAAGCCAGATGTTTAATTTTTTATTGGTATTAAGTCTTTTAAGAGCACTAATTTGCGGGCTGTGATGGACGACAAGATGCAACTCGTTGTCTACAATTCTCGGTAATTCTTTTTCTTCAAAGAAGCCCTCAAGCAATAGAATAGGTTGTTTAATCCCGGCGTCACGAAGCGTATAAGCCTCAAGCGGAGTGGCCACCGCAAACATTTCAGCGTCTGGCAGCGCTTTAGCAATTCTGGCAAGACCGTGACCATAAGCATCGGCTTTAACCACCGCAATAACACGACTGTCAGGTGCTATCTTTTGAATGGTTTTGAAGTTATGGCGGAGCGCATCAAGGTCGATGATAGCTTTAGTCGGACGCATAGAGCCTCAGTGTTGGTCTTATGTAGACTTAGTAGCCTTCGCCCATGGCTTCATAATCATTATGCGCCAAATTGTCGAAGCGAGAATATTGGCCTTGGAAGCTTAGCTCGACTGAGCCAATAGGACCGTTACGTTGCTTGCCGATTTTGATTTCGGCGATACCTTTGCGCTCGGTCTCAGGATGATAAACCTCATCGCGATAAATAAAGAGAATCAAATCCGCATCCTGCTCAATCGCCCCCGATTCACGCAAATCCGACATCACTGGGCGGCGATCGCTACGCTGCTCCAAGGAGCGGTTAAGCTGTGATAATGCAATAACTGGAACTTCAAGTTCCTTAGCTAAAGCTTTCAAAGAGCGAGAAATCTCACTCACCTCTAAAGTACGGTTATCGCTCATGCCCGGAACCTGCATTAACTGTAAGTAATCCACCATGATCAAAGCCACGCCACCATGCTCACGCGCCACACGTCGTGCACGAGAACGCATCTCAGCAGGCGATAAGCCCGCGGTATCATCAATCAATAGTTTTGTATGGTTTTTGAGCTGCAAAACACCACTATTAAACTTATCCCAGTCCTCTTTCGACTGAATTTGTCCGCCACGAATTTTATTCTGTTCAAGACGGCCCAACGACGAAATCGAACGCATAATGATAGATTCGCTCGGCATCTCAAGACTAAATACTAATACTGGTAAATCGCTGGCTAGCGCCGCGTTTTCCACAATATTCATCGCAAACGTGGTTTTACCCATCGACGGACGGGCAGCAATAATCACCAAGTCGGCTTTCTGTAAACCCGAGGTCATATTGTCCAAATCCGTAAAGCCTGTCGATAGACCGGTGACACCACCTTTTGTCTTTTGAATCTGCTCGATGCGCTCAATGGTCGACTTCAGAATATCTTCGACTTTGCTTGGGCCTTCGCCGCTGGTTTCCCTAGATTCCGCAATAGCGAAAACTTTTCGCTCGGCTAAGTCTAACAGCTCAGCCAGGCCTCGCCCTTGGGGATTAAAACTCGCATCAGCGATCTCGTTAGACGCCGCAATCAACTGACGAGTTATCGCCTTCTCACGCACGATCTCAGAATAAGCACGGATATTAGCGACCGTTGGCGTATTTTGAGCAAGTTCACCCAAATACGATAAACCAATATCGACTTCGCCCTGCTGCTCTAAATGCTCAGACAGGGTAATCACGTCCATCGGCTTAGCCATATTGGCCAATTCCGTCATCGCCTTAAAAATTTCTCGATGATTTTTAACGTAAAAGTCAGACGACAGAAGGATTTCTTCTACCTTTTCCCACTGATCATTGTCGATCATAACTCCACCAAGCACTGATTGCTCAGCCTCGATCGAATGCGGAGGAACTTTTAAGTCTTTGATTCTATTGTCAGATTGTTGTGCTGATAGCATGATTTGCTTCTATTATCAAAATGGGCGGTCAATCAATACAAGTAAGGCAATGAGCCTAGTCAAAACTATTCTATATACTAACAGTTTTTAGGCAATACAATAAGTCTGTGGATAACTTCTGGATAAGTCTGCCCGCTACCATTATGTACAATTTAACAAGTTATCAGTATTATTCGTAAAGTAATTTAAACAGTAGTCGATGGAAAGCTATTATAAGAACTAAATAGGGAGCACAATGAAAAGAATATGTCCAAACTGTAAAAACAAAACCGTATACCATAAGCTTCTAGCTTCACATAAGTATATGAAATGTCAAACTTGTGAGTCTTTGTATACCTACTCAAAAACCATGCATTTGGCCTTTCTCATTACTTATATTAGTGCTCCCATACTGATGTATATTTTCAATCCACTTTTTTGGCCTAGTTTCTTACCATTCATTGTCATGTTTATAGGTGTTTCTATAGCTAGCATCCTAATCACTCAATATTTACCCTTAAAGCAAATAGCCAATGAAGACATCGCTTTTACTATCCCTCTAAAAGTAGATTTCGAAAAAGCTGATGACGTTAATACCAATATTGAGCGTTACAGGGAGGCTATGAAAGAAGCAAAAGAAGAAAGACTTAAAGAAAAAACAAACAAGATCTTCAAATGACTTCAATAATCCTCTTCGATGGCGAATGCGTCTTATGCTCAAAGTGGGTGCCTTTTGTCATCAAGCGCGATTCCAAGGCTCAATTTAAGTTTTGTTCGGTACAATCTCCAAAAGGACAAGAACTGCTAAAGTCTCTAGGGCTACCCACAAAAGATTACCAGACTATGGTTTTACTGAAAGACGGAACGCCCTACTACCGCTCGGAAGCCTTCTTCGAAGTGATAAAAGACCTCAACAAACCTTGGCCATGGCTTCGCGTACTCAGAGTATTTCCCTTAAAGTTTAGAGACTGGGTTTATAACCGCATTGCCCTGAACCGCTATAAACTGTTTGGGAAACACAATTACTGTATGATACCCACAAAAGATATTTCGGACCGGTTTATTAGATAAGGAACATTATGCGAAAAGCACTTACGTCAATAATAGTATTATTCTTTTCAATTTCGGCATTTGCCTGTAGCGAAACAAGTAAACCAAAGCTGATTCTGGAAAAAATTTCTGAGAGCAATTCTGGCTGTACTTCTTATTATGTTGTTATCCCGAAAACGTTTAATGGTACTGAGATAAAGGATGTTGTTTTTTCCAGTAAAAACCCTGTTATGCACTTCTATCTTGAGTTTTCACCGCATGAAAAGCTAAATCGTACTTATAGCCCTATTTGCGTAACACAACCAGCTTTAGACCACTCTGAAATGACTTTATATTATAAAGAACCTACCGGGAATGATGGTGGTATGAAGCTGTGTATGGACGAGTATCGATACTCGGAACTTAGTCAGTATATTGAGTAAAGCCATGACTTACGCTGAAAAGTGGCTAAAGCTTATAGCCATAATCCATATAGTCGGTGGTCTGTTATTACCATTAATAGTGTTTACCCCTGTCTCCGCGCCTTACTTCGAGCACCTGTTAGAAGTGTTCCCACAAAGTAACTTAACCTCCATAAAGTTCCTAATCGGAGTGTTTGGACCTACCGTTGCTAGCTGGGGACTTTTGTTTTATTATGCCGCTGAAAAAGCTTTTGAAGGTAGAACTAAAAAGGACTGGTGGTTTCTACTAGTAGCAATATTAGTTTGGTCAATAATGGATACAGCCTTTTCGCTATATTTTGATGTGATGTCTCATTTATGGATTAACGGCTTAGTTGCAGTTCTTTTTGTTACACCGCTCCTAATATATAGGCCCACTTTCACGGAAAATTAGCTCTGATTAATTATAAGTTGAAATTAAGGAAATTAGATGCGTATAAATATAATAACATTCATCACGTTCATAGCATGCGTCTCATGTGTAAGTAATCCTTATAACGTTGATCTCGCTAATGTGGGAAAACGTATAGATATGAAGGTGACTAAATGCATACCTTCTCCTGATGTTTTACCAAAACTAAAGTATGGACATGGGCCTATATACCCTGCAACTCAAGTCATGAAGCAGAGAGAAGGAAAAGCTAAAGTTGAATTTGATATAGACAAAGAAGGCAATGTCAGTAATATCACAACTTCTACTTCCGACTACCCCTACTTTGCTAAGCACGCCAAACTAGCAGCAAACACATGGTTTTTTGAACCTGCGTTTACAAAAGGAAAACCTGTAGAGGTGAGATGCTCTCAAAAGTTTCTATATAAAATAGGTCGATAATCAGAAACAAAAAAGGCACCCGAAGGTGCCTTTTTTAACTCTAAAACTTAATTCAGAATTAAGCTTGAGCTTCGTCGAATTCACCAACAACAACAACTTTGATGTTAGCTTCAACTTCTGGGTGTAAATGTACTTCGAAAGTATATTCGCCCGTTTGACGGATAGCGCCTTCTGGCATACGAATTTCTTTCTTTTCTATCTCAACACCTTGCTCAACAACAGCTTCAGCGATGTCAGCTGTGCCTACTGAACCGAAAAGTTTACCTTCGTCGCCAGCGTTAGCAGCAACAGTAACTTCGATACCAGCTAGTTTATCAGCACGCGCTTGAGCTGCTGCTAAAACTTCAGAAGCTTTCGCTTCAAGTTCAGCACGACGCTCTTCGAAGTGTTTGATGTTTTCTTTTGTCGCAGGAACTGCTTTACCAGTAGGGATAAGGAAGTTACGACCATAGCCAGCAGCTACAGTTACAGTATCACCTAAATCACCAAGGTTGCGACGTTTTTCAAGTAAAATGACGTTCATCGTTATACCCTCTCAAAATGCCGCTTATTCGTGGCTATCAGTGTATGGCAAAAGAGCCAAGAAGCGTGCACGCTTTACAGCGCTAGCTAATTGACGTTGGTATTTTGCGCTAGTACCGGTAATACGGCTAGGAACAATTTTACCAGTTTCAGTGATGTAGTTTTTAAGCATAGCTGTATCTTTATAATCGATCTCAGTTACGCCTTCAGCCGAGAAACGGCAGAACTTACGACGACGGTTAAAACGTGCCATGATATGTCTCCTTATTACTCAGCCGCAGCTTCAGTTGATTCTTCTTTCTCTTTCTTAGCTTCTTCCTTTGCTGGCTTTTCATCGCGAGCTGGCTTTTCGTCACGAGCAGGTTTCTCGTCTTTCTTAGCCATAGGAGAAGGTTCTGTAGTTGCTTCTTTACGACGCATAACCATGTTACGTAACACGGCATCGTTATAACGGAAAGCATCTTCTAATTCTTCGATAACTTCACCAGTCGCTTCAACATTCATAAGAACGTAGTGAGCTTTGTGAAGTTTATTGATTGGGTATGCTAGTTGGCGACGGCCCCAGTCTTCTAGACGGTGAACAGTACCTTCTGCATCAGTGATCATCTTGCTGTAACGCTCGATCATGCCTGGAACTTGGTCAGACTGATCTGGGTGCACCAAGAATACGATTTCGTAGTGTCTCATTTAAAGTCTCCTTTCGGTTTCCAGCCACCTATAATTCATAGTTCTTTCGTAAAGACTAAAGTAATTATAAGCAACAAGGAGTAAACCTGATTGTATAAAACTTGGCCAGAGATTGACCAAGGGCGCGTATTTTAAGGATTTCACGCTTAAAGATCAACCAATTTTACTGCTCATACCATTTAAACTAGCGTTGACACAAAAAATATTTAAGGTTAATCTCAGTTCAATGATTATTTTCAACACAACTACTACCACCACAACGATTTTCCTAACGGAGGTCGCTAGCTAGTTATTGTGTAACGAAATTACCAATACTTAAGCCCGAGGCCTCAAACCTCGGGCTTTTTTTTGCTTTAAATTTATTAACCCTTTAAACACGAAAACAGGAAAACGTTATGAAAGTTCTAAAATTTGGTGGTTCTTCGCTGGCCGACAGCGCTGGATTTCTCAATGTCGCTAAAATCATTACTGCTCGTACTACCCGCAGTATCATTACCGTATCAGCGACAGCGAATACCACCGATACGTTACACCTGTTTATCGAAACAGACGATGAATGCGCGGCTAAGCAGTTGTTATCCAAGCTTATAGCACGACACCAGGAGCTAGTCAGCGAGCTTGATATTGAAGAAACTGATCTGCTATTTAAACTCCTCCAACATCAGGAACAATTGCTTTTAAGACACTGGAAAGAGCACCACAGCTCAGCGGTAATCAACAATCATTTACTCAGCGAGGTACTCTCTACAGGAGAGTATCTAAGCTCAAAAATTCTCTTCGAATTATTAAAAAGTAAGGGATTCTCCAGTCATTGGCTGGACAGCCGCGACATTATCACTGCTACAGGCCCCATTTTAGAGTCTAAGGTGAATTTATTAGCTAGCGACAAGAAGTGGCGGTCTTTAACATTACCTTCTAACGTCCACTACATCATTACTCCAGGCTTTATTGCTTCAGACAGCAGTGGCGAAGCTTGTTTACTCGGTCGCAATGGCTCTGATTATTCTGCAGCGATATTTGCCAACTTGTGTGACGCTAACGCGCTTGAAATCTGGACGGATGTTTGCGGCATCTATAATGCGGATCCTAAAAAAATTGATCAGGCTCAACTGATCGACAGTATTTCTTATCGAGAAGCGATGGAATTAGCACACCATGGCGCTGGAGTCATTCATCCCAAGACTATTGGCCCTGTTCGCCAAAAAGGGATTCCATTAACCGTTAAGAATAGCTTTGCGCTAAACGAACCCGGTACCGTCATCGCTCCAAGTTGTTCAAACCATGCCAAGGTAAAAGCCGTTTCTAGCCAGAGTCGTATTAGCTTAGTCAGCATCAGCGGTAGCTATCTCTGCGATACTTATGGCGCTGCACAAAGAATCTTTGGCTGTTTAGCACACCACCATATTTCCATTATCCTGATAAGCCAGTCTTCCTCCGAATATAGCGTGTGCTTTGCTATTCGCGAGCAAGACGAGGCCATCGCTAGGTTAGCGCTCAACGATGAATTTTCTGAAGAAATGGTTCAACATATGCTCGACCCGATAGACATTCGCTCAAACCGTTCTATCGTAACCATTGTCGGTCAGGGCTTAATTCAAGAGAAAGGAATCTCATCAAAATTTCTGAGTGCGTTATCTTCTGGCGGGGCCAATATTGAAGCCATAGCCCAAGGTTCATCAGAGCTCTCTATCTCCGCCGTTATCGAAGACAAGCAGCTACTACCAGCGTATCATCGCGTCTATGCCGAGTTTTTCGACCGCAAGCGTCAGGTAGATCTCTTTGTACTCGGCTGCGGTAATGTCGGAGCCGAGCTTATTCGACAAGTCCAGTCTCAGCAATCTTACTTACGAGGCAAGGGAATAAGCGCCAATGTTCGACTCATCGCTAACTCACAGTTTTATTGCGATAACACCAACTTAGAGAATGTGGATTGGCGTCCTCTTCTAGAGCAAAGTAAACAGCAGCTCACCAACGAAACACTGCACAATCTACTAAACTCAGGACGTTACGTTAACCCGACTATCGTCGACTGCACCTGTTCCGAAGATGTTAGTGCAAATTATTCAGACTATCTGGATATGGGTTTTAACCTAGTCACTGCGAACAAAAAAGCCAATTCCAGCAGCATGAGCAACTACCGCAAGATTCGTCAGTCGGCATCACGTCGCTTTAGGCATTTTTTCTATGAAACCAACGTTGGCGCAGGGTTGCCTATATTAAAGACTCTCGACTCCCTACTATGTTCAGGAGACAAGGTGCATAATATTTCAGGGATCTTATCCGGTTCTCTATCCTATATTCTAGGTCTAGTCGAAGAGGGTATTCCTCTTTCCCAAGCGGTATCGCAGGCAAAAGCTCAGGGGTTTACTGAACCAGATCCTCGTGACGATCTGAATGGCATGGATGTTGCGCGAAAGATTCTGATTCTAGCCAGAGAGCTTGGTGCCGACTTGGAGTTGGAGGATATTTTATTAGACTCGCTGTTACCACAGGGTTTCAACGCCAGCGGTTCGGTAGATGATTTCATGAAGTCTTTGCCTGATGTTGATGCCCACTTTAAAACACTGTTCGATAAAGCAAAGTCCAAGAATGCATCTCTAAAGTATGTTGCTAGTTTTGAAAAAGGCCAACTCAGTGTAGGTTTACAGCAAGTTTCGGAAGATCATCCGCTATACTCTATAAAGGATGGAGAAAATGCTATTGCCGTTTACAGTGACTATTATTCGCCAATCCCCTTTGTCATTAAAGGCTATGGTGCTGGCGCATCGGTTACAGCCTCAGGGATTTTCTCAGACATTCTGCAAACCTTGCCACACCGTGAACTGGAGCTAGCATCATGAGCATAGATATATTTGCCCCCGCCTCTATCGGCAACTTTTCGGTCGGTTATGACTTACTCGGCGCAGCAATTACACCTGTTGATGGCACATTATTAGGGGATGTGGTTAGCGTAATTAAAAGTAGTAGTTTTGAATTGGTATCCAAAGGTCCATTTGCCGAACAACTACCATCGAATGCTAGTGATAATATTATCTACCACTGCCATGAGCTCTTTCATCAAGCATTAAAAGCCAAAGGCCACAGCAAAAGACCTTTAGCTTTAACTCTGGAAAAAAACTTACCCGTAGGTAGCGGCTTAGGCTCTAGTAGTAGCTCAATCGTTGCCGCATTTGTGGCCTTAAATCAGTGGTATAAAGAACCACTTTCACAAAGTGAATTATTGTTGATGATGGGTGAGATGGAGGCTCAAATTAGCGGCAGTCTACATTACGATAATATCGCACCCTGTTTTCTAGGCGGTTTGCAGTTGATGTCGGCTGACGATTCTATTAGCAAACCTCTGCCTTGGTTCGATGATTTTTACATCATCATAGCAAACCCTGGCACAAACATTTTAACCAAAGCAGCTCGTGACGCCATCCCACAGTCAATCGAGCTCTCTAAAGCAACAATTTACGCGCAGAACTTGGCAAACTTTATTCATAGCCTTTACAGACAAGATAAAGTCAGCGCCTTGCACCATTTACAGGACGTCATAGCTGAACCCTATCGCTTTGAATTGCTGCCCAATTTTAAGCAACATAAAAAACAATTACTTAAAAAAGGAGCTCGCGCTATGGGGATATCAGGTTCGGGGCCAACGATTTTTGCTATTTGCGATAATTTGGACTCTGCTCACAAAGTAGATCAATACTTGCAGCAACACTATAGTGAAAACAACCGAGCTTTCAGTCATGTCTGCCAGCTCAACACTCAAGGCGCTCAAAGTATTAATCATCATGCGGAGAATGCAGAATGCCATTCGTAAATATTGCACAACAGAAAGAGGTGGTTTCCTTCGAGCAAGCGGTACTCGCACCTATTGGTGAAAACCGCGGTATATATTTTCCACAGAATATCGAGAAACTTGATAAGGGCATGTTCGCCAGTAAAGACTTCAATACGATTGCCGTTGAAACGCTTTACACTTTAACTTCGGGTGAGCTCTCAAAAGAGCAACTCAAAGGCATGATCAACCGCGCCTTCAACTTTCCATTGAATGTTCAATCGTTAACGTCGAGGCTTCATGTGCTCGAATTGTTCCATGGACCGACTCTTGCTTTCAAAGACTTTGGCGCAAGGTTTCTGGCCGAATGCATGGCGCATTTCAATAAGGAAAAAGCAACAATAGTCACAGCCACGTCAGGTGATACTGGGGCTGCGGTAGCGCATGCATTTCATGGTCAACCCAATATTGACGTTGTTATCCTTTATCCTGATGGCAAAATATCCAAAGAACAAGAACAGCTGTTTTGTACTCTCGGAGATAATATCCGCACCATCAAAGTCAAAGGGGATTTTGATGATTGCCAAAGTTTGGTTAAACAAGCCTTTAACGATAAGGACGTTAGACAGACGCTTAACGTCAACTCCGCCAACTCGATTAATATCGCCCGCCTAGTGGCTCAAGTTTGTTACTACACCGCTCTTCCGGCATTAATCGATACTCCCATAGATCGGCTCATCGTTCCCAGCGGTAATTTCGGCAACCTAACCGCAGCTATGATTGCAAAAAGTATGGGTGCACCGATTGGTCATTTAGTGGCAGCGACTAACAAAAACGACACAGTTCCCCGTTTTTTTATTAACAAGCAATGGCGCCCTAAAGCGACCCAAAGAACACTCTCTAATGCCATGGATGTTTCGCAACCGAATAACTTTGCGCGAATTCTTTATCATTATCAGGAGAATTTAGACAAACTGTTTGAGGACATGAGCGCCGTTTGCATTAACGAGATTCAAACACGCCGAACGATTAGGCATTACACCCAACAGCATTACCCTGTCGATCCGCATACGGCCGTCGGGCTCGAAGCCGCGACACTACCGTTCAAGAGTGAAAACAGCAATGACCTAGTGGTGGCGACAGCTCATCCGGCTAAATTTGCCGATGTGTTAGAGAAAATTTTGCAGGAGCCGATTGAACGACCATCGTCGATCACCGATGCCATGCAGGAAACGAACTTATCGGAGTCAATGGACAATGACTTCGATGATTTTAAAGACTACCTGTTAGGCTTAAACACCTCAAACCAATAAGCCATCAATATCCCTGTAAATTGGGTTTTGCAGGGATATCAAAGTTTCAGTAGAGCGAACTTGTTCAATAGATTGAAGCTTATTTATTAAAATATGCTGAAAGCGTTCAATATCAGGCGCGACGACTTTTAACAAAATACTGTATTGCCCAGTGGTATAGTAAGCTTCGATGACTTCTGGGATTTGAATCAACCGCTCTTTGACCGGCTGGTAATCTTTTGCCGACTTTAAATAAACACCCACAAAACAACACACATCATAACCTAATGCTTTCGCCTCGATTTTGACTTTGGTGCCGTTAATCACGCCCGCTTGGCGCATTTTTTCGATTCTGACATGAATGGTTCCCGCGCTCACCCCTAAACTTTCAGCAATTTTGGCGTAAGGCGTACGGGCCTCATGCAGTAATTGCGCCAGAATTTTTTTGTCCAAATTATCTATCTCATAATTTTTCATGAGAAAACACCTTCCAAACCATATAAATATTAAATTTATTATCATTTATTAGATATAAATTATCAATTGTTGATTTTTATTAAACAAATATAGACCAAATAGATCTTTAGGTATAAAAATATCAACTAACACAGATAAAAATGAATTAGAGGATCATCTATGAAAAAATTACCTAAAGAAGCCTTTATCCAGGATCAACGGCTGATACAGCGTACCAAGTCATTCTTTATGGAAAGACTGAACCAAGAACTGTCCCTGTTAGAGGTGCAGGCACCCATTTTGACGTATCAGGGCGATGGCATACAAGATGACCTCAATGGAGTCGAGAAGCCAGTATCAGTTCAGAGCCAAACGCTTAGTCGACCAGTAGAAATCGTACAGTCTCTTGCCAAGTGGAAGCGTCAGCTATTAGCACGAAGTGACTTTGATGTCGAAAGCGGTATCGTCACTCAGATGCGTGCAGTACGTCCTGACGAAGAGTTCTTAAGCGAGCGCCACTCGCTGTATGTTGATCAGTGGGACTGGGAAAAAGTGATTAGCGAAGACGATCGTACATTAGGCTACTTAAAAGAAACTGTAGAAAAAATATATAAAGCACTGCTCGAAACCGATCATATCGTCGGCCACGCGACATTACGAGAAGCATTGCTCCCACCTGAAATTACCTTTATTCATACCGAGGAGCTGTTGAAGCAATATCCAGGCTTAACATCGAGCCAGAGAGAGCATGAGGCTTGTAAAAAGCACGGTGCGATTTTTCTTATCGGCATTGGTGGCGAACTAAGCGACGGTTCCATTCATGACGGACGCGCGCCAGACTACGATGACTGGAGCACACCAACAGTCGACAACTACTACGGCCTCAACGGTGATATTTTGGTGTGGAACCCAGTTTTAGAAGACTCCTTTGAGCTGTCATCAATGGGCATTCGCGTCTCACCACAAGTCATGCAACAACAATTACAGATTCGAGGGTGTGAACACCGTCTAAACTATTTGTGGCACCAACAGCTGATGGCCGGTCACCTGCCACAAACGATTGGCGGAGGCATCGGACAATCCCGGCTCATTATGTTCCTACTTCAAAAGGAACATATCGGCCAAGTTCAATTTAGCGTATGGCCGGAAGAGCTCGAAATTTCAGTGCTTTAGGAAAAATTTTTCTACTCAATAGCCCTTTGGCAGTTACTCAGCTAAAGGGTTTTCCTCTTTAATTACCATAATGGATGACATCTAACACCAAGAAACAATCCAAATAATTGATAGCCTTAGAATTTCCCTGTAACCTTTTACAAAACCAACATTTTTCCCCCGTTATGGCAAAGTCAAAATTTTCAATCGGTCCCGCTGCATTAGTCGCAGCTGCATTTATTGGGCCAGGTACAGTCACGGTTGCCACCAAAGCTGGCGCTAACTTTGGTTTTAGTTTGCTTTGGGCGTTGCTGTTCTCGATCCTAGCAACCATGATTTTACAGGAGATGACCGCAAGGCTGGGTGTCATTGGTCAAAAAGGTCTTGGCCAGTCCATTCGTGAATTGATCAAAAACCCAGCTCTAAAGGCCATTTCGATTATTTTAGTGGTTAGCGCCATCATCATCGGCAATGCCGCTTATGAAGGTGGCAATATTGCTGGCGCCACATTAGGCGTCGAAGTAGTTTGGGACTACCCGGACTTATTCGGGCTCGATCTGGCTGCCTTAATTATTGGTGTTATCGCTTTCTTTGTTCTATTAACAGGCAGTTATAGCCTCATTGAGAAAGTATTGATTGCAGTGGTACTGCTGATGAGTGTCGCTTTCCTCGTTACTTTCGTCCTTACCAAGCCTGACATTGGCGAGTTATTCGAAGGACTGCTAATTCCAAGCCTGCCAGACTCCGCTACCTTGACCGTTATAGCCTTAATCGGTACCACAGTGGTTCCTTATAACTTGTTTCTACACTCATCTAGCGCCAAGAAGAAGTGGAAAACTCCAGAGGATTTGAAAAGAGCGCGACAAGATATTTATATTTCTATACCGCTGGGTGGACTGATTTCTATCGCCATCGTTTCGACCGCAGCCAGTGCATTCTTCGGTACCCAATTAGAAGTGAATAGCGCAGCGGACATGGCCAAAAGTATTGAACCAGCCTTCGGTAACTTGGCTCAATATATGATTGCGCTGGGTTTATTTGCATCAGGTATATCCTCGGCTATCACAGCACCTCTTGCCTCGGCCTACGCTTTAACAGGACTGCTGAACATCCCTGAAAACCTTAAAAGCAACCGTTTTCGTGCCATTTGGATGGTCATATTGATCGTCGGCGTCGCTGTCGCCTCGCTTGGCTTAGAACCCGTTTCAGTCATCTGGTTCGCCCAAGTTGCTAACGGTCTTTTATTACCTATTATCGCGAGCTTTTTATTGTGGGCCATGAACCAAGGTTTCTTGGGGCAGCATAAAAACAATATATGGCAAAATCTTCTAGGCTTTTTGGTTGTGATTGTAGCCTTCATTCTTGGCGCTAAAAGTCTATTATCTGCCTTCAAGTTGTTATAATACCGATATGAATCGAACGATTGATATCAACTGCGACCTTGGTGAAAGCATAGAGTCCGATGACTGGGCTCGTGATGCTGAAATCATGCCGTATATATCCTCTTGCAATATTGCTTGTGGCGGTCATGCGGGTAACGAAGGCAGTATCAGAGTTTCGGTCCAAAATGCCAAAGCTCACAACCTTGCCGTTGGCGCACACCCTTCATACCCTGACAAAGAAAACTTTGGACGTCAGTCTATTCAACTTAGTGAAAAAGCTCTACGAAGCACTTTAAAAGAGCAGATCCAAAATGTTCAATCTGAATGTCGACAACAAAGCGTAGCGTTACACCATATAAAACCTCATGGTGCTTTATATAATGACGCAGCCACTGATTTAGCGTTAGCTAAAGTTATTGCCGAAGAAATCGCTTCAATCTCCGATTCCTTAAAGCTTATGGGGCTGGCAGAATCAGCCATGCTGGATGCTGCAAACGCTATCGGTATAGACTTTATCCATGAAGGCTTTATGGACAGGAACTATCAGAAGAATAAAACGCTGGTTCCAAGAACAGAAACCCATGCTCTTCATAGCAAACTTGAAGATAGTTTAGAGCAAGCCCTACGCTTTGCACAAAATAGACCTATCACCCTGCTTAGTGGAGAAAAACTCAGTCTCACTGTCGACTCTATCTGTCTGCATGGTGATAACCCTGATGCTTTAATAATTGCACAAAAGCTCCAACAACTGCTTCATCACCACAATATCAACATTTCACTAGGATAATAATGGCCAACTTTTCGATTCATACTAATAGTGATAATTCTGTTATCGTCGAATTTAGTGACGATATTAGTATTGAACTTACCCGTTACATTTTATCTGCCAAGGAGATCGTTGAACGAAACAGAATAAGCGGTTTTATCCAAGCTGTGCCGGCATATAATTCTTTACTCGTTATCATAGAACCATCTAGGTTCAGTGCGAGTCGTGTCATAGAAAAGCTTGAGACTCTATTAAGAAACATTGAGCCTTTATCTCTTAAACACTCTAAAAAACATATTGTCCCAGTTTGCTATCACACCTCATTAGCACCAGACTTGGAGCAAGTCGCCAAGCATAATGGGCTTACTGCTGAAGAAGTTATTGAGGTCCACACCCGTGGAGAATACCCCGTTTACATGCTCGGTTTCTTGCCCGGTTTTTTGTACCTAGGTGGGCTCGACACAACAATTCATTCCCCGCGTAGAAATGATCCGAGACCGAAAGTAGAGGCTGGCTCTGTTGGAATCGGAGGTGATCAAACTGGTATTTACCCCATTGATAGTCCAGGCGGCTGGAATATTATTGGAAAAACTCCGATACCACTGCTAGACATTACTCGAAAGGATCACCCTGCTATCGCTAAGCCATTAGACACGATCCAGTTTAAAGCCATTAGCCTTGAGGAGTTTAAGCAATATGAGCATTAAAATAATAAAAGGCGGCTTACAAACCACGATTCAAGATCTAGGACGCCAGCAATATCGAGAGTTCGGAATTGCTGGCAATGGCGCGCTTGATGAATATAGTCATCAAATTGCAAACTGGTTAGTGGGCAACCCTAAGAACAAACCAACCATAGAAGTCACCCAAATAGGGCCAACGCTGGAGTTCACCGAGGAAGCTACAATTGCTGTTGCAGGGGCCGAGTTCGAGCTTAGCCATAACGATCAACCTTGTTTAATGAACACTAGCTTACACATGAAGCAAGGTGACTATTTATCATTTGGAAAACTACAGTCCGGCGCCAGAGCTTATGTTGCTATTTCTGGTGATATCAAAGTAGAACCAGTCATGGACAGTGCCTCGACAAATTTAATGGCCGGATTCGGTGGGCATCAAGGCAGAGCCCTGCAAGATGGTGATGTCTTAGATATAGAGCCAAGACAGTTTGATAAAACCCGTTCGACTCCAAGTGAGCTGATGAAAGAGCTTCATCATAATTTACAACAACAACACATTGTAGTGAGGTTTACTGAAGGAAGGGAGTTTGCTCGATTATCTAAGCCCAGCCAAAAAGCTATTCACGAAAACAATTTTTCGGTTAGCAGCTACAGCAACCGAATGGCATTAAAACTGGAGGGCGAAGCGTTAAGACTAACTGAAGAAATATCTATGACAACCGTGCCAATTGTCTCAGGTACAATCCAGCTTCCTCACGGCGGTAATCCGATAGTAACATTAGCCGATGGGCAGACAGCTGGCGGCTACCCAAGAATTGGACAAGTCATCACCGCTGACCTGAGTCTGTTGGCCCAGTTGAAAGCTGGAGACTCTCTATCTTTCTACCCTGTAACTACTGAATATGCGTTGAGTATTCTAAAAAAGAAGAACCGCTATATCGCGTCCATGCTAACTGAAAGTTAGTCTAGTTATTGTCGTGTAGAAAAATATCGACTTGCTCGCTATCTGTATTTAAATTAAAAATTGTATGCATATTAGCGATAGAGCTTTGTTCGGAGTTTCTCAGCTTTTCAATGACCGTCATCCCAGCCCCCATCAAGTGCCCCTGAGATGACCCACTATAAGGAGAAATGCTGAGTTTGCATACCGTCGTTTTACAGGTCATATCTTTAATCTGAATGTCAGAGCTTAAGCCGTTTTCAACAAACATCTGATCCAGTTTGTTCTTAGTGTCATTTGACCACGCATGATCCACAGCTTCTGTGTCAAAAAGCGCAATAATATTTTCTGACTTTTTTATCATCTCATTAGAAACTTCGGAGTCGGACCTAGCAGAGAATTTAACGCCTGGTGCTTTAATACTTTTAAGCTTTTCTTCCAACTCTACTATTTTTGCTTTTAATTGACGGTTTTCTTCATGTGATTGAGAAGCTGCTTTCTCAGTAAAATCTTCTTTTAATATGACCTTAGAAGCAGTCTTCTCTTTTATTGCTTTTGCTTTAGCATTAGCACTATTATCAAAAGACTCAGATGCCCTCTTAGGTAAGGGCTCTAATGACTCATTTTTTGATGCTTTTGTTAAAAGGTATGCATTAAAGCCTAGCGATGCAATCAACAAAATCCATACAACTTTATTTTTCATTCCCTTTCCCTTTGCGCTTTAGATTATTAAATTATTGTCTCTGCCTAACCGCTTCAAACAAGGTTACGCCAGTTGCCACCGAAACGTTCAAACTCGATACTTCGCCAGCCATTGGGATTTTAATTAAAAAGTCACAGTTTTCACGAGTTAGGCGGCGCATCCCATCACCTTCAGCACCCATGACAATGGCTAAACCACCTTTGAGGTTAGCCTGATAAATATCTTGTTCGGCTTCTCCCGCAGCTCCAGCGATCCAAATGTTCCGTTCTTGCAACTGCTTCATGGTTCTAGAAAGGTTGGTCACGGGAATAAAAGGAACGGACTCTGCCGCACCGCACGCAACTTTGCGTACCACGTCAGTAATACTCGCTGCATTATCTTTTGGCGCAATAACCATACTCACACCCGCAGCATCTGCGCTACGCAAACAAGCTCCAAGATTATGAGGGTCTGTAACGCCATCTAAGATCAAAATTAGAGGCTCACCTTCTAGTGCATCCAAAATTTCTGGAATATGCTTCTCATGATATTGCTTTTCTTTTAACTGACTGCACTCAGCGATAACGCCCTGATGTCGCTGCTGAGTCATTTCGTCAAGTTCTTCGCGATCTTTTTGTATCACGGGGATATTTTTAGACTGCGCTAACTTAACCAGTTTGTGAGCACGCTGGTCATGGCGATTTCGTTGTACAAATAATTTCTGCACACTGTCACTATTTCGTTTAAGCAACACATCAACGGCATGAACGCCATACACTAATTCAGACATATAAACCTTTTCAATAATTTGTTAACTAACGGCGATTTTTCTTGCCACCCTTGCCACGTTTTTTCTTAGAGTTCTTAGCGCCCTTGCTCTGCCCTTGCTTAGACCCGCTCTTACTTTTAGGCTTCCCGTCTTTCTTGGAGAGCGAACCAGAGCGTTTAGCTTTAGCATAAAGCTTTCTTCTTTCTGAACCTTTAACCTCTTCACGCTTTACCTTTTCGCGTTCAAGCAATTCAAAGTCAATATTGCGCTGCTCTAAATCAACGTTACTAACCTTAATTTTTACTCGGTCACCCACTCTAAAGCTTTGACCTTTATGTTCACCGACCAAGCGCATTTTTGTTGCATCGAAGTGATAATAATCATCGCCCAACTCACTAATATGAATCAAACCTTCAACAAAAAGCTCATCTAAAGCAACAAATATCCCGAAGCTGGTCACTGTGGCGACCGTACCCCAATAGTCATCACCAACCCTAGTCAGCATGTATTCGCACTTCAACCAATCGACTACATCTCTAGTCGCTAAGTCAGCGCGACGCTCTGTCATAGAGCAGTGTTCGGTGAAGCTCACCAGCTCTTGGTCGGTATACTGTTGTCCGCTTTCAGCGCCAGTAATTTTATGCTTTTTCAATAAAGCTTTAATAATCCTGTGCACTAACAAATCAGGATAGCGTCTAATCGGCGAGGTAAAGTGGGTATAGGAATCAAACGCCAAGCCGAAGTGGCCCTCGTTCTGCGGGCTATAAACCGCCTGCATCATCGAACGCAGCATCATGGTTTGGATTAGTTCATAATCCGGTCGCTCTTTAATTGAGTCGTGTAGTTCTCGGTAATTTTGAGGCTCAGGTTTATCACCACCAAATAAAAATATACCAAGCTCACCAAGAAAAGCTCTAAACTTTTCTAAGCGCTCATCAGACGGACCTTCGTGGACTCGGAACACTCCAGAAAATTCGCTTTTTTCAATAAATTCTGCAGCTGCAACATTGGCACAAATCATGCACTCTTCAATAATCTTGTGTGCGTCGTTTCGAGTGCGCCCAACAATATTTTCAATTTTACGATTTTCATCAAAAATAATTTGCGTTTCTGTGGTCTCAAACTCAATAGCACCGCGCTTTGTTTTAAGCGCTAGCCGCGCTTTAAATAACGCATACAATTCTTCAAGTTCATTAACACGAGGGCTATACTCTTTCCTTAAGGCTTCATCGCCATCAAGAATCGCCCACACTTTTTCATAAGTAAAGCGAGCATGAGAGTGCATAACTGCAGGATAAAACTGCGAATCAACCACATTACCCTGTGAGTCCACGTCCATTTCGGACACCATACACAAGCGATCAACATCAGGATTTAATGAGCAAAGTCCATTGGATAATATTTCCGGTAGCATCGGAACCACAAACTCAGGGAAATACACAGAGTTTCCACGTTCAATTGCTTCTTTGTCTAATGCTGAGCCTGGTTGCACATAGTGGCTCACGTCCGCAATAGCAACCCACAGCTTCCAGCCACCATCTTTCTGCTTTTCACAATAAACGGCGTCATCAAAATCTCTAGCGTCTGCGCCATCAATCGTGACTAAAGGCAGTTTTCGCAAATCAACCCGACCTTCCCAGTCTTGCTTCGACACCTCAACCGGAAGCTCTGTAACCTCTGATGAAACCTCGTCAGGCCACTCGTGAGGAATCTGATGATTACGAATAGCAACCTCAATTTCCATACCAGCAGACAAATGGTCACCCAAGACTTCTTTTATCAGTCCATGAGCATGTTTATTTTTCTTAGGACGCTGCACGATTTCAGCAACCACCACCTGACCAATCTTTGCACCTAATGTTTCATCCGGAGAAATGATTAAGTCATGCAAAATACGGGGGTCTTCAGATGATACGAATAGCAAGCCACTCTCTTCGAACAAACGACCGACTACGTGATCGGTTGAGCCGTCTAGAATTTCAACGATGGCAGCTTCTGTTCGCCCCCGTCGGTCGACTTTCTTTACTCGGGCAAGAACTTTATCGCCGTGGAATACACTGTGCATTTCTCGTGGTGAGATGTACCAATCATCCCCACCTTCCTCTAACGCTAAATAACCATACCCATCTCTGTGCGCAAGAACCTTCCCTCGCACTAAATCGGTCGAGTCCACTAAGCAGTACTTACCCTTACGGTTACAAATCAACTGCCCGTCTCGCTCCATAGCATTCAATCGCTTGTGTAGCGCTCGCTTTTGTTCGGACTCTTCTATCTTGGCATTTTTAGCAATGACGTCAAAAGCGACAGGCTCCCCAGCATCTTCCAATACCGACAAAATAAATTGTCGACTGGCGATGGGGTTCTCATACCTCTGTGCTTCTAGTTCTGCTTGTGGGTCTTGATGGGTCTTTTTTGGCATAAATTCTTCCTAATTTTTTAACATTGTATCTATTATCACCCCCACTAACCAAGCCTTAATCCGATTTAACGGCTTAAAGAGCAAAAAAGCGACCCTAAGGCCGCTTTTTCAGTCTATTTATCAACCTTTCAGGGGTTATTCGCCCTTTTTAGACTCTCCAATGTAATAACGTGCTTTTTCAGCATTCTTTACGCATGCATCATAACTTTCAAAGGTTTGGTTAGTTTTCGCTGCGGTCAGCAAGCTTGCAGCTTTTGTGTAGTTGACCGTTCCTGCGAAACCTTCACTTTTCGCAAAACTCAACTCCTCATAAGCAATATCAATCGTTTGACGACACTGCTCAGCGCTGTACCCTTTCCTTGCGCCTGCACAAGACGCTAGCAATAACGCCATAACGCTGATTGTTATTAACACCATAAAATTCTTCATTGTGAACCTCCAGTCTGTAACTTATTGCCTGATAGTTTACCTTAAACTTATTGATAATTAACAAAGTATCTCTCAACTCTTACATCACCAAGGTTAACGCGATATGATTAATATATCCTTAACACTGGTTTCAGAGACACATTTTGAACTTAAGTCTTCCAAAATTTAACAATTCGAGCGTTTTGGTTATTGGCGATATCATGCTAGATCGCTATTGGTATGGTGATACTGGGCGTATTTCACCAGAAGCACCGGTTCCTGTGGTCAACGTCAATAATACCGAAGATCGAGCGGGTGGCGCAGGCAACGTTGCGCTGAATATTGCCGTTCTGGGTTGTGATGTCACTTTATGCGGCATTACGGGAGATGATGAGGCAGCCCAAAGCCTAGAAGAAATACTGCAACATCAAAAAGTAAACTGTCACTTCGAAAAGCGAGCCAACCAGCAGACCATCACCAAATTACGGTTAATGAGTCGCAGCCAACAGTTGTTAAGAGCAGACTTTGAAAAAAACTTTGCATTAACCAATGGTTTGGACACTCAAAAACTTAACCAGTTGATTGAGCAACATGACGTTGTCGTGCTGTCCGACTATGGAAAAGGAACGCTAGCAGACCCACAGCCGATTATTCAAGCAGCGTTGGTTGCTGGGAAACCGGTTATCGTGGACCCTAAAGGCTCCGACTTCACCAAGTATCGACAGGCGAGTTTGATTACTCCTAATCAGTCTGAGTTCGAAACAATAGCAGGGAAAACTCAGTCTGAGGAGGCATTTCTTGAGCTAGCTAAGAAAACACGTAAAGCCCTAAATATTGATAGCCTACTGGTTACTCGCAGCGAGAAAGGCATGGCCTTGTTTAGCGCCAATCAAGAACCCTATTTACAGCCAACGCAAGCCCGTGAAGTTTTTGATGTCACCGGGGCTGGCGATACCGTGGTCGCAACATTAGCAAGTTCGATGGCCTCAGGTGCATCGCTACAAGAAGCGGTACAAATTGCCAACTTAGCCGCAGGCGTTGCTGTCGGAAAGCTTGGTACAGCGACGGTTACCCCCCAAGAATTAAGCTATGCCATGTTACAGCAGCAACCACTTCAACAAGGAGTGACTACCGAGCTCGAACTGGAGGAGCTTATCAGACAGGCTAAAGCTTCTGGTGAGAAAGTGGTTATGACTAATGGCTGCTTTGATATTTTACACTCAGGCCACGTGACCTACTTAAAACAAGCAGCTAAATTAGGCGATAGATTAATAGTTGCAGTTAACAGCGATGATTCGGTTAAACGACTAAAAGGCGAAAGCCGTCCGATCAATCCTGGCGAACAACGCATGGCAGTTCTCGCTGAGTTATCAAGCGTTGACTGGGTCGTAGAATTTATCGAAGACACACCGCAACGGCTTATAGAGTCTTTAAGTCCTGATATTTTAGTTAAAGGTGGCGATTATAAAGTTGAAGACATAGCCGGTTCAGAAAGTGTTTTAGCAAATGGTGGCGATGTGATCATTTTAGATTTTGTTGATGGCGTCTCGACCACAAAAATTATCGAAGCAGCTAAAAACAAATAGCCAGCAGTTAATAATCGAGAATGATAAAGGCAGCAAAGGCGACTCTAGGTCGCCTTTCTTTATGCTCACTTCAATAACTTACACTAAATCTTCCAACCGTTCAGAAATCTCCGGTAGCATTAAATTTCCACAAGCCCCTGGCGAAGTTCTTTGCTCAATGGAATTAATGCCAAGACGGTTTTCAAGATCTTGATAATTATGCTTAATATGACGATACGCATCTCTGAAAGGCATGTCGTCTTCAATCACTAGCTCCACCGCTTTATCTGTGGCAAACATGGACGCATCAATAGCGGCCTCGCACTGTTCCGAATTAATGGTTAGTGACTGTAGTAAGTGCGGCACCAGTTCTAAGCATTGCTGCGCCGAAGTTACTCCACGTAGCAAAGCACCTTTAGTATTTTGTAAGTCTCTTTGGTAGCCGCTTGGTAGTGACAATAAAGACTCTAGCTCATTATATGCCCCCGTCAATTGCGAGTATGCCGCTCGTATCAGCTCCACCGCATCTGGGTTATGTTTATTAGGCATGATTGAAGAGCCTGTACTAAAATCATCACTTACTTGTACAAAGTTATATTCCGCGGTCGAGAACAGACTTAAATCCCAAGCCATCCTTCTAGTATCCAACAATGCATTTTTAAAGCAGCCTAAAACCTGTAGCTCAATTTTTCCTCGGCTATTTTGTGCATAAATTGGATTGATTTGCATGCGATTAAAACCTAACGCCTGAGTAGTGTACTCCCGATCAAGTTTTAAATTAACACCATAGCCTGCAGCAGTCCCCAGAGGGTTACTATTAATCAGATGATAAGTATCATTCGCAGCATGAGCGTTATCACAAAAAGCCTCAGCGAAAGAGGCGAACCACATACCCCAGCTTGAAACGACAGCTCTTTGTAAGTGGGTATAGCCTGGCATGACATCCAGTTCATGCTTGCTGGCTAATTCTAAACAACAATCGGCAATGACTAAGCTTTGCTTTTTAAGTTTACTTAAAGCATCTCGACAATAGAGCCGAGTCGCAACAGAAACTTGATCGTTACGGCTACGTCCGGTGTGAACTTTCTTCCCTAGTTCACCTAACTGCTCCGTTAAATACCACTCAATGGCGGAGTGACCATCTTCGAATCTTTGATCCAATTCAAAACTTCCGCTCATGAACTGCTCAGTAAGCTCAAGTAACGACTCAACTATTTTTTTAGTGTCTTCACATGTCAGTACACCTATCCTTTCCAAACCTTCGATATGGGCTTGGCTCGCTTGAATATCATAAATTAACAGCTCTCGATCAAGCAGAACATCATTGCCAGACATAAAGTCTGTAATGTTTTTCTGTAATTCGGTCTGACTCTTTTCAGACGTTTTACTCCATAGCGGTTGCGCCATAACTCTTACCTATTGTACTGTTAAGCCTTCGAGCTGAGGCAGCCCGAATGCAAGGTTAATATTCTGAACAGCTTGTGACGCTGCACCTTTTAATAAGTTATCTATCACACAATTAATAGCTAAGTGAGTGCCACTCTCAGATAAAGTTAGGCCACCAATAAGTGCACTATACAAGCCAGTCACCTGAGTGACTTGAGGAGGTTCTTTTTGTATATTCACCAACGAATTGCCTTCATAATACATTCGGTACAGATCCTCTAGTTGCTCTAATTGCAAAGACTCTTTTAGCGGTATGTGGGAGGTTAAACTTATACCCCTAAAATACTCAGCCACATGCGGTGAAAATTTAATATCTAAGCTCAAGTGATGCGTCACTTCCTTTTCATGCAAATGATTAGCCAAGCTATAAGGCATGATGTTATCTTTTAAAAGATTAAGGTCATTCTTATCCGATGGTGTTGTTCCAGCCCCGCTGTAACCTGATATGCCAAAACAACTGATGCGCCCATTGACAAGCTCCTTCACTGGCGCAATACAAAACTGCATTGCAGTAGCATAGCAACCTGGATTACTAATACGTTTTGATGATTTGTGCTCATGGATTTCAGGCAACCCATAATGCCAACCTTTATCAAATCTATAGTCAGCGCTAAGATCGATAATCGTCGTGTCGGCTCGTTGAGTATCAACACTTTTGACAAAAGCTTCAGCTAACCCATTCGGCAACGCTAAAATAATCAGGTCAGGAGATAACGTTACAACGTCTTCTACCATTAAGTTCTGATAAAACAACTTCGACTTTTTATATTGTTTGACTTCTTGACCATCAAGCTCACGAGAACTTGCTGCAATCAAATCAACTGAAGGATGTGATGATAAAATAGTGATAATCTCTGTACCAACATAGCCTCTAGCACCTACAAGAACTGCTTTAATACTCATACTGCGTTCTCCTCAGTGACTGTTTTTCCTTTCGTCTTCGCATACTGGACACAGTTTTGTATCTCTTCGTAATCAGTAAGTCCGTTCCAATAAACTTTCCACTCACCACACTTCATAAACCCATCAGAAACACCAGCGTAAAATTTATTTACAGGATTGGTGTGATTAGCACGCCAGAATAACTTCTGGTGCTTCCACACGACTTTTTCCCACAGCGAACGACCGACACCCTCCCCTTTTGCATCGTCACTAACCACAAACTTATCTAAATAAGGAATGCTACTTTCAGAATAATTAAACGTGTTAGTTAAAACAATCGCGGCACGATAACACTCAGTAACGTATACCTTGTGCAAATCAATACTGCTGAAATAGTTAGAATCGAGCTTCTTATCAAATGATGACTCAATTAAGTTTTTCAGCCTTTTCTGATCAATACCTTGCCAAGTCTCAGAAATTAATGCTCTTTCCCCCATATTCACGAGAGTTCCTGAACCTTTGTCCGTAAACAGTTCTTTAGCCAAAAGCTCAGGTTTGGTTATTGATACCGATGTTGCTGTTGGCATAGATTCTAAAATAGCTTTAATTTTTTCAAGCTTAAGCTTCATTCCTGAATGAACCCAAGGCTGCTTAATAAGATATTTATAATTATTAACAATGCTGATGTTAGGGATGATATTTTCCTTCTCATCAAGCACCCCTCCAGTCTCGGTTAAGAAAATTATTTTGTATGGTTGTATCTCTTTGGCCAAACTAAAAGTTGCTGAATCCGCATTGACGTTAACAATTTGTCCCTCAGCAGTCTCTCCTAACGGACTGACAACTGGCACGCATCCTTTTTGAACAGTTTTCAATAGTTGCTCAACCTCTACAGAGGTAATACTTCCAACCAGTCCAAGCGTATCTTTATGTTGTAATTCACACTCAAATACACCCGAGTAAAAAGATGTAGCATCTACTCCGGCTTCCTTAAGCTTCGACGTTAAATTATGATTTTCATCAATAAAGACTTCTCTTGCAGTTTTCAACACTTCAGGACTAGTTATTCTCTGACCATCAAAAAATTCTGTTTTAATGTCTTTTGTGTTTAAACGACTAGTCAATTGTGGTCCTGCACCGTGAACAATAATAGGTGTCAGCCCCACTTGCTTTAAAAATGCTAGCGACGTGATTAAGTTGGACATTTCTTCTTTCAGGATCTTCCCACCAACTTTAATCACAGCGAACTTTAATCCCTGCTCGGAGGAGAAGCGTTTTAAGTATTTTCTGACTTGGGATTCACCATCCATAACCGTAAGCAGCTTATAAACTGTCTCTTTTACTGAACTAGTCATGACTTAATATCCTCCAGTACTCAACTAGAACCTCTTCTAGTTCACTAATACGAACCCATTCGTTGGCAGTATGAGCCTGTTCAATAGAGCCCGGACCAAAAACTATAGCCGGATAACCTGACTCAGAAAAAAGGGCAGCCTCCGTCCAAAAGTTGACGGGAAGTCCAATAGGTAAACCAAGATTTTCAGCAAGCTTTTGGTTTTGTTGATCACTCTGATGTTCTGGAAGAGCAGGAGCCTTAAACCCTATTTTAATTTGCTCATCTTTTAATTGAGTTTCTTTAAGTAAATCATTTAATGTTTTTTTAACATCCCTGCCTGGCAACGGTCTTAGTCCAAACACTACTTCTGTTTTAGGAGATATAATGTTGGGTTTAATCCCGCCTTCAACTTTGCCAATGTTAAAACAGGTGCCCTTTAGTGATTGAAAGCTTTCTTGCAATTGATTTTTTGCCCAGTTGATTGCTTTTGACATCCAAGTAGCAGCTTGATGATTACTGTTATCCCTTAAAGCACGGGGTTCTGAACTGTGACCACTTTCCGCTTCAAAATTAACAGTTACCGTAATAATCCCTCGATGCGCCAAAACAGCTTTAGACTGAGTAGGCTCTGCTACAATCACACCTTTATATTGATGCTTATCTTTTAAGAATGACCGAACACACAAGCTACTGCCATGTTCTTCATCCGATGAAAACAGAACAGCATAATCATCGATACCTGACTCAATACAAGCCAGCATGCATGCAGCAGCGCCTTTAATATCACACGCTCCTAGTCCAAACAGTTTTTCGTCTCTTTCTATCAATGTAAAAGGATTCGTATCCCAACCAACCGTGACCGGAACGGTATCGATGTGATAATTAAATAGGTACTGGGGACTTCCTTTTTGCGCCAAGATATTGATAGAGCCATTCCCGTAATCAATCACCTCAACACTTGCACCGGGAAGGTTTCTCTCAAGATATTCGACAATACCAGACTCTTTAATCTTTCTTGGCGGATTGGTCGTATCGAAACTCACCAATGCTGTTAAATGTTTTTTTACTTGTTGCACAGTAGGTGTAACGCTAGCAGTTTTAAATGCATTTTTCGGAACCATTAAGAACCTCCATTTCCTTGCTGAACACTCGACCAAGTCGCTGTGCTTTGTCCAAATAACTTAATAAAACCAGCGGCTTCCTCTATGCCCCAGTCGGCTTTTTGTGCGTACTCAACATCCTTATTAATAATCATATGTGAGCTACTTACAGCAACCGCTTCCAGATGTCCTGATGAAACCTTTAACTCAACCGTTCCGGTAACATTCTGTTGTGAAGACTGTAAAAACACCTCAATATTGGTAGTTAATGGATCGAAATAAAAACCTTGATAAACTAAGTCTACCCACTTTTTAGCAATAGTCGGTTTAAAATGATTTTGTTGCTGCGTGAGTACGACTTCTTCCAGAGCTTTATGCGCAGTCAATAATCCTGTTAAAGCAGGCGCTTCAAAAACGATTCGACCTTTCAGTCCGATAATGGTATCGCCAGTATAAATCCCTCTACCGATCCCATAACTTCCCAGCAAAGAATTCAGCTGCTGCATAGCCTTTACACCATCAACAATTTCACCGTTTAACTTTGTCAGTTCACCCTGCTCAAACCCTAATGTAATCATCTCCGATTTATTGTTTAATTCGCTCGGATTCTTAGTAATGATGTACGTATTATCCTCTGGTGTTTGCCACTTATCGATAGCACCGCCCGAGACAGTCACGCCAAGTAAGTTTTCATTCACGCTGTAACTTTTATGCACCGTCGATACTTGATGTCCTTTTTTACTTAAGTAATCAATTTCATACTGCCTAACATCTGTAACATCTTTTTGAATATCCCGAATAGGTGACACGATGGTTAAATCACTTAATGCTTTTATTGATAGATCAAATCTAACTTGGTCATTACCCATGCCTGTGCAACCGTGAGCTATATAATTGGTTTTTAATTTTTTACACAGTTGAACGGCTTCCTTGGCTATCAAGTAACGATCTGCGCACAACACAGGATATTGATCTTGATAGAGGCTACTCCCCCACACTAGAGGCTTTACAATGGTATCCCATAACTCCTGTTGGCCATCTATTGTCCAATGCTTCTCTACCCCTAGCTTTAACGCCGTCTGTTCAATTTCTTCTACCGTCTTGGTACTTACGCCGCCTGTATTTACAAACAAAGTATGTACCTCAAAACCTTGATCGATTAAATAAGGGACACAAAAGCTCGTATCCAAACCACCCGAGAATGCTAAAACTACTTTTTCTTTACTCACAATACTCACCTTTAAGAATAATTCATTAACGAAGTCATCATAGATTTCTGTGCGTGCAACCGATTCTCTGCTTCTTGAATCGCAATACAGTTAGCAGAGTCAATCACCGCATCCGTGGCTTTAATATTTCTTCTCATCGGCAAACAGTGGCTAAACAACGCATTATTGGTTTTAGCCATTTTCTCTTCATCGACGATAAAGTGTTTATATTGATCACGGATAGGTTTTTCTTTTTCCCATTGCCCGAAGTAAGGCAGCGCACCCCAGCTTTTGGCATAGATCACATCTGCGCCTTCGTATGCGCTATTAATATCATGAGAAACTGTCAATCGATTACCATGATGGGAGCTGTAGGTTTGACCAAGTTCCATGTAATGCTCATCCAGTAAATAATCCTCATTCGGACACAATAGAGTGACATCCATGCCGAACTTGGAGGCAATCATTAACGAAGAATTAGCTACCGCTGTGTTTAAGGGTTTGGGATGATAGGTCCAAGTCAGTACATACTTTTTACCTTTTAAGTCACCCATGTTCTCTTGTAACGCCATGATATGAGCCAATTCTTGGCACGGGTGAGTAATGGTTTCCATATTAATAACAGGAACTGTCGAGAACTTAGCCAGACTTTTAATCAACTTGTCCTGACGATCCTCTTGCCAGTTTTGGAATTTGGGAAAGGCTCTTACAGCAATCATGTCGCAGTAAGCCGACAATACCTCTGCAACTTCTTTGATGTGTTCCTCAGTGTCACCATCCATGATTGAGCCTAGTTCAAACTCAATCGGCCAAGCGTCTTTACCAGGCTGCAACACAACAGCCTGCCCGCCCAGCTGATGTACTCCTAGTTCGAAGCTAGTCCGTGTTCTCAGAGAGGGATTAAAGAATAACAAGGCAACTGACTTGTTCTTTAATAATGGTTGGAACTTATTTTTTTTCAGTTCTTTCGCAAAGTTGATCATCTCCTGTAGAGACTGTTGAGACCAACTTTCCGTCGTTAAAAAATGTTGCATGGCAATTCCTGTCTGTCATGCCATCGGGAGGGGATTTTTAGACGTGCATAAAAAAACCCAGCCGATGGCTGGGTTTCAAATTCTGTTGTTTTAGACGATTACTTAGACAACAAGGTGCTATTCCCAGCCGGATTAATACGGCTGCGGCGTCGCTGTTGGACTGTAGTAGCTTCTGCTACATTAAAACTGTTTACAGTTGTCATGGCTAATAAAAACCTAATCGTCTTAGTAATTTCGTGCGTTTTATTGACAAACGCCTAGCAAATTTAACCCGAAAAAAAGATAGTGTAAACCCTTTATGATAATTATTTATATAGCTCTCTTGTCATTACAGTGTCATATTGGAGCATGATAATTATCGTAATATATTGATAACTAACATACTAATATGGAATATTCGCGCATTTTCTTTACAGTATTATTGTCTGTGACGCTACTATCGCTCGCCTCCTGTCAGACAACAACAGATTCTGAGCAGCTATCTTTGGAGCAGGGTATTCAATTAGAACTAGTCGCCAGACATGTCAGTCATCAATACGGCGAAGGCGCAGCCGAAATCGTTGCTTATGACCAGTCCTATAAAAAACTTTATGTTGTCAATGGCGCGAGCAAGGCTATTGATATTATTGATATTTCTCAACTTCCGACAGTTCCTTTAAGACTTCCCTACAGTGGCAACAATCTCAGCAGCCAGCAACTATTCCTGCCTAAATCAGTCTCAACAGCTGGGGCTGGAATGGTAAAGCTAGGTGGACCGAATTCTCTAGCAATTCATAATGACATCCTGGCTATTGCCGTCGCCACCAAGAACAAACAGAGCAGTGGCGCGGTACTATTTTATTCGTTATCTGATCAGACGCCATCATTAATCCAGAGTGTTTCAGTTGGTGCTCTACCTGACATGGTTGCCTTCACTAAAGATGGCTCTAAAGCCATCGTTGCTAATGAAGGCGAGCCAAGTAAAGATTATCACGTTGATCCAGAAGGCAGTATCAGCATCATTTCTATGACTCCAAGTATTGCTCACTCAGCCAAACACTTAAGATTTACTGATTTCAACAGTAAACGTGAATCACTTGAAAAGACTGGAGTTAAGTTTGCCAGCCCAGAAGGAACATCAGTTGCTCAGGATTTAGAGCCGGAATACATCACGGTGACCGATGATGGCTCCAGAGCTTATGTGAGCTTACAAGAGAATAATGCATTAGCCATTGTTGATTTACAGAACAATACTATTTTAGGCGTTAAAGGCTTGGGTTTTAAAGATTGGGGAAAGTATAAAATCGACGTCAGCAACAAAGATGGAGTCAATGCTGCCTATTACGAGAATATTTTCGGACTCTATCAACCAGATTCGATTACCAGCTATCAAGTGAACAGTAAAACCTATATTTTAAGTGCAAACGAAGGCGACGCCCGCGAATATATTTATCAAACAACAGAAGCCGAGTGCAAAGCAGCTGGTCATAAGTTTGACGATGAAGATGGCTGCATCAGCTATACCGAAGAATATCGCGCCAAGAACTTACCCATCAAATCCCCTTCCGTTATAGACTCTTATTACCATAAGAATGGTATTGGCCGCTTAAAAGTCACCAACGTTTTGGGTGATGAAGATGGTGATGGTCTACACGAAAAACTCTATAGCTATGGCGCACGCTCGTTTAGTATCTGGGACCAGGCTGGTGATTTAGTTTTCGATAGCGGTGATGATTTCGAGCAACGACTTATTGAGCGTTATGGCGAACAGTTCAACAGTAACGAGAACGAAAACAAAGGTGATAGCCGGTCGGATGACAAAGGTGCCGAACCAGAAGCCATTACAGTAGGACTGGTTAAGGGTAAAGTCTATGCCTTTATCGGCTTAGAGCGCCATGGCGGCATCATGATTTATGACGTAAGCAATCCACTCCAACCCACCTTTGCAAGCTATGTTAATAACCGAGATTTTAGTAAAGAATTTGAAATTGATGACGAAACCGATCCTGTTACTTTAAAAGGTGCTTATAACCAAGTCGGTGACCTAGCTCCTGAAGGGTTAGTCTTTATTGTGGCTGAAGAGAGCCCAACAGGAAAACCTTTGCTAGCGGTTGCGAATGAAGTTAGTGGCAGCGTTTCTATCTACCAGATCGAGTAACCTATTGATAATGTTATTAAAAGGTACTGTTAACAGTACCTTTTTTACATCTTGTTACGAATTATTTCTATATTAACGCCCTAATCAAACTTTGCCACCCACCACTAAGTTGATAGTCTCTACTATTACTTTGTTACATCGCTTGTTTGGGGAGACACCATGAAACAGCTTGCCTACTCTGCGTTACTCGCAGTCAGCCTAACCTTCAGCCAACTATCTTTGGCCGATGACAAAAAAGATTCAGCGCCAAACCCTTACCCAGAAGAAAAAACTGTGGTCACCGAACATACCACTGAGGTCGGTGGAGAAACCGTAAAATATAAAGCCACCACGGGTAATTCTTTTGTTTATAACGATAAGAGTGAAGTGATAGGCTCCATTTTCTTTACCGCCTACACTAAAAAAGGGGCGAACCCAAAAAATCGCCCGGTTACCTTCGCTTATAACGGTGGGCCAGGTTCGGCGTCAGTTTGGTTACACATGGGGGCGCTAGGACCTAAACGCGTAGTGATGGATAAAGAAGGCTTTCCCTTAAAACCGCCATTTAATTTTATTGATAATGAACACTCTATTCTCGATCTAACCGATATCGTCTTTATCGATCCTGTCGGTACCGGCTACAGCCGTGCACACGACAAAGGCAAGAATGAAGACTTCCATGGAGTTTGGGAAGATATCGAAACCGTTTCTGAGTTTATTCGTCTTTACATGACCCGTAACGAGCGTTGGAGTTCACCAAAGTTCCTAGCCGGTGAAAGTTATGGCACGACTCGCTCTGCCGGTATTGCCTATCACATGGGGCAAAATCATGGCGTTTACTTTAACGGCATCATGTTAATTTCGAGTGTTCTAGACTTCCGCTTAGATGACTTCAATGATCGTAATGGCATATTAGCGCCAGTCACTATGCTGCCGAGTTACACCGCTGCGGCCTGGTATCACGATAAACTCAAAGCACCCCTCGATAGCAATCTACAAGACTCCATTGAGCAAGCAAAAGAATTTGCCATGAATGACTATGCGCTAGCTCTCTTACAAGGTGACAATCTCGAGCCACGCCGTAAGCTTGCTGTCGCAGAACGTGTTGCTGACTTTACGGGGCTGTCGGTAGATCTTGTCTTGGAAAAAGATTTACGTATCACCCTAAACGACTTCCTGCATAACGTAAAACGTAAAGAAGGAGAAACCCTTGGTCGCTTAGACAGCCGTTTCACTACGCCAGAATTAGACGCGATGAATAAACGTGGCTACCGTGACCCAAGTTATATGGCAATCCACGGTACTTACACTGAAACGCTAATGACTTATCTTTCTAAAGAACTCAACTATAAGTCTGACCTGCCGTATCACATCTTAGGTGGCGGCGTACAAAGCTGGAACTACGAAGACTTTAATCGCCAAAGCAACGACATCAGCGACAAGCTGACAGATGCCATGCTACGTAATCCTGACATGCAGGTTTATGTCGGCAATGGTTACTACGATTTCGCGACTCCTTTCTTCGCCACAGAATATACTTTCTCACACATGGGGCTGCCAAAGGAACTACAGGACAATGTCCATATGTCTTACTACGAGTCAGGTCACATGATGTATATTCGTGAGCATGATTTGATTAAATTGAAGAAGGATTTGGCGGAGTTCTTTAAAAAATCGCTCTAAAGCTCTTTAAATACCCATAATATTAAGCTGAGAATTAGTCACGTTATAGCAATTCAAATCAAGGATGATTTGAATAGTGACATTCAGGCCCTGGATGGACTGTATTTCACGGTGCGTTAAATAACGTGAATAATATGAAGGTAGTTATTCGTAGAATAACCTTAATATTGGGGTGTCTTTTCTTTTCGCCCTTTTCTTTGGACAAGCAAAGAAAAGGGTAAATAAGCATGATAAACATCCCACTTCCCAATCAACACCCTTCCCTTTACAATAAAACCAATCGAAAAATCTAAACAGAGAATAACAATGGCAAAGGCAAGCGACGTCAAACGTAATATGGCGGTTGAATACAACGGTAAATTATTAGTCGTAAAAAATATCGAAGTCAGTAGTCCAAGTGCTCGAGGCGCAGCGACTTTATACAAAATGCGCTTTACCGATGTGCAGGCGGGTTCTAAAGTCGAACAAACTTTCAAAGGCGACGATCAGCTAACCTTAGTCGACCTGACCAAGCGTGCAGCAATCTACTCGTATGAAGAAGGCGATACCGTCATTTTCATGGACAGCGAAGACTACAGCCAGTACACCTTTAATAAAGAAGACATCGCTGACGAAATGCTATTTGTCACTGAAGATATTCAAGATTTAAAAGTGGTTATCGCTGACGAAAAAGTGGTTGGCCTTGAACTTCCTCAATCCGTAGAAATGGTCATCGAACAAACGGACCCATCCATGAAAGGCGCCTCAGCCACAGCCCGTACAAAACCAGCCGACTTCGCCACAGGCTTAACCATTCAAGTGCCGGAATACATCGCCAGCGGTGAAAAAGTGAAGATCAACGTCGAAGAAAAGAAGTTTATGAGCCGCGCGGATTAATTATACTTATGAAATTTTTGGCTCTGGTAATAATTAACTTTATTTCAGTCCAATGCATCGCTTCTGAAAACTCACAGGAATGCATTGATTTTATATCTGCGAATGAAAACTATAAAAAAGCGCATCTTAACAAAAGTTGTCAGCTTGCTGCTTTAGATGGTAACCCAAGTATTCAATACTCCATTGGTATGGGTTATGGCTATGAAGGATTACACGATCTAGAAGAAGAGTATTATAGGCTAGCAGCTAATAGTGGATTGATTAGTGCTTATCTAACTTTAGGCCACACATTAAGTAAAAATGAACCTTGGGAAGCAATTTATTGGTACCAAAGATACTATTATTCCAAAGTTGATGGCTATGGTTACGCAGCCTTCAGAATAGTTGATATCTTTGAAAAACTTAATAAGCCACAACAAGTAGAACTTTGGTGGGAACGTTGCTTAGAGTCTCCATATCAAGGCTGTAAAGAAGATGTGATAAAGAGAGTTAGGTAGCCTAACTCTCCTCTTCTCTACCTATTACGATTTAATTTCAGCTACATCAACACCCATCGCTTTAGCAACGCCTTCTCCATAGTCTGGATCGGCCTTGTAGCAGTTTTTCGCATGGCGAATTTTGATATGCTCCTCTGCGCCATCGATAGCTCTGGCGGTATTGTCAAACAATACCTGCTGTTGCTCTTTCGACATCATGCGGAATAAGTTTCCAGGCTGACTGTAATAGTCGTCATCATCTTCACGGAAATCCCAATTTTTAGCATCACCACTAATTTTTAGTGGTGGTTCTGCGAAATCAGGCTGTTCATCCCACAGGCCATAACTGTTTGGGTTATACCCTTTGGTTGAGCCATAATTTCCGTCGACACGCATAGCACCATCACGGTGGTAGCTGTGTACTGGGCATTTCGGTTGGTTAACCGGAATTTGAGCGCTATTAACACCCAGGCGATAACGATGCGCATCACCGTAAGAGAATAATCGACCTTGCAACATTTTATCTGGCGAGAACCCGATTCCAGGCACAACATGCGCTGGGTTAAATGCAGCCTGCTCTACTTCTGCAAAATAGTTTTCAGGATTACGGTTCAGTTCTAACACACCCACATCCAGTAACGGGTAATCATCATGTGGCCATACTTTGGTTAAGTCGAAAGGATGAACATCATACTTTTCAGCTTCGTCCTCTGGCATGACTTGAACTTGCATTTTCCATTGCGGATAATCACCATTATCAATCGCATCTAGCAAGTCTTTTTGATGAGATTCGCGATCTTTGCCTACGATTGATTCGGCTTCTTGATCGGTTAAATTTTCGATACCTTGCTGTGTTTTCAAGTGAAACTTAACCCAATAACGTTTATTGTCAGAACTGATCAAGCTGAAGGTATGACTGCCGTAACCATTCATGTGGCGATACGTTTTGGGTAAGCCACGGTCACTCATGACAATGGTTACTTGGTGTAAAGCCTCCGGTAATAAAGTCCAGAAATCCCAGTTGGTATTTGCTGAGCGCATATTGGTTCTCGGATCACGCTTTACCGCATGGTTCAGATCCGGAAACTTTAGAGGATCACGCAGGAAAAATACGGGAGTGTTGTTACCCACTAAATCCCAGTTACCTTGTTCGGTATAAAACTTAACGGCGAATCCTCTAATATCACGCTCTGCGTCCGCTGCACCACGTTCACCAGCAACCGTTGAAAATCGTGCAAACACGTCAGTCTTTTTACCGACTTCAGAGAACAACTTCGCTTTAGTGTACTTCGAGATGTCGTGGGTCACGGTAAAAGAACCGTAAGCACCAGAGCCTTTAGCATGCATGCGGCGTTCAGGAATCACTTCTCGATCGAAGTGTGCCATCTTTTCTAAAAACCAAGCGTCCTGTAACAATAAAGGACCGCGCGGCCCAGCACTCATGGTATTTTGATTATCAACAACAGGCGCACCATTGCTTTGTGTCATGAATGGGCAACCTGATGAATTCTTTTCTTTGTCGCTCATAAGTAAGTCTCTCCTTCGCTAAAGTTTGCCACTAGAATGCCCAGCAGCATCACTGATAACAAATACTCTATCACTAGCCTTTTAATAGTTATATTATTTAATTGTTATCTTTATAATAGTTTTTATTAATCATGGTTGGAAAAATAGTAGTTCAAGTCGATGGTTTAACCGCAGCTGTTCAACTTTGTTCACTCGCCAAGGGCTAGTCGTGAGGCTTTAGGTTCCGCTGCCTGTGGATGTTATTTAAGTAATTTCCTACATGCTTATTGGTTTAAATAAGTTATTCTGCATTTTCGCTGGGTATAAAAAAAGCGACCCGAAAGTCGCTTTTCTATTCTATTTAGTACAGCTTTATTAAGCTTCAAAAGGATGGCGCTTAATAATTGTCTCTACACGATCGGGACCGGTTGAAACGATATCCACTGGTACACCGACCAATTCTTCAACTTTAGCGATAAAATCCAGTGCGTTTTGCGGCAAGTCATCTAATGACTGAGCGCCAAAGGTAGTTTCACTCCAACCTGGGAGCTCAATATACTCAGGTTTCAGTTTTTCGTAATCTTCAGCACCACACGGCGTATTTTCTAGTTCGCCATTCTCTGGACAGTTATATTTCACTGCTATTTTTACAGTTTCTAGACCATCCAACACATCCAACTTCGTCATGCAAAGACCAGAGACACTGTTGATATCAACCGCACGCTTCAGCGCTACCGCGTCTAACCAACCACAGCGACGTGCGCGGCCAGTAGTCGCACCAAACTCATTGCCACGCTTCGCTAAGCCCATACCAACATCATCAAATAATTCTGTCGGGAAAGGCCCACCACCAACACGGGTCGTGTAAGCTTTAGTAATACCTAAGACGTAGTCAATATGACGTGGCCCAACACCAGCACCAGTAGCAACGCCACCAGCTGTCGTGTTTGAAGAAGTCACGTAAGGATAAGTACCGTGGTCAATATCGAGAAGCGTACCTTGAGCACCTTCAAACATTAATTTCTGACCTTCGCGACGCATATTTGCCAAGATCGCCGGAACGTCGGCGATCATCGGCTTTAACCAAGCCGCGTACTCTTTACATAAGGCAAGAGTTTCATCAATATCAATGGCATCAGTCTTATAATACTGGGTAAGTGCAAAGTTATGTAGCTCCATAACTTCGCGTAGCTTCTCTTCAAGACGCGCTTCATCGAACAAATCTTCGACACGCAAGCCGCGACGAGAAACCTTGTCTTCATAAGCAGGACCGATACCACGACCCGTCGTACCAATTTTCTTTTCTGGATGACGCGCAGCTTCACGCGCATTATCTAATGCAACATGGTACGGTAAAATCAAAGGACAAGCAGGGCTGATACGCAGGCGCTGTTCAACGGGGACGTTACGCTCCTTAAGCATATCCATTTCTTCTTTAAGAGCATCAGGCGCTAGTACCACACCGTTACCGATGTAACACATCACGTCGTCATTCAAAATGCCTGACGGAATTAAGTGGAGGACGGTTTTTTCTCCATGAATAACTAATGTATGACCGGCATTATGACCGCCTTGGTAGCGCACAACAGCGCTAGCCTGTTCAGTCAATAAGTCAACAATCTTACCCTTACCTTCATCACCCCATTGGGTGCCTAAAACCACAACACTTTGTGCCATTACTAAACTCTTACCCTACTTTTGTAGATGAATCGTTCGTTGTCCAAACACGGACACCAAACGGCGCATTTTACCGTTATCATCAGCGAAAATCCCCCTTTTTTTGATAAAAAGGTTAAATTTCCACCACTCTATAATTCTATTCAGTTATACCGCCAGTATTTCAATAGCTTAGTGATGAAAGTGACGGTTAACTTTAATCACTTTGTGGTGCTAACTAATCAAAAATACCCAAGTTAAGCCAAGCAACATTAGCACCAAGCCAATAACCCTTAACTGTCCATCAGGACGACTGGCCATATCACTAACCATTTTCTTCCAAGCTTTCGGCGCTAGCACAGGGATTAAACCCTCAAGTACCAAAACCAATCCTAATGCAATTAACCACTCTTGAGACATATTTTTCTTCCCAGTTAGCCATTAAAAACAAGCCATTAAAAAAGGCCAGCTTAAGCTGGCCTTTTCACTAATCCAATGATTAGTTTTTACCTTCTGCGTCTTTAAAGTACTTAAAGAACTCGCTGTCAGGTTTAATCACTAACACATCGTCTGAGTTCTGGAACGAATCACGGTAAGCATCTAAGCTTCGTAAGAACGCATAAAACTCAGGGTTTTTGTTATAGGTTTCAGCATAAATTTTAGCTGACTGAGCATCAGCTCGACCTCGAATTTCACGAGACTCACGATCAGCGGTAGCTAAAATTCGCTGAACTTCAGCATCAGTTTCAGCAATGATAATTCGCTTTTCTTTCTCACCTTCAGATCGATGTTCGTTTGCAACACGCAGACGTTCAGTACGCATACGCTTATAAATCGACTCACTGACTTCTGTCGGCAAGTTAATGGTTTTAACACGGATATCAACTACCTCGATACCTAAGTCTGGTGCAATACTCTGTGTATCCTCAAGCATCAGCCCCATCACCTCTTCACGCTCACCCGTAACTACCTGCGTACGAGTGCGCTTACCAAACTCGATACGCAAGGCATTTTCTACCGTATTGTCGAGTAGACGTTCAGCAGAACCAAAGTTGGCGTTAGTTTTACGATAGAATTGATCAAAGTCAGCGATTTTCCACTTGATATAACTATCGACAATCAGGTCTTTCTGCTCTGAGGTCGAGATTCTGTCAGCTTCGCCATCGAACGTCTGGATTCTACTATCCATGATGATCGCTTTATCGGCTATTGGCCAACGAAAATGCAAGCCATGACCATAAATTTTTGCTTTATCTTGCGAATCTGTTTTCACATTACCAAACTGTAGAACAATAGCAGTTTCCCATTCTTTGACTTTAAAAGTACAAGTCCAGAATACAACTAAGGCGACCACAAGAATTATTAAAACACTCACTAATTTATTCATCTTTAGCCCCCTTACTGGTTATTATTATTCGATTCTGAAGTGGTAGATTTACTGCGCTGCATAATTTTATCCAACGGAATATACGTCATATTATTACCACCGTCCGTATCCAGCATAACTTTCGATGTTCTGCTCAATACTTGTTCAATAGTCTCTAAATAAAGGCGTTTACGAGTCACTTCTGGTGCAGCGTTATATTCAGGTAATAATTCTTTGAATCGAGCGACTTCACCATGTGCCTTCTCAGTCACTTGCGCTTTGTAAGCATTGGCTTTCTGGATAGCTCTTTGTGCATCACCCTCTGCCAATGGTATTTGTTTACTGCGATACGCTTTACCCTGATTCTTATAAGCCTGTTGATCTTCTTCGGCTTTAATCGCATCATCAAATGCTGGTTTCACTGATGGTGGAACATCAACGTTACCGATCAAGTTTACACGGAAAACTTCAATACCCGTTTGGTAAGTTTCCATAATAGACTTAAGCTCTTTTGCTACGTTGGTTCGCACTAGTTGCTTGCCATCAGTTCGTGCATCGCGTAAATCTGTATGACCAATAACTTGACGTAATGCCGCCTCAGTCGCGTGTTTCAATGTTTCGACTGGGTCTTCAACATTAAACTGGAAGTCCATAGCGTCACCAACTCGATATTGCACTTTGACTTTAACCGTCGCCACATTATCGTCTTGGGTCAGCATTAACCCCTCAATTTCAATGTCTTTAATACTTTCAACATCGACCACATAAACTTGCTGGACAGGTGCAAAAGCAAAATGTAGGCCCGCGGTATCGGTTCGGGTGTGCTCACCAAAGGTTAGTACAATCGCCTGCTCCTTCTCATCAACTGTATATGCTGATTTAAAAAGGTACACTGCGACAACAATCAAAAGGCCGATGATAATTCCGGCGCTACTACCGCCTTTGCCGCTGCTACCTTTACCGCCTTTACCACCACCGAAAATACCGGAAATTTTCTCGCCGGCTTTTTTGATCATGTCATCAATATCATTATTGTTATTCTGGGGTTTCTTGCCCCATGGGTCTTGATTGTTATTACCCGGTTCATTCCAGGCCATAGACACTCTCCAATTACTGTTTAATGTAAACTATAAATAAATTAAGGGCTTAAGAGCCCTAGTAAACTTTCTCAATGTTCTGGCATTCATAATATCATGAACGGAGGACGAACTGATCCAAATCTTTTTCCAGTTGGCGTCCTAGACGAATCCAGTCGGCCTGCTCTAGTCGAATGTCGAGGATCATATCACCATTCTCGCCGACACCCTCTTCTTCGATCGCCTGTAATTCGTATAACAGGCCACGCAAACGTCCTTCTTGCGGAGGCAAGCGTAACTTGGCGCTAAATTGCTTTTCTTCGGCCAGCTCTTCGAGCGCCTCAAGCAGTAACTCAATACCTTGCTCTTTAACCGCAGATGTCCAAACTCGAATAGGGACACCTTCGTCATCACGCTCGATTCGGGGTTTAGCGCCCTCTATCATATCAATTTTATTATAGACTTCTAAAGTACGAATTTCATTAGCGCCAATATCAGACAGCACCTCTAAAACTTGCTCAACATTCTCATCCCGTCGCTCACTCGCAGCGTCAATGACGTGCAGCAAAATATCAGCTTCGACTGATTCTTCCAGTGTTGCCCGGAACGCCGCTACCAACTCATGCGGTAGGTGGCGGATAAAGCCTACGGTGTCAGCTAAGATAACATCGCTGCCTTTAGGCAACGAAACCCGGCGCAACGTCGGATCTAAAGTTGCGAATAACTTATCTTCGGCTAATACTTCCGCTTCTGTTAACAAATTGAATAATGTTGATTTTCCGGCGTTGGTATAACCGACTATCGAAGCGGTTTTAATATTAGCTCGTTTACGAGATCGACGACCCTGTTCACGCTGGCGTCCTACTTTATCGAGACGTTTCTCAATATGCTTAATACGGTCGCGCACTAAACGTCTATCCGTTTCGAGCTGAGTTTCACCTGGGCCACGCATACCAATACCACCCTTCTGACGCTCAAGGTGTGTCCAACCTCGAACCAATCGGGTAGAAAGGTGACGCAACTGCGCTAACTCAACCTGCAACTTACCCTCGAAAGTAAAAGCTCGCTGAGCAAAAATATCCAAGATCAAACCGATACGATCGATTACACGACATTTTGCAACTTGCTCAATATTACGTTCTTGAGAAGGAGCTAAATTGTGATTAAAGATAACAACATTGGCTTCAGTGGCCTGCTTAACACTCTGAATTTCTTCAATTTTACCTTTACCAATAAAATACTTAGGATCAGGCGAGTGACGCTTTGCAGTGACAATATCCATCACTTTCAGTCCAGCAGAACGAACTAATTCAACAAATTCTTGTAAATCTTCTTGATTGGATTCCTGATCGAAATCGATATGAACCAAGATGGCGGATTCCCCGCCACTGTGACGGTCAAACAATAAACAACCTCAAAAGTCGGTAGCTAGCGATGAATAGACTAGTGTAAAGCGACCCGCTGAAATACTCCAGCAGGTCGTTGTATCAGAATATGTATAGAGCAGAGATATAGCGAAGGGTTTATAGACCGCCCATTGGGCCGCCGGTATAACCACCGCCGCCGCTTCCGCTACCACTAGACATTGGACCGCCCATACCACCAGAGCTACCCATGCCCCCTTGGCTGCCTTGGTCTTCACGTGAGCCGCCATTTTCATTTTGATAATGACCACGCACATTGCGAATCGGCACTACTGTGGAAATCGCGTGCTTATAAACCATCTGGCTTACCGTGTTTTTCAATAAAATCACGAATTGGTCAAAAGACTCGATCTGACCTTGTAGCTTTATGCCGTTAACTAAGTAAATCGATACGGGAACTTTCTCACGTCTAAGTGCGTTCAAGAAAGGGTCTTGTAGTGATTGCCCTTTTGACATTAGTCTCTCCTGTTCTTTATTAATTTATGTTATTTCGATTGACTCTTTTTTGTTCAAAACTGTTGTTAAAGTCAGTCGATCTTTATTTACTTCTACAAATCGTTTTGGAACGAATTCCAAGTAAAAGTGTACATCATTTGTTCAGACAGATCGAGATATATCAATAGGATATGCTCGGTTTTAGCCTAAATTTAATAATTGCGTCACGTCTTGATAAATCTCAGATGATGACTTCTGAGAGTTTATCCAATGTAAATCGGGCCAGCTTCTCAGCCAGGTGAATTGACGCTTAGCTAATTGTCGAGTGGCAATGATGCCTCGCTCAATGGCCTCCTCCAATGACAACTCTCTTTCAAGATATTGCCACATCTGACGATAGCCAACGGAGCGAATGGCCGGTAAGTCATGGTGCAAATCACTCCTTTGATGCAAAGCTTTGACTTCATCCAAAAAGCCTTGTTCCATCATTAACCGGAAACGCGTCTCAATTCGTTGATGCAGATAAGCCCTGTCCTCTGGGGCCACCGCCACTTGGGTTACTTGATAAGGAAACTCTTCCTGCTGTTGCTCTTTATGCAGCTGCGACAAAGACTTCCCTGTAATTTCGTAAACTTCAAGAGCTCTTAGGGTTCGCTGCGGATCATTCTCGTGAATACGCTGAGCTGACTCAGGATCAACCACCGTTAGTTCTTGATGCAGAGACTTAAGTCCTTTCAGCTCCAGACGCTGCTGGAGTTTTTGCCTAATCGCTGGGTCTGAGTCCGGTAGATTACTCATTCCCTCAAGCAGTGCTTTGTAATAGAGCATGGTTCCACCGACTAACAAGGGAGTTCGGCCGTGCGCCGTGATATCCGCCATTTCGCGCAAAGCATCTTCGCGAAACTGAGCCGCCGAATAAGGCTCGGCCGGGTCACAGATATCGATGAGACGATGGGGAGCCTTTGCTAACTCGCTGGCAGTAGGTTTGGCTGAACCAATATCCATGCCTTTATAGACCATTGCCGAATCGACGCTAATAATATCGCACTGATGATCTTGAACCAGACGCATAGCCAGATCTGTCTTGCCCGAAGCTGTTGGCCCCACGATGAAAATAGCCTGAGGTTTAGGTTGAGTATTCGCTGAAAGTGGCAAAACGTCTACCCTGCTTGATGTTGGGATTTGCGTTTCGAACCAAGCGCGGAATTAGCGCCCATAGAAGACGAGTCTTTAAAAGAGGAAGCGTTATCCGTTAGCCAAGAGCCAATATCGCTCTCGGATAACTCCTGACAATACTGCGACTCTTGCCAGCGATGTGGCTGCAATAATTCAAGCCATGATTGCTGCGACTCAGGTTTCCAGTGATGGCTTAATGAATCGATAAGTATCAGTTGTAAATCTTTAAGTTGCACTGTCTTTGAACGTGTTGCCGTAGCGTAAAGTAGTTCTTGCGTTAGCTGCTTGATATCAATATGAAGCAATGATGATGGGACTTTTCTTAATGCCACTGACTTCGGACCTGTTACATTAAGGTCAAACCCAAGCTCCGCCCATACATCAAAATATTCGTCTGCAACACTGTCCACAGGAATTCCCAACCGCTCAGGGATTAAAAGTGGTCGTTGCTTCACTTCACCACGGTCCCACTCTTGCTGAAGAAGGCTAGCGGTGTAATCCAGCCAAAAACTTTTTACATCTAAGAGCAAAACTCCTGCTTCTTGAGGCTGTAATAAATATCGTTCCGCGACAACAATATATTGACCTTCTTTACCCGAGCCTTTTGATGCACTTTTTGGTGCATAAGAACTGTAATGTCGCTCACGAACCCCAGCTACCGAACTCGCTCGTGGTCGGTTTTGTGTGGCATTTGCGCCAGATTCAACAGACACCCCAGCTTCTAATCGTGGATGATAGTATTCGTCTTTTTCATAAGCGTTGTATTCAACAGAGTTTATATCGCCAAAGCTGTTATCAGAGCGCTGCGGCACGTAAGCTCGCTCCACTTCTTCCACATGATAAAGATCGTCCGCTAACACAGCTTCGTCTTGGGGTTGCAGCCGTTCAGCGACAGCTCTAGAAATAAAGTCATGCACCTGCCGCGCATCGGAAAAGCGAACTTCATGTTTCGTCGGGTGGACATTCACATCCACACTTTCTGCATCCAACTCCAAATATAGGACATAAGCTGGCACCCTACCTGTAGGTAACAATTCTTGGTATGCCTGTCTGATCGCATGATTAAGAGTTCGATCACGAACAGCACGTCCATTCACAAAAACATACTGACTTAGATTGGAATTCTGATGATGCTCAGGACTTGATAGCCAGCCCCAGATCCTTAGGCTATCGATACTGGAGTCTAAATGTAGGGCTTGTTTTAAGAAGCTATTACTCACAATAGCGCCAATTCGCTGTTTTTGTTGCTCTGCTGACTTGGCGGCAGGAATACGTTTAGTGACTTTACCGTTATGCTTTAGGGTAAGTGCAACATGAGGAGAGGCTAAAGCCACGCGTTTCATGGTTTCTTCTATATGCACATACTCGGTGCGTTCGGCGCGTAAAAACTTTTGACGAGCTGGCGTATTAAAAAACAAATCCCGCACTTCAACAATAGTCCCTACAGGCATTGGTCGTGGCTGGATCTCTACCGCCATGTCATGACCTTGTGCGATTGCCGACCATCCTGGTGACGCCTCTTCTGTTGATTGATCTTTTGCTGACGGCACTTTCTGTGATGATTCTATTGAACGAGCTTTGGAACTTAAAGTCAGTCTAGCCACCGAACTGATACTGGCAAGCGCCTCACCACGAAAGCCTAAAGTGTGAATCGCTTTAAGATCTTCAGTGCTCTCAATTTTACTGGTAGCGTGTCGAGCGAGCGCTAACTCCAGCTGTTCACGCTCAATACCATGACCATCATCAGTAATACGAATAAGCCGCGTTCCACCACGCTCAATATCCAGTTGAATTCTTGTCGCACCCGCATCGATGGCATTTTCTAACAGCTCTTTGACGACAGACGACGGACGCTCGACAACTTCGCCAGCAGCAATCTGGTTTGCCAACAAGGGGGAAAGCTTCTTAATGGACATGATCAGCCGCTCGAACTTAGACTAACTACGAGGGATCACTAATTTTTGACCAATTCGTACGGTATTTGTGGTCAATTTATTAGCTCTTTTGATTTCAGTAACGCTGGTATTAAAACGTCTCGCCACTTTGATTAAGTTATCGCCACGCTTCACATGATAAATATTCTTGCGATACAAGCTGGCGAACTTAGTGCCATCAGGTGCATGACTCTTAAAGTAACCAACAATGCCATCCTTTACTGCACTCGCGAGTTTGCGACGATACGATGTGGTCTTAAGCAAGCGCTCTTCGCCAGGATTAGAGATAAACCCTGACTCAACAAGAATTGAGGGAATATCTGGATTTTTCAAAACCAGCAGAGAGTTTTCTTCCACAAAATTCTTATGCATTTTAGGAGCGACCCGCTTCATCGCCGTGTGAACTTCTTTACCTACTTTAAAACTTTCCGCAATCGAACTCTCCATCTGCAAGTCTAGCAACACAGAACGAACAGAGTTGTCGTATTCAGAGAGCACAACGGTGCTATCAACACCACCGAGTAATTCTGACTTTTCTTCCTGTAACTTCATCCAGCGAGCGACTTCAGACTTCGCGCCGTATAAATTTAACACCCACACCGAAGCACCTTTAGCCCGCGGGCTTTTAAAACCATCCGCATGCACAGAAACAAATAAATCGGCGCGGTGTTTTCTTGCAATATCAGTTCGTTGACGATGTGGAATATAATAGTCACCTTTACGAACCATAACGGCCTTTAGGCCATTGACGCCATTAATCGCATCGACTAATTCTTTTGATAGCTTTAGAACAATATCTTTCTCGCGCGTACCGCTAGGCCCCATGGCACCAGGGTCTTCACCGCCATGCCCCGCATCAACAGCAATCACGATATCGCGTTCAGCGCCAGTTGCAGATTCTGGTGGTTTTATCGGCTCTCGCTTTTCATCGATCAGGTCGATCACGAGGCGGTCGCTATAATCTTGGTAAGGTTTTAACGAAAAACTTTTAGGCTCAGCACTTTTATTAAGGTCAAGAACCAAACGTAACACACCTTCTTTAGGTGGTTTACTTTGGCGGACTCTTTTTACCAGATCGCTTTTAATCTCCAGCTGACTTAAATCCACCGAGACTCGCGACTCAGGGATATCAACAACGATACGATCAGGATTTTTAAGGACAGTCAGTTCATGCTCGACTGGAGACGTCAAATCAAAAACGACGCGAGTCGATTCAGGCGATTGCCAAAACCTCATGCTTTTGATAACAGCGGCTTGCGCTGCAAAACCATAAACTAAGATTACGGCAAATAGTATTTTGGTCAGTTGCTTTTTTATCATTGTCACTTTGCAGTTACTGCTCCATTTGATTTTGGCACAAATTAGCGTCTCTTGGCTAGTATTCGCTGCCCTTTAGGCTAACTTTTGACGAATTTTTTGCGCGATATCTTGCCCTAGCGCTTGGTCCTCAAATTTTAAATCAGCCTTACGCCCTAAGTCAGTGTATTCAAGTTCAATCATTAAATCAGCAGACGGGATCATACCCTCGCCTTTATCCGGCCACTCGAATATCAATATAGCGTCTTCTTCTTGATACTCTCGAATACCGATATACTCTAATTCCTCAGGGTCAGCTAAACGATATAAATCAAAGTGATACACGTTTTTACCGCCCAACGCATAAGGCTCGACCAACGTATAAGTTGGACTTTTGACTGCGCCTTTATGCCCTAAACCTTGTAACAAGCCTCGCACAAATGTGGTTTTCCCAGCACCTAAATCACCGTACATATAAATGATAAAGGGCACCGGCAATAATTCTGAGAGAGCCAAACCCAAAGATACGGTCTCACTCTCACCTTCCAATAAAAAACTCAATCGCGGCTTTATTTTTGCCGAAGTTTCCATTCACTATCCCCCAACGTTACTTTTCCTCTACTACCCAGCAGTCTGCTCTAATCGATTAATCCACACTGTGATCTCATCGATGACATCGGAAGCGAGGACACCGCGGCGTCTATCGCCAGCCACACTTACCGCGGCCTCATAGTGCAACTGCGTGGCCAATAATGCTGCATCCAGCAACTTTGCGCCTTGCGCAATAAAGCTAGTAATCAAGCCCGTCAAAACATCACCCAATCCAGCAGTCATCATCGCGGGGTGCGCGCCAGCCAATACAAAACTTTGCTCACCATCACTAACTACTGTGCCAGCGCCTTTCAAAACACATACAGCACTATATTTTTTCGCCAGCGACTGAGCAACCTTAATTCGATTTTGCTCGACATAAGCTGTATCTACGCTTAACTGCGGCTCGATTCGACCTGATGAAAAAACATCTTCCTCTTGCGCATTAAGTAGTCGACAAGCCTCGCCCGCGTGTGGCGTTAAAACACATTGTGTAGGCAGTGGCAGAGATGTGTATTGGGCTAGCCAGTATAATCCATCAGCATCTATGACACAGGGAATATCAGCCGCTTGTAGTCGATTGACACCATCGAGGAAGACCTTTTCAGCCAACGAGTCTCGCCCTAACCCAGGACCAAACCCCACCGTTTGAAAGCGTTGGTAATCCTCTAACGCCTGAAAATCGCTGACATCAAGAAAGCCACGCCACATGATTTCTGGACAATGACTCAAAGCCGCCGCTTGGTTACTTTGGTGCAGCCAGCATGAAACCAAACCCGCGCCAGACTTTATCGCCGAGGTTCCGGCTAAAATCGCTGCGCCGCCCAAATGTTCGCCGCCGCCAATAATCAGTGCATGACCACAGTCAAATTTAGAACCTACCGGAGAGCGCTGAGGAAGCTTACCTTTTAAGTGGTGGATATCGCCCCACCAAGCCTCGGCTTTCTCACCAAAGGCCAACGGGTTTCTGACGCCTAGTGTTTCTAATAATAACTGCCCTTGATACTCCAGCGCATGATTTAAGCGCTGCCCAGTCTTCAAAGCGACAAAACTGACCGTAGCATCAGCCTGAAAAGCAGTGTTTTTGTCATGACCTGTGGCGCCACTTCTTGTTGTCGCGCAAATACCAGTATCGGCATAAATCCCTGTAGGAATATCCAAAGCCAACTTTGCACATTCTAGCTGATTTAACTTATCGATTATTTGACTATAGTTGTCTCTTAGATCGCCTTGTACGCCCGTTCCCAGCAACGCATCGACCACAACTTCAATAAACGACAGGTCTTCGTCTAGCGCTTCCTCAAAGCCAAGGATATCAAGGGTTTGGTGAGCTTCTTTATTAATTGAAACAAGCTCTTGCCACGCCTGCTTCGAATCGCCGTCAAACTCACTATAAGGCTTTAACGCAATCAGCGTGACATTAAAGCCAGCTCTCAGCGCATGCCTAGCGACCACTAAACCGTCTCCGGCATTATTTCCCGAACCTGTCGCAATCAGCCAGTGACTCGCTTGAGGCCACAATCCTCTGGCTCGTTCAAAAGCACTGCCGCCAGCTCGCTGCATTAACTCATACAACTCTATCCCTTGCTGCTCAGCGTAAGCCCGCTCGATGATTTTGATACTATCGGTTGAAAATAGTGGCTGCATAACGGCTCTTAAGTAGGATTATTGTTCGTTTGTTTGGTCAGGATTTGACTCGGTTAAGTCAATAAAGTGCTCTCGATAGTAAGCACATTCTGCAATAGACTCACGAATGTCATCTAACGCCAGATGTGTCGCACTTTTTTTAAAGCCAGGGAGAATCGCAGGCTTCCAGCGAACCGCCAACTCTTTTAAAGTACTGACATCTACGTGACGATAATGAAAATAACGCTCGAGCTCAGGCATATGCTTGACCATAAAGCGGCGATCTTGACAGATTGAATTGCCGCACATGGGCGACTTTCCTTCTGGAACCCAATCTTTTAAAAACTCAATGGTGAGTCGCGAAGCTTCTGCTTCATCAACGCTACTGTCTTTAACGCGCTGAGTAAGTCCTGACTTACCGTGCTGCACCACGCACCACTCATTCATGTTCTCTAAGGTTTCATTATTTTGATGAATCGCTAACACAGGCCCTTCCGCTAAGATGTTTAAGTCTTTGTCGGTGACGATGGTGGCGATTTCGATCACTTTATCGGTTTCAGGATCTAACCCTGTCATTTCGAGGTCGACCCAAATTAAATTGTCCGCTTGTTGCGTCACAAAGCACTCCTGTTTATTGAGTTTTGCTAAAAAAATCAATCTACTTCGGTTATTATAGACACAAATCTAAACTCATGCAGATCAAAGCAACGATTTTTGGAGTAATTATGGAACAGTTAGCATCAACACAACTCTCTACACAAAAGTGCGTGCACAACGACGACTCAAAAAAACCTTTAGATAATGACACGCGCGACTCTTTGCTAAAAGAGCAACTTCCCGAATGGAGCTACGATGCTGAAAAAGGTGAAATCTCACGTAAATTTAAGTTTAAAAACTATTACCACACCATGGCCTTCGTCAATGCAGTAGCTTGGATCGCAAATAAACAAGCACACCATCCAGATTTAGAAGTCAGCTATGGCCACTGTTTGGTTCGCTACACCACGCATGACGCGGGAAATAGTTTGTGCCTGAACGACTTGATTTGTGCGGCGCATATCAGTGCGTTGGACAATAACGGTTCTTTTGGCCCGAACTTCCAAGATTAATAACTCACCGTTAATTAAATAATAGGCCTGACTTTGGGTAAGAAACGTAAGCAACATCCTAAGAAAAAGAAAAATGCAGAAGGCAGCTTATCTAAGGAGAACCGGCCTGAAGTCGAGACTGGTTTAATCGAGACTGAAAGCCTCGGGCCTGAGGAACAAGGCATAGTCATTAGCCGATTTGGTCAGCAAGTTGATATCGCTGACCAAAACTTTAATACCATTCGCTGTTTTTTAAGGCGCGCCAAAGAAGTCCCCGTGGTCGGTGATAAAGCGACGTTCCAAAGACAAGACAAACTGGATACAGGTGTCCTCGTTAGATTTGAAGAGCGCACCTCTTTACTTAAACGCCCGACGCCGCATCATGGCATCAAGCCGGTGGCGGCCAACATCGACCTGGTCGCTTTATTATTAGCGCCTGAGCTCGGCTTTTCAGAAATGTTATTGGATCGCTATTTGGTTGCGGCAGAATCTAGCAATATCCCTGTTTGGTTAATCTTTAACAAATGGGATCTGCTTGATAAGGAAGAAAAAGCAGAGATTCAGAGACGCCTCAAAACCTACCAAGATATTGGCTATCCAATTTATTTTATTAGCGCCAAACACGGCGATCAAGTGAGTGAACTGGTAAAAGAGCTTAGAGGAAAGCAACTGTTGTTAGCGGGACAATCTGGCGTGGGGAAATCGACTCTGATCAAATATCTATTCCCAGAGCTAGACGTTGCCACCGCGGATATTTCCGAAAACTCAGGTTTAGGCACTCATACCACCACCGCCTCACGCCTATATCGACTTGACGAAGACACCTTCCTCGTCGACTCTCCAGGCGTTCGTGAGTTTGGCTTATGGCACCTCGAAGATCACGACATACAGCAAGGGTTCGTCGAAATCTACAAACTTGCCCAAGACTGTAAGTTTCGCGACTGTAAACACATCAAAGAGCCCGGGTGCGCCGTACTCAAAGCCGCAGAAAGAGGGGATATCGCCCCATCCCGTATGAAAAACTATCACCATCTGATCCAAAACTACGATCAGCAGTTTAGTTAAAGAGAGACATTAGGGGTAAATTAGAAATTAAGCATCCGTTTCTTTTTTGCTGCCCAAAATCGCTAAACAAATCATGCTGAGTGGAGGAATAAACGCCAAGAAGAAGTGCAAAATAACCATTGCCTTCAGGCTTTTCACCCTTGTTTTCCCAAGAAAATAAGCAAGTGACGTGGCGATTAACACCCATATTAAAACCAAGTTTACCACTAAAGTTGCACTAATATTCATAGATCTTTTTTCCCTTATCGCCCCTTGCTTATGTAGTTAGCTATGGTGGCGAAGCGGTAAATCCTATCCGTTGCCCTTTATAGTGTCAAAGAAGATGACTATTGGTGTAGATATTGGTTGCTGCAACAAAAGCTAAAGCAGCATTTTGTTAAAATGTGGCAAAGTATTTACTCACAAATTATCAATAAATTCTGAAATACTTCCGTTAACTTACAATAGTTATAGTTATTTATTTAAGTTACAATTCAAAGCATTAAAGTAACCACTCACTAGAGTAACGGTCTTAACCATCATGGCTGATAAATTAAAAGTCTTATTACAATACCTAATCCCACAACACGGCTTGTCTATTTTGATGGGTAAAGTTGCTGAAAGCAAAAACGCCACCATTAAAAACACCTTTGCCAAGTGGTTTATCAAGAAGTACGGCATCGATATGAGCATTGCCGAACGCGAGAACCCTGAAGATTACGAGACCTTCAACGATTTCTTTACGCGTAGCTTAAAGCCTGGCGTACGTCCTATCGCAGAAGGCGACAGCGCTATTGTGAATCCTGCGGATGGTAATGTCAGCCAACTCGGTCCAATCGAGGATGGTTTTATTTTCCAAGCCAAGGGGCATCGCTATAGCGCTAAAACTTTATTGGGTGGCGATGCTGAGCTATCAAAGCCTTTTGAAAACGGTCAATTCGCAACAATTTATTTATCGCCGAAAGATTATCACCGCGTACACATGCCGATGACTGGTAAGCTTACCAAAATGTTACACGTTCCCGGTAAGTTGTTCAGCGTTAACCCTTTAACTGCGCGTAACGTCCCGAACCTATTCGCACGTAACGAGCGCGTTATTGCCATGTTCGATACTGACGTTGGCCCAATGGCGATGGTGCTTGTGGGAGCGACCATTGTTGGCAGTATCGAAACGGTTTGGGAAGGCACTATTACGCCACCGACACGGGATGACGTCAGAGTATGGGACTATCATGACAAAGGAATAACGCTTGATAAAGGCGCTGAAATGGGCCGGTTTAAGTTAGGCTCTACCGTCATATTATTATTCCCTGAGAATACTATCGAATGGGAAGAGTCGATGAAAGCTTACGCTCCAACAGTTATGGGTACGTCGCTAGCAAAGAAAAAGTAGGGTTCTTCGGGCGCTAAATCTCTTTTGGCGCCTACTCTCCACACGAGATAAAGCTTCTACCTCCATTTGCCTTTCTAAAAAATCTCTGCCACTCTTAACCCAACTCGTTGAATATTAAAACATTGGGATATCGAATCATGGCAACCGAAACAACCAAATACACGCTATTAATGCGGATCTTGCACTGGCTTATAGCCGTCCTAATTTTAGGAATGATAGGTGTCGGTTGGTATATGGCCGGCTTACCTGACGAGCACCCAACTAAATACGATATTTACGCCATCCACAAATCTATCGGCATCACATTATTAGGCTTGATCGTCATTCGTTTATTAGTACGTTTTTTCAGCCCCATTCCCAAGCTTCCTCAAGAGCTAGCCTGGTGGGAAAAGTTGCTAACCAAAAGTGTTCACTTTCTACTGTATACGCTGATGTTATTAGTACCGATTTCAGGTTATTTAATGTCTGATTTCGCGGGCTTTCCGGTCGAATGGTTTGGGGTTGAAGTCCCGGGCTTTGTTGAAGACAGCATGGAAAGCTCACAAGATGCACTCGATGCTCACGGCATCCTGCCCTACATCTTGCTGGGATTAATAGCGTTACACCTTCTCGGCTCATTGAAGCACCGTTTTCTGGATAAAGGCGACAACACTGACGTATTAAAACGCATGCTATAACGACGACTTCGGCATAAAAACGCCTTAACTTCGCTTAAAAGGCGGCAAAGTGTCAATAACTTATACACTTTCCCTATACACAAGCTTGCCTCACTGTGCCAAAATCAAGAGAGGATGTTGTTGGTTTAACAATAACAAGACGTTCAATAAGGATTTAGAGCAACTGGAGGGTTTCAGTGGGTAATTTACTTGAGTCAAATGGGGGGACTCGAGCCACACTTATACTCGATCACGAAAGTTCCTCGGTTAATTTGAGGCAACAGTTAGAAAGCAGTGATTGGCGCGTGCACGTGGCTGAGCATATGAAGGAGTTCAAGCGACTCTTTCAACAGCACCGTTTTGAAGTTGTGGTTGTCTATTTCAATGATAACTCGCTGACCGAGATCTCTGAACTAGAAACCTTGGCTAGCCACAACATCATTACCAAGTGGGTAGCCATTATCCCCTCTGATACCTGGCTAGACTCTCACCCAAATATCCTTTTCAGCCACTTATTTTACGACTATCACCGTCAACCACTACGCTATGACCACCTTTTAGCGACGATTGGTCATGCTTATGGTATGGCAAAACTGCAACATCAAAAACTTAGGCGCCTCAAGGTTCAGCACAAAGATGATGACATCATCGGGCAGTCTCCCGTAACGCAAAAGCTACAGCAGCGAGTCAGCGTGGTATCCAAACAAGCCACGCCGGTGTTAATTAATGGTGATAGTGGTAGCGGCAAACAATTTATTGCTCGTCTACTGCACAAACAATCAAAAAGCAGTCACGGTAAACTGAGCAGCATTAACTGTGGCGCGACTCCTGAACACCTAGTCAGTTCCGAGCTGTTCGGCCATGAAGCTGGCAGTCTGCACGCAGGCTGTGAACTAAAAGTTGGCCAAATTCAACAGTGCAATAACGGTACATTGCTGCTAAACGATGTTGAAGAGTTACCTCTGCGCGTACAGTCAAGCCTGGCTCGCTTTATTGATAACCAAGAGTTCCACCCCATCGGTGCCTCGAACGTATCCATTAGTAACTGTAGAATTATCGCCACCAGTAGCAATGATTTGCGACAATTAGTAAACACCAAACAATTTAGAAATGAGCTTTATCAAGCTCTGACCACTACCACGATTGAGGTTCCTACTCTTAGCGAACGACACCAAGACATTAATCATCTGGCTCAGTATTTCGTGTCGCAGTTCTGCGAACATCAAGAGATTAAGCGCTTTAGCCAGTGTGCTCTTGATGCCATGCAACATTATCACTGGCCCGGAAATGTTAGAGAACTAATGAACCGTATTCGGCGTGCTATTATTTTGTCCGAGGGCGAGTTAATCAGCAAGTCACATCTAGAGCTGCCAACTAACAACGGTATTCAAAACCTAACGCTTCAAGATGCGCGAGATAAAGTTGAAAAGGAAGTGGTCGTTAGGACTATTGCACAAACAGGCTACAATCACTCCCAAGCTGCGAAAGAGCTCGGGATTTCCAGAACCAGCTTATACCGACTCATTTCGAAACACCAAATTGCGCTATAACTTGCTTTAAGGTTAACGAAAAAGCTTACTCGCCATGCCAGCGACAACACCCATCTCTGAGCCATCATTAACTCCTTAACGAATCCGATATTAGATTTTCCTATCCCCTCGCCCCATTCATTGGCAAAAGTGCTATGCTAAACCTTACCTTTGTCCAACAACTCCTTACCTTAAAAGAAGCTCCTAAGGAGATACCAATGAGCGAACAGATGGAACACTTCAGAAAACAGGTTTACTTCTGGGTAAGCCAGATCCCGAAAGGAAAGGTCACTAGTTATGGTGCTATCGCTAAATTATCAGGCTTTCCTCGACATGCCCGCCATGTGAGTAAAGCGCTGGGCGCTGCACCCAACCGAAAAAAGCTGCCGTGGCAAAGAGTTATCGGCGCAGATGGTAAGATCGCTTTTAACCCCGACAGTGACCATTTTGCCATTCAACAGTCATTACTTGAACAGGAAGGCGTCAAAGTCACTAAAGGTAAAGTCGAGCTTAAGCAATATGCCTGGGAACACCCACTTGAAGGAAAGAAAACAACTGCCACAAAGGGCAACATGCAAGCTGAAGAATTCTTTAGATAGCCTGTTTTTTTATGAGACGTTTAGAGGAACTCATTGAAACACGGCTAGGATTGAGACTTTTGACGCTGCTCTTGTAATGACTGGCAATCCAGACAGAGCTCAGTTTCCGGAGCCACATCAAGACGTTGCGGATTAATATCATCCCCGCACTCTAAACAAAATCCAAAGTCGTCACTATCAATACGTTTTAAAGCTTTTCTAACAGCCACTAAGTGCTTTTCATCGCGCTGGTGAGCCGCGCTCACCATGGCCTGTTGCTGCATGGCGTCACCCCGAGACACACGTCCCATTCGAGCTTGATCTAACTCGACGGCTTGACTAGATTCTGATGATAAACCCAAAAAGTCCATCAGCTCAGCTTCGAGCGCAGCTAATTGTTTTTTATAACTTTGGATTTGAGATGACTTCATGACTAATGATTATCGTTAATGCTTAACGTTAATGCAAATGACTCAAGTGCGACACTTCATCAAACTTCTGGATAGCTCGAATTAGTTTTTCTGAATCAGACGTTTCTTTAAAAACTTCCTTCGCAATCGGGGCGATTTGTGCGGGGCCTGGCGGTAACTCTTTACGCTCCACACTACGGCGCATTCTCGGTAAGAATACGAACTGTAACCATTGCTCAAGCTTTAGCGTATCAACACAAAACGGCATCGTACTCTCTAAAGCTTCTTGCGCTGGGCGTTTCTTAGACCACAGTCCAAGCTCCATTAGCCGTTTCTCGATATTTTCAAAAACCTTTAAGTATTCTTCAAACCAATCTATTTGTTTCATGAGCATCACTTTTCTTCATTCTTAATGTTGATTTTACATCATTTGGCTTATGATTTCAGATTAGGTTACAAACCTAAGACACCCCTGTAACCAGTAAAGCACCCACAAAAAAGCCCGCATAAGGCGGGCTTTTTATCAGCAGAAGAACAACAAGCTTAGAATGATAATTTCACACCAATCTTTGCCGTTCTAGGCTTGTCAGGACGAGCACCATAAGGCTCACGAGCGACGATAGTATCTTCGTCCGTGATATTCTCGATAGTGGCATAAAATGCTACGTTATCGTTCGCCTGAATTTCACCTGATAAGTCTACTAGAGTACGTTCATCGGTGCGTTGGAACTGACCGCAAGCAGGTTTCGTGCAAAGCTCGTCAAAATAATTAACGCTCGCTAAAACACTCCACTCTTGGTTGTCATAACCAAGCATTAATTGCGCCTGATTCTCAGGGATATAAGGAATCGGCTGGCCCGCGTCTACAGAACCCCACACATTACTATCGAACGAACTACCAAACTCAGTTTCTGTGAAAGTATAGCTTAGTCGTGCAGGCCAGTTTTCAGCAAACTCACCTGTTACAAGAAGCTCAACACCTTTAACTTCAGCTTTACCACCGTTAAATTTGTCGCCCTCGTTGTTAATGTCACAACCGCTATTCGCTAAGGTACATTCTCCAAGCAAGTTCTCGTAATCACTAAAGAACGCAATCAGTTCGCTTGAGTACTGAGAACCACTGAAGCGTAAGCCCATCTCATAGTTCCAGCTTTCTTCTGGCTTATCATCAGCGCTGCTTCCTGGAGGTGCAAACCCTTTATGAGCACCGAATAAAACACTTGTAGTATTGTTGATTGCCCATACCGCACCGAAGCCCGGGAGAACCTCAGAAACACTATTCGTACGTGTGCTTGCTGCCGCTGAACGATCTGGCGCCGAACCCCAGTTATCACGTCTTAACTCAACATCTTCGTAACGAACGCCTGGCGTTAATGTCCAGTCGCCCCATGCGATGGTATCAGTTAAGTAGTATGATGTTGCTTCAGCCGAATCAATACGGTTACCCGCGTCGCCCCAAACACCTTCATCAACAACCACTAGTTGACCATTTTCTTGTGCAAAGAAGCCACGACGTTGGAAGCGATCAGCTTCATCTTCGTGCACGCGAACACCTAACTGCATGTAATGGTCAGCACTTCCTGTCATAAAGTTCCAGTCTAAACGAGCCTGAATACCTTCGCTCAAGTACGAACGGTTACCATCAACTTTATCAATTAAGTCAGTACCGCTATCCGCGCCGTTTAGAATTGACTGGTAATAGTTCGCTAACGAGCTGCCTCGGTTTGAGTTAATTTCACCAACCACTGAAGACCAGCTGACGCTATTGTAGCTGCCTGGGTTAGCAGTATCTTCCATATAAAACTTACCTGTTTTATACCAGTTACGAGCAAAATCATTTTGGTAAGCCGTAATGTTTAAGTCGAAACTATCGCTTAAGTCTGCGAAATAACTAAGAACCACTTGCTGGTGCTTACCTTTGAAGTTATCGCCTGCTGAAACGCCGTACATTCTGTATGGATCAGCAGCAAAATCAACGTCAGTCAAACCCATGTATGACTGGTCAGATTCCTCATAAGAGTTTTGTAATTTCAGATCCAACTGCTGATAAACATCAGCGTCTGAATCCGTATTGAAACGTAGTTTTACGATTTGATCCGACTTTTCAAAACCTGTTTCTTGCCCTACTCGGTCAATCGTTTTGAAGCCATCAGACTGATGATCATTAACTTCAACTAAATAACCAAAGTTATCAAAGCTATCACCATAATAAAGATAGCCGTGCAGTTCTTCATGTTGGCCTTTTTCTAGCTTTAACTGACCTTCACCCTCTTGAGGAATCTGGCGAGAAATCAAGTTAACAGCACCACCAACTGTGAAAGGACCATACTTGATGTTCGCTGGACCTTTTAGTACTTCGATGCCCGTAATACGATCAAACGTTGGGAAGTAATATGCAGATGATGCCGCGTAAGGCGCTGGAGCAATTAAAACGCCATCTTCCATTAAGCTAACGCGACCAGTACGGCTGGTACCAGTACCCCGTAAACCAATATTTGGACGCAGACCCAACCCATCTTCAAGCTGTACATAAACACCAGGAACCTGACGAATCGCACGATTCACGTCGCTATACTTGAACTCTTCAAGTTCAGCTTCAGTCACGATATGTGCAGAACCGGCAACTTTTTTGGCGCTAGAACTATCACCAATAATGGTGATGGTTTCTAAGTCTTCCTTTTGTTTTTCTTCAGCGATTGCAGGCGTTGCAGTCGCTGCCCCAAATATCACGGCAGACGCCACAATACCCAAATGAAAAGGAGCTTTCATGTTTTTACCTAACTATTATCTATAGAATTTGACTTTCGGGCGAGATTATAAATCTAAATGAGAATGATTTCTATATATATTTCACTTTTATGACGGCTTTTTGACGTTCTTAGGTGTAGCAGTATTAGTTTTGTTCATTAGCAACAACCATTAGCACCAGTTTCACCAGCTTGCTCGTGGTTGAATGCCAACATTAGGGGCGAAATACCTTTCTAAAAACACCTTTAGAGGTTATTACAATAAGACAAGGCTCGACTACAGTTGCTACCCGACGGGCCAGCTTTCTTCACCTATTAAACTTTAAGCCCGAGACAAACACCGGCGTAACTGTTCCTTCATACTAACTCACAAGTTGGGAACAAATTGTTGTTGATACACCTCGGCCTTCCTATAATGGTGCTTTAGTCATTACAGGTGATGTTATGAAACATTCCTTTTATTTACTACTAGCGATTTCTGTCTTAGCCCTATCAGGCTGCAGCTCTGAGCCGGAAGAGCGAACCGAGCTTAGTGATTATAAAAAACGTCAAATGGATAAAGCTAAAGCGGTTGAAGAAGAAATGAATAAGCGCGTAGATAATATCAATAAACAACTCGACGAAAGCAACAAGTCAAAAGACGACGATACTCAGTAATTTTATGGTTTAACCATAACAAAAATAATAACCAGAACTATAAAGAGATAAGACAAGAATCATGAAACGCTCCAACCTGATCACAGCGGCAGGCGCCACACGTTTGCGTAACGAACTGGCTCACCTATGGAAAAACTTACGACCAGAAGTAACCCGAGCCATCACCGCAGCTGCAGCTGAAGGCGATCGAAGTGAGAATGCAGAATATATTTATCGTAAGAAACAATTACGAGAAATTGATCGCCGTGTGCGATATTTGCAAAAACGTACTGCGGAAATGCAGGTAATTGAGCATACGCCCAATAATCAGGATAAAATATTTTTTGGTGCCAAGGTTACAGTCACTAACGAGCAGAATGATGAAACGGTGTACCGGATTGTAGGTTCCGATGAGTTTGATGCGGAGCCAAGCTATATCAGCGTGGATTCACCTATGGCGAGAGCACTCTTGGGTAAAGAGCTGGATGATGAGGTTACGGTTAAATTGCCGGAGGAAACACAAAGGCTGTGGATTGTTAATATCAACTACCCCAGCCCCCATGAATAATCCATAAATCAGAAACGATAGCTAAAACTTAATGAGCCGAAACGACTTTTGCCATCTCTTTCTTCAAAGGTAGAGCTCGTTTCAGCGACCGAAAACAGCATACCCCATTGCTCCCAGTTCCACACTGCACCAGCAGAAACGATGAAACCTTCGTGTTTCAAAGTAACGGAGTGGCTATCACGAAATGTATTGCCATCAACAAAAATATCATTAAAGACATATCGAGCCTGACCACCTAAGAACATGTAAAAGTGATCACTTCCTGAACCCGCAAGTGGGTTGATATCACGTCCAGGTAATATACTCACCGCAGGGAACGTTTCTGCCAAGCCAGATCCGAAACGCACCATGGCAGAAGTTGCTACTTCTGAGTTGTATGTTCCCATACTTGCGCTGGCAAAGGTTAAAAAATCCATTTCCACACCTTCGCCATTAGACATATCGAAACGCCAGCTACGTTGCCCATTAACACTAAAAACCAGTTCATTATGTAGTTGGTTATCCCAACCTCGCGGCTCATCGGAACCTGTGATTCGATGCACAACTTTTTGTGTGTCTTCAGCTAACGATGCAGGACCGACCATACCAACAATAACCGAAAATTGATCGGCAATACTATTATCCCAAGCGTACAGAGTCCCCCGCCAACCAAGTAAACCAGCATAAGGCAGATCATTTTCAACAATAGCTTCTGACTCGATATCTTCCGGGGTCTGCATTCCTTGAAAAATACTGAAACTCACCGCTTTTTCACGAGGGTCATCACGGTCAATAAACAAGAAATCACTCACCCCAATAAGCCAATCAGGGCTACTCGTATCGGCATAATCATCGTAGGGTCCATAGCCCCAACTGAAACCAATACCATTGGTATAACCGCCATCTTTGCCGGCAAAAAGATCGTTTTCCATGGTCAAGGTTGCAAACGAACCAACGCCAGACTCTTCGCCGGTAAAAGCTTCTTCAGCTGGCTTTGGTGCTTGCGGCTCAGCTTCTAACGTCCCCGTCATAAAAAATCCAAAACCCAGCACTGCCAATAAGTAACGCTTGGGGAGAGTGTTCATATATTAGTCCTTGAAAAAGTAGCTTTTAAAAAAGCTTTCTAAATTAGTCTTGACGAAACTGGGTTTTAACACGCTGTTTAATAGTTTCCACCAACTGTTGAGTGTTTTGCGACTGTTTAACATCTTTTTTCAAAACATCCTCCACAATGTCTGCAAGATCATCGACGGTTACTGCTTTCTTTTTGTCAAATGACTCGTGTTGAAATAAGTTAATATGGTGATCACTTTGACGGCCCCACTTCATTAATCGATTCCAATACCGCTCATCCTTACTATCGCTCGCAAGGTCCAACAAATAACAAATTAGCCCAACAGGCATTAGAGCAAAATCTCTAAGCGCATCAATCCACAGTTTTACTTGTAACAGCAACAGATTACGTGTTTTTCGCCAAGTGCTAACAGGCTCTTCTGGAGTCACAATAAGCACTCTTTCTTTCTGCGACATGCTCAATCCTTAAATCGTTTTATTGTAGGCTTCTCGGTTTAACTGCTTTTCCAACTCATTTTTCTTTAAAAGCACATAAACCGAACCTAAACCACCATGCTTTTGTTGCGCGCTATGGAAAGCCATGACTAAATCATGTTGCTGGAGCCAGTGGTTCACATGACTCTTTAACACAGCTTGCGGTACGCTTCGCTCACCTTTACCGTGAGTGATTAATACCATCCGCTTCCCGCGTTTGACACAGGCTTTAATAAAATAGAAGACTTCATCCCGAGCTTCTTTCACAGTCAGGCGATGCAAATCTGTATGAGCCTGTATATCATACTTACCCAACCTCAATTTTTTGTAAACACCGTCCTGTACACCCGACTTTTTGTGCTCAAGCCATGAGTTTGGCTCGACCTGTTCAATAAAATCTGTGGTTAGATAGTTAGGGTCATGATTTGGCTTACGACCAAGCGCAGCTTCCTGGCGGGCAAGTTGTGACAAAGAAGGTTCATCGCTCGGCTGGTGCAAGTTAACCCGATCGTTTTTGATCGGTTTTACGCCGCCTAACTCTTTCTTAAATAAATCAAAATCATCTTGTGACATACCACCACCCTACTGTCTATCCGCCTACCTGCCTTCTACCTAACTGGCTGACATTTGAAGGAATTACATCTTTCTAAAGACTTACTCGAGCCCTTCCTTCATCGCCTCAAGCTCTTCCCAGCGCTCGAAATACTGTTCCAGCTTCGATTCTAAAGCCTCTAAATCAGCGTTAGTCTGAGTAATTTTGTCACTCTCCTGCTGATAAAAATCTGGTGAGGCCATCGTTTCTTGAACTTGTTCGATTTTTTGCTCAACCTCCGCAATATCGGCTGGTAACTTCTCAAGCTCGCGTTGATCCTTATAGCTGAGTTTAGCAGATTTTGCTCGAGGCTTTTCATTCGATGCCTTTGCTCCAGACTTGGCTTTGCTTGATGGCTTCGCTTGCTTTAAGTCTCGCTGACGTAGCCAGTCATCATAACCGCCCACGTACTCATTCACCTGACCATTTCCTTCAAAGACGATTGAGCTCGTCACCACGTTATTAATAAAATCACGGTCGTGAGACACCAACAGCATAGTACCGCTATAGTTTTCTAGCATATCTTCCAGCAGTTCAAGCGTCTCAATATCCAGGTCATTGGTCGGCTCATCCAGAATCAATAAGTTCGATGGTTTCGCCAAAATCTTGGCTAATAATAAACGATTTCGCTCGCCTCCAGACAAGGCTGTAATCGGTGCTCGAGCACGCTCGGGAGTATACAAAAAGTCTTGCATATAGCTGATCACGTGACGCTCTTTACCGTTGATGACCATCATATCCTTACCATCGGACACATTATCCATAGCAGATTTCGATTCATCCAACTGTGCTCTATGCTGATCAAAGTAAGCGATATCCAGTTTAGTACCCAACTTCACAGTGCCCTGCTCAGGTTGTAAGTTTTCGAGTAAGATCTTAATTAACGTCGACTTACCACAACCGTTCGGCCCGACAATACCAATCTTGTCGCCGCGCATAATTAAGGTTGAAAAGTCATCAATCAGTTGGCGTCCTTGATAGCTCATGCTAATACCCGTCGCTTCAATCACTTTCTTACCCGATACTTCAGCTTGTTGAGCCTTCATATCAACATTACCAATAAGATTTCGACGTTCCGAGCGTTCCTTCCGAGCCGCTTCTAAGCGCCTAACACGACCTTCATTACGGGTACGTCGCGCTTTAATTCCTTGGCGAATCCACGTTTCTTCCTGTGCCAGCTTCTTATCAAACTCACTATTCTGCTTTTCTTCCGCAGCTAATCGCTCTTCTTTTCTGCGTAAATAATTATCGTAATTACCCGGCCATGACGTTAGCTGACCGCGATCAATCTCAATGATGCGAGTTGCTAAACTTTTTAAGAAACGTCTGTCGTGGGTAATAAAGAGAATACTGCCTTTATAAGCTTTTAGAAAACCTTCAAGCCATTCTATCGACTCAATATCCAGGTGGTTAGTCGGCTCATCCAGTAGCAGTACATCCGGCTGCTCGACCAATGCTTGCGCCAATAATACACGACGCTTCATTCCGCCAGATAAATCCTCAAACTCAACATCAGCATCCAGTCCGAGGCGGTTAATAACCGACTGAACTCTCTGATCCATCGCCCAGCCATCTTCTGCCTCAATTTTATGTTGAACTCGCGCCATTTTATCGAGCGACGCCTCATCAACATTAGTGCTGAGATGACGAAATTGTTGCAACAACTCACCAACATGGCCGAGCCCAGAAGAAACCACTTCAAAGACCGAACCTTTAGTCCCGGAGGGTACTTCTTGGGTTAGTTTGGCAACTTTCACCCCTTCCTGGAAGCGCAAAGAGCCATCATCTGGAATGATTTCGCGATTCACCACTTTTAATAACGTTGACTTTCCTACCCCGTTTCGGCCAATAATACAGATTCGTTCGCCCGGCTCGATAGTGAAATCAACCTTATTAAGCAGTGCTGGTCCGCCGTAGCCGACCTCAACTTGTTGTAAAGTAACTAAAGACATTAAAATACATCATAAAAATTTTGGGACATTTTAACGTAAAATCATGACTATCGCTTGCCCTCTTTGCTATTCCAGCCAAACCGAGCATTATTTACAAGATAACCGAAGGTGCTATCAACTTTGCAATGACTGTCAGCTGATTTTTGTCCCATCAAAATTTCACTTAAATCAACACGATGAAAAACGAATCTATGATTTGCATGAAAACTCACCCCAAGATGAGGGTTATCAACAGTTTCTCAATAAGTTGCTCACTCCACTGACTCGGAAGCTAACCCAGGGAGCTACAGGTTTGGATTTTGGCTGTGGGCCAGGCCCGACCATCCAGCCAATGTTAGAAGCTCAAGGGTTTAAGGTCACCAATTATGATCTGTATTACCAGAGCAATGACAGTGTCCTTGAGCAACGGTATGATTTTATTACCTGTACAGAAGTTATAGAACACTTCAATCAGCCCAGAAGAGAGCTAGAATTGCTACACTCACTCCTGCGACCTAATGCCTACTTGGGTATTATGACAAAACGTCCAACATCATTAGAGGCCTTTAAAGGTTGGCATTATAAGAATGATCTGACTCATATCTGCTTTTTCTCAGAAGCGACCTTTCATTGGATTGCAGATTATTTTGGTTATCGTCTCGAATTTCCGGGCAAAGACACCGCAATTTTGCAAAGATAAACTAAGTCACATAAAAACATAAATCAAAGACACAAAAAAACGGCGATTAAGCCGCTTTTTTGTTCTAGGTTCTAAAAGCAAACTACTTCTTATTAACCTCGATATCACCGTTAACAGTGTCAAACTTAAGGCTAGCGCCACCGTTCTTATAGGTTCCTTCCATATCGGCGCCGACATATTCGCCTTCATCGACCGCAATGCCAAATTCGTTACTTAAGTCACCATTAACCGTGTCTGTTTTTAACTCAAAACCATCATTTTCAGGCAAATAGATTTCGATATCGCCGTTAACACTGTCACCTTTCAAGCGACTAGAGCTGCTCAATTTATCCACGTGAACTTCAACGTTGCCGTTTACAGTGCCGAACTTAGCGTCATTAGCAACGTTCTTAATCACAATTTTACCGTTAACGGTATCAGTTTTAATCTCTCCAGAAACGCCAGAGATGTTGATATTGCCATTCACTGACTCGATAGAGTTTAGCGTCGCGCCTGCTGGCACTTTCAACTCGAAAGAAACCTCGCCAGAATTTCCACCCCAGCTCATGAAGCCTCCCGAATCAATGTCCACCTCAACATCAAAATCGTCTTCGCTATGGTCGACTTCCACTTTGATATTTTTCAAATCGTCAGCATCATCTGCGGTAACTGTGTACTCAAGTAAGATTTCGTTTTTATCCCAACCTGAAACGCTAATGTTACCGTTAATATTATCTAAGTTAATACTACCGTATTTGGCAAACTCATAAGTTTCCGAAAAACTTTTGCTTTCATCAGCCTTAATCGCTACCGAAGCGAAGCCTACGGCAACTGCTGAAACCACACCCAACCATTTTTGCACTGTATTCATTTTACACCTCAATTATTGCTACCATTTACTCTTTTGATGCAAACGGTAGCAAAAGGGTTTACTGGTCTTTACCTTTTTTTCGGTTGAAAATATCACCGAGCTTATCTTTCAGCTCATCTTTAGCTTTATCTTCAAGTTCTTTTTTCTTCTCATCAATCTTGCCTTGATACTCAGCTTTTAACATGGCTTCAATATCAATACTCGCTTTCGGTTCAGCCCAAGTTCCTTTCAGTTCAAAAGGAAGCTTCTTATCCTTAAGCTTAGGGTATTTCTGCTCAACCACTTCTTTAAGCTTACCTTTTAATATTAACTGGAAGTTACCCGCGAGGCTTTCTTGATTCGCATTAGTCGATGCTTTACCGACTAGATCAAACACAGGAGAGTTCAGTTTAAAATCCGGTAGCTCGATTAACCCCTGGTTCGCTTTAATGTTACTGCTTAAGTTCGCAAAGTTAGTTTTGCCGCTGTAATTTTCTTTATTCAGCGACTTAAGGCTCAATCCAGACTGAATCAACTTCTCAATATCAATACCATTGAATGCACCATCACTTAAAGTCAAGTTACCAGTACCATTCAGGTTCTGCAGCATCTGTTTCACATCAGCGCCTTTGGTTTTCATATCAAGATCCAATTCACCCAGACCTGATAACTTATCCAGCTCAAAAAACGCTGCAAGCAAATCACCGATCTGGATATTGTCGAAGTCAGGCTGTACCGAAAGCGCTAGCGGCTGGGACGCAAAATTGACACTTGCAATGGTCTCCATATGTCCCTGAAATGCATCCGCTTTAAATGGATCTAAGAAAAGCGTCGTACCTTTATTACGTAAGTTAGCTGAGACATTGTTGAACGTCGCGTTCTTAAGTATCAGTTGACCAACATCTAATTGACCTTTGATTCGAGCGCGTTTTAAAAAGTCAGCGACTGGTGATAAATCAGCAACTTCAGATTGTTTCGGCGCTTTCTCGCCACCTGTTGCCGCTAAAAAGTTCTCTAAATCTAACCGCTCAGTACTCAACTTGACGTCAATATCTTTAAAAGTACTAAAACCAGCGTTCAACTGAATATTTATAGGCTGACCATTGAGATCAACATTACCCTGATGCTGTAGCTTGGTGGTTTTCTCCTCCATGCTAAGTTCGAGGTTACCCGTTAAGCCGATAGTTTGTAACTGCTCGCTTAAACCGTCTAATTCAGCATTAAGCTTACTCACTTTAAACTGTTTAAAATCACTACCAACCCACAAGTCGCCAGACAACCCCCACTCAGACTGTGTCTCGCCAGCCTGCAAAGAACCTTTAGCGGATACCAGAGTGGTTGACTCAGGTTTAAAGTCATCGACGGTCAAACTGGTTAAATGAAAACTTTGGCTAAGTTTTCCGCCATAATCAAACTGGTTTAGAGTAAAGTCTTTTAACGATAAGCTATCCAAGCTTAAAGCACCGGGCTCCGACGATTCTGTGTCTGTCGTTTCATCACTAACAGCTTCAGCTTGTTTTGCTTCGGCGTTAACCAGCGCCTCAATATTTGAGCGCCCGCTTTTATCACGCATCAGGTTTAACTCTGCTCCCGATAACTCAACCGAGCCGACTTCAATATCACCACTGAATAACGGCATCAACTTGATACTCGCGGCTACTTGATCCACTTTCATCAAATTTTTATTACTTTTGAAGCTCTCTGGTTGCGAAAGAATAACGCCACCCGTCTCAACCTGAAGCCATGGGAAAAAACCTAACGAAAGCTCCTGCTCAATCACTAAATCAGCGCTAGTTTCAGCTTTAACCTTCTTAACTAGTTGATTTTTAAGCTCATCGCTGTTGAAAAAAATCACAGCAACGATGCCTAGTACCAAAATTAGAGCAACAAATGTGCCTAAAAGACCTAAAATCCATTTAAATAAACGTTTCATAATCACTCACAATATCAATAACTTGGGTGTATGACACTTAGAGTACCGCTGTTAGGAAAATGTTCCAACCGAATTTATCACTATTTGTTTGAACTATTTGTAAAAAGTGGGGACTAAACTAATGAAAGGTAAAGATTTCTTTGTTGTAGAAATTTAAATTTGTTGTAAAAATTTGTTGTGAAAAGTGTTATTGGAAATACACGATACAAAGCCCAGTCTAGGAATGACTTCTTTGTAAATTTCCAAAGTTGTTTAAAGAGTTGTTAGTCATAAAGAAATAGGCCAACCTGCGGGTTGGCCTTTCTTTTATCTGATTTTAAAAAAACACCTTATAAATCAGCGACCTACCTTATCCGTTCCAAGAATCTCTCAGGGTTACCGTACGATTCAAAATAAGGTTGTCGGCGTCATGTTCGTAGCGATCAGTCGTAAAATAACCCTCTCGCTCAAACTGGAATCGAGTCTCAGGCTTAGCCTCAGCCACGCTCGGCTCAACCATAGCTTTAATCACCGTTAAAGAATCAGGGTTCAAAGCTTCGTTAAAATCGTCCATAGCGCCCGGATTTGGTACATTAAACAGACGATCATACAAGCGTACCGTGGCTTCTTTTGCATATTTAGCCGATACCCAGTGAATCACGCCTCGAACCTTTCGCCCCTCTGGATTTTTACCCAAGGTATCAGGATCGTAAGTACAACGAAGCTCTTTCACCTCACCGTTATCGTCCAAAATCGCTTCATCAGCACGGATCACATAACCATTACGCAAACGTACTTCGCCATCTTTAACCAAGCGCTTGTACTTCTTATTGGCGCTTTCACGATAGTCGGCACGATCGATGTATAATTCGCGCGTAAAAGGTAGATCACGAGTCCCCATCTCTTCGATCTTAGGGTGGTTCATGCCCTGAAGTATTTCTTCTTTATCTTCTGGATAATTAGTAATGACCACCTTAATCGGATCTAACACCGCCATACGACGCTCAACCGTATCGTTCAAATGGTTACGAACAGCATCTTCAAGCAACGTCATATCGCTAACGCTATTCACTTTACTGATACCAACCGCTTTACAGAAATCACGGATCGACTGTGGCGTATAGCCTCGACGACGCATACCTGCAATCGTTGGCATACGAGGATCGTCCCAGCCATCCACTTTGCCATCGTCCACTAACTGGGTCAGTTTACGCTTAGATGTAATGGTATAAGCTAAATTTAGACGCGAAAATTCAATTTGTTGAGGTCGCGAAGGAGCATTGATGTTATCCAAAACCCAATCATACAGCGGGCGATTAACTTCAAACTCAAGCGTACACAGCGAATGTGTAATATTTTCAATGGCATCTGAAATACAGTGCGTGAAATCATACATCGGATAGATGCACCACTTATCACCAGTGCGAATATGGTGTAGACGACGAATACGGTACAACACTGGGTCACGCATCAGCATATTAGGGTGCGACATATCAATTTTGGCGCGTAACACCATCTGACCGTCTGCATACTCGCCAGTTTTCATCTTACGAAACTGCTCTAAACTCTCTTCCGCAGCACGCTCGCGATAAGGGCTATCTTTACCTGGGGTTTGAAAGTTACCGCGGTTTTTCGCAATATCTTCTGCCGGCTGTTCATCCACGTAAGCCAAGCCTTTTTGGATTAATTCTTCTGCGAAGTTGTATAAGTCGTCAAAATAGTCCGAAGAATGGCGTACTTCCCCATCCCACTCAAACCCTAGCCAGCTGACATCGTCTTGAATCGAACGTGCGAACTCTTCGCTCTCTTTGGCAGGATTCGTATCATCAAAGCGTAAGTTACAAGGCGCTTGGTAATCTTCAGCAATCCCGAAATTTAAACAAATCGACTTGGCGTGACCCACGTGCAGGTAGCCGTTTGGCTCTGGCGGGAAACGCGTGTGTACACGACCATCATTTTTACCCTCAGCAAGATCTTGGTTGATCTTGTTACGAATAAAGTTGGTCGGTGTTGAATTTTCAGTGGTTTTTTCCGTTGAATTTGTCTCAGACATATTGGAATTGCTCACACAGTATCAAGTTGATTAAATCAAGCCACAGGCTTGTGCGCCTAAGCCTACTTTAGATAGGTCAGGCAAATTCGTTTCGCAAGCCAGTGATTTTAACGAGATTTACAGGCTAATGCGATAGCTATTAGCCTAAAATTGGGGCTTTGGCTAAAAAAGCAAGATTAGCGTTGCTTAATGATGGCAGCAATTTGCTGACCTAGTTGTTCTAACAGACGGCGTTCCGCGGATACAGCGGCAGCATAAGAGTTATCGCTCAAACTTTCGGTAATGGCAAACGACCTCGCCATGGATTGCCCTTCCCGACTCGTCAGCACCATTTTAGCCTCTAAATAAGCCGAAGATTCATCAAAACTGGCATCAAACCGCTTGATATCGAGCTGCACAACATAATCAATATTATCAGACCGGCGCCAAGGATACTCAAATACATTATCCGTATCTAACTGATTGGCGAGGTCATGCTGAAGTGAGCTAATGATCAGCCCTCTTAAATCCGATGCCCAGCGGTCGAACTCAGAAAATTTAATCTGACTGGTTTTAGTACGAATGGCTATCTGTGGCTTTTGTAAATAATCCGCCACGGTCACTGGCCCCAGTCCAATTCGTAGACTACCTGTTCGCTCTGTCTTGCTCAGCTCGTTCTCCAACAAGTAAAAGTTTGAGTTTGGCGAACGGGTTGAGCAGCCGCTGACAAGCAACGAAGCCGCTATAATAAAGGTAATCAGTACATATCTCATTGTTGGTCCTTACCGTAAATCAATGCTTCGGGATGACGCTCAATATAATCAGTGAGTACTCTTATGGAGTGTGCGGCCTTAGATAACTCCTCAAGAGTTTGATTCAGTTGATACTGCAACTCTGAATCTTGGCCATAAGAATGCTCCATTGAATTGACCAATTTCTGGGTATCGGTCAAAACAGCCTCTAACCCATTAAAGCTACTCTCCAAACTTTCCACTAGCGCTGGGACTTTTCCATTTAACTGCTTCGCCAGCTTCTCATACTCATCCATGGTTTGCTTAAACTCATCAGCGACAGGTTTGATTTCAGTATTAAAAGTCTCCGCAACTTCTCGATAACGACTAATGGTTTCATTGAATTTTTGTAAACTGGAATCTAAATCGGTGGAGGTAATAAAGGTGTTAGCGTTTTCTAACAGTTCATTCATGTTCTCCGCAATGTCTGCTAACGGCAACTTCGATACTTCGTCAGCAAAAACACTCAGAGCACT
>QQTG01000012.1 GCA_003370465.1 Kangiella sp. HD9-110m-PIT-SAG07 | reverse complement strand
GACAATAACAGGACGGGCAAAAGTCAATTTAGCGAGTGTGAATTATCACTTTGGGTCTAAAAAGTCGTTAATACAGGCTGTGTTCGACCGTTTCCTACAGGACTTTACAACACAGCTGAGCTCAAGGTTGACGGATCTTGAAAAGCAGCCAGCAGAAGAATTGCAGGCCGAGACTTTGCTGTCAGCACTTATTGACCCCTTATTGTCGTTGAATGAAGCTCGAAATAATTCAGTATCAATCTTTATGCGGTTATTGGGTCGAGCTTATGCTGAAACCCAAGGGCACTTGCGTCGTTATGTTACTGAACGATATGGACATGTTTTAGTCCGCTTTACACACTTATTCCAAAAAGGGTATCCCAGCTTAAGTAACGCTCAAATTTTTTGGCGCTTACATTACATGCTCGGAAGCCTTATCTTTACATTGGCAGGTAGCGATGCGCTGCGCCAAATTTCAGAAGCAGATTTCAATCGAAGCCTTGAAGTTAAAGACGTTATAGAAGAAATGGTTCCGTTTTTAGCTGCTGGCATGAAAGCATAATTATAGGTATTGAGGAACAGAAATGATTGGGTTAATTGAATTGGTCATTATGTTGTTGGTGGTCGGGTTTTGTGCTTACCAACGTTTGGCCATGAAAAACGCTATGCTGGTCAATGGCGTAGCTTTAGTGGTGTTACTATTTTCGTTGGATAATTCATGGGGTTTTTTCCTTTCATTGATTATTTACGGCATTGTTTCGCTTTTTTATTACCTACCTGACCTTCGCGTGGACTGGATTTCACGCAAGCTGTATCGTTTTATGCAGAAAGTATTGCCGCCGATGACCGAAACTGAAAAAACCGCTTTGGAAGCGGGTGATGTTTGGTGGGAAGCGGAGCTTTTTAGGGGTAAACCAAATTGGCAAACGCTCCTTAATTACAAAAAGCCTGAATTAACTGAAGAAGAGCAGTCTTTTGTCGACAATGAAACAGAAGAGCTTTGCTCGATGTTGGATGACTGGGATATTGTTCATAAGCGTAAAGACTTACCACCTGAAGTATGGCAGTTCATTAAAGATAAAGGCTTTTTAGGCATGATTATTCCTAAAAAGTACGGCGGTAAAGGGTTTTCGGCACTAGCTCACTCAACAGTTGTGACAAAGATAGCGACCCGAAGTGGAAGTGCTGCTGTAACCGTTATGGTACCGAACTCACTTGGCCCAGGTGAACTATTGCTGCACTACGGTACACAAGAACAAAAAGATCATTACCTTCCTCGGTTAGCTGAGGGCAAGGAAATTCCTTGTTTTGCTTTAACATCACCAGTAGCAGGTTCTGATGCTGGCGCTATTCCTGATAAAGGTATTGTGTGCAAAGGTGAGTTTAATGGCGAAGAAACGTTAGGCATTAAAGTTACTTGGAACAAGCGTTACATAACGTTAGCGCCTGTGGCGACGATTGTAGGTTTGGCTTTTAAACTGTATGACCCAGATGGACTGCTAGGTAATGATAAGGAAGATTATGGCATTACATGTGCTTTAATCCCTGCCGATCATCCCGGCGTAGAAATCGGGCGTCGTCATTTGCCGATGAATCAAGCATTCATGAATGGTACAACGACCGGTAAAGATGTATTTATTCCAATGAGTATGCTGATCGGTGGTGAAGATTATGCTGGCCAAGGCTGGCGCATGTTGATGGAAAGCTTAGCTGCCGGTCGCTCCATCTCTCTACCAGCGATGGGAACGGCGGTAGCGAAACTGTCGTATCGTATGACGGGTGCTTATGCGTTGGTACGTGAACAGTTTAAGTTACCTATCGGGCGCTTCGAAGGTGTCGAAGAGGCGATGGCGCAAATCGCTGGCTTAGCCTATCGAACGGAGGCGAGTCGTGTGATGACGGCTGGAGCGGTCGATCTGGGTGTGAAGCCTTCGGTGGTTTCAGCGATAGCTAAATATCACATGACAGAAATGGGTCGCGATATCATGAACCATTCGATGGACGTTCATGCTGGTCGTGCCATTATCATGGGTGAGCGTAATTACCTTGCTAATGGCTACATGAGCCAGCCGATTGGTATTACGGTTGAGGGCGCTAATATTCTAACTCGTAACTTAATGATTTTTGGTCAAGGTGCTATCCGCTGTCATCCTTATGTCCTACGTGAAATGTTAGCGGCACAACTTGATGACGAGGAAGAGGGTGTTAAGCGATTTGATAGTTTGCTATTCCGCCATATCGGTTATGGGGTGAGTAACTTCTTCCGGACTTTAGGTTTAGGTGTAACGGCTGCAAAAATTGCTGAAAGACCAGTAGCGGGTGAAACGGGTCGTTATTATCAGCAGCTAACTCGAATGAGCTCTGTGCTAGCGTTAACATCAGATGTTGCGATGGGCATGCTTGGAGGCGACTTAAAACGTAAAGAACGTTTGTCTGCCCGCTTAGCTGACGTATTGAGTCATTTATATCTGTGCTCAACAGTACTTAAATATTATGAGGACCATGAACGTCCTTTAGCGGATTTACCTTATGTGCGCTGGAATATGGAGTATGGTTTACATAAGATTCAAGAAGCGCTTTATGACTTTTATGAGAACTTCCCGAATAAAGTCGTAGGGAAGGGCTTACGCATGATTGCTTTCCCTTATGGCAAAAGCTACAGCCGACCTGGTGATAAGTTAGAGCGCGAGTTGGTGTTGCCGATGATGAAAGATTGTGAGATCCGTGATCGTATTACGCAGTATGCTTATGTAGGTAAAGGCTAAGATGATGTTACTGGACGCGTAGAACTGGCTTTCAAGAAAGTATTGGCCGCTGATGAGGTGCGTTACAAATTGCGTAAGGCGATGAAGTCTAAAGAGCTGGATAAAAACCTGACTAATATGGAGCGTATCGAGCAAGCCATCGCAAAAGGCATTATTAATGAAGAAGAAAAACAGATTCTAACTGACGCTGAAACAGCTCGTATGGATGTGATTCAAGTGGATGACTATTCTAATGATCAAATATCTGGAGTCGTTGATTAATGGGTAGGCTTGTGTGGGTAAGAGTGATACTGGTGTCGCAGCCCGGATGGATTTTGTTTACAGAGTAGGCCATACTTGTGGTATATATGAGTAATGAATTCAAAAGGTATACCGGTATCGGTGCTCCTAGGAGGAAAAAATGATGTTTAAAAGTTTGTTAGGGGCTTTAGTATTAAGCTTAAGCTTGTCTGCCCAAGCGTCAGAAGAAATGCAGAAACCACAAGAGCAGGTTGCTCCTTTAAGTGATAAGCAACAGGTTGTTCAAGCATTTGAACAAAGCTGTCGAGCAGAGCAGTTAGCTAACTGTGCTTGTATTTCTGAGTCGCTGGTGCCAATGCTATCTAGTGCGAAAGTTAGTTTAGTTCAGTCTCAGCTTGAATCTGGCGGACTGAATAACAAGAACTTAATTGCTAGAAACCAAGTTGTATTTAATAAAGCACAAAATAAATGCTCAGGTAGCTAATTCATTAAGATGTGAATTGCACATATAAACATTAAAAGGCGCCAAATGGCGCCTTTTTTGTATTTGCTAGAATGACAAGTAGATGTCGAACCAGTCCTTTTAACCTTATCGCTGCCGACTATAATTTGGTATTCTAGGGTATTAAGTTTATGATATGGAGTAGGCCAAGTAACAGCTGGCACTACATTAATAATTTAAGAGACCGAATATATGTCAAAAGATAAACTCGTTATTTTTGATACGACTTTGCGAGATGGTGAGCAAAGTCCTGGCGCGTCCATGGATAAAGAAGAAAAACTAGAAATCGCGCAACAATTAGAAAAAATGAAGGTTGATGTTATTGAGGCGGGCTTTGCGGTTGCCAGCCCAGGTGATTTTGAGGCAGTGAAGCTGGTTGCTGATAACATAAAAGACAGCACCATCTGCTCTTTATCTCGCGCTGTAGCAAAAGATATTGAAGTCGCTGGTGATGCGTTAAAAAGCGCTAACTCTGGACGGATTCATACATTTATCGCCACATCTCCTTTGCATATGAAGTATAAGCTTCAGATGGAGCCTGATGACGTGATTGAGCAAGCAGTAAAGTCTGTGTCGCTGGCTCGTAGTTTATGCGATGACGTTGAGTTTTCGTGTGAGGACGCTGGACGTTCTGACTTAGATTTTATGTGCCGTATTATCGAAAAAGTCATAAATGCAGGCGCTCGTACCATCAACATTCCTGATACGGTCGGTTATAACATGCCGGATCAGTACGCGAATACGATTCAGCAATTGATCGAGCGTATTCCAAATTCTGACAAAGCTATCTTCTCTGTTCATTGCCACAATGACCTAGGTTTAGCGGTAGCGAACTCCCTAGCAGCGGTTCAGAAAGGTGCTCGTCAGGTGGAGTGTACAATTAATGGTTTAGGTGAACGTGCAGGTAATGCTTCTTTGGAAGAAGTAGTTATGGCAATCAAAACTCGCCCTGATTACTTTGATATTGAGCTTGATATCGACACACGCCATATCGTCCCTACGTCGCAGCTAGTTTCAAAAGTGACTGGATTCCCGGTTCAGCCGAACAAAGCGATTGTCGGCGATAACGCTTTTGCGCATGAATCTGGTATTCATCAAGATGGCGTACTGAAAAATCGTGAAACCTACGAAATTATGCGTGCCGAAGATGTGGGCTGGGCCAACAACCGTATGGTGTTAGGCAAGCATTCAGGTCGTAATGCTTTTAAGAGTCACTTAGCTGAGCTCGGTGTTCAGTTTGAGAATAATGACGATTTAAAAGAAGCGTTTGTTGCTTTCAAGCAATTGGCGGATAAAAAGCACGATATTCTAGATGAAGACTTATTAAGCTTGCTCAAGCGTTAATGAGCTTGGAAAATAGCTTATGAGTCACTGGAATAGAGCTTATCTTGATGCGTTGGAGGTGCCAGTTTGGGTGCCTCTCAACGATCAGAGAAAGATCAAAGCTGATGATAAAATTGCTGAAAAGGCTGCCGCACAGCCAGCTAGCCAACCTGCGTCCGCTGGGTCTGAGCGTGAGGCAGTTAATACTACTGCAGATGTTGTTAGCTCTGAGTTTATCACTTTCCTAAAAGGGGATGTTAGCGCTGATTATATCTTTGTGGTGTCTAAGAGCGCTAATCCAGACAACTGCGCCTCTTCGATGAAGCAATTAGAGTTCGCTTGGAAGTCTTGGTTAGATCAGCCTTTATCAGCCGCACTTGCTCAAATCAGCGAAATGTCAGAGCAGTCTCATGCAATAGACACATGTCGTGGCAAAGTCATCGTTTGTGGTGATGAGATTGACTATATAGAGCATCCGAGTATTTCTGCTCCAGATTTAGAGCTTTCTCAAGCCAATAAAAAAGATTGGTGGGGTCTGTTACAGCGCTTACAGTAATGGAACCCTTGATAACAATCCGTCCTCTTGAGATTTTAGATCTTGACCAGATCGTATCTATCGAACAAGAAGCTCACCAGTATCCTTGGAAAAAGAGTATCCACTTAAGTTGTATTGAGCGGGAGTACCCGAGCCTAGTCTTGGAGCTTGATAAGCAAATTATCGCTTACGTCGTCTTTAATTATTTATATGACGAATGTCACTTAATGAACATCACCACTCGCGTCTCATACCAGGGGCTTGGCTATGCCAGCCAGCTAATTCAAGTTTTATACGACAAATCAAAAATAGCCGGCATGCAAAGTGTTTTGCTTGAAGTACGAGAATCAAACACGCCAGCACTATCTTGTTATGACAAGGAGGGGTTTGAACGAATAGGCCGACGCCCTGATTACTACCCCAAGAAAGAGGGACGAGAAGCTGGAATTGTGATGCGACGAGTGTTGTAAGCTCTTTGATTGGTATTTCTATAACAGGACTTTCTTCAACCAGCCCCTTCTTATTGGTAGACTAGTCAACATTAATATTTATGAAAGGTTTGCCAAATGCAGCAGAAGTTTAATCAGTGGTTGCAAGCACAGGGCTATGAATTTACCGACGTTACGGCCTTAGTCATGGTTTTGGGAGTTATTCTCCTGATTTCTATTGCGATACATTTTATTTTCCACAGAGTGGTCCTTCGCTTCCTTGATAAAATGGCACAGAAATCCCAGAAGCGTTGGCGAAAAGCTTTCTTTGAGCGCAAACTCTTCACTCGAATTGCTTTAGCGATCCAGGGAATTATCATTTATGTACAGGCTGGGCTTTGGCTGAAGCCAGAAACCGCGGTGCTAGAGTGGGTTCAGACTATATCGGTGTTGTGGGCTTTATTATTTATTCTGCTAGCTGCTTTCTCACTGTTGGATGCATTGCTTGATATTTCCTCTGGCGAGTCTCGTCTTAAAGGGCTGCCACTAAGAGGTTTGTTCCAGAGCGTGAAGTTAATAGCGACCATCGTCGTTATTATTCTTGGTGTGTCTGCTCTAATCGGGAAATCCCCATTAATTATCTTAAGTGGCCTTGGCGCCATGACCGCAGTGGTGATGTTGGTCTTTAAAGATCCCATCCTAGGTTTGGTTGCGGGTATTCAATTATCCGCTAACGATATGCTAGAAGTCGGTGATTGGTTAGAAATGCCATCCTACGGAGCCGATGGGGATGTGATTGAGATTGCCCTTACTACGGTAAAAGTGCGTAACTGGGATAAGACTATTACTACCGTGCCTACTTATGCATTGATTTCTGATTCCTTTAAAAACTGGCGTGGAATGGAGCAGGCTGGAGGTCGACGGATTATGAGGCAGGTGCTCATTGATGCTACATGTGTCGAGTTTTTATCGGACGAAGATTCTGCTCGACTTAAAAAAGCACGTTTGCTCGAACCATATTTGCAAAAACGGCAGCAAGAAATTAGTCGATATAACGAGGATAATAAGTTTGATTTGAGTTCGCGGGCTAATGGTCGCCGTTTAACAAACTTAGGAACTTTTAGAGCTTACTTGCGGAGCTATCTTGAAAGTCGTGAAGATATTCGCCAAGACTTAACACTTTTAGTAAGACAAGGTCAGTCTTCATCGAACGGTATTCCTTTAGAAGTTTATGCCTTTACGGCAACGACTAAGTGGGCTGAGTACGAGAATATTCAGTCCGATATTTTCGATCATATTTTTGCGGTGTTACCTGAGTTTGGTTTACGTTTACATCAGTCGCCTACTGGGCATGATTTTTCGAAATTGGCTTCACGACAAATAAACACGGAACAGGCTCGCGAAACTACGGGTAATTAGCTTATAATGCCCGCTTTTGCGGGCTTTCGCCTGAAATTTAGCAATTTGAAGAGAGTGGCATGTCTAAACTGACGTCAGAAATTGAGAATCGTCGAACTTTTGCAATTATCTCCCACCCTGATGCGGGTAAAACCACCATCACTGAGAAGGTTTTACTTTTTGGTAAGCAAATTCAGGAAGCTGGCGTCGTTAAGGGCCGTAAGGGTAAGCATGCGACGTCAGACTGGATGGAAATGGAGAAAGAGCGTGGTATTTCTGTAACCACGTCGGTAATGCAATTTCCGTATGGCGGAAAAACGGTCAATCTTTTAGATACCCCAGGACACGAAGACTTCTCAGAAGATACTTATAGAACCTTAACAGCGGTTGATTCGGCTTTGATGGTGATAGATGGCGCCAAAGGTGTTGAGGCTAGAACCATTAAGTTGATGGAAGTTTGCCGCTTGCGTGATACACCGATTGTGACGTTTATGAACAAGATGGATCGCGATATACGTGATCCCATTGAGTTACTCGATGAAGTTGAAGACGTACTTAAAATTAAATGTGCACCTGTATCATGGCCAATCGGCATGGGGAAGCAATTTAAAGGTGTGTATCATTTACTTGAAGACAAGACTTATCTTTATAAGTCGGGTCAAGGCCACACCATTCAAGAAGAACGAATTATTGAGGGACTTGATAACCCAGAACTGGATGAAGCGATAGGTAGTCTTGCAGATGACCTTCGTGATGAGCTTGAGTTGGTGTTAGGCGCAAGTCATGAGTTTGACTTGCAAGAGTTTATGGACGGAAAGCTCTCCCCTGTGTTTTTTGGTACCGCATTAGGTAATTTTGGTGTCGATCATATGTTAAATGGTTTAGTGGAATGGGCTCCTGCACCATTACCGCGTGAAACTGATGATCGAGACGTTAAAGCGACGGAAGATAAATTTACCGGTTTCGTCTTTAAAATTCAGGCCAATATGGACCCGCAGCATCGAGATAGAATCGCTTTTGTTCGTATTTGTAGTGGTAAGTACCAGAAAGGTATGAAAATGCGTCACGTACGTTTAGGGCGTGATATTGCGGTCAATAATGCGTTGACGTTTTTGGCGGGCGATCGTGAGCATTTAGAAGAAGCTTATGCTGGCGATATCATTGGCCTGCACAATCATGGCACTATTCAGATCGGTGATACTTTTACTGAAGGCGAAGATTTAAAATTCCGTGGCATCCCAAACTTTGCGCCAGAACTGTTTCGTCGTGTGCGTTTACGTGACCCGATGAAGAATAAGGCATTACTAAAAGGTCTCGTCCAGTTATCTGAAGAAGGGGCTACTCAGGTGTTTAGACCCCAGAGCTCGAACGACTTGGTACTGGGTGCGGTTGGTGTGCTGCAGTTTGATGTTGTGGCGGCTCGCTTAAAGAATGAATATAAAGTAGAGTGTATTTATGATCAGGTTAGTGTTGCGACAGCTCGCTGGGTGACCTGTGATGACGATAAGATGTTTGAAGAGTTTAAACGCAAGAATGCTGACAACATTGCTCTTGATGGAGGGGATAACTGGAGCTATCTCGCTCCAACGATGGTTAACCTAAATTTGGCAATGGAGCGCTGGCCTGACGTTAAATTCCTTGAGACACGCGAGCACTAATATAGGGACCTAGAGCACCATGTTCAAGCCAAAGAAAAAAACACCTAACATCCGCTTATTTGATAGCCATTGTCATCTAGACTTTTCTATTTTTGACACTGACCGGGATGCTATTTTTGAGCAAATGCGAAAAGTCGGTATTGAAGGTGTTTTAATTCCTGGCGTTAAAAAAGAAAACTGGCGTTTCATTCGTCAATTAGCTGCTATTAAACAGGGCGTTTATGTCGCACTGGGTCTGCATCCCATGTTTTTAAAAGAGCATCGCAAAGAACACATACACGATCTAGAGCTGGCTGCTGGAATTAAACCTCTGGCGGCTATTGGCGAAATCGGTCTCGATTTTTATGAGAAGAACCTTGATAGGAAAGTTCAGATCGCCTTGTTTAAAGCACAAGTGGAGATCGCAAAGTCATGCAAGTTGCCTGTTGTGTTGCACGTTCGAAAAGCACATGAAGATGTTTTGCTATATTTAAAGTCACTCAAGTTTCAAGAAGGTGGCATTGTTCATGCCTTTAACGGAAGCATGCAGCAAGCTGAACGCTACAGAGATATGGGGTTTAAGCTAGGCTTTGGTGGTGCTATGACTTTCGAGCGTGCCGTTAAGCTTAGAGATTTGGCAAAGAACCTGCCTTTGACAGATATTGTGCTAGAAACTGATGCTCCAGATATGATGCCAGCTGGTTGTGATAAAGGTCGCAACAGCCCTCTTAATATTTTCCAAAACTTTAACACACTAGTCGAATTGCGCGATGAATCTGCTGAAACTATTGCTCAGCAGACCACTCAAAACTCACGCGAAATTTTGCGCGTATCTTAATGTACAAAACCAAGTGAGGTCACACTTTTTGTAATCTTCGATTGTTATTCACCATTAGTTAAGTTATAAAAATGAAGCTTGCGTCTATTAGTATCTATTAAGAACAAGCACTTATAATCAATTAATAAATGACAAATGGGGACAATCATGGATAAAAGTAACTTTTTTCCACCCGTGAAAAAATTACTGGTAGCTGGCGCTGTATTTGCGGCGTTAGGTTTCAGTAACTCATCTATAGCTGCGGAAGAAGGTAACAATGCTGAAGAGGCTGAAAGCATCGTTGTTACTGGTTCTCGTATTAGACAAGCACAAGCTGAAGGTGCTAACCCGGTCCAAGTTCTATCCAACGAAGATTTAGAGCGAACAGGCTTAAAAACGTTGGGTGATATTTTACAACGACTTCCTGCCGCAGGTTCTGCGCTAAATACTCGATTCAACAGCAGTGGTAACTTCGGTTTCCCGCCTGATGGTGGTGGTATCGGTGCTGGTGCTGCAGAAGTTGCGCTTCGTCACTTAGACGCCAAACGTACTTTGGTGTTGGTTGATGGTGTTCGTTGGGTCAATGGTTCATCAGCTTCTGGTGTATCTAACTCGGTTGACTTAAATACGATTCCAATTAGTATCATCGAGCGTGTCGAGATATTGGAGGATGGTGCATCATCGATCTACGGCTCAGACGCCATCGCTGGTGTTGTAAACGTGATCACTCGTAAAGACTTCGATGGTTTCGAGTTTAATGCTTACGGCGGTGCTTACGATGAAGGTGATGGTGAGACAGGCGAGTTTGATATTGCTTTTGGCGCGCAGGGCGATCGTCATCGTGTTTTCTTCAGTATCAGCCACTATGACCAACAGAAAGTCGACTCGACTGAGCGCGAACTTTCAAGATTCCCAACACCGGGTACAGGATTAACTCGAGGCAGTTCTGGTACTCCTCAAGGTCGTTTCCTATTTTTCGGACAAGACAATAATAATGATGGCGATCCAGATGTGGTTAACCTAACCATCAATGATGGTGTGACAGGAATTCCAAGCTATGATCCGAATAACCCTGGTGGTCCAAACGATGACTTTCATGTGTTCACGAACAATGATCGTTTTAATTTCGCAGCGTTTAACCTGTATGTAACGCCGAGTCAAAGAACATCGATTTTTGGCCAAGCTGATTACCAGGTAACTGATAACGTTAATTTCTATGCGAAAGCATTGTATAACAACCGTAAATCTACAAACCAAGCGGCTCCAGAGCCTATTTTTATCGGTCCTGACGCCGGTACCGGTGGATTAGCTGATACTGTTATTGTTCATGAAACCAATCCCTTCAATCCATTTGGTATGACTTTAGATTCGTCGAATTTCATTTTCGCAGGGCGACGCCCAATCGAAGGTGGCGCACGTGTTTTCCGTCAAAATGTTGATACGAGCTATATTGGCCTAGGTTTCAATGGTGACTTTGTTGCTGGCGATAGTGTGTTCTTCTGGGATGTGAATTATAACCACGGTAAGAACTATGCGACCCAGATCAAGCAAGGTGGTTATAACATTCAACGTATCAAGAATGCTCTCGGGCCGCTAGCTGATTGCCAAGCAATGGCTGGTTGTGTTCCGTTGAATTTATTTGGCGGGCAAGGTAATGGTTCAGGAACGATCACTCAAAATATGTTGGATTATATCCAGTTCGTTCAAAAAGATGCTAGTGAGAACGTTATTGACACCTTGTCAGCAAATATTTCTGGTGATTTGTTTGAAATGCCGGCGGGTTATTTCTCGTTTGCGGCAGGTGTAGAGACTCGTGAATATCGCGGTTTCTTCGAGCCAGACCCGGTGGTCGTAGCTGGTGAAAGTAACGGTGTTCCATCTTCACCAACAAGCGGTTCTTATGAAGTCGATGAGTATTACGCCGAGTTTAAAATGCCATTGTTAAAAGATATGGCGGCAGCTGAAGAGTTAACACTATCGCTAGCAGCTCGTAACTCAGACTATAGTACTTTCGGTTCTGAGACCACGACTAAAGCTGGCGTGTTATGGCGTGTTACAGATGAATTTATGTTGCGTGGCTCTGTGTCAGAAGGTTTCCGAGCACCAAGTATTGGTGAGTTATTCTCATCAGGGTCTCGATTCGATGCTACGCTAGCTGACCGTTGTAGTGATTACTCTGGCACTCAGTTTGAGGCTAATTGTCAAACGCTTGGAGTTCCAGATACTTACTCTCAGTTAAACAGTCAAATCTCGGTTACCACCGGTGGTAATGAAGATTTAATGGCTGAAACCTCAGACAGTCAAACCCTTGGTTTTGTTTACAGCCCGCAATGGGTCAACTCTGTTGATTGGATCAATACGTTAGACTTCAAAGGAACTTACTACAAGCATGAGATTGATGGTGCGGTACAGGCAATCGATGCTCAAACCCAGTTAGATCTTTGTATTAGTACGCTAGATTCGTTGTATTGTGACGGTATTAGCCGTGCCTCTACCGGCGCTATTAACGGATTTAATAACCGTCTAGTGAACATCGGTGGTATTGAGACTTCTGGTTACGATCTGAGCATTTCATACACAGCGCCACAGTCTGAATTAGGCATGTTCTCGGTGACTTGGTTCAACACATTCGTTAGTGAATATGTTGAAGAGTCGTTGGGTAATCGTGTTGATTTGGCAGGTATTGAGCGTAATGATACAGGTATTCCTGAGTGGAAATCAGTATTGACGTTTGGTCTTAATCAAGATGATTGGGGTGTTAGCTGGACAGTCCGTTACGTCGATAGTCTAACAGAAGACTGTACTGACTTCTTAGACGGTTCTCCTGATAGCTTAACCGCGTTGGGATTATGTTCTAATCCGAATACGGCTGATGAATCCCTGTCTAAGAATGAATTGGACTCTCGTATTTATAACGACTTACAGTTCAGTTACTTCCCAGATGTTGATGGTATGGATATGGAGTTAAACGTTGGTGTTAATAACTTCTTAGACGAAGAGCCACCTGCTTGTTATAGCTGTTCATTAAACGGCTATGACCCATCAGTTTATGATCCTGAAGGTGTATTTGCTTATGCTTCGATAAAATTGAAGTTCTAAGTAATCAAACCAGTTAAAAAAATGGGGCCTCGGCCCCATTTTTTATGCCTGCTTGTTTAGATTTGTTTTCTCGTGTTGTTAATCTGAGTAGACTTTTTCACAGTGCTAACGACTAACTCTTTGAAAATAAGACAATATGCTTTAATCTGGTGGTAATAAACAAAGGAAAAGTAATTCGATGACGTCGCCATTATCAACATTCCATATTCTAAAGTTATTGCTTAAAGCTGACTGGATTTCAGACGAACAGTTCGAGGCTGCTAAGATCCACTTGAGGCAAGTAGATCCTAAGCTCCATCCCATAGAGCAAGTGGCAGATTTATCTCTAACGCGACACGACCATCACCAAAAGATTATTGATGAAGAGGTTCTAACCCGCTTTTTAGCAGGTTTATACAAACTGCCTTATTATCGAATCGACCCCTTAAAAGTACATGTTGACGAAATAACGGCTGTGATGTCGTACGCTTATGCTCAGCGTCATAACATATTGGCTGTCGATGTTAATGAGAAAGAAAATAGCGTCAAAGTTGCGGTGATGAATCCTGATAATTTGTCATGGAAAGAAAGTCTTGGGCAGGTGGTGAGTAAGGACATTATTCCTGTATTCGCTAACCCGGCGGCTATTAAGCGTTACCAAAAGGAATTCTATCAACTATCAGCATCAGTAGCAGGCGCAAAAGGCACTAGACTTCAGAATGACACCAGCGTTACCAACCTCGAACAACTGATAGAACTGAAGGGTGGTGATGAAGCTGATGCTAACGACAAGCACATTGTCCAAATTGTGGATTGGCTCTTGCAGTATGCCTTTAAAGAGCGTGCCAGTGATATTCATATTGAGCCACGTCGAGAATTCGGAAAAATCCGTTTCAGAATTGATGGCGTCTTACACAACGTTTATGAACTTCCTATCGCCATTACTCATGCCGTTATTTCACGATTAAAGATTTTAGGGCGCATGGATTTAGCGGAACGACGTAAGCCGCTAGACGGACGTGTTAAGACCAGAGCGCCAGATGGGCAAGAGATTGAGTTACGTCTATCGACGCTACCGACAGCTTTCGGCGAAAAGTTCGTTGGTCGTATTTTTGACCCCACGGTGCTGACGCGTGAGTTTGCTGAGTTAGGTCTAGAGCCTGAAACTGAGCATACGTGGCGTGAAATGATCGGTCAATCAACGGGTATTGTGCTGCTAACGGGGCCAACAGGGTCTGGTAAAACGACGACGCTGTATACATCACTTAAGTTACTCGCTACTTCTGAAGTGAATGTCTGTACCATCGAAGATCCGATCGAAATGGTCGACCCCAAGTTGAATCAGATGCAGGTCCACCATGATATTAAACTGGATTTTGCGGCAGGTGTTAAAGCTTTGTTACGCCAAGACCCGGATATTATTATGATTGGTGAGATTCGTGACAGAGAGACAGCACAGATGGCCGTACAAGCAGCGCTAACGGGACATTTGGTGATTTCGACATTACACACAAACGATGCACCATCGGCCATGACGCGTTTAATTGAGGTGGGCGTAGAGCCTTACTTACTTAACGCGACCATGCTCGGCGTAATGGCTCAGCGGTTAGTTAGAACGCTTTGCAATCACTGCAAGCGCCAAGTAGAAGTGAACACCGAAGCTTGGGATAGTCTCGTAGGGGATAACCTTAATGGAACCCTAGAAAAGCCTAAGCATATTTACGAGCCAGTCGGTTGCGATGAGTGCCGCCATACCGGTTATCAGGGCAGGCAAGGGATCTACGAGTTATTGCGCGTCACCGATGAGCTAAAAACGTTGGTTCATGATGATGCAGAGATCCGGACTTTGCGTAAGCAAGCCCAGCAGCAAGGTATGAACTTATTGCGAGTGAGCGGTGCTTATAAAGTAGCGCAAGGCGTAACAACGGTTGAGGAGGTGCTGCGAGTATCGCCACGGGACAATAATTAGGTTCGATTACTAAATAGGTACTGGCAGCAGACTAATTCAGCGCTGCTGCCTTATCGTTTTACTGTTGGTCATCGTCTGTATCTACGTCGCCTTGTTGCTCCATGGCTTCTTCTATAACTTCTTCCGCCGGCTCTATTTCTTCGTCTTCAGTCTCTTCTTCAAGCTCAATATTACCGGGTTTTGGTTCCTCAACTTTTTTCAAAACTTGGTAATAGCGACGGATATTGTTGACGTACTTAACCGGCTCATCACCACGCGCATAACCAAATCGAGTTCTTGAGTACCATTTCTTTTGACGTAATAGCGGTAAGAACTTTTTAACCACTAACCATTTATCGGGGTTTTCGCCTGCTTGGTCAGCTAATCTACGGGCGTCCTCTAAATGCCCAAAGCCAACGTTATAGCCGGCTAAAGCAAACCAAGTGCGGTCAGGATCGCCAATACGCTCAGGAATTTTTTTCTTCATCAATCTAAAGTATTCAGCACCGCCCATAATGCTCTGCTCAGGATCCAAACGGTTTTCAATACCAAGCTGGCCAGCAGTATCAAGAGTCAACATCATTAAACCGCGAACTCCAGTCGGAGAGCGTGCGTCAGGCTCCCAATGAGATTCTTGGTAGCCCATTGCGGCCAAGAAACGCCAATCTAAATCATCGCCAGCAGCTTCATAAAAGAAGGGCTTAAATTCAGGGAGTTTGCTATCAATGGCGCGGTGAAAAGCTCTGCTGCCCACATAATCGAACTTGGATAAGTGACCGTAGTAGCGTTCAATTAAATAGGATAGGGTGCCATCTTCTCGAATGTCGCTGAAGAACTCTATCGCTTTGATAAATAAGCTATTATCACCATTTTTATTAAATACCCAAGCTAACTCTTCGGGCTCTGATACGCTAAAAGCGACCGCTAGCTCTGGCTGCACTTGACGCATCAAATCTAACTCATTTGAATCAACGATGGTGTATTTAATTTCGTCGGAAAGCACCATGTCGAGCAAATCTTGGGATGTGAGGTCGGAACGCTCTGTCCAGCTGAGGTCTGGGTAGTCCTTTTGAATCTCAAACAAGTCTTCTGAATGCGAGCTATTGGCAAGAACCGTTAGTTGCTCGTCCACCTGCGAAAAGTCACGTGGGCGAGATGTTCCTTTTAGATAGACCAGTTTACTGGTGATGTTTTGGTAGGGAGGACCAAATCTTAGCCGCTCTTGGCGCTGCTTAGTTACGGTTAAGCCCGCGGCAGCAAAGTCAACCTTCCCATCTTCGACTTCATTGAGGATCTTGGCGATATCGCTATGGGTCACGATCTCTAGGCGCACGCCCAAGTCTTCAGCAAAAAGTTTGACTAACTCGTATTCAAACCCTGAGAAGCCTTGCTCGCCGACCGACATGGTGGTGGGAGATATGCGACTATATACTTTGATATAGCCTTGCTCTTTGATGCGCTCTAGCTGTGTTTTATCTTGATAATCGCAGGATGTTAGTCCCCCGAGGATTAAGAAAAACAGCGCTAGTAACCCCAGTTTTTTATAGAAGCTTGTTATCATTAAAGATTATTACTTGATGAGTAACTAGTTGCATTATGGGGGTAAATGCTAAAAAAGTGCAAATTTAAGCGTTTAAATTTCCTCAATGACTTATCAAAAAGTCCTAGATGGAGTAAAATTTGCGCACTTACAGTTATTACTCTCCCACAGTTTATTAAAGTCAGAGAAGTTTATGCTCATACTACGCGGAAATCCTGCCTATTCACAGTTCCAGAAACAACGTCTTTTAGAAGAAGCTAGCGCTATCGAACCTCGTATTGCTGAGGTCTATGGTGAATTTGTGCACTATGTTCATGTCAGTGCTGAGCTTAGCGAAGACGAGTTGCAAATTTTAGACCGTTTACTGGAATATGGCCCTGACCGTACTGCTAGTGAGCATACTGGACAGCGTATGATCGTGGTTCCGCGTCCGGGTACTATCTCGCCTTGGTCTTCTAAAGCGACCAATATTGCGCAAAACTGTGGTTTAGAGAAGGTTATTCGCATCGAACGTGGTGTCGCGGTTTATTTCAATAACCCCGAAGGCGGTCCGTTAAGCTCTGAGCTCGCAGAAAAGTTTAAACCTTTGATCCATGATCGCATGACGCAGGTGGTTTTAGCTCAGCATGAAGAAGCCGAGCAGCTTTTTGTTCAAGAAAGCCCGAAGCCATACTCTACGGTAGATATTTTAAAAGGTGGTCGTGAAGCACTAGAAATTGCTAACGTTGAAATTGGCTTGGCGCTAGCGGACGATGAAATTGACTATTTGGTGGATAGCTTTACGCAGCTGGGTCGTAACCCTGTTGATGTTGAGCTCATGATGTTCGCTCAGGCGAATTCTGAACACTGTCGCCACAAGATTTTCAATGCGTCTTGGAATATTGACGGTATTGAGAAAGACCTGTCATTGTTCAAGATGATTAAAAATACCTACGCCACGAATTCAGAAGGAGTATTGTCGGCATACAAAGATAACGCCGCTGTATTCGAAGGATTTAGTGCGCATCGCTATTTTTTCTAGCGCTGATACTTATGAATATCA
>QQTG01000029.1 GCA_003370465.1 Kangiella sp. HD9-110m-PIT-SAG07 | reverse complement strand
GTATAACTCGATTATAAAAGAAAATCCTCCAAAATTATCGAGCAGAATCTTTGAGTTATGTTTGATCAGTATTTCAATTCCTTCTCTGATAGTGATGTTGACCATCACTAACAACTCGGCCGATAAACTTGAACGAGAGTTAATTGAGGAAATTGATATTCGAGCTGAGCATCTGCGCGAACGGGTTGAAAACTATCAGTCGTACCATGTAAAGGCGATGAAGACCTTCGCATTGGCTCTAACTGGAGGGATCCCAGAGGATAAGCAACAACAAATGATGGAGCATTGGATAAATAACTATCCAGGGTTTATTACTATGATGAGCACGGACCGCGACGGACAAGTAATTAATGGTGTTCCTCGCGAGGTGTTCGAAAAATTACTTCAGCTGTCGGAAGAATCAAAAAATGTAAGTGATAGGGATTACTTCACAGTTGCAAGGGATACTGGAATGGCCTATGTTTCTGGTGTGTTTAAAGGTCGAGGCTTTGGTAATGACCCAATTGTTGCGGTTAGCGTCCCTTTATATAAAGACAAGCAGTTTCATGGTGTTGTAGAAGGATCTTTAAACCTACCAAAATTTGAAAACATTGATAACTCAGGGGGCGACAGTTCAATTTTAGTGGTCGACTCTAAGCAGCAGGTGATTTATGGTTCAGCCGATCTTAAATTAGAGCCTTTAGATTTAGTGTCTATTAAAGAAAACTCTCAGCAGTATTCTAACTCAATCCAGTCAATGATTTTGAACGATGTTGGGGTGTTTAATTATAAATATATAGAGACAAGCAACGGCTGGTTGATTTATATCTTAAGCCCTTTTGATGAGTTACTGGTCGCCTACCGAAATAGTTTTTACGGGTTACTGCTTGGTATTGTATTTATCTCATTGATTGCATCAAGAGTGGCACATCGCTTGTCACATCATATAACTAGTCCATTAGAGCGCTTGGTGAGTTACTTCTCGGCAGGTCTGACGGTACCGGATAAAGCAGCCTCATATTATTCCAGCCAAGAAATTGAAACGGTTAGGCTGCAGTTGCAAGAAGCTCAACATATCATGATTGATTTTCAGGAAAAGCTGAAGCAGCAGGTTTCGGATAAAACTGAAGAGCTTGTGAAGCTTAATGATGAATTGGAAAAACTGAGTTCACATGATCCATTAACTGGAATTTTAAATCGCCGCGGCTTCGAGCAGTCTATTGAAAGTGTTTATCCTATCGCTTGCCGCAATAAGACGCCCATGACCATAGCTATCATTGACTTAGACAAGTTTAAAAAAGTAAATGATGACTATGGGCATAATATTGGAGATACGTGTTTAGTCGCTGTTGGGACTTTACTAAAAGAGGTGTTTCAGCGAGAAAGTGATGTTGTGTCTAGGTTTGGCGGAGAAGAGTTTATTGTGATGATCATAGGTCATCCAGTCGATAATCATCACCAGCTACTGGAAGAGTTTAGGAAGAAAGTTGAGTCGCTGTCTGTTGATTGTAGTGGAAGAACCATCAGCTTCACCGTAAGTATCGGCGCATACAGTCAAATTGAGCGATTTGAGCCTGATTATCAAAAAGTAGTTTCAGAGGCTGATAAGCTTCTATATCGTGCAAAAGAAGCTGGTAGAAACCAAGTAAAACACCGTTCTGAATAAGATTTCCGGAAAAAACCGTAAATATTGATTATTTTCTGTGCGAACTGGTCTATCTAGTATAGAATGGCGCCAATTTTTTGCGCATACAGATTTGCAGAGACATATATGATTGAGAAGTTAAGAAACATTGCGATTATTGCTCACGTTGACCACGGTAAAACGACGTTGGTTGATAAGTTACTTGAGCAGTCTGGTACGCTAGGAGAGCGTGCTGGCGAGCAAGACCGCGTGATGGATTCCAATGATTTGGAAAAAGAGCGTGGCATTACTATTCTTGCCAAAAATACTGCTATTGAATGGAAAGATTACCGCATTAATATCGTAGACACTCCTGGCCACGCGGATTTTGGTGGCGAAGTAGAGCGTGTGATGTCGATGGTTGATTCGGTATTGTTGTTGGTGGATGCTCAGGAAGGCCCAATGCCGCAGACACGCTTTGTGACTCAGAAAGCATTTGCTCAAGGCCTAAAACCTATTTTAGTTATCAATAAAATTGACAAGCCTGGCGCACGTCCAGACTGGGTTATGGATCAAGTATTTGATTTGTTTGATAATCTAGGCGCGACTGATGAGCAGTTAGATTTTGACGTGGTTTATGCGTCAGCGCTAAACGGTTGGGCTAGCCAAGATGCAGAGGAACAAGGTAGCGACATGCAGCCATTGTTCGAAACTATTGTCGAAAGCGTATCACCGCCGCCAGCAAACTCTGAAGGTGGTTTCCAGATGCAGATCTCGCAGCTGGACTATAACTCGTATGTGGGCGTTATTGGTGTTGGCCGTATTAAGCGTGGTCAAGTTAAAGTAAACCAGCAGGTAACGATCGTTTCTGCGGACGGCACAAAGCGTAATGGTAAAGTCGGTCAGGTATTAGGCTACATGGGCTTAGATCGCCATGAAGTTAAGGATGCGGATGCTGGCGATATTATTGCGATATCAGGCTTAGGTGACTTAAAGATTTCTGACACGATTTGTGATCCGAATGTGGTTGAAGCACTACCTGCGCTATCGGTCGATGAACCAACAGTAACTATGACGTTCCAGGTAAACACTTCTCCTTTCGCCGGTAAAGAAGGTAAGTTTGTAACTTCAAGAAATATTCTTGAGCGCTTACAGCAGGAGTTGGTACATAACGTTGCGCTACGTGTTGAAGAAACCAATGACCCGGACAAGTTCCGCGTATCAGGTCGTGGTGAGTTACACTTAGGTATTCTTATTGAGAATATGCGTCGTGAAGGTTATGAGTTAGCGGTATCGCGTCCAGAGGTTATTATTCACGAAGTTGACGGCCAGCTTGAAGAGCCTTTCGAGACTGTAACGATTGATGTTCAAGAAGAGCATCAAGGTAGCGTTATGGAGCGTATGGGTGAGCGTAAAGCTGAAATGACCAATATGTCTCCGGACGGTAAAGGCCGTATCCGTTTAGACTTTATGATGCCGAGTCGTGGCTTGATTGGCTTCCAAACTGAGTTCTTGACGCTAACGTCAGGCAGCGGACTGATGTATCACACCTTTGACCATTATGGTCCATTTAAAGGTGGCGAAATCGGTCAGCGCAGTAATGGTGTATTGATTGCCAATTCTCAAGGTAAAGCATTGACCAACGCACTATTTAACTTACAAGAGCGTGGCCGCCTATTCACCAAGCACGGTGATGCGGTTTATGAAGGCCAGATCGTTGGTATCCATAGTCGCTCTAACGATTTAACTGTGAACTGTCTTAAAGGTAAGCAGTTAACCAACGTGCGTGCATCGGGTACTGATGAGTCGCAAGTTTTAACTCCGCCGGTTAGGTTAACGCTTGAGCAGGCGCTAGAGTTTATTAACGATGATGAGTTAGTAGAAGTTACGCCAGAAAGCATTCGTCTACGTAAGAGACATCTTACAGAGACGGAGCGTAAGCGAGCTTCGAGACCGCCTAAAAACCAAGCTTAATTGGGCTTGAGTTGATGAAAAACCGCTGCTTTGCCAGCGGTTTTTTTATGCTGAAAGTTTCTGCTGCTATGCTATATTGTGAGCAAGACTTTTGGAGTAAAAAAATAAGGGTAGGGTATTAAATGCGTAAGACTGTCGCGTATATTTTTATAATGATTGGCTTAGCAACAATTGCTGGTTGCAGCTCTAATGGTGGCAACGGCGCCTTAAAAACCATCAGTAAACTATTGGGCGGGCAGCCTGACCAGTCAGTGTTTAAGGAAACGACTGTTAAGGAAGCGCTAGAGTATGAATATCGAGTCTGTTTAGGGGATTATGAAGGCCAACAAGACAAGATGAAGGAGTGTGTCGAGGAAGCATATGCCAAAGTTGTTGAAGAAAAAGGCATTGGTGAACGTCCGACGGATGGCGAAGTTATTATTAAAGATGTTAGCGATGATGAAGTGATTAACGAAGACTCTGACAGCGATACCGACGATGCCAGTACCAACGAGAACGACGATAGTTAGTTATGATAGCTATCATTCAAAGAGTCCGAGAGTCTAAAGTCGTTGTCGATGGAGAAACCATCGGAAACATTGAGAAGGGCCTTATGGCGCTAATCGGCGTTGAGAAAGACGATGATGAAGCTAAAGCAAATAAGCTTCTGAAAAAAATGCTTGGTTACCGTATTTTTGCCGATGATGAGGACAAGATGAACCTTTCGCTAGAGTCTGTTGAGGGTGGTTTATTGTTGGTTCCTCAATTTACGTTAGCTGCAGACACCAAGAGTGGCATGAGGCCGAGTTTTTCAAGCGCGGCACCGCCGCAGAAAGGGCAAGAGCTGTTCGATTATTTAGTGTCTAGAGCTAAGGAAGACTACTCTAACGTTGAAACAGGGCAGTTTGGCGCCGATATGAAGGTCCATCTGGTTAACGATGGACCGGTGACTTTCACATTACAAACATAGGTCTTTTAATCAAGTTCCTACTTCATGCTGTATTCCAGACCCTCAGGCTTTGATTCTTCAATCAGAGCCTTAAGCTGCTCTAAGTTGTGCTGATGACCTTGATCAATAGTTGAGCTGAGTAAGAATAGTAGGGCATTTTGCACGATACCTTGACCCGTGTATTCCAGCGTTAAATTAATCGTGGTCGAACCATCTCCTGTGGACTCAAAGGTTGCGGTGCTGGTTCCTTTTAACCATTGATTGTCATAATGATAACGAATCAATTCACTCGGCTGATATTCCGTTAAGGTTTGTTCAAGCGTGGTAATTTCGCCTGAGCCAGTGGTGAACTTAAGTCGGTGCTTACTGTTAATCTCGTTAATCTGACCTTCAAGTTGTTCAATCGACTGGAAGTTTGTCATCCAGCGCTCATAAAGCAGTGGATTATTGTAAACAGCGAAGACTTGCTTCTGTGGCGCTTCAATCTCTACGCTAGCTTTGCTTTGGTAATCCGTTTTGAAAATGCCAATAGCAACAAGTGTTAATAGAATGACGCCAATAACGATAAAAAAATACTTTATAAATTTCATAAACCCTCTGCCTACATTACATTCTTTTTGAAGAATCATTTTTTATAAAACTGACGCTAAGGTTTGCCATCCCTTAACTCTTTAACAATAGTATACAAGCGATCTTTATCGGCTTCATCTGCTGATAAGGGTTTATCCACCACCAAGTGCACCTTGGTTCGTAAACGCTTGAGGCGATCAATAAATTTATTCACTTTCTTGCGGCTAAATAAACTGTGCCACAAGCCCTGAAGTGCCATAGGCACGACTGGAACGGGTGTCTTTTCGATAATACGTTCTATCCCAGACTTGAACTCGTTCATATCGCCATCTGAAGTTAGCTTTCCCTCAGGGAAGATGCAAACCACTTCGCCTTGTTCTAATGCCTCGGCGATGGTGTACATGGCTTCATTCAGCAGCTCAGGATTTTCTTTGTGTCCTGCAATAGGAATTGCTTTCGCCGTTCTGAAAATAAAACTAAGCACAGGTACTTTAAAAATTTTATGGTACATCACGAAACGAATAGGGCGCCTAATAGTACCGCCAATAATTAAGGCATCGACATAACTGACGTGGTTACACACCACGATACAAGCGCCTTCTTCCGGCACATTCTCTAGACCTGTTTTCTTCACTCGATAGATGGTATTGATGAGAATCCAAATTAAGAAACGCATCAAGAACTCAGGAATGAGACTAAATATGTAAATCGCTACCACAGCGTTGAGAATGGCGGTTAAGAAGAAGAGTTGAGGTATAGTCATACCGTTGCTAAGGCATATCGCTGACAACCCTGCTGAAAGAACTATAAAGAACGCATTAAGGATATTGTTGCCCGCAATAACCCGAGCTAAGTGAGACTTTTCACATCGTTCTTGTACCAGTGCATATAACGGGACTATGAAAAAGCCACCAAAAATACCTATAAAAGCACAGTTAATTAATGTCCTAATGGCTCCTTCTTGGCTAAGAAAGGCTATTGGACCTAGTTCGCCAACATAGCTACTGGTAGGGTTGGCAAAGAAAATATCTAGTGCAAACCATGTCATGCCTATCGCACCGAATGGCACTAGACCGAGTTCGACTTTGCGCCCTGATAAGAACTCGCATAGTACAGAGCCGATACCTATTCCGACAGAAAAAGTAGCTAGAATTATTGTGGCTACGTTTTCGTTACCGTTTAGACTCTCTTGGGTGAACTTAGGAATTTGAGTTAGAAATAAAGCTCCATAGAACCAAAACCAAGAGATACCCAGAATAGCCAAGAATACGACTCGATTTGCTTTTGCATACTTAAAGGTTTTCCATGTTTCTGTTACAGGGTTCCAGTTGATTTTTAAATAAGGCTGTGAAGGTGGCGTTAAAGGGATATAACGGCTGGATAAATATCCAAGGAAGGATACTGTCAGTATTAAAATACAAAGTATTCTTATACCCGTATCTCCCCACCCTGTTAGTAAGCCTCCAATAACTGTGCCTATAATAATTGAAAGGAAGGTTCCCATTTCAACTAAGCCGTTACCACCTAGTAATTCTTTGTCCGATAAGTGCTGTGGCAGAATACTGTATTTGATCGGGCCAAAAAGACTCGACTGTAACCCCATCAAAAATAATATACCTAGCAAAGACCAGATACTGCCAGTATAAAACCCTATTGATGCTAGTGCCATGATACATATTTCAAGTATTTTTATTTTTCTAATGAGTGCGGACTTCTCATATTTTTCAGCAATCTGACCTGCGGTTGCTGAAAATAAAAACATAGGTAATATAAATAAAGCCAAAGCTGCATTAGTTAAGAGGTTGGGATCTGTGTCGCCAGTGAATGCAGTATTAAATGCAATCAGCATTATAATCGCTTGTTTAAAAATATTATCGTTAAGAGCCCCAAGTGCTTGGGTAATAAAAAACGATGAGAAGAACTTTTGCTTAAATAATGAAAATTGGTTTTGTGCCATTTATCGGTTCCTTGGCTTATTGTTGTTTTATGGGAAGGTTAAAGAAAGTTACCGTATTGTTAAAGCAGTGTTTCGAAAGCTCTAACAACGGTTGTTGACGGCAGTCGGCAATCTTTTGTGCCACATGCGGTAATAAAAACGGTTCGTTACGGTTGCTTTTGAGTTGAGCCTTTTGCTCTTTATTCAAATCTCTTGGCGTTAAAAACGGTGCGTCAGTTTCTATCATTAGCTTGTCATCTGGAATTAAATGCACCACTTGCGCCAAGTCTTGCCCTCGGCGCTCGTCGCAGATCCAGCCGGTAATACCGATATAAAGCCCCATCTCGATATATTGCTCGAGGCTTTCCTGGCTTCCGGTAAAGCAATGAATGACCGCTTTAGGGAGCTCAGTTTGGTATTGCTGAAGTAGCCCAATCATAGCTTCTCCCGCATCTCTTTCATGCAGAAATAGTGGTTTCTGAATGTCGCAAGCCAGCTGTAGTTGTTGCTCAAAAACTGCTAATTGAGTCTCTTGTGGGGAAAAATTACGATTAAAGTCTAAGCCACACTCACCAACGGCAACCACTTTATCGTGCTGAAGTAACTCTCTTAAAATCAATAAATCATCATCTTTAAAATCTTTGGCGTCATGAGGGTGGCAGCCTGCTGTAGAGAATAAATCAGGGAACTGCTCCGCTAAAGCAAAAGCCTGCTGACTTTCCTCAGGAGTGGTGCCAGTAATAATCTGTGCTGTCACGCGGTGATTGCGCGCTTTTTTAATGACTTGTTCGTAGTCGTCATTAAAGCGGTTATTAGTAAGATTAACGCCGATATCAATAAATGACATAAATTTGTAGTTTTAGCTTGTAGACTTGTGATTTTGCTTCCTTGTTATAAACTATTTTGACAAGAAATGATACTTGCTACCAAAGACCAATTATTACAGGGAACCCTATGTCATCAGATATGAGCCGTGTCACCAACGTACTACTAGCGATTGCTGCCACTTTTATTGTTATTGCAGGGCTAAAAGCCGCTAGCAGCTTTGTAGTGCCAGTGATTTTATCGCTGTTTGTGTCAATCATCTTAGGGCCTTTGTATTTTTTCCTAGCGAACCTAAAAGTACCGAAAACGGATAAAACCATACCTGACTGGCTTGCCATGATTCTTGTCGTAGTTATCATGTCGCTGCTGTTCTTCTTAATTGGCCGCTTAGTGGGGAACTCCGTAGAACAGTTTTCTGCCAAGCTGCCTGAGTATGAGGTCATGCTACGAAATAAGCTAGCTGGGGCCATGACATGGCTAGAAGGCCTTGGCTTTAATATTCCAGAAGCATCATTAGCAGAGCGCTTTTCTCCCAGCACCGTGATGAGTCTTTCAGCGTCCGTATTAAACGGTTTAGGAGGCATGTTAAGTAATCTGTTCTTAATCGTTTTAACCTCGATTTTCTTGCTAATGGAAGCCAGTGTTTTTGGTGAAAAAATGCAGCGCGCTTTTCCTAACGCTGAAAGCAAAGCTCATCTCGGTTTAAGTGAAGTGATCGAAAAAATTAAGCGGTACGCCACCATTAAGTCTATCGTCAGCTTATTAACTGGCGCTTTGATTAGTGTGTGGCTGGTGATTTTAGACGTCGAGTATCCGTTTTTGTGGGGTTTAGTCGCCTTTATGTTTAACTTCGTGCCGAATATAGGTTCGATTATCGCCGCCGTGCCCGCCGTTATTATGGCGTGGTTAACCCAAGACTCGATTACTGCACCGCTTTTAGTCGCGGCTGGCTTTTTAACAGTAAATTTTGTAGTGGGTAACATCGTCGAACCTAAATTTATGGGCAAAGGACTCGGCTTATCGACTTTAGTGGTTTTCTTGTCATTGTTATTCTGGGGCTGGGTGCTAGGCCCTGTAGGAATGCTCCTATCAGTTCCACTGACCATCATCGTCAAAATCATCCTCGACAGTAATAAGGAAACCCAATGGATCGGCATTATGCTGGGTGATAAATAAATGAGAGTAAAGAAATTGTGTATCAAGGCTGACATAGGAAAATTTCTGTTGGTCGCACTATTCACTGCCTGCGGTTGTGCAGCCACACCTAAATCATCAGAAAAACACCTTGGTGCTCAGCGGTTAGTGGAGTCATTTGCTCGAGAGGGCAAGAGTCCTGGGTTAGCCGTTTCAGTCGGTTGCAACGGCAAATTGCTTTGGTCACACGGTACCGGCTTCGCCGATCTTGAGCAACGAGTGCCAGTCTCTCCTGAGTTTACAAAGTTTCGGGTTGGAAGTGTCGCAAAACCTTTTACTGCATTTGCTTTAGCCAGGTTGATTGAGAACAACCAAATAGAGCTTGATGCGTCGATCAGGAATTACGTACCGACGTTTCCTGAGAAAGGGGATAAAATTTCTATAAGACAACTTGCTGGTCATTTGGGTGGCGTTCGCCATTACCAAGGAAACGAGCCTTATTTACGAACGCGCTACTCTGACGTAATTTCTGGACTCGAAATTTTTGAGGACGATCCGTTGGTGGTAACTCCAAGGGAACGCTGGGCTTATACATCCTATGGCTACAATTTGTTAAGTGCTGCAATGGAGGTGGCTGCAGAGCAGCCTTTCCTTAGGCTGATGGATGAAATGGTGTTCGATCCCATTGGCATGAAAGGGACGGTCGCTGATGATCTTGAGAAGGTTATCTTGAATCGCGGTCGGTACTATAGATTCGATGCAAACGGTTATGCAAACGAGCCAGAAGTTGACAATAGCTACAAATGGGCAAGCGGCGGCTTCTTGTCTACAACCGACGATATGGTGCGATTTGGTTTAGCACATTTCGATGATAGATTTCTTAAGCCTGAAACAGTCGCGAACTTGTGGACTACGCTGAAGACTAATGATGGTCAACCTACCGGTTACGGGCTCGGCTGGCGGATCGTTAAGGATGAAGATGGAATCGTCTGGTTCGGGCATGGTGGGGGCTCTATTGGTGGAACAAGCCAGTTTTGGCTGTTTCCAGAGAATGGTTTAGTGTTGGCTGCAGCGGCTAATGTGACTGAACTCAACTATGGGCTTTTCATGGTTGAGTTGCGTGATTATTTCTTTGGTTTGGAAGAGTGCCAAAAGGGCAGCTAATACTTAAGAAGCTTTAGGGCGTTGCCTCGCCATCTCGGGATGCCGCTAGCTCAGTCGTTAAATAAAAATGTAAATGTAGGCAGCGTCGAGACGCCCCTACTGCTGCTGGATGACAAAAAAGGGATGCCACATCTACAAGGTTTTGACTCTGCTTGGAGCTTAAAGTAGTCTCTATATAAATATTAAATAAATAAGTTAAGAGTACAGGAATAAGGCTGTAGGATAATCGCCATTTAGTACACATTTTATTGGAATTCCGAGCGATACTGCACTTCAAGACCGCCTTTACTAGGGTATTAGCCACTTTTTTGGAATTGTAAAAATAATTCTTTAAAAATTAGTGAGTTATAAGCGAATTCGGGTATTCTTATGTTATGCTTATAGGTAAACTGCTATGAACGACATACCAAAAGTAATGAAAGGCATCCAGCTAACGGGACACGGTGGCTTGGATAAACTGCTATTCCGCGACGATATTCCTGTACCTACTCCTGGGCCACGCGATGTACTGATAAAGGTGAGCGCAGCCGGCGTCAACAACACTGATCTTAATACTCGACTTGGGTGGTATTCGAAATCAAACGGAGACAGTAGTGACGCAAGCTGGTCAGGAAATGCCATTCAATTTCCTAGAATACAAGGTGCTGATGTTTGTGGCGAAGTCATTGCCGTCGGAGAACAAGTTGATGCCAGTCTCCTTAATCAAAGAGTACTTGTTGAGCCATGCATTCGCGAGGCGGGCGGCAAGGTCTTGGATCAACCCTGGTACTTCGGTTCCGAATGCGACGGTGGCTTCGCTGAATACACCGTTGTTGCAGCTAGGCATGCTCATAAAATCAACAGCAAGCTCAGCGACGTTGAACTCGCATCCTTCCCCTGTTCCTATTCCACAGCGGAAAACCTTCTGACTCGGAGCAACGTAAGCGCCAATGATGTCGTGTTGGTGACTGGAGCGTCAGGCGGCGTAGGTTCTGCTGTCATTCAACTTGCCAAGGCAAGGGGGGCGCGAGTTCTAGGTATTACCTCGCCGTCCAAAGCCGACAAGATTTTGAGTCTTGGGGCTGATCGCACGCTTCCGAGAAATGCCAGTCTTGTACAAGAGCTTGGGAAAAGCAGTGTTGACGTCGTAATCGATCTGGTGGCAGGCAAGCAGTGGCCGAGTTTGTTGGATGCGCTTAAGCCTTTTGGCAGGTATGCCGTTGCAGGTGCTATTGCAGGTCCGCTCGTGGAGCTGGATGTCAGAACACTTTACCTGAAAGATCTGAGCTTGTTCGGCTGTACTGTTCTTGACGAAGCTGTTTTCCCAGACCTGATCAAGCAAATTGAGGCAGGAAAAGTCTCTCCTGTCGTCGCAAACACGTTTTCTCTCTCCCGGGTTTCCGAGGCACAGCAACAATTCGAAACAAAAGGTCACATCGGAAAGTTGGTGATCGATATGTCAAGTGAAAGATAAACACTATTCAAAGCATAACAATGGGCTGCAAGGGACGCTCCGCTTTCGCTGCGCGCCCCTGAGCCCAAGCGTTACACACTAAATTTATGAGCATCGAAATTGGCGGTTATATTTTAGAACTAGATAAAGAAGCAACCGAGAAAGTCTACAAAAAGATACGACTGGGTGGCAGTCAAGAATGTTCATGTGACTATTGCAAGAACTATATTGAAGCTATAGATTCTATTTTTCCGGAAGAGATAACAATATTTTTCGATGTTGCTGGAATAGACAAAAATAAGGACGCTGAAGTTTACGAGCTCTGTGAAGAATCACCAGGAATTCACCATTATGGTGGAGAGTATTATCTACTGGCTAAAGTTATTGAACATCCTAAAACTCCGCCAAAGCTTGGAGAGTATTTTAATTATTCCTTCATTGAGCCTAGCCCTTTAGTACAGGAAGAGTTTGAGGTTGAAGGAGCAGTATGTTTTACTTTCGATACCATGGTGCCTTGGAAACTAAATGTGTAACCAGAAAAGGCATGCGATGCACAACAACGCACGCCTGCTTTAGGCGTTAGTTGTCACTATGAATATCGAGCAATCAGTTAAGCGTTTTTTAGATTTTTGCCTCCATGAAAAGTCAGAGAGCTATGACCTTGGAGAGCTGATTCATGAGTTGGATCTGTTGGTAGTGTCCACCTATCAATCAAAATTTGAGTACGACGATAACGACTACCCTGAGCCGCCAAACAAGGATTATGCAGCGTTAAGAGAACTGGTATCGAAACGCTTCCCTGAACTAGGGTTCTATCAAACAGTAGATCCTGTTATTTCAGACGAAAAAGAATCGAAAGTTCTTACCGGTGATGCAGTCGATGACCTAGTTGATATTATTGGAGATCTTCAAGATATAAAGTGGTATCTAGAAAATACTACTATCAACAATGCTAAATGGTATTTTGAATTTAGCTATAGGAGCCACTGGGGCTTTCATTTGCGTGAGCTTCAGCTGTTTTTACACAGGCAATGGTGGTAAACAACTAACAATGTGGTCAACGGGACGCCAACTACGCTGTGCTCCGTTGGCGCCCATTACCACTGGCGTTAAGCACCAAAAATCACATGGAGATAATGTGAACCTATTTATTGATACAAACGTCTTCTTATCATTCTTTCATCTGTCAAATGATGATCTAGAAGAGATTCATAAATTGGCAGTTCTAATTGATAAGGGCGATGTTACGTTGTGGCTCACAGAGCAAGTGAAAGATGAATTTAAACGTAACAGAGAGTCAAAAATATCGGATGCAGTTAAAAAGCTAAAAGAACAAAAATCAAAACCGCAATTCCCTCAAATCTGTAAGGATTATGAAGAGTATCCAGAAATTAGGGAACTGCAGAAGGAGTATGACAAGAAGATTTCTTCTCTGATTGAAAAAGTAAATAGGGATGTGGCAGCCAGAACTCTTAAGGCGGATCAAAAGATTGATGAGCTGTTTAGAAAAGCCAGGCTTATCGAGACTACACCAGATCTTGTTGGTAAGGCGCGCTTAAGAATGGATGTTAGAAATCCACCAGGAAAAGATGGGTCTCTAGGCGACGCAATTAACTGGGAAGCATTACTTGAATCGGTGCCTGACGAAGAAAAGCTATACCTTGTTGCAGATGATAAAGATTATTACTCTGTATTAGATGATAGCAAGCTTAAAGAATTTTTGATTGATGAGTGGCAAGAGACAAAAAGTGAAGAGGTGCTGTTTTATCGTCGACTTTCACAGTTCTTCAAAGAGCACTATCCAGATATAAAACTGGCTAGTGAACTTGAAAAAGAATTAGCTATACGAGCATTGGTAAATAGCGGCAATTTCGCTAGTACGCATAGCGCCATTTCAAAGCTCAAAAAATATGCTGAATTTAACAAGTCACAGGCAAATGAGTTGGCTCAGGCATGTTTTACTAATGACCAAGTTGGCTGGATTTTAAGTGATCAAGATGTTTATGATTTCTATAAGATGCTTTTAGATAGTCACGGTGACATATTAGAAGAAGAATTAAAAAATAAGTTAATCGAAAGACTAAAAAAGGACGAGCCAGAGGACGAAAATGCTTAACAAGTCAAAGCTGTCCTTTTTTTTGTTCCAAAAAAGTCGCCAACTTCACCAAACCGGTGTTTGAGGCGTTAGAGGTTAATTGAGATGAACTACACTATATGGCAAATAATTATAGTTCTGATTGCTTTCGGGATGGTTTTGTTAAGTGTGTTTTGTGTGCTTTTTCCGAAAAAACTAGTAGAGAGTATGCCATATCTCGTAACTTCAAAGGTAGCAAGATATAGCGATGTAGCTGTTAGAGTTATGTTAGGAGTTTCACTTATTTTGTCAGCCAACACCGCGAAATATCCGTTAGTCTTTAGCTTTGTTGGTTATTTATCTATAGCCGCTGTACTAGCCATAGTAATACTGAATGATAGAAAATTAGAAAGTATTGTTAAATATTTGGGAGAGAAACTGCCTATTTGGACAGTTCGATTGGTATGTATTTTTAGTACACTTGGTTTTGCTTTTCTCATTTACGGCATCTAACAAAGTTACCTTTAACTAGTGGTTGGGTCGCGTCTTTTATTAGTTTTCTCCAATTAGAGTTTACTACTCTCCTGCTTTTCAAGTTAACGTGATGGGCAAGCAAGCGGTAGTTTCATATAAAACTAATGACGGTTACCCTCAATTTGTTAAATCAATAAAGTATGATTGGTCTAGTAACTGTGCAAAGTATAGCTAACATGTTACTCAAAAGGACGCAAAACGCTTGGCTTGTGCTCCTTTCCTCGCTAATTTTAGCCAAGCAATTATGCGCCCATTAGTGAGGCGTTAACTTTCTCTGAGCAATAAAAAAGCCCTGCAGAAGCAGGGCTGAGTGGAGCAAATAAACACTAAGGGGGTAGATTTAGGTTTACTCTGTTACTCCGGAACTTTGAGCTTCTGTATCCATAGAATCAGCAACGTTCTTCGGGGCGTAAGTTACGGCTTTGTCGCCGCCACCGAGTGCTTTATATAACGAGATAACATTCGCTAATTGCGCACGTTCGGTTTCAAGTAACGCTTGTTCGGCTGTGAATTGATCTTGTTGTGCGTTGAGCACTTCGAGGTAACTCGCTAGGCCGGCTTTATACTTTGCTTCTGCTAACTCAAGACGTTTGCTTTGCGCTTTAACTAAGGAGCGGTTAGCGTCTAATTCACCGCCGTAAGTCGAACGGTTAGCCATCAACTGATACACCTCTGAGAAAGCCTGTTGCACTGCTTTTTCGTACTCAGCGATTAAACGCTGCTGCTGTGCTTCAGCGATATCGAGATTAGCCTGCAAACCATTATTGAAGATGGGAATACGGATTGAAGGGATAAAGCTCCACGTTTTCGAACCGCTATCAAACAAGTTGTCGAACTCAGTACTCGAGTAGCCGTATTGCCCAGTTAAGCTGATTGACGGGAAGAAAGCGGCTCTAGCTGCGCCAATATTGGCATTTGCACCGTATAAGCTCTGTTCCGCAGACAGGACGTCTGGGCGACTTAATAGAACTTCTGAGTTGATGTTGTCAGGAAGTTCGATTGCCATCTCTGCTAACTTTAATTGTTCTGTATCAAACTTAACGGCTGACAAAGGTTTGCCGATCAATAGCTCTAGCGCACTTTTTGCGGCAGCGTGAGCACGGTCGAACTGTGCTTTTTGCGCGCTAACGGTCGCTAAAGCGGCCTGTGCTTGCGCTAGATCGAGTTCGCTGGCGATACCTGTGTCGAGCCGCTTTTGAATCAAGTCTAAGCTTTCTTTACGGCTTTTCAGGGTTTTCTCCGCAAGGTTTAAACTGCGGTAAGCTGAAATCCAGCTGTAGTAGGCGTTAGCCGTTTGGGCAATAACGCTGAGTTTTACTGAGCGAGCGGCTTCTGCGCTGGAAAGATACTGCGCTAAGGCTGCATCGCTAAGCGAGCGGACACGTCCAAAAAGATCTAACTCATAAGACATTAAACCGACGTTTGCGCTGTAAACATCCTGGATGCTATCAACGCCCGGAATAGTGAAGACGTTAGCCGAGTTTTTAGTACGTGTTTGGCTAATTTCGCCACTGATTGACGGAAATAAATCCTCACGCTGTATTTGATAGCGACCTTCCACTTCAGCCATGCGTGCGATAGCAATGCGCAAGTCTGTGTTCGACTGCAATGCTTCTTCAATCATGACTCGTGCGTTGGAATCAGGGAAAAAGTCCTGCCAAGCTTCAAGCGTAAAGGCGGCATCCTTAACTTCCAGATTTTGCCCAAGGCTTTGCTCAATAGAAGTTTGCGGGCGCTCGTTACTCGGCGCCATGGATAGACAGCCAGATAAAATCAAACTAGCTGCCAAGGCCGTGACGGAGGTTAGGCTTTTGCTGGTTAACGATTTAGTCATCTTTAATCTCCATACCTTTAGCGGCAAGTTCGTAATGTTTAAGCTTTCTCGGGAAGATCTTACGCACCAGTAAGTAGAATACGGGTACGAAGAAAATGGCCAACACAGCCGCGGAGATCATACCGCCCATCACGCTGGTACCGATGGCTTGGCGACTTGCTGAACCTGCGCCAGAGGCGAGAACCAGCGGAAGCACACCCATGATAAACGCCAATGAAGTCATTAAGATCGGACGCAAACGTAGTCGACACGCTTCAGTCACGGCTTCGAGCGCACTTTTACCTTCGCCTTGCGCTTCTCGTGCAAACTCGACGATAAGAATCGCGTTCTTGGCAGATAGACCGATAATCGTAATTAGACCAACCTTAAAGTAGATGTCATTTGGCATTGAACTCAGTTCGGCGAACAATATCGAACCCAGAATTCCCAGCGGTACAACCAACACAACGGCTAATGGTACTGACCAACTTTCATAAAGCGCAGCGAGCACTAAGAAAATGACTAGGAAAGATAGGCTGAATAACAGCGTGGTTTGATTACCCGCGACTTTTTCTTCAAGCGATTGTCCTGACCATTCATAGCCAATACCTTTCGGTAATTGTTCGGCGTACTGTTCCATCAGCATCATAACCTCACCGGAGCTAACGCCTTCCGCACCGTTACCCGTTAGCGGAATTGATGGTGAGCCGTTATATCGTGTCAGTTTGGCTGGAGCTTCAGTCCATTCAGCGGTTGCCACTTCCGATAGGTTAACCAAGTTACCTTGGCTATTACGGACTTGCATACTGAGAATTTCTTGTGGCGTTGATCGCGTTTCAGCATCAGACTGAATCCACACTTGACGAACTTTTTGTCCCTCAACATAATCGTTGATATAAGCCGAACCTAGAGCGATTTGTAAGGTGTTGTTTAATTCGCCAATATCAATACCTAGCGAGCGAGCTTTCACTCGGTCAACCTCGAAGGTTAACAAAGGCGCTGGTGGCAGGGTATCTGGGCGAATTTCACCAAACTTTCCTGACTGCGAAGCCATACCAATTAACTGATATGCTGCGCCCATCAGTTGTTGAGTCCCTACACCGGATTTGTCTTGAAGCTGAAAATCAAAACCACTGCTGTTACCAAGACCCGGAATCGATGGCATGTTAAACACGAAAGTGTTGCCTTCTTGGAATTTTGCGAACTCGCCAGTAGCGGTTGTGGCTAACTGATCCGCATTACGCATTTCTTCGCGCTCGCCCCATGGCTTTAGATTAACGAAGGTAATCGAGGTGTTTTGTCCCGTACCAAAGAAGCTAAAGCCAGCGACTGTAATGATTCGTTCGACTTCAGGTTGTTCCAAGAACCAAGCATCCGTTTTTGCAGTTAGTTCTAAGGTCCTTGCACGAGTGGAACCCGAAGGCATTAGCGATGACGCGACGATGAAGCCTTGGTCTTCTGACGGCACGAAACCCGTTGGCATGCTGGCAAAGCGCCAGCCAACGAAGGCGGTAATGACGGCAAACACAGCCATAGTGATCAACAAACCAGTTTTACTGAACATTTTTTTGACATTGATCATGTAGGTATCAGTAAACTTGTTAAAGGCTGTATTAAACCAGCGGAAAGGTGCCCATTCTTTTTTGCCTTCTTTCTCTTTCTTCAGTAAGCCTTGAGCAATCGCTGGGCTTAGAGAAAGGGATAAGAACGCTGAGATAGAAACACTTAACAC
>QQTG01000027.1 GCA_003370465.1 Kangiella sp. HD9-110m-PIT-SAG07 | reverse complement strand
CCTTAATGCGACAACATAATATTGATGCAGTATATCTAAACGCGGGGACCAACCTGACTTACTTCACTGGCCTGCGTTGGTATCCGAGCGAACGTCTGGTAGGCGCTATTATACCGGCTACTGGAAAGATTCAATATATAGCCCCAGACTTTGAGGTAGGCAGTCTCAATGGTTATATGATGATTGAGGGCCCGATGCATACGTGGCTAGAGCATGAGTGCCCTTACACGCTTACAGCGCAAGTGCTAAACAAACTTGGCTATGGCTATAACACGACCGTTGGTATTGATGAAAGTACTGCCTTTTTTATCGCCGATGGTTTTAAGCAAGCTGCACCACACATCAATTTCATAAACGCTAAAGCGATTACTGCAAGTTGTCGAATGCAGAAGTCTGAGTCTGAAATACAGCTGATTCAAAGAGCCATGGACATGACACTAGAGGTTCATAAAGCTGCGGCTAGTATTTTGCGCGAAGGCATTGCTACTGCTGAGGTGGTTCAATTTATCGAGCAGGCTCATCGGAAAGTTGGCGCTAGTGGTAGCTATTTTTGTATCGTATTGTTTGGCGAGGCGACTTCCTACCCACACGGAGTTAAGCATGAACAACACCTTAAGCCAGGCGATATGGTATTAATTGATACAGGGTGCAAAGCCCACGGCTACCTTTCTGATATTACGCGTACTTATGTTTTCGGCGAGAGCTCACCTAAGCAACAACAAGCTTGGCAACACGAAAAAAATGCTCAGATAGCGGCTTTCGAACAGGCTCGACTTGGTGTTCCTTGCGAAAAAGTCGACGAAGCAACGCGTTCATATTTAGTGAATCAAGGTTACGGACCTGAATATCAACTTCCTGGTCTCCCGCATAGAACGGGCCACGGTATTGGACTCGATATTCACGAATGGCCTTATTTGGTAGGTGGCGACAAAACACCGCTGGACGTTGGGATGTGCTTTAGTAATGAGCCAATGTTGGTTTTACCAAAAGAGTTTGGCATCCGTTTAGAAGATCACTTTTATATGACAAATGATGGGCCAAAGTGGTTTACTCAACCCAGCGAAAGTATCGACAATCCCTTTAATATTTCTGAGCAGCGCTGTTCTTTCTGAATAACACTTTAAAAAACTGAGCTTTATTGAGCACTTTCTAAAGCTACTGACTTAACTGGCTGACTCATTTAGATGGTACACAACCTACGAAATACCCATAAAAGTTAGCCTGAGTGCTCTATAAGGCTCTCTGCCTTGGTTTATATGAAGGTCTAGAATTTGAATTGCTGTATCGTGATTCTGAGGTAAGTAAGCTAGGCAATCCTCGCGATTTAGATCAAATGGGTCACGAATTATTTGATAGCGGTTGAGTTTGTAGTTATAAAGTCTGACAGCTTTAGCTTCTTGTTCAGCGGTAGGAATTTTAATAGTAACTTTAACATTAGCGCTTCCGCCATAGCTGGGAGCTGAGAAAAGGTAAAATACAAGACAGAGCGTTAATGCTTTAATCATATTAACTCCGGGGAAAACTTAAGATGTAATACTTAAGTCGCATTAGAAGTTGTATTAAAGCGTGGTTGTCTGGCGGCTTAAGTTGGGATGAGATGATTTTACAATTGTAGAAGTTTAAAAGATTTCCCCTCACCTGATGTGAGGTAACAGTGGCAGGATTTGTCCCTGATCTTTCAATTAATCCACTTCTTCTATTTATAGTTGTATTTCGCATACAACTTTAGACTATCTAATCCATCATATAATTTCAAGTTATTTGACTTGTGTCACATTATTGTAAATGTAACAAAATATCTCAGGCTCTTAATAACTTAGTTAACACCATTCTTCTTTATAAACTCTCTAATCGGTAATTCATCAACGTAAAGTTCTTTTAAAGCCGCTTTTCCATCAAGCACACGAATCTCAGCATAGACATCATCAACCGTTTCTCGTCTCCAGACCGCGCGCTCAATTTTAGGTGCTGTATCTTCCGAGGCATAATACCGGTTGAAAGGCACTTCGACATAATAACCACCCTCAGAACCGCCCCAGCCAACTTTTAGCTTTATATGATTTTGATCGGATACAGGTTTTTCGGTCACTAGGTTTGTGAATATTGCAAAACCAGCCTCGTCTTTTCCAAGCAATGCATAAACCCACTCTCCTCGCCGTAAGTCCTCCTCCGAAGGAACAGGCTCAGCGTTGACCTTATAAGTTAAAGTCACATAACGCCCACGGAATGGATCGTAAGGGTCGATCGGCTGGGTTTTAAACTTATAAACCTTACCTTCGGACAAGATCTGATTTTGCTCATAAATCATATAACCCGGTACAGCTAGCTGCACGACACATAAAATAAGCAATAATAACTTTGACGTTTTCATGCCTCTCCTCCTATCGACTTAGCCTGCTGTTTTTTCTTAAACCATATATTGGTTGCGATGAAAGCACTGCCTATTACGATAAAGATAATGCCTTTATACATAAAAGGTATATCGCTATCAAAGAACCTAAAGAGCACTAATAAACTGAACCAAACTAAACCACCGTTAAGGAGCATCAATTTGTTTCGGTTAATCCCTTGGAACATGAGTAACACCGAACCAATCAAAATATAAAGATTCGATAGGATGACAAAGACACTTTCGTTAAATCGGAAGAAAAAGCCGACCAGCCCCAACAGCACAAAAGCAAAGCTGCTCAGTGCGACCCAGTGAGACACAGAGAACTGCGTATATCGACGAGCAATGAACAGTGCCGTAAACACTAGCGTCCCCACGAATAATGTAAGGATAGAATATTCATTAAATCCCATAGGTGACTCGACTTGCCACAAGTCATAAGGCAAAGTTCGACCATACCAAGTAAACATCAGGCTTATGAAGCCGATAATTAGAATGCCAAGACTTGTAGGTGCGTTACTCCAGAACTTGTCATGCTCAAGTCCGAACAACCAATAGCCTAGCGCATAGAAAGCACAGCCCATGGCAAGAGTGATATAAATAGCCCAATTATCTAGCGGTGAAGTGTAGTAGCTACTGCCGTAAACCACCGAAATGGTTAAGCTAAACAAGGCAATCCACAATGACCAATGTAATAACAAGCGGCTTTGCCTCTGATATAACTTATAAAGATACGGTGTTAGCGCAACATAAAATAGCCAGTAAGGCTCTCTTTCAAGACAGCATAACCACAAGATGATACCGCTGATAAGCATCAATACCGTGGCCGAACGTAATAAATAAACTACTGGCAAAGTTAGCAGTAACCAAACCACTAGAAAACGTTCTAACTCACCATAAATGTGGTAGGTTTGGCTGATTAAGGCAATACACGCAGCAACTGCAAAGAATAATAAAACTGCACTAGATTCTCTTAACGCTATTGAATTAGGTTTACGCTGTATGCCGTACCAACAGAGTCCCTGCGCTAAGACCAGCGGTAGAAACGATAAAAAGGTTCTAGCGCCCTTGCCGAAGCTCTCCCAGTTATGGGCTAACAGCAAAATAACACCACCGCCAATTAACAAGGAGCCGAGCGAAATCAATAATATATTTCCCCAGCTATAGTTCTGATTAGTGGCTTGGGGCGTTTCAGCTTTTTGGTATCGGTCTAACAGCTTGTCGCGAGTATCCTGTTGTATTAAACCGTCCTCTTTCCATAATTCAGATTCCGATTCAAGCCACTTAAGCTGGTCCGGCGACACAGTTTTGCGAGAATTTTTAAAGTTCATTAAGCCCCCTGTCTTTTCAATTTACTATACACCATCCTCTCAAAACTTCCTATATGACTGATTTGACTCTAAATATTAGGGTTTTATGATAAGCGCAGACCATAAATGCAAATGCGAATCACTATTATTTACTTTGCTGTTTGAAAGGAGTATTATGCGCTCGAAATTGATGAAAACAATCAAGGTATGACAATGAAAACTTCTGTAGGATTTACGCTAGCCATAGTGGCAAGCACTGTATCCATTGGCTTGCAAGCAAACCAGACCACAACAATAGACGATACTGTGGTAGTCGTAGGCTCCCGCACACCAACTAAGATTAGCGAAATCCCAGGCTCAGTCTGGGTTATTGACCGCGCCGGCATCGAGCAACAACTTGAGACAGGCGCAGACTTAAAGACCATGCTAGGCAAGTTAGTCCCAGGCTTAGACTTGGCTCCTCAAGGCCGTACTAATTATGGTCAAAACTTACGAGGCCGTAGCGTCCAAGTATTGATTAATGGTGTGTCGCTTAACAATTCCCGTGGTTTATCCCGTCAGTTCGACTCAATTGATCCTTTCAATGTCGAAAGAATCGAAGTAATTTCAGGGGCAAGCAGCCTATACGGCGGAGGCGCAACGGGCGGTATCATAAACATCATCACCAAAAAAGGCTCCACAGATGACACAGTGATGACGACTCAGTTGGGCGCATCTAGTAGCTTCAACGGTAGTGATGATTTAAGTAAGCGCATAAAACACTCTATTAGCGATGGAACTGAAGATGTTCAAGCCTACCTTGGTTTGGCTTACGAAGAAAACGGCCGTTTTTATGATGGTAGTGGCGATGAAATATTCCCTGACATCACCCAAACTGACTTACAAGATAACCGCACCGTCGATATTTTAGGTAACGTGGATATCAAGCTGGCCAATGAGCAGTCGCTTGAAGTAGGCGCTCAAATCTATCGTTCAAACTACACGGGTGAGCGTGGCCTGTTCTTCCCTAACATAGACGCGGTTCCAGCAGGTAGCTTAGCTGACGCTGAAATTCGCGATGGTTTCACATCAGATCGCTCTCCAGCGACTGATCGTGAAATGTTGAATGTCCAATACCACCATGGCGACTTGTTGGGACAAGACTTCTACTTACAAGCATTTCACCGTAATGAAGAATCAAGCTTTAGCGCCTTCCCTCGCCCACGTATTTTGCCATCAGAAGGACGTTACGCGATTGAGTTCGGTACTTCAAAACAAAATACACAGCTTTCTGGCATGAAAGCCTTGTTTGATACCAATATTAATGACTCTACTCACATAACTTACGGCCTAGACTTTGATCATGAAAAGTTTGATGCTGACCAAATGTTCTTTGACCAAACAACCACTGATGCAACTGGTGGCTTAGTGCAAAATGAATCTCGATTAGAGCCTCGCTACCCGAGCTATGAAGTAGAAGGTTTGTCTGGATTTATCCAAGCAGACTGGGCACTTAGTGACAACTGGAAACTAGCAGCAGGTCTGCGTCAACAAAATATGGACGTCACGGTTCAGGACTTTGATAAGTACAGCTATGATCCTGTTGGTCAACGCGTCAGCGTTTTAATTCCTGGCGGTAGCAATGATTATGATGCAAGCTTATTCAACGCCAGTATTATGTATAACGCTGGAAATCATCAAACGTGGTTCCGCTTCAGTCAGGGCTTTGAATTACCTGATCCAGCAAAATACTACGGCAAAAGCCCTGATGTAAACGTTAACGATAATCCATTAAGCGCGGTGGAAACCGATCAAGCTGAGTTTGGCTGGCGGTTCTCTGGGGATAGCTGGCAGGCACAAAGCTCCGTCTACTACTCATGGTCCGATAAAGCCGTTAGCAATGATGACAACCTGAATGTCGTGGTGGTCGATAACAAAACTCGCGACTATGGTTTTGAAGGTGCTGTGACTAAGTTCTTTGAGCAAGGCTTTGAAACAGGCGCAACCTTGCATTGGGTTCGCTCTGAAGAAGAGGACGATAATGGTGACTGGCTAAAACGCGACGTACGTTATGCATCACTATCGTCTGCGACTGCATTCTTAGGCTGGACCAATTACGATTACACCGCACGCTTACAAGCAAACCATGCCATTGATGCTGAAGATGCATCCGATCGCGAAATTGATGGGTACACAACACTCGATTTAGCCTTAAGCGCAGAAACATCTGTGGGCAAATTCAGCTTTGGTATCACCAATTTGCTGGATAAACAGTATTCAACAGTTTGGGGACAACGCGCTACAGCATTCTACTCCCCTGCCTACGGGCCTGAATACTTGTTTGACTTCCAAGGGCGTGGTCGTACTTACACACTGAACTGGACGGCGACTTATTAAACTTGAACGTCAGCCAGACACAAAAAAGCCCAGCGGATGCTGGGCTTTTTTAGGAACGCTTTGGATTATGCGAAGTTTTTCTCTGCAAAGTCCCAGTTCACTAGTTCCCAGAAGTTTTTCAAGTACTCTGGGCGAGCGTTACGGTAGTCTACGTAGTAAGCGTGCTCCCACACGTCAACTGTTAGTAGCGGCGTAACGCCTGCGTCAGTGATTGGTGTATCAGCATTGCTTGTGTTTACGATTTCAAGTGAACCCGAAGCGCTTTTCACTAGCCAAGTCCAACCTGAACCGAAGTTACCCGCAGCGCTTGCTGTGAACTTCTCTTTAAAGTCTGCGAATGAACCGAAAGCAGCGCTAATCGCGTCAGCTAAAGAACCTGAAGGCTCGCCACCGCCGTTAGGGCTTAGGCTGTTCCAGTAGAAAGTGTGGTTCCAAACCTGTGCAGCATTGTTGAACACACCACCTTCAGAAGTACGGATGATGTCTTCTAGCGACTTACCTTCGAAATCCGTACCATCAATCATCTTGTTTAAGTTAGTCACGTAAGCGTTGTGGTGCTTACCATAGTGATAATTAATAGTTTCTTCCGAGATATGTGGTGCTAATGCATCACGTCCATAAGGTAATTCTGGTAGTTCAATTGCCATGTTAATCTCCTGATTAATTCACGCTATAAATATAAAGTCCTCATTCTACCACGTTCATTTTATCGACCCAATAGAATATAAATATAAGATTATTAAGGATTTATATACTCTGCATGACAGAGTTCATACTTTGACATTTAGTCACATTCGCTTATTATCAGGTGAACTAATAAATTCTATAACTCAATCTATGAATACTCTTGTTTTAATCTGCGCTTTTATCATGGGCTTTTCCATCATGACCGTTGAACTACTCGGCGGAAAAATCCTTTCTCCTTACTTCGGCGGTAGCGTTTATGTCTGGGGAAGTATCATCACGGTTTTTATGCTTGCGTTGTCGATTGGCTACCTTGTTGGTGGAAGGCTATCGCTAAAAGAGCCTAACACCCGCAAATATGGTGTAATCTTTATTTTTGCAGCATTAACCACACTACCCCTAGTCATCTGGCACGCGGAATTATCCGATTGGGTATTTATACAGATTGAGGACCCGCGCTACGGCTCCTTAGTGACTTCCGTCATACTATTCCTGATTCCCACGACGATCATGGGAATGGTCGCGCCTTACTCGGTTAGATTACTGGTAGCGAATGCTGAAAGTAGCGGTCAAACGGCAGGGTTCTTATACTTTGTATCAACCTTAGGTAGCGCTCTCGGCACCATTATGACCTCTTTCTATCTCGTACTGTGGTTTGAGTTAGATTATATTTTATACGGTGTGACTATCGTCTTAGTCATCGTCGGTATTATTGCTATGCTATTCCCTAAACCTCTTCCTAAAGCAGAAAAAGCGGAGCTGATTAATGAGTAAATACTTACTGGGCTTTCTCGCCGCAACCTTTGTCGGCTTGAGCTTGGCGCCTACCGCAAGCGATGCAGAAATCGTTGAGGAAGAGCGCTCTCTATACCAAAACGTTTACATCATGAAGGAAGTTGGCCTGACCTGCATGCGCTTCCGTAAGAAAAGCCGAGGCGATCTAAGTCAGTCCTGTATTTTTGATGAAAGACCTAAAGAGTTGGTGTTTGATTATTATAAGCTCGCCATGGGCGCGACCTTCTTCTTAGAAGAGCCAGAGGATATGCTGATTGTTGGCCTTGGTGGAGGCGTATTGGTTAATCGTTATAAAGAAGTTTACCCGAAAGCCAACATCACCTCTGTTGAAATCGATGGTGTCGTCGCTGATATGGCAAAGAAATACTTTGGCTATACCGACGATAGTGGCCAATATGAGACTCATGTTCGTGATGGCCGCGTCTTCGTAAAGCGTGCTTTACGTAAAGACAAGCGCTATGACTTTATTCTGCTTGACGCGTTTAACAGTGATTACATCCCCGAGCACATGATGACGAAGGAATACCTCGAAGAAGTCAAAGGCCTACTGAAACCGGGTGGCATCATCATGGCCAACACCTTCAGCTCAAGCGCCCTATTCCATCACGAGTCGGCGACCTACCAGGACGTTTTCGGTGAGCTATACCAGATACACTTTAAAGACGAAAAGACCAACCGCGTCATCGTCGTGAGCAATGAAAAGCTTCCAGCGATTAAAGACTTATTGAAAAAAGCCAACCACTATAAACCTTTACTCTCCGAGTATGGCGTTGATACGTTGAGAGTCTACGATGCCATTAGTGATGAAATCAACTGGGATACCGATGCTAAAATACTAACGGATCAATATTCTCCAGCGAACTTATTGAAGTAGCTGTTTTATAGCGATTCGTCCAAGTAACTCTTTGATTTATAAAGCTGTCGCCCCACTGGCGGCTGCTTGTCGTCACCGTCAGTGGCTGTTTTATGGATAATTTCCTCCTGAAACAGCATTACGGAGAAACAAATGATTGTAAAAAAACTGCGCGAACAAAAACACTGGTCACAAGAGCAACTTTCCATTCTGAGTGGTATTAGTATTCGTACTATTCAACGGATCGAAAGTGGCAATCGCGCCAGTTTGGAGTCGCTCAAATCTCTTGCTGCTGTTTTCGACACTGATATCGAAACATTACAAAAGGAGATTATCGTGATAGACAAAAATACAGAAGAGTGGAAAGCGAAACCATGGTGGCTGCGGTTTAATTTATTTGGTATTCGCCGCCGAGAAAATCTGATTCTTATCGAGAAACTGTGCTTATTAGTCGGTCTAGGTTTGTGGGGCTGGGGATTTTTTGACCCACACATAACGACTCTAGCTCCAGTCGCATTTATTTGTGCTTACTTAAATGCTTGGACAGTGCGTAAAGGCGACAGGGATAAAATTTGGTAAGTCACTACTCGCAATCAAAAAAGGCGCCTAACCAGCGCCTTTTTGGTTTGAAACTGGAACTTTGTACTTAGAACTTTAAAGCCGAGTCGAGATCTTCAAGAATATCATCAATATCTTCAACACCGACGGATAGTCGTACCAAGTTATCAAGAATGCCAATTTCTTGGCGAATTTCATGCGGTACAGCAGCGTGAGTCATGATTGCTGGGTGATTCGATAAGCTTTCAATACCACCTAAGCTTTCAGCTAGGGTAAAGACTTTAAGCTTCTTCATGAACTCATGCGAGTTTTTCGCGGCTTCTTCTTCGGTGTCACCTTTGACCAGCACTGATACCATGCCACTGAAGCCTTTCATTTGGCTTTTCGCGAGTTCGTGCTGTGGATGTGACTCTAAGCCTGGGTAGTAGACTTTGTCTATCTGTGGGTGGTTGCTTAGGAACTCAGCCACCTTTTGACCGTTTTCATTATGCTGACGCATGCGAAGGGCCAATGTTTTCAAGCCACGAAGTGCTAAGTAGCTATCGAATGGGCCTTGAATCGCGCCTGCTGAGTTGTGCAAGAAAGCCAGTTGCTCACGCAATTCGTCATTATCACCAACAACCGCAACACCGCCAACGATATCTGAGTGACCGTTTAGGTACTTTGTCGCTGAATGCATGACGATATCGAAACCGAAGTCTAGAGGCGTTTGGTTAAACGGCGTGGCGAATGTGTTATCCGCGATAGCGATCAAGTTGTGCTTCTTAGCGAAGTCAGCAATCGCTTTCATATCAACCACTTTCAACATTGGGTTAGTCGGACTCTCGACCCAAATCATTTTAGTGTTTGGCTTCAATGCTTTCTCAAGATTACTCAAGTCAGACAAGTTTTCAAAGCTAAACTCTAGGTTTGCCGTACGCTTTCGAACTTTATCGAATAAGCGGAAAGTACCGCCGTATAGATCATCCATGGCAATAACGTGCGAACCAGCGTCTAATAGCTCAAGAATGGTGCTAGTCGCCGCCATACCGGAAGCAAACGCATAACCCTGCTTACCATTTTCCAAATCAGCGATACAACGCTCATAAGCCATGCGTGTTGGGTTCTGGCTACGCGAATATTCATAACCTGTGTGCTCGCCTGGCGATGGCTGGGCATAAGTTGAAGTGGTGAAAATCGGTGGCATGACCGCGCCAGTAATTGGCTCCGGCTCTTGACCAGCATGAATCACACGGCTGGCAAACTTAAATTTCTTGTCTGACATAAAATACCTATTGGTTATATCGTTTAGCTCGTTTTAGCTAGAGAATGACTAGATGCATATAACATCTAGTCATTACAGCAAATTTCAAGGGTAGGATGGTCTTATTTCACTAAATAAGAGCTTTAAAAATCAGGGCGATTCTTCTTGGCGAGTTCTTTCTGGTACTGTTTAACCTTTCGGAACAGGCTAAATACCTGTTTATGGAAAGGAATCATCAGTAAAACACCGACGCCCATAATAATCCATGGGTAGTGTGGCCAGCTAAAGTATTCGACTAAGACGCCAGAGTTCTTTTCATTGATTAAATAAATCTCATAACCCGCGAAAACCACTAAAGCCATTCCAACAATATCTAAAACTAACAAGCCGACAGAAATGTTAGCTGTTGGTGGCGTTAGCTGGTTATCTTGACTCATGATATAAAGCCTTGCTCTTTCATCCATTCATCGTTATACATTTTCGATAAGTAGCGATTACCTGTATCACAAACAAGTGTGACTACATTCTTAGGCTCAGTCTGATCTTGACAATATTTAAGCGCAGCAGCGACCAAAGTACCGGTAGAAGACCCACCCATAACAGACTCTTTTAACATCAACTCGCGCGCCGTGTTCAAAGACTCTTTATCAGTCACTGTATAGGCTTTAGTGAATAAGCTCATGTCACAGATATCAGGGATAAAGTCTTCGCCAATACCTTCAATAACCCAGCTACCCGCTTCTGACATTTCACCAGTCTCATGGTAGTGCGTTAAAATCGAACCGTCTGGATCGGCCAAAACGATATCCACATCCGGATTTTTTTCCAGCAAGTAGCGCCCAATACCTGTTACGGTACCACCCGAGCCAACGCCGAGTACCACAGCATCAATCTTACCATCCAACTGTTCCCACATTTCTGGACCAGTCGTCATGTAGTGAGCGGCGATATTTGAAGGGTTTGAGAATTGATTAATGAAGTACCAATCATTCTCTTCAGACAAGCGCTTTGCCACGTCTTGGTAGTATTCAGGGTGGCCCTTGCCTACGTCTGAGCGCGTACGCATAACTTCGGCACCAAAAGCACGTAGGTTATATTCTTTTTCCATGCTCATTTTGTCTGGCATGACGATTTTCAGTTTATAACCTTTTTGCGAAGCAACCATCGCCAAACCAAGACCTGTATTGCCCGCGGTAGCTTCGATTAACGTATCGCCAGGCTTGATCCAACCTTCTTTTTCAGCGGTTTCAATCATGGTGATCGCAATGCGATCTTTAATTGATGCACCAGGGTTCTGCGACTCAAGCTTGCCAAACAGCTGGCACTTTCCAGTGTTCATTTTCTGGAACTTAATCATTGGCGTCTCGCCAACCATCTCAAGAATATTGTTATAAACTTTCATACCTTCCGATATAACCTAACCTTATATAATGTTGGCGCTACTTTAACACATTCGTCGTTCCAATGAACCTACCCGAGGTTAATCATTGTATAGGCTGGACCATCTGCTCCAACCAGTTGTACTTGGAGTGACATCCTTATATCCATAAAGCATACTAATCCTCAACTTAAAATCACATAACAATATTACAATGCTCGACCGCGCCAGTGTCATCGATCAAAATTTTCTCATCGCACTCAAAACCGCTAAATTTCCAAACAAACTCAGCAACATACCTGCCAGCGCGACACAGCTGTCGCCGCAAGAGTTTGTACAATTATTTGAGTCACAATTGATCAGCCGCCATCTCGATCTCCGAGCTCGGATTTTAAAAGATCAGGGAATTGGTTTTTACACCATTGGCAGTAGTGGCCACGAAGGTAACGCGACACTCGGCAAAGTGTTTAGGCATGATGATATGGCTTTCTTGCATTATCGCTCAGGCGCACTAATGGCCGAACGGTCGAGGAAAGTACCGAACATTGATCCGATTAATGATCAAATCTTGTCGTTAGTAGCGGCCAAAGACGATCCTATTTCACAAGGCCGACATAAGGTTTTTGGCTCAACAAAATTATTTGTGCCACCACAAACCAGTACCATCGCCTCGCACTTGCCTAAAGCCATGGGCGCAGCTTGGTCATTAGGGCGCGCGCATCGAACAGGCTTTAAATCCACCATACCGAACGATGGTGTGATCTTATGTAACTTTGGCGATGCTAGTTTTAATCATGCCACCTCGCAGTCTGCTTTTAATGCTTCACAATACTTGGCCTATAAAGGCGAGCCCTTACCTCTAGTCTATATTTGCGAAGACAACGGTATTGGCATTTCGGTCTCCACGCCTGATAACTGGATTGAGAACAATGTTAAGAATCGCCAAAGCATTGAATATATCCAATGTAACGGTTTACACCTTCCCGATGCTTACTTAGCAGCGCAAGAAGCTGAAGAAATCGCCCGCTATGAACGCCGCCCAGTATTCCTGCACATGAAAACAGTACGCTTAATGGGTCACGCCGGTAATGATACCGAAAGTATGTACCATACCGTAGAGCATATTGAAGCAACTGAGGCACAAGACCCTCTACTACACACCGCACGTTTGTGTATTGAAGCTGGCTATTTATCTACCGACGATGTCTTGACCATGTATGAGCAAACACGTCAAAAGGTTGAGAAAGTCGCTGAGCAAGCGATTAAATTACCTAAGCTGTCTAATGCTGATGAAGTCTGTGCTTCAGTGGCGCCGGATCGTCCCAAGCAAGATAGACCTAAACCACCAACGATCAGCAAGCGACACGAACTGTTTGATATCGGTCGACAATTTAAGTTTTTAGATAAGCCAAGAAGTATGGCACAGCTAATTAACTATGCGCTAACCGACCTGATGGGACAGTACCCAAATATCATCATGTTTGGGGAAGACGTGGGCAAAAAAGGGGGGGTTTATAGCGTCTCGACCAATTTACAAAAGCGTTTTAGCGAAGATCGTGTATTTGACACTATGTTGGATGAAACCAGTATTCTGGGTAACGCCATTGGTGCCGCTCATCTAGGCTACTTACCCATCCCTGAAATTCAGTTCTTAGCTTACACACACAATGCAGTTGATCAAATTCGAGGCGAGGCTTCGACGCTTTCTTTCTTCTCCAACAACCAGTTCACCAACCCGATGGTTATTCGAATTGCTGGTTTAGCTTATCAGAAAGGCTTTGGCGGTCATTTCCACAACGACAACAGCATCGCTTTCTTACGTGAAATACCGGGAGTAGTTCTTGCCTGTCCTTCACAAGGCCAAGATGCCGCTAAAATGTTGCGTGAAGCTGTACGCCTAGCGGATGAACAAAAGCGCGTAGTGATATTTCTAGAGCCGATTGCTCTTTATCATGCAAAAGACTTACATGCCCCCGGGGATAACGGCTGGTTAGGCGTTTACCCAGAACCTAATGAGGTGGTTAATTTTGGTGAGCCGGCGTTGTATTCAGCTAATAGCAAAAAGCCCAGTAAAACACTGATTATCAGCTATGGTAACGGTCACTATTTATCTCAGCAGGCGCAAAAAATCCTAAAAGACAAATACAAAACCGCGGTGGATCTGATGGATATCCGTTGGTTAGCGCCACTAAATCATCAAGCTATCGCCGACATTGCGAAGAATTACCAGAACATCTTAGTCGTCGACGAATGCCGTAAAACAGGCTCTTTAAGCGAAGAATTAATCACAGGGTTAGTCGAAAACTTAGAGCAGCCGCCGAAGATCAAACGTATCACTGGCCACGACACCTTTATACCAATCGGTACTTCTTGGGAGTTTGTACTGCCTGGTAAAGACGACATCGTTAAAGCTGCCAAAGAAATAAGTAGCTAAATTCAATACCCATAAAAAAGGAGCCTTTCGGCTCCTTTTTTCGTTTAAAGTAATACCTCTAGTAAAGAGGTATCAGCCAAAGGTGTAGCTAGCTTGAATACCTAATGGGAACCCTAGACCCCAGTAAGCTAACAAGAACAAGCTCCAGCCTATTAGGAAGGCAATAGAGAATGGCAACATCATTGCGATCAGAGTACCAATTCCCGTCTCTTTAACATATTTCTGGCAATAAACCACCACTAACGGGAAGTAAGGCATCAACGGTGTAATAATATTCGAGCTAGAGTCGCCTACACGATACGCCGCCTGCGTAAGATCTGGTGAAATACCCAATTGCATTAACATTGGCACGAAAATAGGTGCTAATAGCGCCCACTTGGCGGATGATGAACCCACGAATAGGTTAACAAAGGCTGTTAAGAAAATAATTCCAATTACCGTAACTCCACTCGGTAAGGCTAGCGCTTTAAGAACCTGAGCCCCTTCAATCGCCAGCAAGGCCCCAAGGTTTGATTGAGCAAACGCTGCAATAAATAAAGCACAGAAGAAAGCCATCACAACATAGTAAGACATTCCTTCCATCGCTTTGGTCATAGCATCAATCATATCTTTGGATTTCTTAAAAGTACCCGATGCAAAACCATAAATCGCACCTGGAATCCAGAATAGTAAGAAAATCAACGGTACGATTGACTGCATCAACGGCGCACTAAAGTTTGTTAACGACCCTTCGTGGCTTAATGGAGAATCATCAATCAACGACGCCCAAGCAAGTAAGCCAAGACCAGCAATCATGACAGAAGTCGCGATAATGAAAGAGCGCTTTTCTTCTTTAGTCACAATATCAAACTCAGGCAGATCATCAGTTTCACCATCTACCTTCGTTTTCTGTAAGCGCGGCTCGATGATTTTATCCGTGATATACCAACCCACAAGAATAATGAAAACACTCGATACCGAAGTAAAGAAGTAGTTGTTTAGTGGATTAACCTGCATCCCCTCTTCGATAATCTGAGCGGAGCTTTGAGTAAAGCTTTGCAGCAATGGGTCGATACCTGAAGGGATAAAGTTCGCACTAAAGCCACCACTAACCCCCGCGAATGCCGCTGCGATACCAGCTAATGGATGGCGACCCATGGCATAGAAAATCACACCCGCCAAAGGTATGACTAAGACGTAACCTGCATCAGTCGCAGTATGGCTGACAATACCCACAAGGATAATCATTGGCGTTAATAATGCTTTCGGCGTTCTTTTAAGCATTAACTTAATGCCGGTATTGATATAGCCCGAATGCTCAGCAACCCCAACACCCAACATAGCAACCAACACAACTCCCAACGGCGCAAACCCAGTAAAGGTTTTCACCATGGTCGATAGAAAATTAGCCAGCGAATCACCGGTTAGAAGATTCTTAACCACGATAGATTCACCAGTTCGCGGATCGATTGCAGAAAAGTCTACGCCAGAGAAAAGCCAAGACAATATCCAAATGGTTATCATCGCCACTAAGAAAATAATGGCTGGGTCTGGAAGTTTGTTGCCTACGCGCTCGATGCCGTTCAAAAACCGGGTAATAGCGCCCGTCGGCTGCGCATTTTCGTTACTCATTGATTATCCCCAAAATATGTAAACCTGATTTATACCTTAATTCGCTCACAACCTTCAAGTGTTATAGCCAGATTGCCCTCTGACCATTCACATTAATACCAAGCGCTCCTATCTTGAAAAACCGGGGTTAATCCCAATAACTCTTATTAATACCACTAGATAGAGCTGCCCATGACGCCGTTAATCATTTTCCTTCTGCTATGTACAGGTCTTATTGCATGGATAGCGACATCCAGTATCCGCAGGCGAAAGAAGCGAAAAGCCATTGCTGAGCAGCCCTTTCCAAAAGAATGGCGTCAAATTCTGCGTAAAAACCTCAGTTTCTTTTATAAGATACCCGCAGATCTCCAGCTGCAACTCAAAGACAAAATGAAGATCTTCTTGTCCGAAAAGAATTTTTCCGGCCATCAAGAACAACAAGTCTCTGATGAGGTTCGAGTAACCATCGCCGCTCAGGCGTGCTTACTACTGTTAAATCGTAATACTGACTTTTATCCCTTTCTACAAACTATAGCAGTTTACCCCGCAGCATTTATCACCAATAGAGCCATGCAAGATGGTTCTGGTGTTGAGCAGCGAGATTCGAGAGTCATTCTTGGCGAATCTTGGAATCGAGGAAAAGTGATATTGTCATGGAAAGATTCAGCTAGCGGTGGCGCCGACTTTGAAGACGGGCATAACTTAGTCATTCACGAATTTGCCCATCAGCTTGATGGTGAATCCGGAGCAACAAACGGAGCACCACCACTAAGTAAAGACCAAGACTATGACCAATGGTCAAAAGTTTTATCCTCTGAATTCGAGAAGCTTCGTCAGCAGGCACAGCGTGGAGAATCAACACTGATCGATAAATATGGTGCGACCAACCCAGCAGAGTTTTTTGCGGTCACAAGCGAGGTATTCTTTGAGCGACCACAAGATTTACAATCAAGGCATGGTGAGCTTTATCAACAGTTTAAACAGTTCTACAAAGTTGACCCAGCTAATTGGTAGTCGAAGCTCTATTGATGGATAACTCTATTTATTGGTAGGTCACTTCAGAGTGCATTGGCGCAAGCTTAGATAACAAGTGGTTCTGAGCGGTATAAGGGATATTTTGTTGCGACATTGCTAACCTCAAGTGAGTGACCAACTGATTAAACTCCGCATCCGTGATAGCTAAACCTCTGTGTACATCCGTCATGTTACCTCCGGAATATTCACAGGGGCCATTAGCGACTTGGCACAACTGTTGAATTAAATGCTTTCTGAATAATGGAATATCCACATCTACAAAGCGACTCTTTAATTCGTCATCTTCAGCAATTAATACAATCAGATTATCAACCACATGAGAGATACCCTCCTTTTCCCCCAACTGCTGATATAGGTCATCGCCGGCCTGATGAAAAGTGCAGGCTCCTAGCATGATGATAGCAAACAAAGCAGTCGCTCGAACTAGAGACATCATATTAAAAGTACCCTTGGAAATTAATGTAGTACCCTTTTTGATCAGGCAAACCCGCAATAGAGCCGAGGTCTACATAAGCAGCGCTAACGCTAAGATTTTTGTTAACAAACCAAGCGACGAAAATATCCCTCCAACTATCTTCCCTAGCTGCTGCCAATACATTGGGCTGTTGACGATATTCCATACCGACAGCAACAGTTTCAGTCGGCATTACAGCAAAACTCGCTTCCGCCAGCCATTCTTTATCACTCTTATTGACGTCACCAAAACCCAGCAGTCCATTTTGGTTCGCGTTAGAGTAACGTGCTGAAGCATTGAACAGCCAGTTATAACCCCCTACACCATGCAGAAAAAGTTTGCTGGCCGCAAGATAATAGTCGGTACCGCTGTCATCTCTAGCGCCTAATAATTGAGGAACGGCGAAGTCTTTATTTTCTTTGCGAATAATACCCGCGGATATTTGTGGCCAATCACCGTAAATAATATCGCCATATAAACGTGTTTTAACCGAATATATGTGTTGCTCAATAGTAGTATTTAGCGGAAGAACATCAAGCTCCTGCCTCGCAAAAGACACTTCAAACCTATTGTCATAACTTATCGAAGCCCCTGTCACATCAAGATCAAAATCATCAAGTCTAACGGCTGAGTAATGTGCAGTGGCGCTCCACTCGTCTGAGCTACTATAACCACTTATAACAGCCCATGGAGTAATACCGCCGCCAGCAGTTCCTTCCACAGAGTTCAGGCCGCTGGTCGCTAAAATACGGCTTCCTGCCCATAGGTTAGAGCTGTAAAAAAGTCCAAAGGACAATAAAGTTCCCAGTAAAGTAAAATACTTCAGATTTAGCAAAATCACCCTCATTAATCCGTCATAACTGCTTGGTCATTGAATTTCTTGCACCAAGCTTCAAAGTCGGCGGCGCTTAATGCCTTAGTATAAAAATAGCCTTGTCCTAAGTCGCAACCTAACTGAGTTAGTTGCTTCAAACAGGACTCCGTCTCGACCCCCTCTGCTACAACCTTCATGCCGAAACTATGAGCTAAGTCGATAGCGGTTTCGACAATTAACCGATCTTCCTCATTATTATCAAAATCAATGACAAACGACTTATCTATCTTCAGCTCATTAGCAGGTACTTTCTTCAAATAACTTAAGGACGAATAGCCGGTACCAAAGTCATCAATAGAAATAGTAATGCCGAGATCTTTAAAAAACTCCATCGAAACCATCGCTAACTCTGGGTCAGACATAATCACGCTTTCAGTAATTTCAAACGTAATATAACGAGGGTTCACACTATACTTTTCCAGCAAGGTTCTGACTTTATATCTAAACTGAGCATCCAATAAATCATCCACTGATATATTAATAGACACCCTAAAAGAAAGCCCTTTATCTTGCCAATCAATAATCTGCTTGATGACTTCTTCTATGACCCAGTCAGTAACCGTTCTAATGTTTCCAGATAACTCAGCTAATTGAATAAACTCTTCGGGAGAAATAAAACCTAGTTCTTGATCGTGCCAACGCAACAACGCTTCAGCTTGAACACATTTACCAGAACCCAAATTCACTTTTGGCTGGTATTGCAGATACATGCTGCCATTCGTCATGGATTCTTCAAAAATCCCAATAATGTGAAGCTGCCTTTGATAGTTTTCATCTTGACCCTGCTGATATAAAGCATATGAATCAGCACTACGCTTCGCTTTAGTTAATGCAATATCGGCGCAACGCAACATATCATTAATCGTTTGCGATCGATTATTCAAATAGTAAATTCCCGCGTTGATCTGAACACTAACCAGACTATCATCAATACTGATACCTTCTTGTAACTTCGGTAAAAGACTGGTTAGAAGACTGAAAATATCAGACTCAGCGGCAAGTAAAAACTCGTCACTCGCTAACCTTGCCTTAAACACAGCATTCGGAAGAGATTCCGTCAGACGGGAAGCGATTTCTTTTAAAATCAAGTCACCATTAGCATAACCAATAGAGTCATTGATCAAGCGAAACTTCTTAATGTTGAGAATAATGATAGTCCCTTGCCCTTTTTCAAGCAGAGACTTTAAATATTGCTCAGACGCGTTTCTGTTGGCTAGCCCGGTCAAAATATCATGCGTGTTGTTATACACGATCTCTTTTTGCCTTTCTTTGATGTCCACATCCATTTGTTGAAGCGTCGATGCTAATAAACTCAACTCTTTAGTCTTCACCACGGGAGGTGTTCTTGAGCGACCTTTACCGATGCTT
>QQTG01000023.1 GCA_003370465.1 Kangiella sp. HD9-110m-PIT-SAG07 | reverse complement strand
TTCGGAATTATAGAACCAGGACTTTGGTTTGAGAAGACAATACAGGCTAAGGACAAGGATTATCAATGGCCCACCTCTCGCATTATTGATATTGAGCTAGACACTCATGACATTATAGAGCTATGCAAACTAGAAGAACCTAACGCCGAGCAGCTAGGGCTGATAGAACGTCAGGTTCGTTTTCTAAGCGACGATTAAATCACTCAACATTCATTGATTCTACACGCTGGAAACCACGAGGTAACTTGCTGCCTCGACGACCTCTTTCACCACGATAGTGCTCTAAATCTTTGGGTTTCAATGTTAAGTGACGCTTGCCTGAATGAATGACCAAACTCTCGTCTTCCGCTACCACGGCTACTGAAACCACAAACTCTTCACGACTTTTTGAGCGTGCTGCTGGAATACTAATAATCTTATTCCCCTTACCTTTCGCCAACTCAGGCAAGTCTTGTAGAGGGAAGACTAACATACGCCCCTCGTTAGAAACGGCCACACAATATAACTCTCCCTCTTTTGGGATGCGTTTCGGTTTCATGACCTTAGCGCCAGAAGGTAGAGTTAAGAAAGCTTTGCCGTTTTTAGTTTTAGAGACAAGATCGCTAAACTTAGCAATAAAGCCGTAACCCGCGTCCGAAGCAAACAAAAGCCTATCGTCGTCTTCACCCATGATAGTCGACAAGAACTCAGCTCCAGCAATCGGATTGACTCGGCCAGTGACCGGCTCTCCCAGACCTCGAGCAGACGGTAAAGTGTTAGCCAGCAACGAGTAACTTCGACCAGTAGAGTCTAGGAAAACAGCATATTGATTACTCTTACCCTTTGCTGAATCCAAGAAACCATCGCCAGAACGATAATTCATTCCAGTAGCATCAACCTCATGACCTTTTGCACAACGTACCCAACCTTTGTCAGATAGCACAACAGTTACTGGTTCAGTTGGGATCAGAGCCGTTTCGGATAGCGCTTTAGCTTCTTCACGCTCAACAATCGGCGAGCGACGCTCGTCACCATGATCGTCCACCACTTCCTGTAATTCTTTTTTAACAACGGTTTTCATTCGCTGTTTTGAGCCAAGCGTTAACTGCAACCAATCGGCTTCATCTTCCAGCTCAGCCTGCTCACCCTTGATTTTCATTTCTTCAAGTTTAGCTAAATGGCGCAATTTCAATTCGAGTATTGCTTCAGCTTGAGTATCCGATAACTTAAAACGCTCCATCAGTTTCAGCTTCGGCTTATCTTCAGTTCGGATGATATGAATCACTTCATCAATGTTGAGGTAAGCGATCAATAAGCCATCCAAAATATGTAAGCGATCCATCACCTTGTCTAAGCGATACTGCAAACGACGTCGAACCGTTTCTAAACGATAATCCAACCACTCTTTGACGAACATCTGCAAATTTTTCACTTGCGGACGTCCATCTAGACCAATCATGTTCATGTTGACCCGATAGGTCTTTTCCAAGTCAGTTGTCGCGAAGAGGTGTTTCATCAACTCATCCGTATCAACGCGATTAGAGCGAGGTACCACCACTAAACGAGTAGGGTTTTCATGATCTGATTCATCCCGCAAATCACTGACCATTGGTAATTTCTTAGCCTGCATCTGAGCTGCGATCTGCTCTAAGACTTTCGAGCCTGAAGCTTGATGAGGCAGTGCTGTAATAACTATTTCACCGTCTTCTTTCTCGAAGTAAGCACGCATCCGAATAGAACCACGTCCTTTTTGATACATTTCGAGAATATCGTCTTTTGAGGTGATTATTTCCGCATCCGTCGGAAAATCTGGTCCTTGAACATGCTCCAAAAGGTCTTCAACAGTAGCTTTAGGGTTTTCCAGCATATGAATGCAAGCATTAACCACTTCGGTTAAATTATGAGGCGGTACATCCGTCGCCATACCAACAGCAATACCCGTTGTACCATTTAACAACAGGTTGGGTACGCGAGCCGGTAACACCTTCGGCTCCTGCATAGTGCCATCGAAGTTTGGAATCCAATCGACCGTACCTTGAGAGACTTCTTTTAGAAGCACTTCAGAGTAAGCCGCTAAGCGTGACTCGGTGTAACGCATGGCGGCGAAAGACTTAGGATCATCTGGTGCACCCCAGTTCCCCTGACCATCCACCAACGGGTACCGGTAGGAGAAAGGCTGAGCCATTAATACCATAGCTTCGTAGCAGGCCGAATCACCATGGGGGTGGAACTTACCTAGCACGTCACCGACCGTACGGGCCGATTTTTTATACTTAGAGGTCGCCTTTAAACCCAGCTCGCTCATGGCATACACAATGCGTCGCTGTACCGGCTTTAAACCATCGCCAATATGCGGCAATGCACGATCCATGATGACGTACATCGAATAGTTTAAGTACGCCTGCTCTGTAAATTCGGCTAGAGAACGTTTCTCAATACCTTCGTAATCAATTTCTTCCACGTTAACTCACTATTCGTTTAAACTTCAATTTCGGCTTTATTGCCTTTTTCTTGTAACCAGCTTTTTCGATCAGCTGAGCGCTTCTTAGATAACAACATATCCATGATCTGCTCAGAATTATCATCACTACTCAGCGTTAATTGCACTAAGCGGCGTGTTTCACGCGCCATGGTAGTTTCACGCAATTGTTTAGGGTTCATTTCACCCAAACCTTTAAAGCGCGTCACTTGAATCTTGCCGCGTTTTTTCTCAGCTTTTATTCGGTCAACAATACCTTGCTTTTCGTCTTCGTCTAGCGCATAGAAGACTTCTTTTCCGATGTCCACACGATACAGTGGTGGCATCGCGGCATAGACGTGTCCAGCCTTGACCAGCGGCTTAAAATGGCGCACAAACAAAGCACATAGCAAAGTTGCAATGTGTAAACCGTCCGAATCCGCATCCGCCAAGATACATATTTTTCCATAGCGCAATTTTGATAAGTCATCGGTATTAGGATCTAAGCCAATCGCGACTGAAATATCATGAACTTCCTGCGACGCAAGGATTTGATCTGGCTCAACTTCCCAAGTATTCAAAATTTTACCGCGCAACGGCATGATAGCCTGATACTCTTTATCCCGAGCCTGTTTAGCAGAGCCTCCCGCAGAGTCACCTTCCACCAGGAATAGCTCACTACTCATACTATCTTGCCCCACACAGTCCGCCAGCTTACCCGGTAGCGCTGGCCCTTGAGTCACCTTTTTACGCACCACCTTTTTACTGGCACGCATACGTTTATGTGCGTTGCTGATGGCTTTTTCTGCTAAAGCATCACCAACCACCGAATGTTGGTTTAACCACAAGCTAAAAGCATCTTTAACCGTGCCAGAAACAAAGGTCGCGCATTGGCGTGACGACAAACGTTCTTTTGTTTGACCTGAGAACTGAGGGTCGTCCATTTTGACGGACAAGACATAACTAATCCGGTCCCAGACATCATCAGCGGTTAGTTTTACGCCACGAGGAAGCAAGTTTCTGAACTCACAAAATTCACGCATAGCTTCTAACAAGCCATTACGCATACCATTAACGTGAGTACCGCCTTGAGCTGTTGGGATCAGGTTAACGTAACTTTCGGCTAGGCATTCGCCGCCTTCTGGCATCCAAAAGAAAGCCCAGTCAACAGCTTCCGTTTCTCCCGATAAAGCACCAGTAAACGGTTCTTCAGGCAACTTTTCGAAATCACCAGCCTGCTCTAACAAATAATCCGTTAAACCATCTTCATAAAGCCACTCATCTTTCTCACCACTGCTTTTGTTATCAAAAATAACCTTCAAGCTTGGGCATAATATCGCTTTGGCTTTCAACAAGTGTTTTAACTTCGAAATCGAATACTTGGGGTTGTCAAAATACTGAGAATCGGCCCAAAATTTAACGCTGGTACCGGTGTTTCTCTTACCAATTTCAGCAGTCACTTCAAGGTCAGAGACTTTATGACCATGTTCAAAGGCCATCTCATACTGCTTACCACCGCGTTTAACAGTAACTTCAACACGCTTTGATAATGCATTAACCACAGAAATACCAACACCATGAAGGCCGCCAGAGAACTGGTAATTTTTATTGGAGAACTTACCACCCGCATGAAGCTTACTCATGATAAGCTCCACCCCAGGAATACCTTCTTCCGGGTGAATATCGACTGGCATACCACGACCATCATCTTGAATTTCTAGAGAGCCATCTTTATGCAGTGTCACTTGGATAGTCTTTGCGTGCCCCGCCAAAGCTTCATCCACACTGTTATCGATTACCTCCTGGCCTAAATGATTAGGTCGCGATGTATCGGTATACATTCCAGGACGTTTTTTAACAGGGTCTAAGCCACTGAGGACTTCAATATCATCAGCGGTATACTCTTTATTTGCCATAGGGGTTCTTTGCCATCTATTCTTTTATTTTCTATGTGATTGGTACAACTTGAAACGAGAAGACGTTATATCTTGTTATTACGCCTTATCCTATAAAGGCAGATCTTTTTGTGCAAGCAAAATATTTGTAAAGCCGCATAGTAAAAGTCTGGTAAAGCTTTGAACGGGAAAACCCTGATTAGAGCCAGTTCAGATAGAATTAATAGCCTGATATAGCTAGGTTCACAGACGGTAAATAATTATCCACACGGAAGTTATCCACTATGATGGTTCCATCTTTTGAACAGCTGTATAAATTATAACCTGGCTTTTCTTGGCTTGCTGAAAAGTCAGCTGAGTGTTTTTTGAACTGAACACAGGTCGAAGGCACCGAACAGTAACTAACATCTTGATGGGTGCGATCCGTAGACTGGTGAACATGCCCAAAGGCACACATTTTCGCTTGAGGGTGTTTAGATAAAATTTTGACTAACTGTTGACCATTATCGATTCCAATCTGATCAAGCCAATGGCTACCAACCGGAATAGGATGATGGTGTGTAAAGACTATGGTCGGTAAATCCTGATTTTCCGATAAACATTTCTCGAGCCATAACAGCTCTTCCTCAGAAAGATTGCCATAAACCCTGCCTGGAACATGGCTATTTAGCATGAGCAGTTGCCAGTTTTCCGTTATCAGCTGCTCTGCCGTGGAAAATGGAGCGGTCGAGAGGTATTTCTTAAGTTTTGGACGTTCGTCATGATTGCCCGCCAAACTCAATACAGGTTTATTAAAAGGTGCGAGATACTCTACAAACTTCTGATACGACTCAGGTGTGTAATCTTGAGAGATATCACCGGTAACCACAAATAAGTCTGGGTTGATTTTACGGCGACGAATATCCTCAAGAACCGCTTGCAAGCTATCATTGGTATTCACGCCAAGCAGAGTCGACGAATCGTCCGCGAATAAGTGCGGATCCGAAAGATGTAATATGTTCATCGCGGAGCGTCCTACAAAAAGACGCGTTTGCTCTTTGTTCAAACCATGCCCTCTTTATGACTTCATTGTTATTATCGCGTGATTTCTAATCAAAAAAAACCAAGTGGGTCGTGTTTAAACTGTGAGATTGCCCAAATTCTAAACAAAAACTTAACCATTCCGATAAAAAACGATTTAATTGAATCTTTTCATCAGGTTGTTTCATTTGCTCATTAGGGTAAGGAAAGACAGGAGGAAGCATGCCTTTATTGAGGCCAGTAAGGACTTCAGCCACCTTTGCATCATGGTACATTCGTACTAAATAATTACGCTTTAGACTGATCTGTTGGGACTCTTGTTTAAGCTCATAAGTCGCCGTGTGACTGCTGCTTTGCTTTAGCGTAATCAATAGCTCTGGCTGACTGTCTATATGCAATGAGAATGACTGTCCCAACTCAATTTCGGTGAGACTAGTGATTCGAGAAAGCTTGGCATAGTTGCTTGCGCACAGTGCCATAAACTCTTTTAAATCAGGTATGTATTTACGTTTCACTCTAGCCATAACTCTTTCTACAATTGATTAAAGCTCTAACCTCTTTTCATTCATCAGGAACCATTGTACCGCAATTATTGCCATGGCGTTATTAATGTGGCCTTGCTGGAGCGACTCTATTAGCGCATCTCGCTCCAATACCAACACTTTAATATCTTCATGTTCGGTCTCTAACCCAGCGAACTCGGCAACTGAATCACTATCAACCAACCCTAAAAATAAATCCACATACTCTGTCGTTCCTCCGGGGCTAACCCAGTATCCAGGCATCGGAATCAATTTTTCAATATCACAGCCCGCCTCTTCTGCTGCCTCTCTAAACGCGACCTCTTCAGGAGCTTCGCCTTTTTCGACCATACCAGCGACAATCTCCAGTAACCACGGCGATCCAGCTCCAGGCAATGCTCCTGGGCGGCATTGCTCAACCAGTACAAAATGATCTTTTTCTTTATCAAAAAGCAAAACACCAACCGCATTGCCACGCTCGAAGATTTCGCGCTCGACCACAGGGCTCCAGTCTCCTTGGTAACGACGGTGTTGATAACGGTACTTTTTCATCGAAAAGAAACCCGTGTATAGCTTCTCTTCAGCTAGAAATTTCACATCATCTTTCGAAAACTGCGGCATCTGTGACTGTCTCCTCTACCTTAACCCTTCAAGATTTATACTCGCTTACCCAAATTGAGCATAACACTCTTCATAATCTGTTACACTTAGCGTGTTGTTTGAAATACCAGAAATGACTATTCTTTGAACTTACTGCTAGGTTTATAAGTCGCAACATTAAGTCGAAGAACCTTAACTAAGTGAGGCATTGATGACAAGCGCTGCAACCGACTTTGAAATAGCCAGACATAATATGGTGGAGCAACAAATTAGACCTTGGAATGTGCTCGATCAGCGAGTGCTCGACAAAATCCACGGTCTGGCCCGAGACCGATTTGTACCAAAACGTTATAAGCCAATTGCCTATGCGGATACTCAAATCAATATCGGTCATAGCCAAATTATGATGACGCCGAAGGAGGAAGCTCGGATGTTGCAGGCCTTAGCCATTAAGCCAACAGACGTGGCACTCGAAATAGGAACCGGTACAGGCTACTGCACAGCATTATTGGCCAGCTTAGCTGAAATGGTTTATAGCGTTGATATTATTGAAGAATTTATTGAATCAGCGCGAAAAATTACTGACGAGTTGGGATTAACTAATATTGAGTTTGAGGAAGGCGATGCAGTCAGCGGCTGGCCTCACCACAAGCCCTACGATGTGATTGCTATTACTGGCGGTTACTACCAGCTTCCCGAGCAGTATCTGAGCCATTTAAAAGTAGGTGGTCGTCTATTTTGTGTCACTGGCACCGCCCCTGCCATGCAAGCGCAGCTTATTACTCGCCTAGCCGAGGATAAGTGGCAGTACGACAGCTTATACGAGACGGTTATACCGAACTTAATTAATAGTAAGCCTAAACCACAGTTTGATTTTTAAAACTGCAATGATGGATACCGTTGCAGAATAGATAACATTTAAGAGACGATTTCTGATGAAGATGACAACCACATACAAACTTTTAGCCACAGTACTCATCGGTGGTATGGCTAGCATAAGCAACGCCAATACAGATTTACTGACGGTTTATAAAGATGCCTTAAATAATGATACTCAATATAAAATTAGTGAGGCATCGCTTAAAGCTACAGAACAAGATTACCGAATTTCCCGTTCTAGCTTGCTCCCTCAAATCGGCGGTAGCGTTAGCCGTTCTCGCTCTGATTCCGATAGCGAAGGACAAGGGGTAGATGGCGCTCCTTCAGATCCCTTCAATCGAGAAGTGAACTCCACGAGCTACGGGGTTCAACTCGATCAAGTGTTATTTGATTGGGGTCAATGGATTGCGCTCGATCAATCGGAAATGCGTGTTAGGGCCGCAGAACTCTCCCATGCCGCTAACTTGCAGAGCTTAATGCTTCGCACTACTCAGGTATATTTCAATGTTTTAGCCGCAGAAGAGTCATTAAGTATCACTCAAAATGAAAAAGCAGCTTTACAAAAACAGCTAGACTTAACACGTGAACAATATGAATCTGGTCTAGCTAACGCTACAGACTTTTTGAATTCTCAGGCTAATTATGATCAAGCCGTTGCCAATGAAATAAGCCAAGAGACAGCTTTAGTTAACGCGCAAGAAGCATTGCGGGAAGTTACGGGGCAATATTATGGCGAGCTTGAAAGCGTTGGAAATTCAATCACAATGCAACAACCTAGTCCATCAAATATGGATGATTGGATGCGTGTAGCTACAGAGTCTAATCTAGGCTTAAAAGCCCAACAAATGAACGTGCGAGTAGCGCGAGACGAAGTTAAGCGTAATCGCAGCGGTCATTACCCAAGAGCTGACTTTCGCGTAAGCTACTCCGATACTGATAGCGATACAGACACAACGTTTCCTCAGGGAACGACTGGCACCCCTGCTCTACCGCCAGGGTTTGTTAGCAGTTCTAGCCAGCTATCAAATGGCTATCAAGCAGGAATTACCATATCAGTTCCTTTGTTTTCCGGCTTTAGGACATCAGCGCAAACAGAAAAAGCTAAACAGAACTACCTCCGCACCACCCATGAATTGGAGCAAAATGCTCGCTCCGTTCAAATGGCAGTGCGCTCTGCGTTTACTACTTTAGAAGCATCGATTCAATCATTTAAAGCCAATAAGCGTGTTTTGGAATCCAGCCAAAGTTCTTTAGAAGCAACGCAAGACGGTTATCAGGCTGGTACACGAAATATTATTGATGTTTTACAGGCCACTAGAGCTGTTTACGCCGCGGAACGCTCTTTGAGCCAAGCTAAATTTAACTACTTAATTAATGGGTTAAAGCTTGAGCAAGCGGTTGGTACCTTAACCGAAAAAGATATAGAGCAGGTTAACCAGTGGTTAGTGAATAATTAACAACAGCTTCTTTAGGGGAGCCTTTCCTTAGCGCACCGATTAAAGGAAGGGCTCTAAAGCTTTAACCGTTCTATCCAGAGCTCCTCGACTTTTTTCGACAACGACCTTTGCCTGATGACCAACAGATTCTCTCCGCTCTTGGTTTTTCAGTAATCCCACCACTAACTCATGAATATTATCGCCACTTCCGACCTGCATTGCGCCGCCCGCTTGCTCAAGTTCTCGAAATATTTCCTGAAAATTATGTACATAAGGACCCGAAATCACAGGTTTACTCAACATAGCTGGCTCGATCATATTATGTCCACCGATAGGCACCAAACTCCCTGCAACAAATGCGACGTCACACAACTGATAGGCCATCATCAGCTCACCCATAGTATCACCTAGCAATACATCAACCGAATCACTCCAGGTACTTGTTTTAGATCTTCGAGCAAAGTTGAAACCATGTCCTTGAATAAGGCTCGCGACTTCATCAAAGCGCTCAGGGTGTCGCGGCACAATAATTAACTTGGCATGAGGAAGTTGCTTCATAACTTTCTTATGTGCAGACAATATTATTTCATCCTCCCCTCGATGGGTGCTCGCCGCTAACCAAATGGGAGTGTGGTGCCCATTCCAAGATGGGAAGTAACCGTTCGCAGCATTGATATCAAAAGCTTGATCAAATTTGATATTGCCAGTCACTACACAGCGTTCATCTTTAACACCAAGTTGCACAAAACGACTGGCATCCTGCTCACACACAGCGAGCACAGAAGACAGAGAGCCCATCATAGACTGGCTTAATGAGCTAATTTTCGAATACTTATCAGCTGAGTTTTGAGACATTCGAGCATTGGCTAAGATCACCGGTGTATTACTCTGCTGCATATGATAAAGCCAGTTCGGCCAAAGCTCCGTTTCCATAATAACTAATGCCTTTGGCTTAGCTCTTTTCACAAACCGTTTGATAGTGCCAGGCAGATCACAAGGAGAAAAGTGATGTGTTACCTTGTCACCAAGCCCTTCAATGATTTGCTGAGCTCCCGTTGGCGTGGTGGTAGTCACCACAATATTAAGCTCTGGCTGCTTATCGAGTAACTCCTCGATAATCGCCTTTGCAGCAATAGACTCGCCCATAGAAACAGCATGAAACCAAATAGACTGTTGTTTTTGTCGTGCAACAAAACCAAATCGTTCACGCATCGGTTCACGATATTGCGGCGGTTTAAAGCTTTTGTATATCCAGCGAATACACAGCAACGGTGCACAAAGGTAATAAATCAAAGTGTAAAGATAACGTAACAATTAAGATTCCTTTTTGTTTTTATTAGCGCTATTAACATTTTCAGCACCATTATTTCCAGCCTTATCGATTTTCTTGTTATCTGCTCTTTGGGCTTCCTGCTGGGCTTTTAAGGCTCTTTGTTTTCTTACTTCTTTAGGATCAATCAGTAATGGCCGGTATATTTCGATTCGGTCACCGTCATGTAACGTATCATCAAGTTTAGCCGGTTTACTAAAAACACCCACTTTATTTTCGGCTAAATCGATCTCTTTGTGTTGCTCCAAGATTCCTGAAAGCTCAATAACATCCTTAAGAGTCGTTTCTGCATCAACGGTCACTTTCAACAAGGTCTGCTGCTCCGGAAGTGCATAACAAACCTCAACACTGATCTTTTCTCGGGACTTTTGTTCCACTTCGTTGTTTGAATCAGACATCAAAAATCACCTAGCTACCCATAAACCTGATTGGCTCTATTTGAAAAAGCCTCTACAAAAGACTCCGCCAAATGATTAAAAATACCACCAAAAGCCATGCCTGTTAGCATATTCGAAAACTCAAAGCTGACTTCAAGTTCAATTTTACAGGCTTTCTCATCCAGCGGCACAAATCGCCACTGCCCGGTTAATTGCTTGAACGGCCCATTAACAAGATCCATATCAATAACACTATAAGGGCTATTGGTATTTCTTGTCGTAAACTCTTTCTCAAAACCACCTTTTGATACTGCTAAACTCGCTACCACTTGGTTTTGACTCCGCTCAACCTCAACCGCTCCAGAGCAGTTAGGTAAAAATTCTGGGTATTTTTCTATATCATCCACTAGCTCAAACATTTGCTGAGCCGAATAAGGCAACAAAGCCTGTCGTTTAATGGTTTTCATGGTTAAATAGCAAAGGTGTCTTGCGGCAATTGTAACATTGACCCTTTAAAAAATCCCAACCTATTGAGGCGCAAGCCATTGAGGCCTATAATCCTTATTGCGATATGCTTCACTCACTAAACACCAAGAGATTATTTGTGGCCAAGAAAGGTAAGAAAAAAAACTCAAGCAGCGCGATTGCTTTAAACAAAAAAGCGCGCCATGACTACTTTATCGAAGAAACCTTCGAAGCTGGCTTGGCTCTACAAGGCTGGGAAGTTAAAAGTCTTAGAGAAGGCAAAGTGAATTTAGCAGAAAGTTATGTTTTGCTTAAAAATGGTGAAGCATTCCTCTTTGGCTGTCATATTTCACCGCTAATTAGCGCATCAACTCACGTTGTAGCCGATCCCTTAAGAACTCGTAAGCTACTGCTAAACAACCATGAAATCGCTAAGTTATTTCGAGGCGTAGAGCAGCAGGGGCATACAGTGGTTGCTCTCAAAATGTATTGGAAGAAATCCTTAATTAAACTTGAAATTGGTCTTGCCAAGGGTAAGAAGCAACATGATAAGCGAGCAACCGAAAAAGAGCGTGAATGGAACAAAACAAAAGAACGAATCATGAAGCATAGTGTGTGACACAGTTCTAAAAATAGCGGCCTAAGGCTCTGATAGCGACCGATTCCTGCTACTATTATTTGTCTTTAAATTACTAGGAAATTGAACGATTTGAACGCATCACAACAAATTTCAACGATAATGATAAGCTCTGCCAAGCTAACGGCTATCGCTATGGCATTAACCTTGGCAGGTTGCTCCTTTAAAGAAGATAGAAAAGATATCGTTGTGCCAATTATTGATGCGACACCTGCTAAATCGACTAACCATCAACTTTCAGCGGAATCCAACGCGCAATCAGACTCACCGTCAACCTATACCTACAAAGTTCGTTCTGGCGACACTTTGGGAGTCATTGCACAAAAGTACTTGGGGTCGGCCGACCGTTATAAGGAGCTTTTAGAGCTAAATGAACTAAAGCAAAGTGATGCTATCTATGTCGGTCAAAAATTAAAGCTCCCTACTCAGGGACTAACAATCCCAGACTCTAATGCATCATTAGTCAAAAAGCTTCCGGCTAAAGAAAGCAACACGAAACAATCCTACCCTGAGTTGGAAGCGATGATGGAAGCTCAACAATACGGTAAGGCGATTCAATGGATTATAGACCAGCCTGACCTTGAGCAGTCGGCACATTTGCAAAGCCAGCTCGTGCAAGCAGCTCTTATACAATCCAAAAACTATAAAAGGCAACAAAAAGCCAATGACGCTGAAATCCTACTATCAGGCTTAATCAGCGATGCTCCGCTAACCAAAAACCACCAAGAAACTTTAATCAATGAACTATCAACCTTAAAAGCCGAGCAAGAGCTCATTACCGCTAAACGCTTTTCCGACAAAGGGAAATTTGATGAGTCATATGACATCTTATTAGTTTCGTGGAAACAAGTGGGTAAACCTCTTGAAAACAATATTCTTTTCACAACAACGCGTAATAAAGTCTCTGAAAACTATCATCAAAAAGCTTTAAGACACTACCGAAATCAAGAACTAGAAGATGCATTAGTCTACTGGGATAAAATACTGGCTATAAACCCAAATGATGACTTAGCTCTGGTTTATCAGGATCGTGTTAAAGCCCTACAGAATAAGTTAGACAATTTATAATTTATAGCTTATAGCTGCAAGAATTTGATGAGCTACTTATTTCAAAAATTAACCACTCATCAGAAATTAGTTACTACTCTTTAGGATTGTTATTATTAGAATCGTCAGAATCGGAGCTCGTTGAGCCAGACTTATCTGAGTTTGGATTAGATTCGCCGGAGTTAGCCTCACCAGAATAGTCTAACAGAATGGTCTTATCAATCTCCGTCAAGTCACTCAAGGTAGGATCTATCTCTCCACCCCCCATATGCTGAGTTTTGGTCAATCCCGCTAACTTATGAGTTAAGTCATTCACTTCTTGTTGTAATCGCCCGACCTCGTCGTGTGAGTCGATTTTGATAATATCCGACTGCCCATGCGCACGTATATCTTTGATAACCTGACGTGTTTTATTAATTCTCTGAGTAAATTTATTTGCCAGCCAGTAAACTCCGGAGAATACAGCAAGCATGATTACAAACATCCAAATAATCATTGTCAGCAGTGATGAGCGCGTGGCACTGACTAGGTTACTTCGGCCTAAAGCAATGCTTGCCGTGCCTATCTGCTTATCTTGAAACGATATAGGCGTATCAAAAATAAAAGCTTCCTGTGGTAAATCTTCTAGGTTTTCATAGATTCGGCTGCCCGCTTTTTTGCCAATCAGCCGGTTATCGTCCAGCGGTCGATATAGCTTGCCCACTTGGTCGAGTGTGCTACTGCTTTGGACTAATTCATCTTTATCACGAATCGACAAATAAAGAATTTCTGAGTTTTCCACAATATCAACGGTGATTGCCTGTAGAGCAACATCCTCATCCAACAATAAAGGCTCAGCCGTTTCACTAGAAATGATTTGAGCCATGGAGTTACCATAGTCATACACCAGCTGATTCATCAAGGTATTCTGTTTGTTGTATACCCAAATCATCCCTAAAACCATGACCACCAACACCAATGAAGATAAAGAAATAGCCCAGCGGGCACGCATGGACACAAAGCGAATGCCACCGATACCTTTATTTTCTTCCTCAATTTCGTTAGCTAATGCCTCAAGCTCATTAACTAACTCTTCCGTTCGGCTATAACGTAAATCGGGGTTCTTCTGGAGCAAACGGAAAATAATGCTTTGCCAAATAAAACCTTGCTCGGAATAGGCATTCAGAGGCTTAGGGTTTTGCTGTAACACTGCCTGCATCATTGCGCCGTAGTTGGCCGCTTGAAACGGCAACTCACCTTTGGTTATTTTGTATAAAATAACTCCCAGCGAATAAAGATCGGTTTTAAACGTTGTTTCGTTGCCTGATATTTGCTCTGGTGACATGTAAGCAGGCGTACCCATAACTTTTGCCTGTTCTTCCTCACTCTCCCCTTCTAAGAACTGGTGCTCAATCCTGGCGATGCCAAAGTCAGTAATTTTAAACCGCTTACCATCGTCTAGTACCAGAATGTTTTCAGGCTTTATATCTCTATGAACGATGCCTTTGCTGTGGGCGTAATCAAGGGCTTGAGTTAATTGCTGAGCAAGGTCTATTGCCTCACTGATTGAAAAGCTACCATGCTCAACTAGGTAGTCATCCAAATGCTGGCCTTCTAGCAACTCCATGGCGATATAAGGACGATTTTGCCAAATACCCACATCGTAAATCGTGACAATGCCAGGGTGACTTAACCCTCCCGCAGCGCGAGCTTCACGTAAGAACAGATTACGATATTCATCTTCCTCAACAAGATCATGTTTCAGAAGCTTAATTGCCAGAGATCGACCAATATCAGGGTCTTTTGCTAAATAAACAACAGACATAGCGCCACGCCCAATCTCCTCGATCAGTTCATAGCGACCTATGGTTAATTTGTCAGACATTAAAAATAATTATAGGAATAACCAGACCAGAACACCGATTAAAAGCAACGCAGCGATGCCAAATGAACCTACGAGCATCCAGTTAACGTCTTCTTTATCTTCCTCATTATCTTCTTGGGCATCAACCAAAGTAAATAAGAACTCGGTATGTCCAACCTGGATTTTGTCACCAAAAGTTAATTCACGCTCAGAAACTTTCTCACCATTAACAATGGTTCCATTAGAAGACAGTAAATTTAGAATTTTCCATTCACCGTTATAATAAGTGATTTGCGCATGGGTCGAAGATGCAGCAGGGTCATAGATAGTAACACTGTTTCCCTTTCCTCTACCGATAACATTCTTACCATAATCTAAAAGAAACGCGGTCCCAGCGTGAGGCTTAGTCGTTGCCAGTAAAGCAGGAATTTTCGTCCCATCATCTTCTAGCTTCTGAATTTCAGCAGCAATCATCCTATCCACTTCTTTAGAGTCAAAAACAAGCGTTCCTTGCGGCCCGGCCTTATCTTCTCTATACCCTTTTGTTGCCTCAGGTGTATTTTTTGACGGATCTTGTGACGACATACTTACCTCATGTTAACCTATTTTTAATAATTCTTTAATTTGATCGACAAAGCTCTTTTTCTTCTTTTTCTTCGGTTTTTTGACTGGCGAAGAAATAAGAATTACAGAAACATTATCGCTACCCCCATTTTCACATGCAAGCGTCACCATATATTCTACTTTTGCCTGGTTATCACGCTGCATGCGTAGTGCCCCGATCAGCTCAGTTCTCGATAATTCATCATACAAACCATCGCTAGCTAATAAAAGGTGCTCCCCATAATCCCACTCTCTGTTGAAAAAGCCAATATCTAATTGATGATCATTTTCAATTCCTAGACACTGAGTAATCACATGACGCTTAGGATGATGCTTCACTTGTGACGTTTCTAGTAAGCCAGCATTGAGCAACTTTTGAACCAAAGTATGATCTTCAGTTAGCTGCGACAGCTCCCCCGTCATCTCATTCCACAAGTAGGCGCGGCTATCCCCGACCCAGGCGACGTCATAGCTGCTGCCTTTTGAATGGACAGCAACGACTGTTGCACCACGGTCTTCTTCTTCATGCCGATTATAAGCTTTAATAACTGAGTGCGCCGAATGAACGGCGTTAAACAGATTCGAACCATTGGCTATAGATTTGCGAATTTCTTTGACGGTATAAAGACTCGCCTGTTCTCCTTGCTTGAGACCACCAACACCATCAGATAATAGCCACAGACCAAGCTCAGCAGACCCATAAACCTTATCATCATTATTCTCGCGAGATACGCCTTTGTGAGACAGCATCGCCGACTCAAGACGTTTCTTATTTTGCTCTGACATTAACCCTCCTACTTTAGCCCGTAAAGTGTAACCTTTTGTTAAACATGGGAATGTTAACCAAGCCACAAATTACTTTTAGTAATATTACACTTGAATCCTATATACACAAGCTCCATATAAGTTATAATGAAACGTTCCTCGGGGACGAAACGGCTTCGACGTGGATTACGAAACTTTAGTTGCATGTCGAGATGTTCAGCGAATCTCGTAAAATCAAAGCTGAAAACTTATAGTTGCAAACGAAGACAACTACGCTTTAGCCGCTTAAGGCTAACTGTCTACTCTGAGCGTCCTTGGTAGGAGCTAGACAGTCATATACAGGGACTCGCAGGTAACTGTGCTCGGCAGCCAACTGTTAAACTTACCTCGAGATCGCCTTTGAAAGCCTGACCATTGGCTCGTCATCGGTTAACTTAAAGATGGTTCTAAGCATGTAGATTCTGAAGCAGAGGATTCGCGGACGCGGGTTCGACTCCCGCCGTCTCCACCAAATATTAAAGGCTACTAACTCCGTTAGTGGCCTTTTTTAATGCTCGGTAATATTGGGAGTAATGGCTAGCTAGGTGGGTCAATTCGATCAAACAAGCTGTTATTGAGTCGGAACCAGCCCGCAATAGAATACCGATCACGGGTGGCAGGTAACACTTCATGTGGAAACTGTTCACTCAGGAAAGTGACTACTGTGCCAAAACTAGGAGTAACCTTAACCCCTTTTATATCTGTCTCATCTCGATATAAAACCAACTCGCCATTATCTTCCGGCTGCCAGTCTGGATTCAAATAAACTACTACCGATAACACTCGATTCGATTCGCCTTTAAAAGCATCAAGATGACGTTTATAGAAATCACCTGGCCCATAATGCGCAAAGTGGCTTTCAAAAGAGAAAAGACCGAGAAAAAGTTGGGAGTTAAGGTATTCACGCAACTCCGAAGACCATGCTAACCATTGTGCACCAGCTTCCGAGTTTCCGTCAATCCAGCAAATTTCGTCAGTTCTTACAGAGTTATTGACCATATGACCTTGCTGACGCCCTATACCCGCAGTATCAAACTCTTTGCTGCTCATAACATGGAGCTGTTCTAATAGTTGCGAAGACAGCTCATGAGGCAACGCATTTGAATTAACGCTGTATCCCTTTTCGCTCAAGTCGTTGACGATAGTTTCAAACAACAAAGAATTTTCAGATGAAATCATACCAGTCGTAGTCATTGACTCAGTTATCGCTTTGCTCAATCACAGTACCTTCAAAAGTAAACATTAAAAACGGAACACTTTATATGCTTATTTTTTGTTCAACGCAACATTTATATCTAGAAATGATAAGTGGCGGATAACCTAACCGTTCTAGGCTCTAACACATGGTAATGGATATCCTCAATAGCAGCCCCTGAAGGCTCCGATGATAAGCGCGAAGCATAATAATAGTCGATATCATGATCATCACTATCAAACAGATTCAGGATATCAGCTTTAAACGTCCAGTTATCCTGCCGGAATCCCAACCTCAAATTAGCCAAAATAGTTGGATCAGAAGTAATATTTCCAGTTTCTTCTAGTGGTCTTTCGCCAAAATAGCGTACACGGCTACTCATAAACCAACCATTAGAGAAATTAGCACTCACTCCAGTCTGAACCACTTGTTCAATCGCACCGGGAACATGATCGCCCTCGCCTGCTGGAACATCACGATACTTAGCGTCAGTATAAGCGTACTCAAGATCAATAGACCAAGTATCATCCAAACGATAATAAGCAGTAAGTTCAACGCCATAGCGTTCAGTCGCTCCATTGGCTTCAGTGTTTCCCGCATCACCCACAAACAGTAACTCACTATCTAAATCCAACGCCCAAAGTGATAACGAAGTATTCAGTCGTTCGCTGATAAAACCTCTGACACCAAGTTCATAACCGAAAGAGCGCACCAGAGGATCAACACTATCAATAGACTGCCCAGTAGCAGGATCAACCTTACCCGTTACTCCACGCGCATCATTAGAGTGAAACCCTTGGCCAGCCGACAAATAGGTTTCCCACTCTGGGTTCAATGAGTAAATTAAACTGGCTTTAGCGGATAATAAATCATCCGTATCCTTGCCGTCATTATTCGTTAAATCAACGCTATTAATATTAGAAAGTGACAAGCTAGTCACATCAAAATCATAATAATCATAGCGCAACCCAACCACACTCTTGAGACTTGAGTTCCAATTCATCGTTGCCTCATAAAAAGCACCTATACTTAGCTCACCAACAGTATCGCTACGAACCACTCCCAGACGCTGTCTCTCTTGTGTTTTATATAAACCAACCTCTTCAATATCATCGTATCGAGTTTCAGCGCCAAAATGATGAGTCAAAAAATCGTTGTTAGATGGTAGGGTATAGCTTAAAGACCCACCATAAATCGTACGCTCATCAACTTGCTCGAATTGATCTCCGTTATTTTCATCATCTAGAAAATAAGTGAAGTTTGACCATAAATTTAAGTCATATTGAATCGCGTAAATGTTCGCTGAAAAACTATCATTGTACCACTGTAAATTAATGCTATTACGACTGGAGTCTCCACCGAGAGTGGTGTCCAAAGAGCCCAGTTCATCAATAATATTTTGCTCAACGGCCCGTTGTGGAATTTGGTCTGCACTATTCCAGCTATTGTCATACAACATTAATGTCGCATCAAAAGTAACATCTTCAAATTTTTGACTGCGCTTAAGCCATACATTCTTCCGCTGAAGATCTTCCTCAATATCGGTCCATGGACCATCATAATAATTTAAATTTAACGCATATAACCAAGATACGTCATCATTTTGAAAAGAATTAACAGACGTTAATTCTTGATAAGAATCCTCACCTAACGTTAATTCTATAAATCCTTGTTCTACTCTTTTTTGAGTATTCATTAGCGCCGAGCCAGCACCACTAAAATCACCAACATCAGCGTAGTAAGAACCTTTCTTATAAGTTATCGTTTCTATTGCTTCCTCTATAATAAAGTTTAAATCTGTATATCCTTGCCCATGGCCGTGGCTTCTCATATTAATAGGCATACCATCAATAGACGTTGAAAAGTCCGTGCCGTGATCCAGATTAAATCCCCTTAAAAAATATTGATTCGCTTTGCCTGTGCCACTGTGCTGTGTTACCACAAGCCCTGGAACCGTTTCCAAAATTTCGCCAGTCCTAAGCATCGGCCTTTGCGACAACTCCACCTGCCCCACGACTCCTTCAGATGCAGACTGAGAACTTCCAATCAAATTTGTTCTTTGCCCCTCAACGAAAATAGTTTCGAAATCTGCGCTGGTATTAGAGGTATCCAAAGCTTGCTCTTCTGCTATGATTGATGCCGAAGTTAATAAACAACCTGCGAATAATATAATTTTCATGACAACTCCTTTTAAGTGTCAGTCAAAACTATAGCGATACCTGTGAATGGAGTGTGAAGCGCGGTAAGAGTGTAAGAGCAGCCCACAAAACAGTCTACTCATCGGATGTCTTTGTTTACATTACTTTCACATCCAAGGGCTTAGGGTAGGTTGCAGGTACAAGCTTACAAGATTTGTACTATAAATAGACGGGGGTATTAATGTTGCACACGACTTCACACACAAGTCCGTCGTCACACAACAAAAATACCCCACAGAAAACGAGGTATGAACAATGAAGAAGCATATTATAACAAGTGCGGTATGCTTGTGCATGGCCGGCGCCTATATAGCACAGGATGCGGCCGCTTCAAGTCACCGCGAAGCTCCAAATATTACACGATATCCAACGCTAGATTCTACCGATTTTTATATCTTTAACAGCTATGAAGCAGGTCGCGAAGATTACGTCACGATCATTGCAAACTATGTACCGCTCCAAGATGCATACGGCGGTCCTAACTATTTTGCTCTAGATCCAGCTGCTAGCTATAACATTCACGTTGATAGCGATGGCGACGCAGTAGAAGACCTAACTTATCAGTTCAAGTTTAATAACAAACTTGCCGCTGATGGTGCAGGCATTCAATTAGCGATTGGTCCAGATGGCGATAAAAAGCAAATTGCCATTCCACTAAAGAATGCTGGCGGTATTGCAGCTGGCGATAGCTCTGTTCTAAACTTCATAGAAGAATACACTATTGATTTGGTTGAAGGCCCTGTTAAGTCAGGTACTAAGACCTCAGTAACTGCTGCGGGCGGTGAAAACACATTCACTAAACCGTGGGATTATATTGGTGATAAAACATTCTCTTCATCAGCTGACTATCAAGCCTATGCTGATCAGTATGAGTATGACATCAGCGTTCCAAACTGCTCAGTTCCGGGTAAAGCATTTGTTGGTCAACGTTCAGACGCATTCGCAGTAAATTTAGGCGAAAGTTTTGACTTGGTAAACTATGTACCGGTTGAAGGCGACAGCTCTCCTGGCGCTGGTGATGGAAATGGTTTCCCTGGCGGTATTACTCAAGACACAGCGAATGATGACCTTAGAGATAAGAATGTCACTACCATTGCGCTTGAGTTACCAAAAAGTTGTCTAGTAGGTAGTGGTAACGGTGTTATTGGTGCATGGACTACAGCATATGTACCGCAAGCACGCATCCAAAACCCTAACGCAACTTTCGAGAAGCCAGAAGTTAACGGTGGCGCTATGGTGCAAATATCGCGTCTAAGTAACCCGCTAGTTAACGAACTAGTAATTGGCTTACCTGATAAAGATAAGTTCTCAACGACGGCTCCTAGTGGTGATGGTCAGTTTGCCGACTATGTAACCAACCCGAGCTTCCCAGAGTTACTGAATATTTTATTTAGAGACGCAGTTAACTCTACATTAGGTACAAACTTTGAAACGATTGCGCCAACAAACTTCCCTCGTGAAGACTTGTTAGCAACGTTCTTAACAGGTTTCCCTGGTGTTAACCAACAAGCTACCGTGACAGCGTCAGAAATGTTACGTCTCAACACGGCTATCCCTGCTGTTCCAGCATCACAGCAATCACCTTATGGTGTTGTCGGTGATGATTTAGCAGGTTTCCCAAACGGCCGTCGCCCAGGTGATGACGTTGTAGATATTGCACTGCGTGTTGTTATGGGTCGTTTGTGTTACGAGTTCCCGGTTGACGGAACGCCTACAAACTTAGGTTATTGCTCACCATCTGATGCTAACGTAGGTGATGCTCCATTTACTGACGGTGCGCCTTTATCGGCGGATGACGTGGATGAAAGCTTCCCGTACCTTAAAACTCCAGTAGCTGGTTCACCTAACTAATCATAGGAGTTATTCATGAATACTTTGAAAACATTCAAGTATCTGGCTATCTCATCGGTGCTTGCGATAACTG
>QQTG01000008.1 GCA_003370465.1 Kangiella sp. HD9-110m-PIT-SAG07 | reverse complement strand
GTACAGCAATGAGTTTAAGAAATATAAAAGCTAGTGTTTAACGTAAATTAAGAAAACGCCCTTAGTTGGGCGTTTTTTTATGTCTGACCATAATCACAACTCCCTACCTTAGAACATGATCTAAGACGCAAGATTTCCTACGTTTGCTATGATAAAGTTTACTGATAGGCCTTATTAACAAGGAGTTAATTATGTCATTTAATCATATCGTCGTAGCGGTAGACTTACGTAAAGAAAGCAAAAAAGTCATCTTAAAAGCCCAAAGTGTTTTGGCTGAAGGTGGTGTGATCGAGCTATTGCACGTAGCGGAACCTATCGATGCAGGTTTGTGGGCGGGCGCTCCATTTGGAGCTGTGGTGGTGAATACCGAAGAGCTTGAGCAGGAAGCCATTAAAGCCAAGAAAAAGCGACTGGAAAAGCTTGGAAAACACTTTAGCATTTCAGAAAGCATGCAACATATTGAAGTGGGTAAGCCATCACGAGTGATTAAGAAGTTTGCTAAAGATCATGGGTGTGACTTAATTGCGATTGGTACGCATGGCCAAAATGGCTGGGAATTACTTCTTGGCTCAACGGCGAATGGTGTATTGCATGGTTCACCCTGTGATGTATTGAGTGTGCAGATGAAGGTGGATGATTAGTATTTGATTAAAGTTTAGTGCCAAGGAGCCAACGGCGCTAGACACATGAAAGAATGAAGAAGGTTTGTAGTGGGCGATAGTATATTTTTGGCTTTCCTCCTAAGCACTCTATTTAGTGCTACCAAGCATGAGATATGATTGAGTATTTGTGGTATTGTTTGGCCACGATTAACGATGCCTTCTAGCGACTTTTGATAACTATGCGTAGCCTACTTTCGATTGTAGTGAGTTCTTTATTTTTATTTTCTTGTAATACCTCACCCAATAAAACTGTTGAAGATGACGCTCCTAGATTAGTGGTCTTTATTTCTATTGATCAGTGGCATCGCGATCTACTAAAGCGTTATCAGGAACACTATACGGGTGGCTTCAAAACTATCTGGGAAGACAGTCGTTTTTACGGCAATGCTTACCATGACCACTCCGCCACGTTGACTGGGCCAGGACACTCAGTACTTCTGACAGGAGCTTACCCAGCAAAGACTGGGATTACTGGCAATTATTTTTACGATCGTCAAGCTGGAGAAGAGAAGTACTGTGTCGCGGATAGCCATAATCAAGTGGTTGGTTCAGCTGGTGCGCTCGATAAAGCGGGTGTGTCGCCAAAACATTTATTAGTGCCGACGGTCGGTGACTTATTAAAGCAAGCCAATCCGCAATCAAAAGTCTTCTCGGTTTCGGGCAAAGATCGCTCGGGCATCCTGATGGGCGGCAAAGAGGCTGATGGTGTTTATTGGTATGATAAATCGAAAGGTGAGTTAGTTACTTCGAGTTTTTATGAAGAGCAACTTGCGGAGTTTATTCAGTCATATAACACAACCAACCCAGTCGATAACTATAACCCTAAAGCTTGGAGGCGGTTAAAGCCGGAGAGCTTCTATCTTGAGCATACTCGACAGGATTTGTTTGCTGGCGAATACTTAATTGATAATAAAAACTTTCCTTATCAGCTTGCTCCGAAATCTAGCGACGATACATCCTTTTATTCCATGGTTAGCCGCACGCCGTTTGCGGATCAATACATCTTAGACGCGGCCCAATATATCATCAAGACACAGGATCTTGGCCAAGATGCTAACCCTGATCTATTGGCTATCGGTTTATCTGCTACAGATTATGTTGGGCACACTTGGGGACCATACAGCCAAGAAGCGCTCGATCATATGTTGCGACTCGATCAGTTTTTGGGGCAGTTTTTTAGAGTTTTGAAACAGCGTTTTGGTGATGATGTGGTGATCGCTCTGTCGGCCGACCACGGGGTACAGCCTTTACCTGAATATCAAGCCCAACAGGGCAAAGATGCTCGTCGTGTGCCTAAGATGCAGTTGATTGATGATATTAGGGCAATTGAGTCTTGGTTGCGTCAAGAGTTTGAGCTTCAAAAACCATTGGTTGAGATGAAGGAAGAAAGATACCCATTCTTCTACCCTCAGGCGACGCTTGCTCAGAAAAGGCGTTTTGTGGAAGAGGCTGAGAAGTTGGAGTATATCAATCGAGTGGTTATCTCTGATGAGCTCGCCATGAATGACAAGATTTCCCAATATGTAGCGAAGACTCATTATCAGCCGCGCTCCAGAGATATCTACTTTGTCTTTAAAGAGAACTATCTAGTCAGCCGCAGCTTGGGCACGACCCATGGTTCTATTTATGCTTATGATCAGCAGGTTCCTATTGTGTTGATGGGAGCCGACTTTAAGCCTGAACAAGTCTCTAAGACCGTTAGTACTACGGACATAGCGCCAACGCTGGCTAAACTACTTGGGATAGAATACCAAGGGTTTGATGGAGACTTACTGCCCTAATCTGCTACCTGGATATACTTAAAATTGCGTATATTTGACATTATACGGTAAAAAGCGTATTTTTGTTGATATACGTTTTTGTACGTATTTACTTACAGCTGTGAATCGTTTGTAGGCTGTACCGTATGGAACATGACTTCAAAGAATATGACTTCATGGAACTTGAAGAGCGCAAGTAGAGAACAGTATATCGAGGTAATCGTATGAGTAAGCAGTTTAAGTCAGGGCTAAGTAAACTTCCCCAAATAGCTGTTATTACAGGTGATATTGTCAACTCTCAGAATAGTGAGCAAGGGGCTGAGTGGCTCTCTGCGCTAAAAGAGTTTTTATCAATATATGGGGATAGTCCAAAAGATTGGCAGATCTATCGCGGTGATAGCTTCCAGCTCATTGTCTATCAGCCGCAAGAGGCGTTTCGAATTGCTCTACGTCTCAAGGCAATAGTGAAGCGCTTTAAGGAGCTTGACGTCCGAATGGCTATTGGTGTGGGTTGCTTGGAACATCACGCGGAGCAGGTGTTGCAGTCGAATGGTGAGGCATTTGTTCATTCGGGTAGAAAGTTCGATTCGCTCAAGAAACAGACTCTTGCAGTAAAAACTCCCTGGCAAGAATTTGATAAAGCGATTAACCTATTCATCAAATTAGCGTTATTAACGATTGATGACTGGTCCGAAACCAGCGCAGAAGTCGTGGCAGCGAGCTTAGAGCATCCGGAGGCCACGCAAAAAGAGATTTCAGCGCTGCTATCGATACCACAAAGCCGTGTTAGTGAACGGCTGTCTCGTGCAGGGTTTGATGCTATCAAGGACGCAGAACAGTATTACCGCGAGGCGATAACAAAACGAATACAAGGTGAGTAATGACTCTATTATTATTAAAATTATTGATGGCGCATTTAATCGCCGACTTTCTCATCCAGCCAATATCATGGATTAAGGACAAAGAGCAGAAAGCTTTTGTGTCCAATAAGCTTATTCTGCACTCGTTGGTTCATGCGGTACTTTATGCCATGGCTTTTGCCTTTTCGCCACAATACTGGCTCGGCTGGCTTATTTTGGTTGTATCACATTACGTCATCGACGGCTTTAAGTCGGTCAGTAACCGCTTTGTGGCTGATGAGGTTGAACGAGAAAAGTCACTATTCTTCAACCGCCGAAGCTTGTTTATTATCGATCAGCTGTTACATCTGGCAGTAATCTTAGCGGTAGTAGGTTATTATTTCCCAGACTTTTATCAAGTGTCTTTTCACGTCGAACAGCTATGGTTATTCGCTATAGCAATATTACTTTTAACTCGTGTTTCGTCGATTGTCATTAAAGTATTAATATCGCGATGGACACCGCTCAATGTCGACGAAGCTGGGCAATCTAACCATTCGTTAGCAAACGCGGGAAGCTACATTGGATTTTTAGAGCGTTTATTTATCTTTGTATTTATTGTGACCGGTCACTGGGAAGGTGTCGGCTTTTTACTGGCAGCGAAATCTGTATTCAGGTTTGGCGATCTAAAAGAAGCTCACGACCGCCGTTTAACCGAATATATTTTAATTGGAACCTTGATTAGCTTTGGTCTAGCCATCGGTATCAGCTTAGGTTATGAGTATTTCAAAGACGTTGTTTAGTCAACGTCCTTGATCAGCTCTGAAAAATCTTCGCGATACTCATCGAGGTAATCAATAAAATGTTCGATTTGCTCATCAGAAGCGCTGTTGAACAGCTCTAGTTGAAACGATTTGCGCAGCGCGTCATTATGCTTTGAGTTGTTAATTAACGCTGGCGAACGTAACTGGCGAGGATCTTTAATGAGACTGCGTAACGCTTTCTTCCCAGACTCGGATTGACGTTCGGTCAATGCTAAAGAAAAAGCTTCACGCCATTGCTTTAGGTATTCCATGCGCAGTTTGCCCGTCGGTTTTAAGCTACTGACGAAGTCATGAATCATCATCTCTTGGTCTTCGGTTAAGTCGTCAAACCATTCTTCATAACTTTCTGTCGCCTCTTCTAAGGACTGCTCTAAACGCTCTTCGTTACTTTTTCCAAGGAACTCTTCTGACTGGTCTTTGGCTGATTCATTGATGTTTGTCATCAGTTCATCAACCTGCTCGTCGCTGAGTTGGGCAAGTTCGTTGATGGCGTCATCAAGAACTCGATCTAAAATTGTGTGGTAGAAATTTATTAAGCGGTCACCATAACTATCATACTTGTCAGCGACCGTTCGATTGCGAAGGTTTGCCGAGAAATCGTCGATAAACTGGTTATAACGCGGTAGTTGAGTCGTTCTGTGCCAAGTGGCGTGCTTATCCACTAGCGTTTCAATACGCTCTTCCTGAATAGAGCTGAGCGTCACGTAATCATCGGCATACCAGGTAGACAACCAAGCAATGCGGTTATACCAAAACTGTAAGCCACAGCCTTGGAGAATGAATAAAGCCAGCGCAATAATGATAATTCTTATAGGGGATTTCAAATGCGTATACCTCAATTTAACGTGCCTATAACCTAGGGAATAACGGTTTAATAAGCAACCCTTTCCTGTATCCAAATGTTAATCACTGTATTGATAGTAGTTCATAGAGCTGAATATTTCGTGAATATAGTGCTGTTTATATGTAGTTCTGATTGTGAAAATGTACACGGAGTAATACACTTACTGTTGATTTTATTGGGTTTAATCTTAAGTGAAAGACCCTAAAGGACACGATTAAAAAAAGATATAGAGGACTTCATGAAAACAATTCTAGATAAGAGCACATCAATTAAAAAGCTACTGGTGGCTTCGTTAGCTTGGGGGTTTATTATAACGGGGTGTTCCGACACTGAACAAAAAAAAGTCGTTAAACCAAGCTTTAAGATTGAAAGCTTAGCTGAAAGTGCCTGGCTATACGGCTCACTGCCTGAAAATACGGTGGCGTACGTTCGCCTTCCAAACCCGTGGTCAGGCTTTTCAGCCAAAGCCGATAGCTTTAAGTATGCGCTGGGCAACGAAGAGCATGTCAAAGCCGTTAAAAAAATTCAACAGGGCGTTTACGATAATATTATTGCGAAGCTTCAAGCCCATGCTAAACCGCTAGCTCAGTTTTATGTAGAGCATACAAAAGGCCCCGTAGAGTTGGCCTTTGTGAGTCAAAATGGACAGCCAGTCGTATTCGCTGGTACCAGTCTAGATTATTCTGACGACACCAGTTTTAATACTGCACTTCAGGATTTGGTGAAGGGTATCCCTAATGCCAACTTAATGCCTCAGGAAGGGCAAGCTAAAGGCATTATCAGTTTTGGGCCAGGTGCAGCTGTTTACTATAGCTATAACTCGGATAAACAGAGGTTTACGTTAGTTAGCGGCATGGGGACTTCCGTCACTAGCTTAGAAAATGCTGCGGCGACCATCAAGCCGAATGATAAACACGAGATGTTAAAGTTGGAAAAGGATATTGATTCAAGCCATCAAGGATTGTTTGTTTGGGCTAGCCCGAAGAATGCTATGCCATTTATACAAATGGGCATGCCACCTGAAAAGCTGCAGCAATTAAAAGAACTGGGCGTCGATCAAGCTAAAGGCCTAGCGCTAGGCTACGGTGTGAGTGATAGTAAAACACGTCTTAAACTATTGTTGGATATGCCAAATGTAGGTGCTCGTCAGTTTTTGCCGGTGACTAGTAATGACTACGATATTAAGTCGGTAGGTCAGCCGAGTTCTGTTTTGGTTATGTCATGGTTTACTGCGGAGCAGATTGACCAGTTTAAAGAGAATATGGAGTTGGTTAAGCCAGGCTTTAAAAATGACTGGGAAAACTTTGCAGATGACTTTGAAAAGCAGACAGGCCAAGATTTTGATATCCTCTTAAGAGCTTTTGGACCTGAAGTTGTTCGCATTAATGATGAGGTCGGTGTTTACTGGATTTTTAAGCATGACAAAGACTTGTTTCCTAAAGTCATAGAAAGCTATAAGACAACAAAAGATACAGAGTATTCAAAAAAAGAAATCAATGGACTGAGTATTCATCACATTAAGTCGCCAATGATCCCCTTTGGCATGGGGAGTATGATGCAACCAAAGAATAATTTTGGGGCTGAGCTTGCAAAAAGTATGAAGTCTCACATGTATTTCAGCGTGGAGGGTGACTACATTGTTTACGCAACAGTTCCTCAAATTCTAATCGAACGCCATAACCGTGTTGCTGATACAAATATTGCTTCCTGGATGAGTGAGCAGCAGGGCTTTAGATACGAACATACGTTATTAGGATACACCACTTCAATTAAAGATATTTCACGAACTTCATACCACTATTATTTAGAGCTACTGAATCAGCTGGGTGATATTTCAAAAGCTGGTATTGATTTGACCTTATTGCCAACGGCGGAAGAGCTTGGTTTCCCAGAGAAGGGAGCTGTTGGAATTAGCCTTATATCAAGTAGTGACCAGTTAGGCTTTGAGTTCACTTTTGAGAATGGTGCAACAGATCTGATGGTTGGGGCAGGTGGCGCAACAGCAGTTGCTGTGGTTGGCATCTTAGCTGCTGTCGCTATTCCTGCTTATCAGGAATATACCATTCGTGCTGAATTGTCGCCTGGCGTATACACTGCTGAAAGTGTTAAGTCACAGGTTTCTGAAGCGTTAGTCTTGGGCGCAAAAGTTGAAGATCTGGATAATGGCTTTGAAGACATTCTGACGGCTGAAGACTACGAAACGTCAGTAATCGAGAAAATTGCCGTCAATGATGGCGTGATTACGGTTTTCTTTAAAAGTCCGCGCTTAGGCTACGGTCCGCAGACCATTGTTTACGTACCAATGTTTGAAGGGAATCAAATCACTTATTGGGACTGTACTGGTGGAACTGTGGCTCAGAAGTACCGACCGGCACGTTGTAAATAAGTCAGCGCGGAGCACATTAGCTTCTAACGTTGTCATTAACAAACTGGTAAACAAAATAAAGGTGAGCAAAAGCTCACCTTTCTTTTTATGCCTTGTGCTTTCGACAATTAAGAAACAATTTCCAGTAACTCAATCTCGAAAACCAATGCTTGGTAAGGGCCAATAGCGCCACCGGCTCCGCGCTCACCATAAGCAAGGTTATACGGAACGTATAATTTCCACTTAGAACCAACTGGCATCTTTTGTAGTGCTTCAGTCCAGCCTGGGATTACGCCGCCTACAGGAAACTCTGCTGGTTCGCCACGTTTATAAGAGCTATCGAACTCCTGGCCATTAACGAGTGTACCGGCATAGTGAGTTTTTACGGTAGCGTCGGCGGTCGGAACATCGCCAGAACCTTGGTTAATAACTTCGTATTGTAAGCCGCTGTCGAGTACTGTAACTTCGTCACGCTTGGCGTTTTCGACTAAAAATGCTTCGCCTTCGGCTGCAAACTCTTTCGCTTGCTTTGCATTTTCTTCCTCCACAACCTTTTGAATTTCTTGGAAGGCTGCGTTTAAGTCTTCGTTTGAGACTTGTGATTCTTTGCCGGCAAAGGCATCTTGGATACCAGCGATAACTGCGTCAATGGTTACGCCAGGGAATGCGCCGCTTACTTGCTGGCCCATTTGAAGGCCAATACCGTATGAAGCCTTAGCTTCTGTTGTTGAAAAATCTGTTGTTGACATGGTGTCTCCATAAAGGTGTCTAAGAGGTACTAATGGGGGTCATTGACGAAATTTAAAGATGCACAGAGCCTATCCACAGAAATTAATGTAAAAACCTAGCTTCATGGCTAGTATCGGCAGAGGGTTTTGGCATAATACGCAGTCTAATGATAGCCGGCTTGTTCTTATGTGGTTTAAAAACTGTTTTATTTATTATCTCAGCTCAGAATTTGAGCACTCTCAAGAATCTTTAGAAGAAAAGCTTAGTAATCAAAGCTTTAAAGACGTTGGTCGACAAGAGACTGACGCTTTTGGTTGGGTTTCTCCGTTGGGCCGAGGACATGATCATTTGGTTTATTCGGCTAATGGCGCTTATTTACTCTCTATGCGCAAAGAGCAAAAAGTCATTCCCGCCAGTATGGTCAAAGAAGCGCTAGAAGATCGTGTTGCTCAAATTGAAGAGGCTGAAGGGCGAAAAGTCTATGGTAAAGAAAAGGCCAATCTCAAAGACGATATTTTAAGTCTGCTTAAGCCTAAAGCTTTAACTAAGTCTAGTCATATTTATGGCTATATTGATACACGACATGAATTGTTGGTGGTTAATGCCGGTAGTGCCAGTGCTGCGGATGCCTTTATTGAGTTACTGATTGAGTCATTGGGATCCTTGGGAGCCGTGCGCTTGATGGGCGAGGAAAGTCCTGGCGCTATTATGAATCAGTGGGTTTTAGGTGAGTTGCCGAACGAACTAGAGCTAACAGGGCAGTTTGATTTACAAGATCCTAAAGATGATCGCGTGATTAAGATCAAAGGTGAGCAAGATCTTGAGTTGGTTAAAGAGCTACTGGATGATGGTTTTTGGGTACAAAAGATGGGAATTCGCCGTGCTGAAGAGTTTAGTGCTGTGCTGACTAGCGATTTATTGCTGAAAAGCCTCAAGTTCGATGATGAACTATTAAAAGAAAATGATGATATTGATTCTCAGGCGACTGGTCCAGATGGGAAACTGGCACGTTTAGATGCTGATTTTGTGCTTATGACGCAAACTATGGCACAATTCATTAAAGAATTAATGCAACACTTCAAAGTCAATACGGACAAAGAATGATTGAGCACGATAAAAACTTAACAACTGAGCAAAAGGCTTTAGCGGTTAATTTAAACGAGCAGCAGTACGGTACTTTTGTTGAAATTGGTGCCGGGCAGGAAGTTGCTCGTCAATTCTTTTCCGCGGGTGCTGCTGCGGGTACGGTTGCCAAAACCATGTCGGCCTATGATATGCAGGTTAGCGATGATATTTACGGTAAAGCGGGTCGCTACGTTAGCCGTGAGCGTGTGGAGCAAATGCTGAGCTATGAATATGATTTACTTCACAAGCGCTTAGATGCGGTTCGTTCTCAAGAAACCTTATACTTTAGTTATGCGGCAACAGTGACTGCAAAGAGTTACAGCCAGAAAAATGAATGCCATGGCTGGATCGGCATTCGAGTGCAGCTAGAGCCTAGCGCACCTCCGAGTGAAATCCTGATGCATGTCCGTATGCTGGATGATACCAACCGTGAACAATCCGAGGCGTTGGGTATTTTAGGTGTGAATGTAGTTTATGGTGCTTTTCATTACAACCAAGAACCGAAAACCTTTATTGAGTCACTACTCGACAACCTGATTAATCCTTTTGGTCAAAAGCGTATTGAAATTGATTTGATTCACTTCTCTGGTCATCAGTTTAACAAGGTCGAAAATCGCTTGATGAATTTGCACTTGGTACGATCTTGGTGCTGCCGCGCGGTGATGTTTGATGCTAAGGGTAGTTCGGAAGTGCCGATGAGCTTGTTGCGCAAAAAAGATGTTCTGGTCATTCGTGGTTCCTTTAAGCCACCGACAAAAGTTCATGTAGACATGACGGAAGCGGCGATGAGGCAATTTCTTGAAGAAGAAGATGTGAAGAACGACAAGGTTTGTACCGTTGCTGAAATTACCATGGCCGAGCTTGATAGCGATGTGGAAACAGAGGACGCCGACTTCTTAGCCCGCGTGGACTTGCTAAATAAGCTGGGTTATAACGTTCTTATTTCCGATTACTTACGATTCTTTAGGTTGCGTTCATGGATGCGTCGCTATACTCAAAACCGAATCGGTATCGTTTTAAGTATTCTAGACTTTGATCAGCTTTTCGATGCTAAATATTATAAAGGGTTAGAGGGCGGTATTTTGGAGGCCATGGGCAAGTTATTCTCGGGTAATACGAATGTTTATGTTTATCCAACGCGTCGCGATAATAAATTGATTACGCTTGATAATGTGGAAGTCGACGATAACGCTCAGTATTTATTGAAGCACTTAACCTACAATAAGTTATTAGCTCCAGTAGAAAACTGGAACGATGAAAACCTGCATATCTCTGCGCGACAAATCGCTAGCAAAATTCCTTTAGGTCAAGGCGACTGGGAACAGCAACTTCCTGAAGAAATCCGTGAAGAAATTAAAGCTCGCTGTATGTTCGGCTATTGTGAGTTACCTGAAGCGTAAAAAACTAGGTTAAATTCTTAGAAGATCCTGACTCAAGCTCAGAACGACAAAGGTTTAGCGACTGATACCGTTCTTAGTATGTCATCCTGAACTTGATTCAGGATCCTAGCTTAAAGCGAAAAGGAAACTTAATAGTGAAGGAATACTATGTCTATATAATGGCCTAAAAAAAGGGTGGCGTACTTTATATTGGAGTTACAGGGAATTTATTAAAAAAAATTCATCAGCATCAACAAGGTTTAATTGATGGCTTTACTAAAAAGTACCACCTGAAGAGGCTAGTTTATTTTGAGTCTGGAAGCGATATTAAGTATTGCTTGGCCAGGGAAAAGCAACTAAAAGCTTGGCGAAGACAGTGGAAAATTGAGTTAATTGAATCAAGAAATGCAAATTGGAATGATTTATCAACGGAAATTCTAAGCTAGTTTATGAAAAATATTGATTGTCCTTGTGATAATAAAGTTAAGAATACTCCTTTGAAGTATGAGGAGTGCTGCCAGCAGCTTCACCTTGGGAAAGAGGTGGCGCTCCATCCTGAGCAACTAATGCGTTCGCGCTACAGTGCATACTTCTTTGCTTTAGGGCAATACATTCACGATACTCAGCATCAGGACTTTCGCGGTAACACGACTCCAGAAGAGTTTACGCAAAGCGCTAAAGCTACACGCTGGTGTCGTCTAGAGGTAATCTCAAGCTCTCAGCAAAGTGCTTCTGGCTTGGTAGAGTTTAAGGCGAGCTTTATTGATAAAGATAAACTCCATACACTCCATGAAGTTTCAAACTTCATATTCGAGAACGGTTATTGGCTTTATACAGATGGTCAGTTCCAGCCGAAAACATCCCAAAAGATCAATCGAAATCAGCCGTGTCCATGTGGCAGTGGGTTAAAAGCCAAGCGTTGTTGTCTTTAAATTTCATTGAATCTTTTAAGCAACTAAACCTTTTCCTTTTTTCCAGCATCTAATGTAGATTATATGTTGGAAAATCATTAGCGAGGGGAAGGAATGATTCAAGTAGAATCTTTAAATAAGCGGTTTGGTAATATCCACGCCGTTCGAGATGTATCATTAGAAATACATCCAGGGCAAATATTCGGTTTGCTTGGTCCAAATGGAGCTGGAAAAAGCACCAGCATTTCAATGATGACAGGACTGATTGATGCTGACTCTGGTTCTGTTAGTTTGTCCGGTCTAAAACCACAATCTAAAGAAGCTCGCCATAAAATTGGCTTGATTCCTCAAAGTATTGCCTTGTATGAAGAACTTACCGCAACTGATAATTTATCGTTTTTTGCATCGCTTTACGACATACCTAAAAGTCAGTTGCAGTCGAGAATGGATTGGGCTTTAGATTTTGTTGGGCTAAAAGATCGAGCTACTGATCGCGTCTCAGGATTTTCAGGTGGAATGAAGCGTCGCTTAAACTTAGCAGCTTCGTTGTTGCATGATCCTGATTTTATCTTTATGGACGAGCCAACGGCGGGTGTTGACCCTCAGTCGCGTAACAAACTATTTGATAACGTTTTAGAGCTGAAAGAGTTGGGTAAAACGATTATCTATACAACCCACTATATGGAAGAAGCTCAAAAGCTGTGTGATCAGGTTGGAATTATAGACCATGGCGAATTGTTGGCGCTAGGAACGGTTGGAGAGCTATTGAGCCAGCATGGTGGGGATACGCTGATTAGTATCAGCTCAGATCAGGGTGTTAAAGAATTCAAGTCTAGCGATGTTTCAAACGATTTAATTCAGGAGCTGCAAGCAAGCAATAAAGTATACGATATCTCCGTCAATAGACCTGATCTTGAAGCGGTATTTTTGAATTTAACGGGCCGTCAGCTAAGGGATTAGGAGAGTTCACTATGAAAAAAATTATTGCTTTGATGAAAAAAGATATTAAGTTGCTGTTTCGGGATAAGATGGCGGTATTCTTTACCTTTGTTTTCCCTCTGATATTTGCTTTTATATTTGGCTCGATCTTCTCCGGCGACAGTGGTGGCTCAAAAGCCTTGAAAGTCGCTGTTGTGGATTTGGATCAAACAGAGCAGTCTCTGCAATTTGTGAAAAGTATCGAAGAGGCGGATGAGTTCACCGTAACTTTGGCTACTGAAGAGCAAGCAAAAGATTTGGTTCGTCGTGGAAAGCACGTGGCTTATTTTATTTTACCGGAAGGTTTTGGCGAAGATTACAAAGGCATTTTTACTGGAAGCCCACCTGAGGTACTCGTCGGTATTGATCCTTCACGTACAGCAGAAGCCGGCTATCTTGAAGGGTCATTGATGAAACTTGGTACTGACCGCTTTGAACAAGCATTTTCAAATCCGGCAGCGATGACTGAAAGATTGGATGCTTCGATTGCTCAGGTTCAAGAAAGTGACGATATCCCTGCTGAGTGGAAGTCGTTACTGGGTGACTATTTGCCTAAAATGAAAGAACTGACACAACAAGAAATGGGCGGCGATGAGGACTTTAGTTTTGGTGGTGATGGCGAGGCCAATCCGATGATGCCTTTGAAAGTTACCAAGCAGGAAGAAGTGGTTCAGCGTTCGGGACCTAAAAACGCTTTTTCTATCACGATTCCCCAAGGTGTAATCTGGGCCATTATGGGCTGTGTTATCGGTTTTGCCATTAGTCTTGTTCAAGAAAAAACATTGGGTACTATGAATCGTTTAATCGTAGCGCCTATCAGTCGTACGCAAATCGTTGCGGGCAAAGCGCTGGGTTGTTTCACGGCACAAATAGCTGTGGTGGCGTTATTATTCCTAGTCGCATACTTTATTCTAGGCGTTCGCTTTAACTTCCCTAAATTAGTGTTAGCTGCTGTGGCTTCTGGTGTGTGTTTTGTTGGCTTGATGATGTTCTTCGCATCACTAGCTAAAACAGAACGTTCTGTTGCCGGTATCACTAATGCCTTTTTACTCATGATGGGGATGGTCGGTGGCGCTATGATTCCATTGTTTGTGATGCCAGGCTGGATGCAAGCTATCAGCAACTTTAGTCCGGTTAAATGGGCAATTGTGGCTTTTGAAGGGGCGATTTGGCGTAACTTTAGTTATGCAGAGATGATGACGCCAGTGTTAATTTTAGTGTCAATCGGTGTGGTCGCTTTTATTTTAGGGACGCGCATGGTAAAACTTGAAGAAGCATAAATTCAAAGAATATAGTAAGAATGAGCACACTGGAATCATTGCAAAATCAAATTGATGAGCTACAGACTAAAGTCGCGTTTCAAGACGATACGATAGAGCAGTTAAATCGTATCGTCTCGAAACAAGATGAGATCATCCGCTTAATGCAGGGTAAGTTTTCTTTAATTGGCGATAAAATCCAAGATATAGAGTCGAACCTACCGAACAAATCTTTTAATCCGAATGATGAGGTGCCACCGCATTATTAACCAAAAGCAGCATTACTTCGTGCGCATTATTAACACGTTGCTTCACGGCCGCCTCATTAGTAATAACGAGTAAGAAGGAGGTTTCCTTGACTAAAAGTCGAAAAAACAACCAATTTCGTACCGAGAAAGATAGTATGGGCGAGGTCGAAGTGCCTAAAGAGGCTCTTTATGCTGCTCAAACACAAAGGGCAGTTGATAACTTTAGAATCAGCCCTTTAACTCTTCCTGAAGACTTTATTCGACAAGTTGTCACTATTAAGCAAAACGCTGCTGAAACAAACCTAGAACTGGGGCTTTTATCGAAAAATAAAGCGCAGGCCATTGTTACAGCAACTAATCAAATTCTGCAAAAAAAATTAATTAACTCAGACAACTTTCCTATTGATGTGTTTCAGACAGGATCAGGCACTAGCACTAACATGAACGTCAATGAAGTTGTTGCGCACCTTGCCTCAAACTCTCGCACAAAGGTTCACCCGAATGATGACGTTAATATGGGACAGAGTAGTAATGATGTCATTCCTACTGCGATTTCTATGATGGCGACAGAGTACCTTGTTAAAAAATTAGTACCAGCATTGGAAAATTTAATTACAGTTACTAAAGCCAAAGGACAGTCTTTAAAAAACGTGATTAAAACAGGCCGTACCCACCTTATGGATGCGATGCCATTAAGTATACAGCAAGAGCTATCTGGCTGGACCTATCAGGTAGAGTTAGCTCTAAAAAATACCAAAAACATTATTCCCCAAGTTAGTGAGCTGGCCCAAGGCGGTACAGCGATCGGTACGGGCATAAACAGCTCGACTAAATTTCGAACTTTGTTTGCCAAGAATTTAAAAACTAAAACGGGTTTGCCCTATAAAAAATCAGGCAATGCTTTTGCTAGTATTGCCGGCCAAGATACAAGCGTTGCTGTGTCGGGTGTATTGAATACGTTGGCTACTGCATTGATGAAAATAAGTAATGATTTACGCTGGATGAATAGTGGTCCAGTTAGCGGTTTAGGCGAAGTTCGATTAAAAGCAATTCAGCCCGGTAGTAGCATTATGCCGGGTAAAGTTAATCCAGTAATCCCTGAAGCTGTGACGATGGCAGCGGCACAAATTATAGGAAACCATAGTAGTATTACCGTTGGTGCACAAGCAGGTAACTTTCAGTTAAACGTGATGTTGCCCATGATTGCTTATAATTTGCATCAATCACTTGAGTTAGCAACAAATGCTTCTTTGCAAATTGCTGACACAATCAAAGACTTCGAAGTAAACCAAGATTTTTTGGAGCAGCAGTTGAGTAAGAATGCTATTTTGGCAACCGCTTTAGCACCAGAAATTGGTTATGAAAAAGCTTCTGAGGTCGTTTATAAAGCGCGACGTGAAGAGCGAAGTATTTTAGATGTTGCAGTTGAATTAACGACTTTATCGGAAAAAGAATTAGAGAAAATCTTAGATCCCAAGAAGCTGATATAAAGTAAACTTATACAGTGCGTTAAGGTCTAAAATTTAATGGTATAAACGGTTGGGTCGAGGTGTAAGTATGGTAAATAAAGCCACTAAGTTACTCGGTGTCGCAACGGGCTTGCTCGTATTGGGCATGAGTAGTAGCGACAAAGTTTTTGCTGTAGAACGGGGGCCTTTATTAATATCAGAAGTCCCCACTCATCAAATGTATTCAGAAGAAGATATCAATGATATAAAGTTGCAAGAGGTGATATCTCACAAGGGAAACGAACAGAATACGCTTGAGAAGGAGTATTCTTTATTCCAAAAAATTAAGAACATAAATTCTAATAGCTTGTCACCTGATCAAGTTGAGTTTTTAAAGACCGCTTCAAAACATCAGGCGACAGCCTATACACAGCACCCAGAGGGCCCTATAGCTGTTCAAATTTTTGATGTTGCGTCTTTGGCAAAGCATAAATTATTTTTACACGACGTTGAGCTACAAAAAAGTACGCTCGAACCTTTTTGGGACTCTAACCCAAGCCTGTTTGTAAAGAAGAGTTTGGAGTCATCGGTTAATGCCCAAGCAGCAAAAGCTTTGCTGAATGAAAAGGGTGAGTTATCTAGCGTTAATGTGGAACTACTAGTCGATGCCTATAGCAGTACTGATAATATAAAGGGTCATTCTTTGCTTCAACAGTTGGTTGCCAAAACCTCCAGCATGAAGGCTGCTCAAGCGCTTTTAAACTCCAGCCACAAGTCTCCTATAAAACATCAGTTGTTAAGTTCTTTAGAAAAATATTTCTCAGAAATCGATCAAGAAACTTTACTCAGAGAACAGGTCACGACTAAATCCGAACTGACCTCTCAGGCTTTGATAGAGTACGGGAAACTCCCTTTGAGTGTTATCAAAATTGACATTCTATACTCTAAACTTTCAGATGCTGAAGTGGGGGCGAGTAGCGCTTTTGCACTCTCTAAAATCTTAAAAGTAAGCTCCGACTATTCCCAATTGCTTAATAACTTAAAAGAAAAAAAGAACTCGCGAATAGAGACAGCCAATAGTTTATTAGCGTTGAAAATGGCTAATAGCCCGGATGCTAATCACGTTTTACGCAAGGTACTGGAGAATGATTATATTCAGTTTGACGACATTAAAGCGGAGGTGACGACATGGTTAAATTAATTACAGCTCTAGTTAGCACCGCTTTATTCGTAGCCTCAGATTCAAGTAAAGCTGAAGTTCTTAACTATACTGAAAATACTAACTCTAATAATCAATTAGCAATCGGTTATGCTGTTCCTGTTCCAGTCGACTCATTGACTGCTGTGGATGGGTTTAGGAGTTACGATAGTTTGCATAGTCAACACCAGTCGCTAGCCGTTACTCATGCCGAAGTACGCAGTAGCGTGGTGGGGCAAACACATAATGGTCGCGATATTTATGCCTATCGTTTTGGCGACAGTGATAATCAAACTAATACCGGGCTGACCGAAGCCGCATTCCTGATTAACGGCACTATTCATGCACGGGAATGGCAAAGCCCTGAGGTCGTGACTGAACTGATGGAGCAGTTGACTGAGCAAAAAGCCGACCAGAGCGTTGTTCAATATCTGCTAGAGAATACCAATATCGTTATTTTGCCTGTGATGAATATTGATGGTTTTTTGCAGACACAGCGGTTCCCGACTCAAGTTACCCAGTCTCCAGGAGCTAGCGCGGGTTCAACGCCATCACAAAAATTCGCTGAGCCTAGAGACGGGCGCATGCGACGCAAGAATATGCCTAATGTTGATGAAGTATTATCGACAGAAGGTGACCGCTTGAATGGTGTGGACTTAAATCGTAACGGTAGTGTCTTCTTCGGTGTACAGCCTGATAACAGTGTACCAACCAGTTTGATTTATGGTGGAGCTTCGGCACAGTCAGAGATTGAAACTCAAGCACTGTTGGCTGCCGCTGCTTTAGGTCCTAGAAGTCGCCTACGTTTTTATCAAGACGCGCACTCCTTTTCCAGAGTGTTATTTGTTCCACAGCCAGCACATACCAGCCGAAATACCATCACCAACAGCTTGGCTAATAAGTTTCAGGACACAACTCAAGCCCAGGGAGCGAACTATTTTCCTGTAATTGATCAGGTTGGTAGTGGCATTCCTACTACCGCTGATTACTTTGCTTATACAGATTTGATCCCAACTTGGACTTTAGAAATTGAACCTCCACAAGGCTTTGCGAATGAACCAAATGGCGGTGCTTTTTATGGCGGTACGGGCGCAAGCCATTCTGGCTTTATTATGCCGGATAGCGAAATTACCCGTACCCGTAATCAGCTAGCTCCAGCGCAGATGTTGATGTTTTATCACCAGTCTGGGCCAGCCCATGTGACAAAAGTTCAGCTAGTCGATGAAGGCGGGAACGATGTTTATTCGGCTACTTGGAGCGGCGGTACGAGCAGAAGTCTTAATGTATCGACCAACAACGCTCTCGAAGGTGGTCAGTCGTACAGCTTGTATGTCAGCTTCAGTAAGCCAATGCGCGTTCGAAATAATGCTGGGAATGTTACCCAATACACTGGGCAGTCCGTTAGTCTAGCTCCATCAGTAACCATTACGGGGAACGGCGGCAGTGGCAACTTTACTCGAACAATAAATGTCTCTAATAACAGCTGGTTAAATCAGGATGTTGGTGGCTTTTCGTTCGATCAATACCACGATGATGCTTTCAAGGTTGATTTTACCCTGCCTACGGATATTCCTGTGAGCGCTAATACGGGAACAACAAATATTAACATTAACGTATCTGTTGACGACTTAGCAGGATTATCGTTGGATGCTAATCCTGCGACAGCTGTCGACTGGAACTCAGGCGCATGGGTGAATTATGAGGACTCAAACGGTCAAAGCGGAATTACTGGTGGAACTGATTCGTCCTACAACTTAACCGTGTCTAACCAGAACTTAACTCTATCCGAACCCCAGTCTAGTGGCGGTGGAGGAGGTGGTGGTTTTCACTGGGTACTGCTGGTGTTACTTAGCTTGTTCGGTATTAGCCGTAACCAACGGCTGAGACACTAAACTGTAATAATGACAGAGAACACAACGGTCGTAAGGATCTTAAGGCTGTTTAAGATCCTTGCGGTTAATCACAAAAACATTTCCTGCTGCGATCAGCAGAATCCCAACCGCAACTGTCCAAGTCCATTGGAAGCCTTCAAATAGCGTAGAGATAATCAAAGCAACAGCTGGAAACAACACCACTGCGTATGATGCTTTGTGAACTCCAATACGTCTGAGCAACGTTAAATAACAACCGAAAGCGAATACCGAGCCGAATAAAGCCAAGTATACGAGGCTGATGTTGTATGACAGGGATAGGTTGTACGTTATTTCTTTGCCCTGAGCGAGCCCTACGAATAAGCTGAATAGAGCGCCATACCCCATGCCGTAAGTATTCATTTGAATAATCGGTAAATCGTATTTTTGAGTTTGCACCGAGACAAGGTTGCCGATAGATGCAGCTAAAACACCTAGAATTGCGAGTGATAATCCAAGTACCGCCGTATTTTCAAGGCTGAAGTTGTTGAGTTCATCCCAGAATATAAACACCATTCCTATTAAGCCTAGGGCCGAACCAATCGCCAGTCTCAAGGTGATGGGAGTTTTAAAGAAAATTCTTGAGTTAACGATATTAACGATGAGTACGGAGGAGAAAATTACCGATGCCATCGCCGAGCTTAGGTACTCTTGGGCTTGATACAGCAGGATGTAGTTTAAGCTAAACATGCAAACGCCAAGCAGTATTAGCCATAAATGTTGAAGAAGGTTAAATTTTAATGGTAGTTTTTTGACCCAGCAGTATAACCACAGAAGTAAAGCGGCCAGAGCGAAGCGGTAAAAGGTGGAATACTCATGAGCGACGCCGTCCAGCTGGTACTCAATCGCGAACCAAGTGCTGCCCCAGATTAAGACACATAGAGCGTATAAGACACTGGTGGACATCAAAAACTTCATAAATCGGCCTAGACGTAGTTATACAGGTGCTTTTAATGTGCAGATGATGCCATAGATGGTAGAATTCTGCTCGAATATTTTTACTCTGGGTTGGCATGCAAAAAAGAGACGTCATCATTATTGGAGCTGGAGCTGCTGGGCTTATGTGCGCTATCAGTGCTGGTGGTCGTAGTAAGTCGGTAACTGTGCTCGATCATGCCAACAAGGTAGGGAAGAAAATTTTGATGTCTGGTGGTGGTCGCTGTAATTTTACTAATTACTATACCGAACCGACTAACTTCTTATCTGCGAACGAACATTTCTGTAAGTCGGCTCTCAGCCGGTATACCCAATGGGACTTTATAGGCTTAGTAGAAAAGTACGAAATTCCTTACCATGAAAAAAAACTGGGGCAGCTTTTCTGTGATAACAAAGCTAAAGATATCGTCAACATGCTGTTGGATGAGTGTACAAACGTTGGTGCAGAGGTTCGGACTCATTGTAGCGTCGAGAAAGTCGAAAAAACGGAAAATGGCTTTTTACTCACCTCAAGTCAGGGGAAGTGGCAATGTGCTTCATTAGTTATCGCCACTGGGGCCTTATCGATCCCGACTATGGGGGCTACGGGTTTTGGTTATGATATCGCTCGACAATTTGGTCTTAAGGTATTACCGACCACTGCTGGCTTAGTTCCTTTCACATTAACCCCCAAACTTCTCGAAGAGTTCCAGGGGCTGTCGGGTACCTCAGCAGATGCCATCGTTAGCTGTAATGGCGTTGAGTTTAGTGAGAATATTTTATTTACTCATCGTGGTCTAAGCGGACCATCTATTCTTCAAATCTCATCTTACTGGAAACCGGGGGATGTTGTAGAGATTAATTTGTTCCCCGGTGACGACCTCTATGAAAAGCTAAAAACACGACAAAAAGAACGTCCTAAAAGTCACATCAACACAGTACTGGCAGAGGTGTTGACTAAAAAGCTTGCTGATCGATTAACCGAGCTTTGGTTCACCGAGTACAAAGATACTTCGCTAGCAGAGTTGTCGAATGATGCTTTGCAAAATGTTGCAACTCAATGCCAAGCTTGGCAGCTAAAACCCACTGGCACAGAAGGCTATCGTACCGCAGAGGTTACTTTAGGCGGCGTAGATACTGATGAAGTTTCGTCGAAGTCCTTTGAAGCAAAGAAAGTACAGGGGTTGCACTTCATCGGAGAAGTATTGGACGTTACGGGGCATCTTGGAGGTTTTAACTTCCAATGGGCTTGGGCTTCTGGTCATGCCTGCGGGCAAGAGCTGTGAGCATAATTCATTGATAAAACAGCCATAATTAGGCATAGTAGCTGTATGAAATACAAACTGCTTATTCAAAGTTTGTGCATTGGTTTCTTAGGGGCGCTAGCCTTATCTGTTAACGCTAGCAGTTTATCCGTCACTATTGTGGATGATGAACAACAGCCAGTGGAAGATGTTGTGGTTGAACTGTTACCACAGAAGCTGAGTGAAGAGCCAAATTCGCAATCTTCAGAACTAACCAAATCACTTCATGAGATAGGGCAGAGGAATCGTACTTTCGAACCCTTTATTAGCGCTGTTACCGTCGGCAGTAAGATTGATTTCCCCAATTATGATAAAACTCGTCATCACGTTTATTCATTTTCCAAAGCTAAAACCTTCGAGCTGAAACTATATGTCGGTCGACCAGACACGAGAATTCATTTCGATAAAGCTGGCGTTGTCGCTATCGGTTGCAATATTCATGACTACATGCAAGCTTTTATATACGTTGGCGGGAGCCCTTGGTTAGGCGTTACGGAAGCTAATGGTAAGCTTGCTTTTAAACAACTTCCAAAAGGCAGTTATCAATTAAATTTATGGCACCCATGGGAGGTAGAGCCTTTTGAAAAGAAGGAAGTCGTAGTTACTGAAGACAAACAGAGTATTACGTTAACCTTTAATATCGAGGACAAGGAGAAGCCTTCGCCACCGGATAATAAGTGGCAAGATTTATTTAAGGCTGATAATGATTAAGAGTTACCGAGGCAAGTTAGTCTTGCTCATTGTCATGGCATTATCGCTAGTTCAGCTTGGCTCATCCATTGCTACGCTTCAAGTTACCCGCTCGCTATCAGAGGATCAAGCTACACAATCTGTAAAAGTTGGTGCCAAAATTTTACAGCAGGTGTTAGAGCAAAAAGAAGAACAGTATCGTTCTGCGACGCAGGTACTAGTCTCGGACTATGGCTTTAAGTCAGCCGTTGCCACAGAGGACACCGCAACATTAGCAACTGCGTTGGATAATCACAGCAGAAGACTCAACGCTGATTTGGTTTTTTTACTTGATAGCTCGAGAAATAATAAGTTATCGGCGCCTGTAGTTGGCTCCAGTGAAATGGCCGCTTTGCTTGATAGCACCAGTGTAAAGTTTGATAAGGCTGAGGTCTTTAGCCGAAATATGGTTCTAAACCAACATCCTTATACCGTTGTTTTCGCACCAGTAAAAGCCCCAACCATCATTGGGTGGGTTGGAATGGGATTTTTACTTGATGAAGCTGTGGCTGAGGAAATCAAACAAATCACAAACTTAGATGTGGGTTTTGTGGCTGTGGATGACGAGTTAACCAGTTATAGCACCATAGATACCCCCTCGATTAACGATCACTTCACTGCTCAGTCGAGCGGTACTTCTCAAGGGACGAGCCGCCGTCTTGCTGGACTGTCTAGCCTGGAAAATGAGCATTTGCTGTATGTTAATGCGCTCTCTAGTCCCTTAGATGAAGCTCAGCTTTATAGTTATTTATACGTGTCGAGCGAGAACTGGTTGAAGCGGTATTATGAGTTGAGAAATAACCAGCTGCTTATTTTTCTCGTAGTTTTGTTAGTAGCGATAGGAATTGCTGTTTGGTTAGCAAAGGAAGTTAGCCGGCCTGTTGAAAAGTTGGTTAGGTTTGCAAA
>QQTG01000003.1 GCA_003370465.1 Kangiella sp. HD9-110m-PIT-SAG07 | reverse complement strand
CAGCATCGAATGGACAGGTTGATCTTCTTCATGATTAGTGTTAGAAACAAATACCGAAGACAGTTTATCAAAAGACAGCTTGCCGTCTGGCTTAGGATAATCAATTTCTTTGCACTGATCTGCCGGTTTCATCTGGGCGTAGTCAGGCGTAGGATCGCTCAGCGTCCACGGCAACTTGCCATTAAAGATATTTAAATCGATAAAGGCGTAGGCGGAACCCAGGAAATTACCCCATTTGTGTTGCGCAGGACCAAAGTTACGCTGCTGATGAAGCTCGCGCCAAGCCCATGAAACTTTGTAATTTGCACCATATTCGCTTAGTTCATCGTTAGCTCTGTTGCCACCGAAGGCTGCCATAATTGTCTCAGCAGCGATGATGCCAGACTTCATAGCCGTATGAGTTCCTTTAATCTTAGCGAAATTCAAGGTGCCAGCATTATCGCCAATCAAAAGGCCGCCCGGGAAAGACATTTTAGGTTGTGACTGAAGGCCACCTTTTGTCAGAGCTCTGGCACCGTAAGAAATGCGCTCGCCACCCTCAAGGTATTGTTTAATCACTTTTTGATGCTTATAGCGCTGAAACTCGTGGAATGGACTCACATAAGGGTTTGAGTAGGAGAGGTCGGTAATTAAGCCAACAACCACTTGATTGTCTTCAATGTGGTATAAGAAACCACCTCCCGCAGTACCTGACTCGCTTAAAGGCCAGCCAGCTGTATGCACGACTAAACCTTCCTGATGTTGCTCATCAGAAACCTTCCACAACTCTTTAATACCGATGCCGTAATGCTGCGGTTCTTTGCCTTCATCAAGATTAAACTTTGATATCAGCTCTTTACCTAAATTCCCTCGACAACCTTCCCCAAACAAGGTGTACTTGGCGTGAAGCTCCATACCTGGCATATAGCCATCTTTTTTCTCGCCATCTTTACCAATACCCATATCACCTGTAGCGATACCTTTGACCGAGCCATCTTCGTTGTAAAGTACCTCAGAAGCTGCGAAGCCAGGAAAGATCTCAACACCGAGAGCTTCGGCCTGCTCTGCAAGCCAGCGGCAAAGATTTCCTAAACTGATGATGTAGTTACCATCATTATGCATAGTTTTCGGTACGAAAAAGTTGGGAACCTTGGTCGCCTTATCCTCACTTTTCATGAGGTAGATGGAGTCGCCTGTAACTTTGGTATTGAGTGGCGCACCTTTTTCTTCCCAGTCAGGGATTAACTCATTCAGTGCGGTTGGTTCAATCACGGCGCCTGATAATATATGCGCTCCTACTTCAGAACCTTTTTCAACTACACACACCATCAATTCTTTATCGTTGTCGATGGCTAGTTGGCGCAGTTTGATAGCAGCAGACAGACCAGAAGGGCCAGCACCCACTATCACAACGTCAAATTCCATAAATTCGCGTTCCACCTAGATCTCCTCTTAAAATTGATTAAAAATCACTCAAAATATGGCTAAAATCACGATAAACTATTGACCTTAAGCCAGTAAAACGTCACCATTACGCCCTATTTTACAAAAGATAGGCGCTGAAATCGTCTATATTTGGCAGAGATTATACATACGATAGGGTTTTCATGAAAATTCTAGTTGCAATAAAACGAGTTATTGACGCGAACGTGAAGGTTCGTGTGAAGCCAGACAATAGCGGTGTAGAGACTGCTAACGTTAAAATGTCTATGAATCCATTCTGTGAAATTGCAGTTGAAGAAGCCGTTCGCCTGAAAGAAAAAGGTATCGCTTCTGAAGTTGTCGCAGTCTCAATTGGTAATCAACAATGCCAAGAGACATTGCGCACAGCATTAGCACTCGGTGCTGATAAAGCAATTTTAGTTAAAACTGACGATCAGCTAGAGCCATTAGCAGTATCAAAAGTTTTGAAAAAGGTTGTAGAGCAAGAGGGTCCAGAAATGGTGCTTCTTGGTAAGCAATCTATCGATGGTGATAACAACCAAACAGGTCAAATGCTTGGTGCTTTATTAGGCTGGGGCCAAGGTACTTTTGCTTCAGAAGTTGAGGTAGAAGACGGCAAAACTAAAGTCACGCGTGAAATTGATGGCGGTTTACAAACTATCGAGTTGAAGCTACCAGCAGTGGTTACTACAGACTTGCGTTTGAACGAGCCACGTTTTGCTTCGTTACCGAATATTATGAAAGCTAAACGCAAGCCTCTTGATGAAGTTGCGCTAGCTGACTTAGGTGTCGATACAGCAAGCCGCACTGAAACCATCAGTGTTGAAAACCCACCGGAGCGCAGCGAAGGTATTAAGGTTGAAACAGTGGCAGAGCTGGTTGATAAACTGAAAAACGAAGCGAAGGTGATCTAAATGACGACTTTAGTGATTGCAGAGCACAACAACAGCGAATTGCAGGCTTCGACTTATAACGCTATCGCTGCCGCGAAACAGCTTAGTGGTGAAACAGTGTTATTAGTGGCTGGTCACGACTGCCAATCAGTTGCCGACCAAGCAGCTAAAGCTGAAGGTGTTGATAAGGTTTTATTAGCACAAGCCGCGTTCCTAGAGCATTTATTAGCGGAAGACGTTGAGAAAGCTGTTATGGCACAAGAAGGCGATTACTCGCACATCTTAGCGCCAGCTTCGACGTTTGGTAAAAATATGATGCCACGCATAGCAGCATTGCTAGATGTGCAACAAATTTCAGACATTATTTCAGTTGAGTCTGATGATACTTTCAAGCGCCCAGTCTATGCTGGTAACGCGATTGCGACCGTAAAAAGTAACGACAGCAAGAAGGTGATAACGGTTCGAGCGACAGCTTTTGATTCGTTAGCTACTGAAGGTGGTTCTGCCTCTATCGAAAACGTAGATGCTGGTACTCATACTGAATTAAGCAATTACGTTGGTGAAGAGTTAACCGAGTCTGAGCGTCCTGATTTGGGTACAGCAAATGTTGTCGTATCAGGTGGCCGCGGCATGGGCAATGGCGAAAACTTTGAAATGCTAGAAACTCTGGCGGATAAGTTAGGCGCTGCTGTTGGTGCTTCACGCGCAGCGGTTGACGCTGGTTTCGTACCGAATGATTACCAGGTTGGCCAAACGGGTAAAATCGTTGCTCCTGAGTTGTATATTGCTGTTGGTATTTCTGGTGCGATTCAGCACTTAGCGGGGATGAAGGACTCTAAAGTTATTGTTGCAATTAACAAAGACGAAGAAGCCCCAATCTTCCAGGTAGCTGATTACGGCTTAGTAGAAGACTTATTTAAAGCAATTCCAGAGTTAATTGAAGCGCTGTAATTGTTATAAATAGTTTGTTATAAAAAACCGCCGTTTGGCGGTTTTTTTATGCTTTTAGCTAATACTTATACAACGTTAAATCAGCGAGAAATATTAGACAGGTTTATAACCAGTTTGTCAGCTAGCACCTAACTTTAGGAGCGAGTTTCTTTGGTTCGTTTCCCCCTAAAGGGACTTCCTTGGGGCGTTTGCTCGTCAAAGAAATGAACATTTAACTTAAAATATTCAAAGTTAATTAGCAAATATAAAGGTATGAGTTTTGATAAACTAAATATGAGGCTCCCCGCAAAAAACGGGGAGATAAGAACTACTACGCTGCGTTAGTGGACTCGAAGATTTTGTCGGCACTAGCGGCGACGAAACCTTGGTATAACTCACCATTGTCCATTGGAAAGCGCTCCGCAAATTCATAAAAGCAGGTGCGGATAGGGTGTTTTCCACCGTTAAATTCCCAGTCTACGATGTTGGCCATGGTTGAGCTTTGCTTTAAGCAGACTTCTTCATCGCCTTTAATTTCGCCACCACTGGTGTTCAACTCAAACCCTTTATCTTTTAGGAATTGGTTGACGGCTTCAATATTTTCCATGCCTTTTAGCTTATTAATCGACACAGTGAAATGGTTTGCGCGTAAACCAAATGCTGCTAACCATGCGGCGTACTCACTTTCTTCGAGTAGGCGTTCGTAAGCTTGACGCGTGACTTTGCCCCAAGGGCGCGATGGTAGAGTCATACCATTGTTACGGATATTCCAGTTAGCTTCGGCGATTAAACCGCGACAGAACATTTGTAATTCAGCAGAGAACTCTTCTAGCAATAACTCGCTAACGAAGATCTTAGGTGCGTCTGCATCCGACTCGTGCTGAAAGTGTTTGGCGTAGAGCTTTTTCTCTTCGAAATGGTACTCACCAGCAGCTTTGTAACCAAACTGCTCTAAGTGCTTACCGATGTTCTCTAAGCTCATAGCACCTTCATTAAAAGTACGAAGGGCAATGTGATCATTAATGATCGTGTCATCGCCTAATGCTTTGAATTCTTCATGAATGGCGTCTGCATCAGGGGTAATGGCTAAATAATCGTTCCACAACGCTTCAAATAGAGCCTTGTGATTCTGCGTGCTCATATCTATTAAACCTGCTTGTTTATAAATGAGTTAAGTGTTTCTGGTAAGAGGACAGACCAATTGTACAATCTTTGGGCTGTCCTTTCCAATCTTAGGCAGTGGATATGGTGATGAGTTACTTAATTTAAAGGTCTTTTACACTTTTCATGAAATGTTTGAATACGCCAGGGTTCGCAGCGAGGATACTCTTAGACTTCTCTTGGAATGGACTGCCCTTAATATCGCCGACGAAACCGCCGGCTTCTTTAACGATCAAGATGCCTGCTGCTGTATCCCATTCGCTTAGACCAAACTCCCAGAAGCCATCGAGGCGACCGGCTGCAACGTAAGCAAGATCTAAAGATGCGGCACCAGCGCGACGCATGTCGATGCATAGCGGGAAGATTGTTTCGAAATAGCGTAAGTATTCTCCTAAATCTTGATTACTGCGGAATGGAAAACCGGTAGCTAAAACCGAGTTATCCAGTTTTTTCTTATCGCTAACACGAATACGAGTATTGTTGAGTTGAGCGCCACCGCCATTGGATGCACTAAAAACTTCATCTTTGATCGGGTCATAGATGACAGCAGCCAATGTTTTGCCTTTTTGTCTAACCGCGATTGAGATGGCGAAGTGGGGGATGCCCATCAAGAAGTTAGTAGTGCCATCGATAGGATCGATGACCCATACTGTATCGCTATCGCCATGTTGACCACTTTCTTCCGCTAAGATAGCGTGATCTGGATAGCTGTGCTTAATGGTATCAATGATGATCTGTTCGGCCTGCTCGTCAATGTTGCTGACGAAGTCATTAGGGCCTTTACTCTGTGCAATAATTCGGTCGCGATTCGCAAAAGCTTTCGCCACAAAATTTCCAGCACGCTCTGCCGCACGCACGGCAATGTTTTTGTACGCATTCATGTTGATACCACCAAAGTCAAAGAACAATCTGTATAGATAAATGTCTATAAAGAAGGTATGCCACTAACATTAAATGAATAATATTGGGCAAATAATGAGCGCATCAGCGCTAAACGGTGCGAATCATAGCAAAACTTATTGATTTTAAGAAGGGTTTACTGCTGTTTTTTCACAGTTTTCGTCATTAACCAGTAAGTTCAGCGGTGATTTTTTTGTGGGGTTATAGAGAATGCTCTGATACTATACCTTCTTGTAAATTATCAACTTTTTCGTGCGAGTAGTGAAGCAGACAGAATCACAGCCGGCTCAGCAGTTTTTAGAACAAATTAAAATTGTACTTTGCCAAACCAGTCATCCAGGCAACATAGGCGCCGCCGCGCGGGCCATGAAGACTATGGGCTTGCAGCATTTAGTCCTAGTAAACCCTAAGGAGTATCCTTCTGAAGAGGCTTTGGCGCGCTCATCTGGGGCTATGGATGTTTTAGAAAATGCTGAAGTAGTCTCCAGTCTAGAGCAGGCTGTGGCTGATTGCCGCATGGTCATCGGTACTAGTTCTAGAAACAGAGCGCTACCTTGGCCACTGGTCGAGCCTCGTGAGATTAAAACCATTCTTGATGAAGAGCCAACTGCTATACCTATGGCGATTGTTTTTGGGCGAGAAAGCACTGGCTTACTCAACGAAGAATTACAGCTTTGTCACTACCATGTGAATATTCCAGCAAACCCAGACTATATGTCGTTAAACTTGGCTGCGGCTGTCCAGGTTATATGTTATGAATGTCGGTTATTAGCCTTGAAACAGCAAAGTTCGTTACATTCTGCCGAGGGCCTCGACGAGGTAGTCGCTGAGGTGAGTGGCGAACGCAAGGCAACTGTGAAGCAAACCGAAGGTTTGTATCAGCACTTTGAAGGCGTCATGACTGAAACAGGATTCTTTGATCCAAACGAGCCAAAGTTATTGCCGGCGAGATTGCATCGGCTTTTTGCGAAGGCTCAGCTAACTGAAGCGGAAGTCAACATTATGCGTGGCTTTTTGGCCTCAATGACGAAGCATATTAAATATCAGTCCAAAACAAAAAATGACAAGAGTGAAGAGGAATAAAGATGTTCTCTCGAATCAAAGAAGACATTAAAAGTGTCTACCATCGCGACCCAGCGGCGCGGAATAACTTTGAAGTTTTAACTAACTACCCTGGTTTGCATGCTATCTGGGCACATCGCGTTGCTCATAAGCTGTGGAATGCCAACTGGAAATGGTTAGCGCGCACTCTGTCGACGCTCGCTCGCTGGTTAACCGGAATTGAGATTCATCCTGCGGCTAAGATCGGTCGCCGCTTCTTTATTGATCACGGCATGGGAGTGGTTATCGGTGAAACAGCCGAGATTGGCGATGATTGTACGCTTTACCATGGAGTGACACTCGGTGGCACCAGCTGGAAAGAAGGTAAGCGCCATCCTACGTTAAAAAATGATGTGGTCATTGGTGCTGGAGCGAAAGTGCTGGGCCCTATTACTTTAAGTGAAGGTGCGCGAGTAGGGTCCAATGCCGTCGTGGTTAAAGATGTACCCAAGGATACCACCATGATTGGTATTCCAGCGAGACAGGTTTCACGCCAAAAAGACTCGGAACAAACGGTCTTCGAAGCTTATGGTATCAGTACCCAACAACAAGATCCTATGTCGCAAGCCATTCGGAGTTTGCACGATCATTCTCGCGCTCTTGAAAAGCAAATGGGCCTTATCGCCTGCGCCCTTAAGAAGCAGGGGATAGATTGTGCTGAGCTTGATCTACCTGATGTTGACTGTGATGAGTTAACCCGATTTGACGCTAAAGACCCTGACGGGGTTTATGATGATGACGAGCCGTCAGATCCTACTGAGAAGTCTTCCCAAAAGTGATATAACCCCTTGATTTTCAGTTAATAAGAATCAATTGCATTTAACCGAGTAATCTACTGGGTATTTATACTAATGAAAGTATCTAAATTCATTATAAAAGCTAATTAAGATTTATTAATCCCTTATTTTTCAATAATATACGGTGGCTTTTCCCTTTGGGTGGATTACTGTCTAAAGTTGACTAAATTACTCGGGTATGAGATCATAAAGCTATTGAAGTAAAGGTACTGATATGAAGTTGAGCACTAAGGGTCGGTACGCAGTAACAGCAATGCTTGATCTCGCATTGCACACTGGCAAAGGCCCCATAACATTAGCTGAGGTTTCTGGAAGACAGCACATTTCACTGTCGTATCTAGAGCAGTTGTTTGCGCGTTTGCGAAAGGCCAACTTGGTCGATAGCATCCGTGGACCTGGCGGTGGTTATGAATTAAAGCGCCCAGCGACACAAATTAGTATCGCAGAGGTTGTTTTAGCCGTAAATGAACCCATTACTGCTACACGCTGTAATGGCAAAGGCGACTGCCAAAGTGGTGATGTATGTTTATCGCATCAGCTTTGGTCAGAGTTAAGCGACCAGATTTATCAGTTTTTAAGTGGCATAACGCTTGATCACGTTATCCAAAGAGATTTTGTTCAGCAGGTAGCTGAACGCCAAAACGTACGCTTTCGTGAAGAAGACCTGATAGCTTTTGGTTAAGAATTAGCATTTGGTTAAAGTGTCGATTTTGGTTCGTTTTGAATTGTGCTTAATATTTAGCGGAGAAGAGAATGAAATTACCCATCTATCTTGATTATGCAGCAACTACGCCGGTCGATCCGCGTGTTGCCGAGAAGATGGTTCAATACATGAGTGTTGATGGCATCTACGGTAACCCTGCATCTCGTTCCCACAAGTTTGGTTGGGAAGCGGAAGAGGCTGTTGATGAAGCAAGACAGCATGTGGCGGATTTAATCAATGCAGATCCACGTGAAATTGTTTGGACTTCTGGAGCTACTGAGTCTGATAACTTAGGAATTAAAGGTGCAGCGCACTTTTATGGCAAAAAAGGCAAGCATGTTATTACGGTCAAAACCGAGCACAAAGCAGTGTTGGATACGACACGTCAGCTTGAGCGTGAAGGTTACGACGTAACATATCTCGATGTTAAAGACGATGGTCTAGTAGACATGGAAGAGTTCAAAAAAGCTCTTCGTGACGACACTATCGTAGTTAGCATTATGCACGTCAATAACGAAACTGGCGTGGTACAAGATATCGATGCAATCGGCGAGTTATGCCGTGAACGTAAAATCATTTTCCATGTTGATGCGGCACAAAGTGCAGGTAAATTACCTATCGACGTGCAAAACTCCAAAGTTGATTTAATGTCTATTTCTGGTCACAAAATGTATGGCCCGAAAGGTGTTGGTGTTTTATACGTTCGCCGTAAACCTCGTGTTCGTCTTGAAGCTCAAATTCACGGCGGTGGCCATGAACGTGGTATGCGTTCTGGTACTTTACCAACTCACCAAATCGTGGGTATGGGCGAAGCAGCGCGTATTGCAAAAGAAGACATGGCGAAAGATAACGAACGTATTATTGGTCTTCGTGAGCGTCTATGGACTGGCGTTAATGATATGGAAGAAGTGTATCTTAACGGTCACGAAGAGCAACGTGTTGCAGGTATTATCAACATCAGCTTCAACTTTGTTGAGGGTGAATCGTTAATTATGGCACTGAAAGATTTAGCAGTGTCATCAGGCTCAGCGTGTACATCAGCGAGCTTGGAGCCTTCGTATGTATTACGTGCACTAGGTCGTGATGACGAATTAGCGCACAGCTCGATCCGCTTCAGTATTGGTCGTTTTACCACTGAAGAAGAGATTGATTACACTATCGAGAAGGTTCGCGAAGGCATTGGTCGTTTGCGTGATTTATCTCCATTGTGGGATATGTACAAAGACGGCATCGACCTGTCTAAAGTTGAATGGCAGGCGCATTAATTTAAGCGGGAGATTATATTATGGCTTACAGTGAAAAAGTTATTGATCATTACGAAAACCCACGTAACGTTGGCGCTTTTGAAAAAGACGACATCGAAGTTGGTACTGGTATGGTAGGTGCTCCGGCTTGTGGTGACGTTATGAAGTTACAGATTAAGGTCAACAAAGACGGCATTATCGAAGATGCGAAGTTTAAGACTTATGGTTGCGGTTCAGCAATTGCATCAAGCTCGCTAGTAACAGAGTGGGTTAAAGGTAAAACCGTTGATGAAGCTCAAGCGATTAAGAACACCGATATTGCAGAAGAGTTAGCGTTACCTCCAGTGAAAATCCACTGCTCAGTATTAGCTGAAGATGCGATTAAAGCTGCGGTAAAAGACTTTAAAGACAGAAGTCAGAAATAGTCACTGGAATACTGACTGTAAAATGACTTTTTGCAAAAGCTACAGCGAGATAGGTACAGGTTAATTTATGGCGATTACTTTATCAGAAGCAGCCGCAGAGCGTGTAAAATCATTTTTGGACAACCGTGGTAAAGGCGTTGGGGTAAGACTCGGTGTCACGACAACAGGTTGTTCAGGTTTAGCATACGTTCTAGAGTTTGTTGATGACCTTAATGACGAAGACATCGTATATGAAGACAAAGGTGTCAAAGTGATTATCGACCCAAAAAGTAAACTGTACCTCGAAGGCACTCACCTAGAGTTTGTGAAAGAAGGCTTGAACGAAGGTTTTGAGTTCGTTAATCCTAATGTAAAAGGTGAGTGTGGGTGTGGTGAGTCCTTCACCGTCTAAATTAGCAGTCTAAATTCTTTGTGACTTTGTTAAATCAAAATAAAAGTTCGGTTGTTTATTAGATATAAACTCCTTCACTTTTATTTTGATTTGCCTCGTCCTAAAAATTTATCCTAGCTAATTATGAATGAACTCAATGATTACCCAGTTATCAATATAGTTTCTAACTAAGATTCTAACTATGGCAAATACGCAGCAAAATTATTTTGAATTATTCGGCCTTGAGCCGAATTTTTTCGTCGATCAAAAAGATTTATCGAGTAAATTAAAACGTTTGTTGCAGTCAGCGCACCCAGATCGTCATGCTCAGGGTGGTAGTCAGCAGCAGATGCTGGCGATGCAAAAAACGACTCGATTAAATGATGCGTTTGCTGTATTGAAAAATCCTGTGAAGCGTGCGCAGTATTTATTACAGGTCGAAAAAGATCTTGATACGACGAAAGATCATACCGTGAATGATCCCGAGTTTTTAATGCAGCAGCTAGAGTTGCGTGAAGAGTTAGATACGATCTCACGACAGAAAGACGCTAGTGAGTTGATGGGGTTTGCAGAAAAAATTGAACAAATGTCTGAGCAGCAAGAAGCAGAGCTTGGAGATTTGTTTCAGCAAAACCCTTGGGACTTGGATGCATTAAAAGTTTCTATTTATAAGCTACAGTTCTTGCATAAAACATTGCACGACATCGAGTTAGCTGAAGACAAAATTTTAGATTAATTGAATCATTATGGCGCTATTGCAAATATCTGAACCAGGGCAGAGTACAGAACCACACCAGCATAAGCTGGCGGCAGGGATTGATTTAGGAACGACAAACTCTTTAATCGCGACGGTGAGAAGCGGTAAAGCAGAAACCTTGGCTGATGCTAACGGTAAGCATACGGTGCCATCTGTTGTTCATTACGTGAAGCAGGATGGTTCTGATGAATTAGAGATTGTTGTTGGTCATAAAGCTAAAGAGCAACAGGCCATCGAACCAGGCAACGTTATTAGCTCTATCAAGCGTCTTATGGGTCGCGGTCTAGCCGATATGGATAAGATTAAAGAGTTTAGTGCTAATAAACTTGTCGAATCCGAATCAGGAATGCCTGGGGTCGTTTTGGATAACGGTATCGAAAAAAATCCTGTTGAAGTTTCTAGTGATATTCTACGTACGCTAGCCGATCGCGCTGAGGAAACTTTAGGCGGTGAGCTTGGAGGCGTAGTGATTACCGTTCCTGCCTATTTTGATGAAGCGCAACGTCAAGCGACCAAAGATTCAGCACAGCTAGCTGGGCTTAAAGTTTTAAGGTTGCTCAACGAACCAACGGCTGCGGCTGTTGCTTACGGTTTAGACACCGGTAGCGAAGGTATCCATGCTATTTATGATTTAGGTGGCGGTACTTTTGATATCTCAATTTTGCGTTTGCAAAAAGGGGTATTCGAAGTGTTAGCTACCGGTGGCGATAGTGCGCTCGGCGGTGATGATTTTGACCGTGCTATAGCCCAGTACCTTGTTGAACAGGCTAAAGTTGAAAGCGACGATCGACGTGCGCATCAGCTTGCCATGATAAAAGCGCGTGATATTAAAGAAGCCTTAACGGATACCGATACGGTTGATGTGAATTTCCTCGACTGGAGTGGCCAAATGAGCCGTGACCAAATTGAAGAAATCATCGCACCAATCGTTGATAAAACCTTATTGTCTTGTCGCCGCACTCTAAAAGATGCAGGCGTTAAGGTTGATGAGGTTGATAAAGTGGTTATGGTTGGTGGTTCTACCCGAGTTCCGCTGGTTCGTGAAAAAGTGGAAAAGCACTTTAAGGTACCGCCGTTGACCGATATTGACCCTGATAAAGTGGTCGCCATTGGAGCCGCGATTCAGGCCAATGTTCTTATCGGCAACAAATCTGATGACGATATGCTGTTATTGGACGTGATACCTTTATCGTTAGGCGTAGAAACCATGGGTGGCCTTGCTGAGAAAATCATTCCAAGAAACACGCCAATTCCAATCGCGAAAGCTCAAGAGTTCACGACCTTCAAAGATGGTCAAACGGCCATGGCGATCCATGTTGTACAAGGAGAGCGTGAATTAGTTGAAGACTGCCGTTCTTTGGCACGTTTTGAATTGCGTGGTATTCCTCCTATGGTTGCCGGTGCCGCCAGAATTAAAGTGACTTACCAAGTTGACGCTGATGGTTTGCTGCAAGTATTAGCAGAAGAGACCACTAGCGGCGTAAAAGCCGACATAACCGTTAAGCCATCGTATGGTTTAAGTGATGACCAGATTACCAACATGCTTCAGAGCTCCTTCAGTCATGCCGAAGGTGATATGGGTGCTCGCATGCTACGAGAGCAAAAAGTTGAAGCAGCGCGCGTGATAGAGGCTGTAACCGCCGCGTTGAGTGAGAATGGTAAAGAGTTATTAAGTGAAGACGAGTATGCTGCAATTCAGTCTTCGCTTGAACAGTTAAATCAAACGTCTCAAGGCGAGAGTATCGAAGCCATTGAAAATGCGATTGAGGTTGTAGAGAAAAATAGTAATGAGTTTGCTAGTCGTCGTATGGACGCTAGCATAGCCAAGGCTCTTGTGGGCCATGAAGTTGACGATATATAGGGTAATTAGATGCCAAAAGTAATATTCTTACCTCATGCAGAGTTATGCCCAGAAGGGGCGGAAGTAGAAGCCGAAAAAGGACAGTCAGTCCTTGATGTCGCTTTAGATAACAAAATTTTTATCGAGCACGCTTGTGAAATGTCGTGTGCTTGTACGACTTGTCACGTCGTACTGCGTGAAGGTTTTGACTCGCTTGAAGAAAGCGACGAGTTAGAAGATGATATGCTAGATAAGGCCTGGGGCTTAGAGCCTGAGTCGCGTTTAAGCTGCCAAGCTATCGTTGAAGATGATGATATCGTTGTAGAAATTCCAAAATACACGGTTAATCAGGTCTCAGAGCGCCATTAGACGTGTCTTGGTGAGGCATATCTTAGTGAGGAGTATTTTATGGGCTTAAAGTGGACAGACTCTTTGGATATTGCGATTGAACTGTACGAGAAGTTCCCAGAGCAAGATCCCACAAGAATTAACTTTATGGATTTACGCAGTAAAGTCATTGAGCTTGACGAGTTTGATGATGATCCAAACCGTAGTGGCGAAAGAATTCTTGAAGCCATTCAAGCTGCTTGGATTGAAGAAGCTGAGTAGGGCTTAGAAACGATAAAAAAGCTTAAAAATTCGCGTATAAAGGTTGTATTTTCCGTAAAAAACAGTATTATACGCGTCTCATCAGCGATGGTGAGCTTGGCTAGAAAGATAGTCAAATCAATGGGTTGCTAGCTCAGTCGGTAGAGCATCTGACTTTTAATCAGGTGGTCACAGGTTCGATTCCTGTGCAACCCACCATATTTTCTTGAGGGGAGTCTCCTCGAAGAGCATAAAGCCGCAGACGAAAGTTCTGATACAGAAGCATCGGCTGACGCTTCTTCTGAGGGCTCTTCTTCCGAGAACCTTGATGGCGATACTTTTTTATTGCCAGATCTAGGCGAAGGTTTGCCGGATGCAGAAATCGTTCGCTGGTTGGTTAAAGAAGGCGATACGGTTACTGTTGACCAACCCATTGTTGAAATGGAAACGGCTAAAGCTGTAGTAGAAGTCCCTTCTCCATTCGCGGCTAAAGTTTCTAAGCTTTACGGTCAAACAGGCGATGTTATTAATACGGGCGACCCACTTATTGAATTTGGTGGTTCTAGCTCTGGCGCTAAAAAAGCAGCTCCAAAGAAAGACGCTGGCGAAGAAAAACGTGCAGACAGCGGCACAGTAGTTGGCGCAGTTGAAGTCGGCAACAACGTTGTAGCCGAAACTACTAACTCTGTGGTTAAAGCACTAGCCCGTAAATTGAAAGTTGACCTGACTCAAGTCAAAGGTACAGGCAAAGACGGTGCTATTACGCAAAAAGACGTGCGTGAAGCGGCTAAAAACGGCGGCGGTTCTGCTAAAGCAGCTCCTGCTCCGGTAGCAAACCAAGAGTCGGGCTTTGATACTAGCAATCCACTTGCTTACAAGGCTTCTCCAGCCGTTCGTGCGCTAGCACGTAAACTGGGCGTTGACTTAGGCAACTGCCAAGCATCGGGTCGCAAAGGTTCAATTACTCGTGATGATGTTGAAAACGCAACTAAAGGTGGTTCTGCTCCAGCAGCGAGCAAGCCTTCGCAGTCAGCAGCATCTACCAGCTCTACTCCATCTAGTTCTGGCGGCTTGCCAACATTGAACGTTGAAGTTAAACCTGAAACCGTTCGCGGCGTTCGTCGTGCGATGGCTATGGGTATGGCTCACTCACACTCAACCGTCGTTCCAACGACCTTGGTTGAAGACGTGGATATTTCAGCATGGCCAAAAGGTACTGACTCATTAGCGCGTTATGTTCGTGCATTGGTTACAGCGGCTAAAGCTGTTCCAGCGGTTAACGCATGGTTTGACGGCGACAACTTCGAACGCTTATTGCATCCGAACGTTAATGTTGGTATCGCAGTAGATTCAGGTGATGGTTTGTATGTACCTGTGGTTCACAACGCTGATCGCATGAGCATGGGTGAAGTACGTGGTCGTGTTCAAGAGCTACGCGAAAAAATTGAAACTAAATCGTTAAAACAGGACGATCAGCAAAACGCAACGATTACCCTGTCGAACTTTGGTTCAATCGCAGGCCGTTACGGCACACCAGTGGTATCTCCTCCACAAGTAGCGATTCTTGGAACAGGACGCTTCCGTAATGAATTGAAGCTGACAGATAAAGGCATCACTAATGCAAAAATGTTGCCATTATCACTAACTTTTGATCACCGTGGTTGTACTGGCGGCGAAGCAGCTCGCTTCCTAGCAGCTGTGATGGAAGATCTACAAAAAGCTCAGTAATACTTATTACGAGTTTTTCTAAAAGCGCGTCACTTAACGGTGTCGCGCTTTTTTATTAAGTCTATAATCTCGCCCTTATTTTCCATGGGCCAAATATAATAACCTGGATAGACTCGCTCCAGATTCTTTCCCTTTAAAAGTAATATCACACTCTTAGACTGATATTCTAATAAACCTTCTAAACTTAAATGCCACTTATTCCAAATAGAAGTTTCAAAGCATTTCGGGAGTTCTATATTTATCGAATTTAGTAACACCTCATTTGAACATACGTATAAAACAATATCGTTCTCCAATCCAGGTCCAATCTCCATCTCCGGATTTCTGACTATAGCATCGAACTTGTCTTTTCCGTAAACATCGACCACATCGGCTTCAATAATAACATCACTTAATGTCACTAACTCAGTCAGGTCTTTTTCTTCAATTTGAGTAGCAAAGAGGTTTGTAACCGCTAGATAACAAATTATAAAAACGAAAACCTTATACATCTTCCAATCCTGTAATATTTCAAAACATTTCAATCCTAGCGCATCCCCATGCCCTTTGCTATTCTCAGTCAGTTAATTAACAAAATGGAGTCATTGTATGAATAAGAGACTGATTTCGAGCCTTGTCATTGGTTCGATCGCGTCTGTAGGAGTTATGGCACAAAGTATGGCGAATGATACTGCTAAAGCATCTAAAGTTGATGATCCTTACATTTGGTTGGAAGATGTTGAGGGTGAGAAAGCTTTAGATTGGGTTGAAGCACAAAATGAAAAATCCTTGGGCTATTTAAAGTCTAAACCTCTATATAAAGAGTTGTATGAAAAGAATTTAGAAGTATATAACTCTGATGAGCGCATTCCCTACGTCAGCCAGATGGGTGACCATTTCTATAATTTTTGGCGTGATGACGAAAACCCACGTGGTTTATGGCGTCGTACGACACTCGAAGAATACAAAAAAGAAAGCCCTGAATGGGAAATCATCTTAAATCTTGATGAGCTTGCCGAAAAAGAAGACGAAAACTGGGTTTATAAAGGTTCTAACTGTTTATACCCGACTTATGATCGCTGCTTAATTAATTTATCTCGCGGTGGCGCAGATGCAACCGTAGTTCGTGAGTTTGATCTCGAGTCTAAAAGCTTTGTAAAAGACGGCTTCCAATTACCCGAAGCTAAAAGCAGTTTAAGCTGGATTGATAAAGACACCCTTTATGTGGGTACCGACTTTGGTGACGGTAGCATGACGGACTCGGGCTACCCTCGCATCGTTAAAACCTGGGAGCGCGGTCAGCCAATCGAAAAAGCTAAAACGGTCTTTGAAGGCGAAAAAGAAAACGTATGGATCGGTGGTATGGTCTCTCACGATGGTGATGATAAATACAAAATCATTTACCAAGGCCTAGATTTCTATACTTCAGAAATTTTCTTAGCAACAGATGACGGCCTTAAGAAATTAGACCGCCCTAAAGATAGTAGCTTTAGTGGTATTCTTAATGGGCAGTTATTACTACAGCTGAAGTCAGACTGGAAGGTTGGTGATAAAACTTATAAGCAAGCTTCTTTGCTTTCTATCTCGATGGATGACTTTGTTGCAGGTAAGAAAAACTTTACTGAAGTTTTAGTTCCTGATGCGAAAACCTCAATCGCCAGCGTAACCAGTACCAAAGATCACCTGCTGATTACTACACTTAAAGATGTTAGCAGTGAGCTTTACCGTTACAGCTTTGAAGACGGCGAGTGGTCAAATGAGCACATTGAAATGCCAGAGCTAGGCACTTTGTCAGTAACAGGTTCCAGCGATGAGCATAATAACTTTTTTATTAACTACCAAAACTTCTTAACACCAAGTAGCTTGTATTACTTTGATGCGGCAAAAGATTCGGCCAGTGTTCTAAAAAGCTTACCAGCATTTTTTGATGCTTCTCCTTATAAAGTTGAACAGAAATTCGCTAAAGCAAAAGACGGCACTAAAATCCCGTACTTCCTAATCATGGCAAAAGACACGGAGTTAAATGGTGAAAACCCTACTTTGCTTTATGGTTATGGTGGTTTCGAAGTATCGCTTCGTCCAAGCTATTCGGCAACAGTAGGTATCGATTGGCTGGAGCAAGGCGGCGTTTACGCGCTGGCTAACATCCGTGGTGGCGGTGAATATGGTCCGGCCTGGCACCAAGCGGCGTTAAAGAAAAACCGTCATATTGCCTTTACTGACTTTATTACAGTCGCAGAAGACTTAATTGATACGAAAGTTACCGACAAAAAGCACCTCGGTATTCGTGGCGGCAGTAATGGTGGTTTATTAGTTGGTACTGTCGCGACTATGCGCCCTGATCTTTACGAAGCAGTTGTTTGTCAGGTTCCTCTGTTAGATATGAAACGCTTTAACCAACTATTAGCTGGCGCGAGCTGGATGGGCGAGTACGGTAACCCGGATAATGAAGACGAGTGGAACTACATTAAAACTTACTCACCTTATCACAACGTTAATAAAGACGTGGATTACCCTAAAATCTTCTTCACCACGTCTACGCGTGATGACCGAGTCCATCCTGGTCACGCTCGTAAAATGGTTGCGAAGATGATGAATCAAGGTCATGACCTTCTTTACTACGAAAACACTGAAGGTGGTCATGGTGGCGCTGCAAACAATGAGCAGTCGGCTAAGTTAAATGCTTTAATTTATACTTACCTTGCAGACCAGTTAATGGATTAATCATTAGCTCCCTGAAAAGGCGCCAATCGGCGCCTTTTTTTGTTTACTCAGAAATTTAAGTGATATAACCAATTGTTCATTGCCTAAGAATCAAAATTGTAGGATATTTGACCAATGAAATATTTTGTAAGCGCAAACTTAATCAATGACCTACCCGGCCAACCCATGCCCTTCCCTATACGGAAGTCGGTAGGTTTGCGCTCGCAGCAACGTCGTAAGAGTAATATCTCGAAGAAAGTTATCTAATTACGTCGTTAGAATTGTAAAAGCCCGCAAGCCTCGCTTCGCGGGTTTTTTTATGGCTGACTGTTTCTTTAAACCGTCATAACACAAGGACATATTATGGACTGCTTTAATTTTAATCATTACAACAATATCGTGATCAAAGTAGGATCAGCGCTAGTAGCTCCTGATGGATACTGCTGCTCGACAGAGTACTGCTTACCGCTAGCAAACTTCATTAAAAAGTGTCGACAGCTCGGAAAGACCGTAACCTTGGTCAGCTCTGGGGCTGTTGCAGCCGGATTTAATACTCTAAAACCTAACCATGCGTCTTTAAGTTTAGACGAAAAACAAGCTTTAGCGGCTATTGGGCAGTCGAAAGTCATCAACCACTGGCAACGTTTCTTCGATAATCATGTGGCTCAGGTATTACTTACGGCTGCCGATATTAGCAATTCAACACGCTCCAACAACGCCAAGCGCACTCTCCAAACATTGCATCAACATCATGTACTACCTATCATCAACGAAAATGATACGGTCGCTATAGAAGAACTAAAATTTGGTGATAATGACAATCTTGCCGCGAGAGTAGCAAAGCTCATTGGAGCCGAACTTTTAATTATTTGTAGTGATGTCGATGGTGTTTATGATGGCGATCCTCACAAAAACAGCCGCAACACTCCAGCAAAACTGATCAGACACATCCCACAGCTTGATGACGACACGATGCTTTTGGCTCAGCCTAGCCATAACCCAAAAGCCACAGGTGGAATGAAAACAAAGCTCGAAGCTGCCAAATTTGCCAGCCAATCTTTAATAGACACTATTATCTGCAACGGTAAAACCGAGTCTTATTTAAAACTATTAACGAACAATAACCCGGGTACCTGGATACCATCGAATAAGGCTTTGAGAGTAAATAAGCACACTCGCATTAGAATAAGTAATGCCTGGCATAAGTTACTGTTATTACTAATTATTTTTAAAAAAATGTGAAATCGCTGAGATAAAACGATAATCGGAGATAGGATGGGATCAAATTAACCAACATACCCCCCAGTTATATGGGCTTTAAAGCGCTAACAGGCGCTTAGAGCGTCTCTCAGATTTTTTTTGAGTCAGATTTGACATAGAGATCTCTATCCTAATAATGCAAACCGTGCTTAACATTAATCGAATCGACATATCGACACTTTCCACGGCAGGCATTTCAAGCCAGCCAAGTCGAATTATGTCTGAGATTAGAAAACAAGCCTCGCGCTTGGGTAACGTGTTCTAGCACGCCACGTCACTTGTAACACGTCATTAATTAATCCTTTAAACAGAAAGGTCTTTTCATGCTCGAACATATTGAATTTGGTAATTACAACAACATCGTAGTAAAAGTTGGTTCGGCGCTTATCGCCCCGGACGGTCACTCTTGCTCTGCAGAGTACTGCTTACCTATCGCACACTTTGTAAGAAAGTGTCGCAAAGCAGGTAAACAAGTCACTCTCGTTTCATCAGGAGCAGTTGCAGCTGGTTTTAACCTTTTAAAGCCAGACTATGACACATTGACTCGTAAAGAGAAGCAACCGCTTGCGGCAGTCGGTCAGTCTATGGTCGTCGCCCACTGGCAGCGTTTCTTTGACGATGTTGTAGCCCAGGTATTACTAACTTCAGCCGATATTAAAAATCCTGAGCGCGCTCAAAACGCACGCAACACATTCAAGACACTTGAAGAACTTGGCGCACTACCGATTGTGAACGAAAACGATACGGTAGCGACGGAAGAACTGACGGTTGGTGATAACGATAACCTCGTTGCACAAGTAGCTACACTAACTAATGCCGATCTACTAATCATTTGTAGCGACATTGACGGTGTCTACGACGACAACCCAAAAGTTAACCCTGAAGCCGAACTCGTCAACCAATTTGAAGGTATTAGCGACGAAGCACTAGCTATGGGTAAGCAAAGCACCAGCGCACAAGGTACTGGTGGTATGCGAACCAAGCTGAAAGCTGCGAAGTTCGCCTCGGAAAATGGTATTGATACGATTATTTGTAACGGCACAAACGAAAGTTACATGCGTCTATTCAGTAACCAAAACCCAGGCACACTGGTTCGCAACACAGCTAACAAAGCTAAATCAGAAGTCGCTTAGGAGGAACTATGAATATGAAAGAGAATTCATTTGAAGATCAAGAACAGCAAGAGTTATATGAGTTAACGCTTCGTGCAAAAGAAGCCGCGAAAACTCTTGCTACATTAACTAGTAGCCAAAAGAACGATGTGCTTGCTGCGATGGCTAAACAGCTTAAGACCAACCAAGCGCAAATTCTTGAAGCGAACAAAAAAGATATCGACTACGCGAAGGAAAACGATCTAGCTGACGCTATGGTAGATCGCCTTCTACTCGACGAAGAACGTGTCGATGGCATGGTTAGCGCCCTGCACAACGTAATGAATCTTGCCGACCCAGTCGGTGAGATGGGCGAAAGCTCGCTACGCCCTAACGGCATTCGAGTCGCTAAGATGCGTATCCCGCTAGGCGTCGTGCTAATGATTTATGAAGCACGTCCTAACGTAGCGGTCGAAGCAGCTGCGCTGACGCTTAAATCAGGTAACGTGGTTATCCTACGTGGTGGTAAAGAAGCATGGCACTCAAACAACGCCATCATCGACTGCTGGCACCAAGCGATTGAATCGTGTGGCTTCAGCAAAGAAATGGTTTGTATCGTGCCTTCGCAAAGTCACTCAGCGGTTAATCACCTACTACAATTCCGTGAGACTATTGATCTTGTGATTCCTCGTGGTGGCGAGCGCTTGATTCAAGCAGTAACGGATAACAGTAAGATTCCAGTTATTCAGCACTTCAAAGGCGTGTGTCATTTATACGTCGACAAATATGCTGACTTAGACAAAGCTGAGAAGCTACTAAAAGACGGTAAGGTATCGCGTCCAGGCGTCTGTAACTCGCTAGAAAGCTTAGTGATACACAAAGATATTGCTGATGAGTTCCTAAAGCGTGTTAAAGCGCTCGGCAACGAATTCGGCATCCAATTCAAAGCAGACAAAGACTCTGCCAGCAAATTGGACAATGCAGAAGTCGCCAGCGACGAAGATTACCATAACGAATACTTGAGCTTAGCTATGAGCGTGAAGCAAGTAGACAGCTATGAAGATGCTATTGAGCATATTCAGAATCACAGCTCAAGCCACACTGAAGTCATCGTCACTAAAGACATCGACCGTGGTAACGAATTCGTAAAACGCATCAACTCGTCTGTTGTGATGATTAACGCTTCATCACGCTTCTCAGACGGCGGTGAACTTGGCCTAGGCGCAGAAATTGGTATCTCAACCAGTAAACTACACGCCTACGGACCAATGGGTCTAGTCCAGCTAACGACAGAAAAATACGTCGTCACTGGCCAAGGCCAAGCGAAGCACTATTAAAAGCAATAAAGCGTTCGAGCAATAGGGTTCTACCAAGCCCTATCGTTGAAGCCGCGGAGTCAAATCCGCGGCTTTTTTATTTGTACGCCCAAACTGTATGGCATTACGCCTTTTAGCTTGCAAAATAATTAGCCTTCCCCACCGATTCCAATATTCTCTAACCACCGAAATTACGCTTTAGCCGCCGTTCTTACAAAAACAGCCAACGACAATTGTTGCTACGCTTTGAGTCTGGATAAGCGACACATAACATTGAGCGAGGTTGGCTATGAGTAAAGTTGATTGTGTGATTAAAGATTGGGAGCTGGTGACTTTTAATAACGAAGAAGTCTTATACAAGATCGTCAGAGGCATCATTGTTGAAGACTATAACAGGCCCTTCGAACCAGGTTTCTGGGTCTGCAGTACCCCAATCATTTATACGGATATAGAGCATAACATCGTCCAAACCAAAAACACGTTTTATAAGTTGATGGGCAATGGAGAATTCCACGAAACCGATAACTTGATGATTCATACCCACCTTTGCAGCGGTTTGGACTTTACTCAAGCAATGTGGGCTATTGCTCTTGAGACAAAAATAGAACTGGGGAGTGAAGATGAAAACTAGCCCTGTCCATACACTAAAGAAAATTTTATGAAGTCTCACAGCAAACCAGTCACGAAGCTGTACTTTTAACATTGAAACCAAAATGAAAAAGAAGGTAAGCCTCGAGCTCGCTAACGCTTGTCGAGGCTACGCTTGCTCATAGTTATTTCGGAAACCCAGCTTTACTTTTTAGTATTAATGTATATGGCTTCGTATTTGTAATTGTTATATTCGCCACTAATAACCCATTAGCTTCTGAATAATAAAAAGAACTTATTGTTTTAGGCGCTTTTACATTTGTATATGACGCATCTATTAGATATATATCATCATACCCTAAAAGCTCCAAACCGTTGTTTTTTAAGGTATACTCAACCCCCTGAGCAATCCAAGTATCGCCTACCTGAACATCATACTTAGGTATTGAAAACCACAGTCTGTTACTACTAAAACAATAAAGCTCACTATCAGAGTCACATACTTCCATTTTATAAGCATATGGAAGCATATGAACTTTAGCGTGTTCATAGTCTATAAGTAGTTCATCATCTGTCTTATCAAAAAGCTCAACATATGAATAAACCTTTTCACTCTCAGCTAGTGCAGGCGAAGCTAAACTTATGAATGTTAGTAGAATAATAATTGTACCCATCAATAATATGTCCTCATCAAATCATCAGCAAACTTAAATGCATTCTTTTCGTATATTCTATCCTTATAATTTACCTTTTCACTTTTATCCAAATCAATAAGTATATTGTATTGAGTATACTCGCGAGTTCCTTTTAAAAAAGTATGGTAATACTCATGTAATATCTTCTCTGTAGCCCCTTCTCTATTACTTCCTCCAGAATACATAAAACCAGAAGCGTATAAATTAACTCGAATTACTTCATTAGTAACAGGATCTCTTTCTACATATGCCCCTGTAATACCATTATTAGAGTCTACATCTTCCATGGATTCCCCCGGGTAAAAACCGCTTTCTACATTAAACTCTAAGTCGTCAATATCTTCTTCAGTAAAGTAAGTATCATCTCCCGCTGCAATACGATCCTTTAAATACTGTTTTAGGATGTCTTTTGCCTTACTGTGAGCACGTCGAAAAACTCTTTTCATCTTTACTTGCTCTTCATCAGCATTTAATCTACCAATAGTTATACTTTTTTCAAGTCTCTCGTCTCCATCCTCAGTACTACCACTCACAGGCTTCGTGGTAACTCGTGCTTTTTGCCTTTGCGCCCAGTCATAAGCCTCTAGGTTATCTTGCCCCCCAAGTGCTGCAATTTCTCGTTCTAACTCTTTTTTAGACTCTCTATCATTACCATTGTCATCATTAGTCGTAAACCCAGCCAGAACCTGGTTTGCTATACACCTATAAGCACAGAAATTCTCATTAGCCGGGCCAAGCGCGCTCAAGGAGCCTAACGCACTGGCGACATACCCACTCGGGTCTGTCCCTGCCAGAGGATTGTTCATAATGTAGGAGTACGGGTTCATACTCTGACTGTTGCCAGGACTCTGAACGAACGGGTCTACTGAGAGAAACCTTCCCAAGTTGTAATCATAGGCGCGTCCATTCATATGAATGAGAAAGCAAGTAACTTTGATTGCTTAAAATAAAATATGGATATAATAAAGGAGTAATTTAAAGACACAAAAAAACCGCGTAGCTTTCACTATGCGGTTTTTTGTTCTCCGAAGAGTAACTCTCCTGAGAAAATATGGTGGGTTGCACAGGAATCGAACCTGTGACCACCTGATTAAAAGTCAGATGCTCTACCGACTGAGCTAGCAACCCAAATCAATTAAGGCAACGCCTCGTTTGATGGCGCGTATAATACCTTTTTTGACCAAAAAGACAACCCTTTAACGCCATAAATCTGTAATAATTTTTAATGACATCATTGAGATTATAAATCACAAACAAAAAAGCCGCTTAGCTTTCGCTATGCGGCTTTATACTCTTCGAGGAGACTCCCCTCAAGAAAATATGGTGGGTTGCACAGGAATCGAACCTGTGACCACCTGATTAAAAGTC
>QQTG01000026.1 GCA_003370465.1 Kangiella sp. HD9-110m-PIT-SAG07 | reverse complement strand
ACGAAACCATCAGAACTAGAGTCTCGACGTCAGCAACAATCTACGAAAGGTTAGCAACTAGCTTCGCGTAATCGCCTACTGTCTACCTCGCTTAAGAGCTACGCTAAACATGCGCTGAGGGCAGATAGAGTCACAGCACGAGTGGTTTAATACTAAGACTTATTGACCTAATTCTTATTAATAATGTTTGGATCAAAAAAAGCGCCTACTAAACCAATAGTAAGCGCTTTTTAATATTTCTTGGTGCTCAGAGCGGGACTCGAACCCGCACAGCCATAGGCCACTACCCCCTCAAGGTAGCGTGTCTACCAATTCCACCACCTGAGCTAGAAATCTATATTACTGATTGTCGCCGTCTTTTTTAGCGTCGTCACCTTCTTCTGAAGGGATCTCTGAGCTAATTTCAGCTTCTGACTCAGCTGGAATTTCAGTGCTAATTTCTGCACTTGCTTCGCTAGGAATCGTGTCGCTTGGGGTAGTTTCACCTGGAATTTCTGTAGATTGAGCTGCCTCACCGCCTTCTTGCGACTGAGTAGCATCATCTAAAATGCTCGACTTGCTCGCCTTTTCGCTTGAGTTCACAGCGCCAATCGCTAAAGCGATAGCGAAGAACACAATCGCAAGGATAGTCGTGCTTCTTGTTAAAAAATTACCCGAACCAGGCGCACCAAATAAAGTGTTAGAGGCTCCAGAACCAAAAGAGGCTCCCATTTCGGCGCCTTTACCTTGTTGGATCAAAATAACACCAATCAGTAGTAGAGCTACCACTAACAGACTGATCATTAAAAACAATTCCATACTCTTAACCTGCTTCTATTAACCTGCAATTTTACAAATTGCGATAAACTCATCGGCTTTTAGGGATGCGCCCCCAATTAAACCACGATCAATATCTTTCTGCGCTAGTAATTGTTCTGCGTTCGCAGCCTTCATACTACCGCCGTATAAAATCTGTATACTTTCCGCTACGGCCTCATCCATACCCGATAGGTAACTGCGGATCGAAGCATGCACATCTTGTGCTTGCTCAGGACTCGCAGTAACGCCTGTGCCAATTGCCCACACTGGTTCATAAGCAATAACACCCTTCCCTAGCATGTCTAAACCTTTTGCTTTATCGCTATAAAAGTCGATAACAGCATCGATTTGGCCTTTAACCACTTCCATAGTGGTGCCATTTTCACGTTCTTCAAGGGTTTCACCCACACATAAGACAGGAGTTAATCCCTTCTCAAGTGCTTTAGCAAACTTTTCAGCCACCAACTTATTAGTTTCATGATATAGACTACGACGCTCAGAATGACCGACCAACACATAGGTGGCTCCTAGGTCTTTCAACATATCGCCACTGATTTCACCGGTGAAAGCGCCTTGCTCTTGCTCAGAGAAGTTCTGGCCACCGACGGCGATGTTGCTGCCCTTGGATAACTGCATCGTTCTATCAACATATATAGAAGGTGGACATACCAACACATCGCTTTGCCAGCTATCGTCTAGTTGGCTCTTAATGCTACTAACCAAGCTCTCTATGGAGTCTAAGCTACCGTGCATTTTCCAGTTTCCTGCGATCAAGGTTTTACGCACTACACACCTCTCTATCTATGACTTTCGGCTCTTTAAGGTTCGCAAGGACTATTTAGACTAAAAAATTACCTTCGGACAATAAGAAACCCACCTTTTTACAAAAAGGGCGCAAATATTAACTGAGCCTAGGCTTGAACACAAGCATTGATGCTTATTTTCAGCTCAATCGAGGGTTTTATCCCGAAAACCATGGATCTTACCGCGCTGATCCAAGTATAATACGCGCCGTTTGAGGTCATTGAATGTTTTTTGACCTTAATGTTGAGCGATTGTAATGAAAATAAACCATAAAACAATAGATTAGACTGGTTACAGGTTCCTGTACACCAGGTTTTTGTTTTTGGTGGATCCGATATTGCAATTATTGAAGTGACAACCATCAGGTAATATTTAAGTAGCGACCTATGATTAAGATTAAAAAAGGCCTGGATCTTCCTTTAGAAGGAAAGCCAGAGCAAACAATCTCAACTGGTGCTACGGTCAAAACCGTCGCCATCTTAGGCGAAGATTATGTTGGTATGAAACCGACCATGCACGTTCAGGTTGGTGATCAGGTTAAAAAAGGCCAGCTCATCTTCGAAGACAAGAAAACTCCCGGGGTAAAATACACAGCTCCTGCTACAGGAACAATTTCTGCAGTAAACCGTGGCGCAAAGCGTAAACTGCTTTCCGTTGTGGTTGAAATTGCAGAACAAGAAGACGCTGTGTCTTTTAATAAGTATTCAGCTGACCAGCTGACTAGCCTAGACCGCCAAGCCATTGTTGATCAAATGGTTGAGTCTGGCATGTGGACTGGTTTGCGCACACGCCCTTACTCTAAAGTCCCAGCGATAGATTCAACGACTAAGTCGATTGTTGTTAGCGCAACAGATTCTAATCCGCTAGCGGGCGATCCTGAAGTATTCATTAAAGAGCGTAATCAAGACTTTAATCACGGCTTGGATATATTGGCTCAGTTAGCAGAAAACAAAGTTTTCGTTGCGACTAAAGCCGACTCAAGCATCGAGAAGTCGAATAACGCTAAAGTAAACTATGAAAGCTTCTCTGGACCGCACCCTTCTGGACTTGTGGGAACGCATATTCATCATTTATGCCCTGCCTCATCAGAAAACGTTGTTTGGCATATGGGCTTTCAGGATGTTATCGCGTTAGGTCGTTTATTTACCGACGGAGAGCTTTTCGTTGAGCGTGTTATTGCATTAACGGGCGAAGAAGCTAAAAACCCTCGTTTAGTGCGTACACGTCTTGGTGCTAACGTCGATGAACTGTTGAACAATGAAGTGAACGATAATGATAACCGCCAAATCTCTGGCTCTGTGCTAAACGGTGTTAATGCCGTTGAGTCACGTGCTTTTGTCGGCCGCTACCATAATCAAATCACTGTCATTCCTGAAGGTCGTGAAAAAGAATTCTTCGGATGGGCCATGCCAGGCAGTAACAAGTTCTCTGTAACTCGTGCTTTCCTTGGTCACCTTTTCCCAAGTAAGAAATTCAAAATGAACACTTCTACAGGCGGTTCTCCTCGAGCAATCATGCCAATCGGTAACTATGAGCGCGTTCTTCCGCTAGACATCTTACCAACACAGCTTATTCGTGCTTTAGTCAGTGGCGACACTGATACTGCACAACAGCTTGGCTGTCTTGAGCTAGATGAAGAAGATTTAGCATTGTGTACCTTCGTATGCGCAGGCAAATACGAGTATGGCTCAATTCTCCGCGAAAATCTGACTAAGATTGAGAAGGATGGCTAACATGGGTTTAAAGAATTTTATTGAAAAAATTGAGCCGCACTTTGAAAAAGGCGGTAAGTGGGAAAAGTGGTACGCACTTTACGAAGCAGCAGCGACTATTTTCTACACTCCGGGTCACGTCACAAAAGGCACGACTCACGTTAGGGATAACATCGACTTAAAACGTATTATGATCATGGTCTGGTTCGCTACTTTCCCTGCCATGTTCTGGGGTATGTGGAATGTCGGTGCCCAAGCACAAACAGCGTTAGAGGCAGGCATGAGCCTTCCTGATATGTGGCAGGTCGATTTCTTCCAGTTCTTCGGCGGTGCGATTACGCCTGAAACCGGTATTTTTGGCTTGATGTTTTATGGTGCTTGTTTCTTTATCCCTATTTACGCCGTCACTTTTATTGTCGGTGGTTTCTGGGAAGTTCTATTCGCCACAGTTCGCGGCCACGAGATTAACGAGGGGTTCTTCGTCACTTCGATTCTCTTCGCTCTAATCTTGCCGGCTAAGATTCCATTATGGCAAGTAGCACTAGGTATTTCTTTTGGTGTGGTTGTCGCTAAAGAAATCTTCGGTGGTACTGGTAAGAACTTCATGAACCCAGCGTTAGCTGGGCGTGCGTTCCTATTCTTCGCTTATCCAGCGGACATCTCCGGTGAAACGGTTTGGGCAGCTGTAGACAGCTTCTCGGGCGCGACACCCTTAGCAGCGGCAGCGGCAGGTTCTATCACTGATTACAGCATCAACGCTAACTGGTGGGATGCATTCATGGGCCGTATTCCTGGCTCAATCGGTGAAGTTTCGACCTTAATGTTGATCATCGGCGGTCTATTCATTATTTACATGCGAATCGCTTCGTGGCGTATCGTCTTAGGTGTGTTGCTCAGTATGATCGCGACCAGCTTCATCCTCAACGGCATTGGCAGCGAGTCGAACCCGTTATTTGCTATGCCTTGGTATTGGCATTTAGTCACTGGTGGTTTCGCCTTCGGTATGTTCTTTATGGCGACCGACCCGGTATCAGCGGCATTAACTAACAAAGGTAAATGGATCTTTGGTGCTCTAATCGGCTTTATGGTTGTGATGATTCGTGTGGTAAACCCAGCGTTCCCAGAAGGTATGATGCTGGCCATCCTATTCGCTAACTTGTTTGCGCCGTTAATCGACCACTTCGTGGTTCAGGCCAACATCAAACGGAGGACTCGTCGTAATGTCTAAGAAAGAAAGTCCTATGAAAACGATTGTTGTTGCGGTGGTCTTAAGCTTAGTTTGCTCGATAGTAGTATCCTTTGCTGCGATCCAGTTAAAACCGCAACAAGAGCTTAATAAAGAGCTGGACCGCAAACGTAATATCTTGATCGCGGCAGGTTTACTTGAGCAAGGCAGCACTCAGTCTGAGATTGATGAGCTGTTCAAACAAGTTGAGACTAAAGTCGTTGATTTATCAACTGGGGAGCTTGTTGAGCCTCCGAAAGACTTTACTCAGCGTAAATTCGCAAAAGATCCTGAAACTAATAAGGTTTTAGAAGGAAAAGCGGATATCGCTGGTATTAAAAAGCGCTCTCAGCTAGCCAACGTTTACTTCGTTCGTAAAGGTCAGCAGCTAGACACCATTATTCTTCCTGTTCACGGCTATGGCCTTTGGTCAACGATGTACGGCTTCTTGGCTCTAGAGCCCGATACCACCACAGTTGTTGGCTTTAAATATTATGAGCAAGGCGAGACATCTGGTCTTGGTGGCGAGATTGAGAACCCTACATGGCTAGCACAATGGCCTGGCAAACAAGTTCTTAATGAACAAGGTGAGCCAGTCATTAAGTTAGTTAAAGGTTCTGCTCAAAACGAACACCAAGTTGATGGCCTTTCTGGCGCAACATTAACCAGTAACGGTGTTGAGAATACCATGGTCTACTGGTTGGGTGAGGATGGCTTTGGCCCATTCTTAGAACGAGTAAGAGCGGGAGAAATTTAAGATGGCATTTGATAAACAAGAAGCCAAATCGGTCTTATTTTCACCGATTTTCAATAACAACCCGATTGCTTTGCAGGTACTGGGTATCTGTTCAGCGCTTGCGGTAACCAGTAAGCTGGAAACGGCCTTGGTTATGAGTTTAGCTCTGACCTCGGTTATTGCTTTATCTAACTTGCTGATCAGTATGATCCGTAAGCAGATTCCTTCCAGCATTCGTATTATCGTACAGATGACCATTATCGCATCGCTGGTAATCTTGGTTGACCAGGTCTTGAAAGCCTACGCTTATGAAGTTTCTAAGCAGCTTTCAGTCTTCGTCGGTTTGATTATTACCAACTGTATCGTGATGGGTCGTGCGGAAGCTTACGCCATGAAAAATGGTCCTTTCATGAGTTTCCTAGATGGCCTTGGTAACGGCTTAGGTTATTCGGTGCTCTTGATTGTAGTCGGTATTATTCGTGAATTATTAGGTTCAGGTGAATTACTTGGCTATACGATATTACCATCTACAGCGAATGGTGGTTGGTACGAAACAAACGGTATGTTGGTTCTTCCAGCAAGTTCATTCTTTATTATTGGTTTCCTAATCTGGGCTTTACGAGTTTGGAAAAAAGACCAAGTGGAGGATAAAGAATAATGGAACATTATTTATCATTATTTATTCGCTCTGTTTTTGTAGAAAACATGGCATTAGCATTCCTTCTGGGAATGTGTACCTTCTTAGCGGTTTCTAAGAAAGTTCAAACATCGATTGGTCTGGGTATTGCGGTTATTATCGTGCAAACGATCACCGTTCCCGTGAACAACTTGTTGGTTCACTATTTGTTAGCTGATGGCGCATTAGCTTGGGCTGGCTTCCCAGAAGCTGATCTTAGCTTCCTCGGATTAATCGTCTACATCGGTGTTATCGCGGCGCTCGTACAGATCCTTGAGATGACGCTTGATAAGTTCTTCCCAGCCTTGTATCAATCGCTGGGTATCTTCTTGCCATTGATTACGGTGAACTGCGCCATCATGGGTGGCTCCTTGTTCATGGTAGAGCGTGACTACAACTTCCCTGAATCAGTCGTCTTCGGCTTGGGATCTGGTTTTGGTTGGGCATTAGCCATCGCTGCTTTAGCCGGTATTCGCGAGAAGATGAAATATTCTGATGTACCAGATGGTCTGCGTGGTTTAGGTATTACCTTTATTACGGTCGGCCTAATGGCTATCGGCTTCATGTCGTTCTCTGGTATTAAATTGTAATTTATAAGGAAACTACTAATGACTGAGATTATTTTAGGCGTTGCCTTATTTACCATAGTTATCCTTGCTCTTGTGCTGGTTATTTTGTTTGCTCGTAAGCAACTAGTGGCTACTGGTGACGTTACAATCGACATTAATGACGATCCCGAAAAAGCGATTACGACTGAAGCTGGCGGTAAGCTTTTAGGCGCTCTAGCCAATAGCGGTATTTTCGTTTCATCAGCCTGTGGTGGTGGTGGTACTTGCGGTCAGTGTGTGTGTAAAGTGACTGACGGTGGTGGTTCTATCTTGCCAACTGAAGAAGGTCACATTACAAAACGTGAAGCGGCCGAAGGCTATCGTTTGTCATGTCAGGTTGCGGTTAAGCAAGACATGAAAATTGAAGTCCCAGAAGAAGTGTTTGGTACTAAAAAGTGGGAATGTGAAGTTATCTCTAACGATAACAAAGCGACTTTCATTAAAGAGCTAGTACTTAAAATTCCACACGGTGAAAGCGTTCCATTCCGAGCAGGTGGTTATATTCAGATCGAATGTCCTCCGTATAAACTTAAATACAGTGAGTTCGATGTTCCTGAAGAGTACCGTCCAGACTGGGAGCAGTTTAAGCTATTTGACGTAGAAGCTGAGTCGAAAGAAGAAGTCATTCGTGCATATTCGATGGCAAACTACCCGGAAGAGGAAGGCATTATTATGCTTAATGTTCGTATCGCTACGCCTCCGCCGCGCGATATGTCACTTCCAGCGGGTAAAATGTCTTCGTATATCTGGAACCTGAAAGAAGGTGACAAGGTTACGATTTCAGGTCCTTATGGTGAGTTCTACGCTAAAGACACTGAAGCCGAGATGGTATTTATCGGAGGTGGTGCTGGTATGGCGCCTATGCGTTCTCATATTTTCGACCAACTTCGTCGTATTAATAGCAAGCGTAAAATCAGCTTCTGGTATGGAGCGCGTAGTTTGCGCGAAATGTTCTACGAAGACGATTTCGATATGCTTTCGAAAGAAAACGACAACTTCGATTGGCACGTGGCGCTTTCAGATCCACTTCCTGAAGATAACTGGGAAGGTTATACAGGCTTTATTCATAACGTCTTGTATGAAAATTACCTGAAAGATCACCCTGCGCCAGAAGATTGTGAGTTCTACATGTGTGGACCTCCAATGATGAACGCAGCATGTATCAAGATGCTAGAAGATCTTGGTGTTGAGCCAGAAAACATCATGCTAGATGACTTCGGTGGCTAATCACTTGGAACTCTTCTAAAATAGGCGGCCTTGGTGTCGCCTTTTTTTATGCCCATCCTTTTTTATGACTCTTTTAGTTTAGGGTCAACTGACTGCAGGTTTATCATATGCGTTTGTTCTTGATACTGACTCTTACTTTGCTTTGTTTTGCATGTTCTGAAGACGCGCAGTACAACAAAATCACCGGTAACACTATGGGAACCACATATAACGTTATCGTCCAGACTGACAATGCATCACCACAAGATATCTATAAAGATATTGAGGTTGAACTCAAAGATATTAACCAATTAATGTCGACCTACATTCCTGACAGCGAAATTAATCGCTTTAACCAGCTCAATAACGGCTCATGTTTTCGCTTCTCAGCAAAAACCTGGGAAGTCCTGTTAGCAGCAAAAAAAGTCTACGACGAGACCGGTGGTGCTTTCGATATCACCTTAGGTCCCCTCATTTCTCGCTGGGGCTTTAGTGCTGAAGAGTATCAAGAAAAGGTCCCATCCCAAGACGAAATAGATACGTTATTACAACAGGTCGGTACTGATAAGATTACTTACGATATCCATAATCAATGCCTCAGTAAGAACCACCCAAATGTAACCATTAATCTATCTGCTATCGCAAAAGGCTATGGCGTTGATCGCGTTGCTGAAGTTGTTGAGCACCATGGTATTCAAAACTATTTGGTTGAAATCGGTGGTGAAACTAGAGCGAAGGGAGTTAATCCTAGCGGCTCTGTGTGGCGAGTTGCTGTTGAGAAGCCAGTTAGTATTACACAACAGAAGATGCTTGTAATTGGCCTTAAAAGCACCTCAATCGCCACTTCCGGCGACTATCGCAACTATTTCGAAGTTAATGGGCAACGATTCTCGCATACTATTGATCCAGCTACCGGTTTTCCAGTAACTCACGAGCTGACTTCTGTATCCGTTATTCACCCTGAAAATATGTATGCCGATGCTTACGCCACCGCGCTAACCGTAATGGGCACCGAAAAGGCCTTCTCGTTTGCCCAGCAATATGATCTACCAGTATTCTTAATCTCACATGATGGAAGTGAGCTGAGCACTCAACAAACTGTGCAATTTGAAGCATTTACCTTAGATAATTAATAGCTGAGCTCAAGCCCAGCGTCTCTTTCATTGAAATATCTTTGCTAGGATCGGCTTCAGATACTCAGAAAGCTAACTCTAATCTAATACCTGGATGCAATTAACCACCGCATTTAACGTTTCCCGTTAAAATATACGGTGATGGGCCACTTGCCGGCTGGATAACCACGTTTGGTTCCATCACATTATAATAATAAGGGCTTCCGTACATTACGCTGCCACCATTATCTGTGGTTCAACTTTTTTGGTACATCTCGCGTTCAATATCGGTAGTAAAGCTCGTCTCGATGAACACTGAGACAGAGATATGTCTGCCACAGTTCGCGGATTCAGTGCCATTCAAGAACTGATTGTAAGGAGCATTATGATTGCCATGGTTATATCCTTCAGAGTAGGCTGTAGATGTGATTAGTAGCGAAGCTAGACCTAATATATTCATTTTAGACTCTTTGCTTTGTCATAAGAGAAATTTAAATCTAACAATCAGTATCCAATAAATAGAGTTACTTTAAGCTTAAAACAGAGAAACTTTTCGTTTTACCCTTTCCCCCTATCCATAACTTGCCTGTTTTTTATGCTATAAACTACCTAAGAACTTATGTTAAAATAGCTCCACTTTTTAGGAGTCTCAAACGTAACTACTCTATGAGCACATTTTTATTAACTTTCGCACTTTTTATCGCAGTCATCATCGTTATGGCTGTGGGTTACATATTTCAACAAAAACGTATCAGCGGTAGCTGTGGTGGATTGGATGCGTTAGGTATTGAAAAAGCTTGCGATTGCGATAAGCCCTGTGCCAAAAAGCGAGCTCGCCTAAGAAATAACGAGCATAGATTGGATATTAGTGTTATTGAAGAGTAATCCCTTAAGATTACTCTTATTACCTTGTTTTATCTGTGTTTGTTTTTTGGAGCTAATCTTAAGTATCACGAAAAGTGTTGAAATGCTTTAAGAATACTTTGCCTTGAGATCATTCCGACCAGCTGACTCTTCTCCACCACAGGGTACATGCGGCAGTTATCTTTTAAATACTTTTCTGCTACATCCGCAATACTGTCATCCGGATGAACAGATCTAACATCCTTGCTCATTCGGTCCATCACCCTATCACCTAAGTCACCGTGATAAATAGCGCTTAACACTGTGTGCAAACAGTCTTTCTCAGACAAGAAACCCACTAACCGATTGTGATCATCCAATACTGGCGCACCAGTTAATCGATATTCCATCATCGTCTGTGCAGCCTCAACGACATCTGTCTCTGGTTTAAGGGTTATCATGGCAGAAGTCATATAATCCCGAACAGTGACCGATTTAAGCATAGGCATAGCTCCTTTTATTTGGTATTCATTTTTCAGGCTTAGTTTGATAGTAGCTCATTTGCCAGAAAAAACAAAGCCCGGCAAGAGCCGGGCTTTGTCAGATAATAACTAGTAAACTAATTATTACTTCATCGTTTCAGCATGTGCTTCTGCACGACGGTTAAGTGCACGACCTTCAGTAGTCGAGTTGTCAGCGATTGGACGCTCTTCACCGTAACCGACAGCACTAAGACGAGAGTCATCAATACCGAAGTTATTGATCAAGTAGTCTTTTACTGCACCTGCGCGACGCTCAGAAAGGCCTTGGTTGTACTGGTTAGAACCAGTGCTATCCGTGTGGCCTTGAATTTGCGCGTTTACGCTTGGGTACTGACGCAAGAACTCTGCAACTTTCGCAATCTCAGAAACCATTTCTGGCTTGATTTGGTACTTATCAACGTCGAAGTTCAAACGCATATCAACAACAACTTCTTCTTTCGGCTCAATCTTACAGCCTTTCTCGTCAACTTTTGCACCAGCTTCTGTGCCTGGACATGCATCTTTATAGTCAGCAACACCGTCGCCGTCACTATCTAGAGCACAACCGTACGCATCAACTGCTGCGCCAGCTGGAGTACCCGGACAACGATCATTTGCGTCTAAAACGCCATCACCATCTGAGTCTTTAGCTTCTTTCTTTGGCTCAACTTTAGGAGCTACACTTGCTCGGTCAGTTTCACCGAAGAAGAAACCAACATTAAAGTAAGTCATTTTGTCATCACCACGCTCACCTGAGTCGAGGAAATCGTAACCGACTCGCATGAAGACGTTATCATTAGCGAAGTGCTGTAAACCAATACCAGCCTTGTAGAACTCATCTTCAATCAATGGATCAAACTGACTGTACTTGTCGCGGTGTTTTCCATAACCCACTTTAATAAACGGATGGGTCTCGCTACTTCCAAGCCAACTTGTATCGTTAAATTGGAAATCAAGGCCATAAGTAATTAAATCTGGACGCGACCCACCATTTGGTGACGCCAAATCATTTGTATAATGGTAATTACCTTCGACCTGCCAGCTTTTGTTGAACATCCAACCAAAACCTGTGTTTCCGCCAGCTCGCTCGTCTGTGTTATGGTAAGAATCTAGATCTAGGTTATGGGTACCAATAAAACCATAAAAACCGTAACGATCCTTCACTTCACCTTCATCTGCAAAAGCTGTTGAACTTAAAGCTAACATACATGCTGCTGCGATTAGTTTCTTTTTCATAATTTTGCCCTCTTCCTTATTTTCCTGTGTTTAAAGAGTAAAGCTATTATACATGAAACAATAACTTACATTAAAAAATATACGCAACTTTGCTCAATTTTACAATTTTCTACAGAAGTTGCTTTACTTGTTCTGCAATCATATTTGCATAGTTTTTCGCTATGCTTAATTCTTGCGCTTCAACCATTACTCGAATCAATGGTTCTGTTCCAGACTTCCTAATTAATACACGACCTGTATCACTTAATTCTTTCTCCGCTCTCTCAATACATGCAGCTAACTCTTTATCTGCCAAAATCTTGTCTGCATCAGTCACTCGGACATTCACTAATTCCTGTGGAAATAGTAAATGTAAATCTGCAAAAGACGATAATGTTTGCTGACTTTGCGCTAAAGCTTTTAAAACCTGTAACGCTGAGATAATACCGTCACCAGTAGAGTTGTAATCCAAACAGATCACATGTCCCGATGACTCACCGCCTATCTTCCATTGATTTTTTTTCAACGACTGCATCACGTAACGATCACCAACATTGGTTCTATCAAAGTCAATACCATTATTTTTGAAATCAACTTCGATGGCCATATTAGTCATCAAGGTTCCAGCAACGCCACCATCTAACTCATCATTATCGTGTAGAAACTTTGCTAATAACCAAATCAGTTGATCACCATTTACCAAACGTCCTTGTCCATCGACCATCATCACCCGATCGCCATCTCCATCAAACGCCACGCCAAGATCAGCTTGATGTTCTACCACGGCTTTCGATAAAGCATCAGTATCTGTGGCGCCGCAATCAAGATTAATATTCAACCCATTCGGTTGAGTACCAATACTGATAACTTCCGCACCTAGTTCTTTAAATACATGAGGTGCTATGTGGTACGTTGCGCCATGAGCACAATCTACCACCAATTTCTGTCCTTTTAATGACAAACTATTAGGAAAGCTGGCTTTACAAAATTCTATATAACGAGCTGCTGCATCTTCTATACGAAACGCCTTACCCAAACGGTCGCTAGGTAACGTTGTCATTTCCTTCTCAAGTAAGCTCTCTATTTCTACTTCCACTTCGTCAGGAAACTTAGTGCCATCCGCTGAAAAGAACTTGATTCCGTTATCGTGATAAGGGTTATGAGATGCACTAATCACAATACCGGCATCTGCCCTGAATGTTCTAGTTAAATAAGCAATCGCGGGAGTTGGCATGGGTCCAACCAATAAGCTATCGACGCCAGCTGCTGTCAATCCTGCTTCCAATACTGATTCAAACATATAACCCGATATACGCGTGTCTTTGCCGATAACAACGCTTCCTTTGTTGCCTAAAACCTGCCCCAGAGCCCAGCCCAGTTTTAATACAAACTCAGGGGTAATCGGAAACTCCCCGACTGTGCCACGGATACCATCGGTGCCAAAATACTTTCTATTACTCACAGCTATTCCTATTTATATTTAATTCTAATATTCAAATGTATTAATAACTTTCATCGCTTGGACAGTTTCTTTTACGTCGTGTACGCGTAATATTTTTGCTCCCTTTAATGCTGCATAAGTTGCCGCTACCACGCTCGCAACCATGCGCTCAGGGATCTCTTGGTCAATGATTTGTCCAATCATTGTTTTCCTAGAAACGCCAACCAAGATTGGACAGTCCAAGCTGTGCAATTCAGTTAATTGCCGCATCAACTGAGCATTATGCTCCAAGTTTTTACCAAAACCAAAGCCAGGGTCAACAATAATTCGATTCCTTTCAATGCCATTAGCTTCGCATTCTGCGATACGATTACTTAACATTGCCTGAACTTCGCTAACCACATCGTCATAATGTGGCTTATTTTGCATCGTTCGTGGCAGCCCTTTCATATGCATCAAACAAACATAAGCCTCACTTTGCGCCACGGCGTCTAAAGCGCCTTCAGACTGTAGTGCTCTAACGTCATTAATCAGCTCAACCTGGTGCTTCAAAACCTCAGTCATGACTCCAGCTTTACTGGTATCAACAGACACCACCGCATCCATTGTCTCAGCCAGCTCGACTAGAGGCATCACTCTATCGAGTTCTTCCGCTAACGATACTTCAGGAGCCCCAGGCCTCGTTGACTCACCTCCAATATCAATGATGTCAGCACCATCATTTAACATACTCTCTATGCGATTCGTTGCGTCGCTTGTTTTTAGATAGCGTCCACCATCTGAGAAAGAGTCCGGGGTAGTATTCAATATCCCCATCACCAACGCTTTGGGTTGCTCCAGCAACTGTTTTAATCTCGACATTCTCATTTCCAATATCAGTTTCGATATTTATTCCCAAAAACACCATCAAAAAAGGGCCCCGAAGGACCCTTTGTTTTAATCGTCAGACTGGCGAGGCGATGATTTTTCCTCAGGCTCTTTGTCAACGTCGTTACTCGAAGCACGCTCTTTGTCTTGGCTATCAGAGTTACTATCCTTTTCCGACCAATCGACAGGCGGTTCAGGCTCATCACCTTTCATGATGTCATCGATTTGCTTGGCATCAATCGTTTCATACTTCATTAATGCTTTCGCCATTGCGTGCAACTTATCCATGTCATCATTTAATATTTTCTTCGCTCGCTCATAGTTGCGGTCAATAATCTCGCGAATTTCAGCATCAATCATGCAAGCTGTATCGTCTGAAATATTTTTATGTTGAGTTACCGAACGACCTAAGAACACCTCACCTTCGTCTTCAGCGTAAGATAATGGTCCTAATTTTTCAGATAGGCCCCATTTAGTTACCATATTACGAGCGATATCAGTTGCGCGCTCAATATCATTCGAGGCGCCCGTAGTCACTTTATCAACACCGTTTATAAGCTCTTCTGCAATACGGCCACCAAATAAAGAAGACAGCTGGCTTTCCAGAGCCTCTTTTGACAAAGAGTATCGATCTTGCTCAGGTAAATACATAGTTACGCCTAAGGCGCGTCCACGAGGAATAATGCTCACCTTGTAAACAGGATCATGGCTTGGCACACGTAGACCAACAATGGCGTGGCCAGCTTCATGATAGGCCGTATTAAGCTTCTCTTCTTCGGTCATAACCATGGAGCGACGTTCGGCGCCCATTAGAATCTTATCTTTTGCCTTCTCAAACTGCTCCATACCTACTGTACGTTTATTATCACGCGCAGCGAATAAAGCCGCTTCATTAACTAAATTAGCAAGATCAGCCCCAGAAAAACCTGGAGTACCACGGGCTATCAAGCTTGGTTCGACGTCATCGCCAACCGGAATTTTGCGCATGTGTACTTTAATAATTTGCTCACGACCCTTAATATCAGGCAAACCAACAATCACTTGACGATCAAAACGGCCAGGACGAAGTAACGCTGGGTCAAGCACATCCGGACGGTTAGTCGCTGCGATTACAATTACGCCTTCGCCGCCTTCAAAACCATCCATTTCAACCAAAAGCTGATTCAAGGTTTGTTCACGCTCATCGTGTCCACCACCTAAACCAGCGCCACGATGACGACCGACGGCATCGATCTCATCGATGAAAATAATACAAGGCGCATGCTTCTTAGCCTGTTCGAACATGTCACGTACACGAGATGCACCGACACCGACAAACATTTCCACAAAGTCTGAACCAGAAATAGTAAAGAAAGGTACTTTTGCTTCGCCGGCAATCGCACGCGCTAATAATGTTTTACCCGTTCCCGGAGGCCCTACCATGAGCACACCGCGCGGAATTTTACCGCCCAAACGCTGGAACTTACGAGGGTCACGCAAGAAGTCGACTAACTCACCCACTTCCTCTTTAGCTTCTTCGACACCAGCAACATCAGCAAAAGTCGTTTTGACCTGATCTTCGCTCAGCATACGCGCCTTACTTTTACCGAATGACAAGGCACCACCGCCTTTACCGCCACCCTGCATCTGACGCATAAAGTAAATCCATACAGCGATTAATAACAAAATCGGGCCGAAGCTCAGTAAAAAGGTACCAAAACCACCCGTTTCACGCTGTTTACCAGAATATTTTACTTTGTTATCCAGCAGAATTTCATTCAACTTCCCATGACCACCGTCAGGAATTTCTGCTCTGATTTCACGGTTCGAACCAGTATCTCGACCAGACACAACGATATCGTTAGGGTTAATGACAACATCATCAACTTCGTTAGCCTCAATTTTCTCGACAAATTCAGAGAAAGGAACCTTACTATCGTCGAGCTGCTTCTCCTGAATGGCATCAATAACAACGAATAAAATAACCGCTGCTATTACCCAAAATAGTATGTTTTTTACTAGATCGCTCAAAATTCGAACCTCAATTATGACAGCTTACTGTCTTTATATTTTGACTCTGTATTATGCCACGCTTACATTCATTAATAAGCCCAACTGCTTAATAAAACTCGCTTTTTACTCGCCAGTATCGTAACAAAACGTAACACATTCCATAACCTTCGTGGCCACAAATCCTCAAACAAACCCTAATTTAAGCGGCCTTATTCTTTATAACCCACTCCGACCACGTAAACTTCACGGGAGCGAGCTCTTGATGCATCAGGTTTGCGGATCATGACTTTATCAAAGCTTTGCCTACATTGGCGAATATATTCGTCAAAACCTTCGCCTTGGAAAACTTTAGCCACGTAATTCGCCCCTTTGGCGGACACTTCCTTTGCCAGCTCTAACGCCAGCTCAGCTAAATACATAGCTTTGGGCTGATCAATAGCATCCATCCCACTCATATTGGGGGCCATATCGGATAATACAAGGGTCGCTTTGTGCTCACCAATCATATCAAGTAATTGATTAAGCACCGCTTCATCACGGAAGTCACCTTGAATGAAATCAACATCAGGTAAGGGATCCATGGGTAAAATATCAAGTGCGAAAATTTTTCCCTTGGAACCTATCTTATAGGCTGCGTATTGCGACCATCCACCAGGCGCCGCACCAAGGTCTACAATCGTACACCCAGGCTTCATCAACTGATACTTTTTATCTAACTCTTCTAATTTATAGACAGCTCGAGAGCGATACCCATCTTTTTGCGATTTTTTCACATAAGGGTCATCAAAGTGTTCTTTCATCCAGCGCTGACTACTTTTTGTTCGGGACATGCCTTAGAAAATAACTTGTATTAATGAAAACAAGTCTCTATTGTACCGTTTTTAAGGTAAAATAACTGCAATTCTCACTATTAAGTTCATCAAATGTCTCAATCTAATAAAGCACAGTTAAGCAAAACACAGATCAAATTCTTACGCAGCAAAGCTCATAAGCTGAAGCCAGTTGTAATGATTGGCGACAAAGGCCTAACTGAGAATGTTCTTGAGGAAATTAACAACGCACTCAATCACCATGAATTAATCAAAGTAAAGGTTCGTGCAGAAGAGCGTGAAGACAAGAAAGCCATGATCGACGAAATTTGTAAACAGACCAAAGGCCATGAAGTTCAGGTTATTGGTCACGTTTTAGTCTTGTATCGTCGCTCAGATGATGTAAAAATCATCTTACCTAAATAATTGATGAAGAGTATCAATGGCTTATAGCGTTCTTTTAGTGGAAGATCACGCCGAGCTCGCGGCAACCACCGGCGAGTTCCTTGAGCTTTGTGGCTACATTGTCGACTATGCGAGTGACGGTCTCACCGGCCTCAATCTCGCACTAGACAACAGTTACGACGCGTTAATCCTTGATATCATGCTTCCAGGCATGAATGGCTACGAAATCTGCCGAAAAGTCCGCCAAGAAGCCGAGTCAGATATTCCCGTTTTAATGCTGACAGCCAGAGATCAATTGCAAGATAAATTAGAAGGCTTTGACACAGGTGCTGATGATTACCTTATTAAGCCGTTTGATTTTGAAGAGCTTGACGCTCGCTTGAAATCCATCATCAAACGTCATAAGGGTGATTTCAGCAGTAAAACACTTAAAATTCATGACTTAGAACTCGATCCAAAAACCATGAAAGTGACTCGCGCTGGTAAAGAATTAAAGCTTTCGCCTACGGGTTTACAGATCTTAAAAGTCTTGATGCGCAGATCGCCAGATCTGGTTTCAAGAGAAGATATAGAGCGAGAGTTGTGGGGCGACTTAGTTCCAGACAGCGATGTTCTACGAAGCCACTTATACAACTTACGCAAAGTTATTGATAAACCTTTTGATTGTGCTTTGCTGGAAACTGTACCTAGCTTAGGTTTAAAGATTGTAGCGCCGAAGGAAGATAGCTAAGCTAGTTCAAAGGCAGATAATTTACAAACAGCTCCAATACTAAGAGGCAGCTACTACTTTTTTTTCGGAATAGTTAAGGTCGCTTTTGTGCCTTCGCCCTGCTTACTCTCGATGTCCAACTTCCAGCCTAACTGTTCACAGATTCGATAAACAATCGATAAACCTAACCCAAAACCTTTTACTTTGATATTTTCGCGATGCTCTCGGTAAAAAGGTTCATGGATCCGCTTTAAAGCGGCCGGGTGAATTCCACAACCACTATCTTCAACCGTAATATCTCGATCTTTAATTGTAATTCGGATGAATCCCTGCTCTGTATAGTTAAAGGCATTACTAATCAAATTATTAATACAAATACAGAACAGACGCTCAGAGATGCTTTCTTTAATGGTGCTATCGAAAACTTTCGATACTTGAATATCTTTATCCGAATTAATTTTCTGGATTTGAAATAACTGTTCTTCAATGAGGTCATTAAGAGATATTGGAGAATCTGTTTCTTCCGGCGCCTGATCTCGAGATAACAACAGCAAAGCCTCTAGCAGCTCCTCCATCTCCCTAATCATAGGGTGCATACGATTTACTACGGCTTGTTGACGTTCATCCAGTTCCTGGCGCTCTAATAAGGCCAAAGAACCTTTTAGCACAGCAAGAGGCGTTCTGAGTTCATGGCTGGCATAACGAGTGAAATTCTTCTCCCTATCGACGTACTCTTCAACCTTTTTAGCGTACTGTTTGAATGCATTTAATAAGACATCCACTTCTGCATCAGAGTTCTCTTCAATATCAGAAAAATCAATTTCGAAGCCTTCGTTAGCGTCGACATCCTCCATCCTCCGCGAAAGCTTAATCACAGGTGATACCGCGCGCTTTGCCATGTAGTAACTGATCCACGCTGGTAGATAGATAATCAGTAGGACTAGGGCTAACGGTGTAATACCAAAGAATAGAGCGAGCTTTGCTACCTGACCCTCTTCGAAAACAAGGTAAAGCTTCCTGCCATAACGCTCAGAAACATGAACCAAAGGTCTTTTATCACGCGTTTCAAGGCGCTGATAACCGATTGGTAGTTGAGCAAGGTCATGAGGAACAGGCTCCGAGTGAGAGCTTCTTTCCATATAACCCGTCAGATTAAGAGTGCGTGGCAAATTACTGGTGGGATTATTTTTATAGTGCTGCCAATAAAATTCGGCTTCACCTTCCAAGGCTTGTTTGATTAAAACTTTTTCAACGACTTTCGCTGCACCATAGACGCTAAGCAGGGTGACACCACTAATCAGAACTAGCTGGATCAGCATAGCTCTAATTAATTTATGATGTATTCGCTTCTGCTTTTTTGCCATTTTTTGCGTAACTTATGAATTAGATACTGACTTACTAAAACGATAATGGGCTATCAGCCAATCGTTGCCATCGTTCAGACCAAATAGCTCGGCACAGGACATAAAAAATATGCGCCAACGCTGTAACCAAATTTTAGCCTCTTTCTCACCATACACCTTTTCAAAAACTGATAAAATAGATTCTTTATGCTTGTCAGTATTCTCAAGCCAAGCATTAGATGTCTTTTCGTAGTGCTGTCCACTTAACAACCAACGCTTTTCCAGCCGAAGATTTCCTTGGAAGTGTAAAAAAGTATCCGCAGCTGGCATTTGACCACCGCTAAAGAAATACTTGCCCATCCAATTATCATCACCCTCTTCTTCAAAAGGGTACATCAAGTAACGGTGACAAAAGATATGGATAAAGCACTTGCCTTCGTCTTTAAGCCACTTTTCCATGCGGCTAAAGAGTTGTTGATAATTCCTGACATGCTCGAACATTTCAATTGAAACAATTCGATCAAAAGATTTACTGGTTTCAAATTGATTAATATCAACGGTTATAACTTCAATATTATTAAGGCCACGTTTTTCTGCTTTCGTTTCGATAAATGCTTTTTGTGAACTTGAGTTAGAGATAGTCGTTATATGACTATTAGGATATTTCTTAGCAAGAAACAACGTCAATGATCCCCAGCCGCAACCCAACTCTAAAATGTCTTGTCCGTCTGCAAACTCGCCCCGTTCAGTATAAAGCTCTAGCATCTTCTCTTCAGCTTGAGACAAGTTCTTAGTGCTATCATCCCAGAAACAACCGCTGTACTTTAAATGTTCACCAAGAGCCAATAAGTAAAAATCTGCTGGCACTTCATAATGTTGCTCATTCGCTTTATCTGTTTTGATCGCAATATCACTGCGACGTAACTCTTGTAGAAACTGGTCATACTGCTCGCTTTGAGCCTCTATGTCATTAATATGCTCCTCTACCAGTCTTTGCTTACATAACTTTCGAATTCCCGCTCTGATTGCTACATCAGGTAAACTCCCTGACTCCATCATATTAATAATCGTTTTAATCAAGTCTTGTCTCCAGTGTCATTAACTCTTAGTGAAGTCAGAGTTAGTGGGGCCAATGAAAAATTTATTGGTTCTTTTTTGATAATCTCGATAGGCATCACCTTTCGAACGCAAGTTTTGCTGCTCATTAAATGGAATGCCTGTTAATTTCAAAAGGAATATCAGCATAACAAATGGATAAATCCACATTACCCAGTTAAGTTCAGCGCCTATGACTAATAAGGGGTAAGCAAACCAGTGGGTCCACTCAAAAAAATAATTAGGATGCCGTGAGTACTTCCACAAACCCCCATCACATACTTTGTCGCTGCCTGAATCGTTGTCAGAACGATTCTTCTTAAATTGACTCAACTGACGATCGGACATCCAAACTCCTAAGTACGATGCCACAATAATCGCTAAGCCTAGAATGCTCCATATATCAATATCACCTGTGTGGTTTGCCAAAACCCACGCAGGAAAGCTAAATAAGCTAATGATCAATCCTTGGCCAATAAAAAAGAATAGAAATTTAACCTGAGTGTTTTCCTTCCAGTATGATCTTAGATAAGCATACCGACCATCTTCCTTAGATAAGTCATAACGTGCTACCAAGTGCCAAAATAGTCTCAAGTACCAAGCCACAGGGATAAGCAGAATAATAGCGCGGTGAAACAAGTCACCTGTTGCTTGCGAAAAAATCACAAGTCCATTAACGACAATCATTCCCGACCAGACCACATCGGCAATATCGGCATGGTGTTTTTTTATCTGCCAAAGCCAGGCTATAAGCTGCGACGCCAAATTAATCACTAACAATACCAGTAACAATTCTAGATCAAACATTGGCAAACCATGACTCTCCAAGTTGCTGATATCGATCAGTTAAAATAGTCAGGAGGAAAGCAATTATAAACCAACCCACAGCCATTAAGCTTAAGGTTATAAAAGGTTTGAAAATAATCACGGCGCCCACTCTTTCAGCTGCCATGTAGGATACCGGGCCACCGATAGCTGCCATCAGCCCAGCTAGGTAAGGGCTTTTTTGAATCCAGCCTAGCGAATGATTAAAACTTGCACCAAAAACGACCCACAAGGCGACAATCCACCAAGGTGCAATTTCTCTTACAGGCCAATGATGATCATAGACAATTAACCCACTCGCAGACCAAGCGGAAGCTAAGACAAAGCCGAAAGCAGCACTTGCACCAATAACAAAGAAGTCGCTATTAGCGCGACGAGTCGGCCATAGTTGCCAAGTAAGCATAATTACAAGTAATACACAGCCAACCCAAATATAGTTTTCTGCCGCACCAAAGACAAAGCCGATCCATACCAATTGAAATAGTACGAAATTGACAATGTTATTAGCGCTTATTGTTGTGCGAGCCATTGTTTTCTCTTGTTCTGAGGTTTGGCGAATAGTAGGTGAGTATCGCTAATCGATTTTTCAATAAAGCCGCCTTCGCAATAGCAAAAGTAAAAATCCCACATACGAGTAAACTCTTGGCTATACCCTTGCTCTTTTATTTGTTCTAGATTGCTATTAAACCTTTGCCTCCAATGATTTAAGGTTTTGGCATAACTTTCACCAAAGTCTTCTAAGTTAATCAGTCTTAGATCAGAGTTGGCGGCAGAGCTAGAGACCACGGCTGAAACGCATGGAATAAAACTTCCTGGGAAAATATAACGTTTAATAAAGTCAACCGATTTGAGCGCCTGTTTGTAGCGTCTATCTTCAATAGTGATAGCCTGAATTAGTGCTAGACCATCAGGCTTTAAAAGTTCACTACATTTTTTTATATAAGTATCTAAATAATGATGCCCTACGGCTTCAATCATCTCAATTGACACTAATTTATCGAACTGACCTTTTAAGTCACGATAATCATTTTTTAATAACGTAATCTTGTCTTCAAGCCCTTCGGCCTCTATACGCTCTTTAGCATATTGGTATTGTTGTTCAGATATAGTGGTGGTAGTGACATGACAACCGTAGTTCTTTGCCGCATATATCGCCATACCGCCCCAACCCGTGCCAATTTCTATGACGTTATCGTTGGGTTTAAGATCAAGCTTTTCACAAATAGTTTTTAACTTAAGTTCGGAAGCCACCTCTAACGTTTCGTCGGCAGTGAAAATTGCTGACGAATACATCATGTGTTTATCGAGGAATAAATGGAAAAAATCATTACCAAGATCATAGTGCGCAGAAATATTACCTTTGCTTCCCGACACACTATTTTTATTTAGGTAGTGCCATACTTTTAAAATGCTGTTCTTTAGCCAAGCTAAACCACCCTCCATGTCATCCAGAAGCTCTATATTCCGCACTAGAATCCGCACTAAAGCTGTTAAGTTGTCTGCGTCCCACTTGCTGTCTATATAAGCTTGTGCGGCACCATTACTTCCTTCTAAGGCAACCAAGCGGTAAAAATCCAAATCACGAATAGTTAAAGTCACGGCTAGGTCTGTTTGCTGATCACCACAAACATAAGTCTCCACTGGATCAGTAACCATCAAACAACCGTCTTCAATTTTGCAAAGAGTACTTTTAACCTGCTCCCTGATGACACGAAGCATGCCTCGGTTCGCAGTTAACTGCTCTCCGCTATTGGTACTTTGTTGCTTTTCTACTCGGGTGGCTTGTGTCATTTCATCTCCTAAGACTGACGATGTTTCGGGTGGTCAAAAACTTTAAATCTTTTTAGCCACAACTTAAAAGCCTGCCAGTAAATCAGAAAGCTCATCTTATGTGGCTGTAGAGCATGACTAAAAACATATTTATTCATGCTAGTTTTATTTAATGGTAAGAGCTGACCTGTGAAGGTAGCGTCAAAGTATTTCTTGCCTTCAGTGGTTAATACCGCCATATGTACTCTTAATTCGCCTTCGCTGAGCTTAAAAGTCCAACGATAGAGCATGTCCATTTGAATAAATGGCGAAACATGGAATTCTTTACTGAAGCTAAACTGATAAATATTGCTCTTCTGAACTTCGTTATCATCCGCGCAGTCGAAGATATAACTGTGTCTCTCGCCCCATGGGGTATTGGTGATTTCACTAATAATGTAAGCAAGATTCTGATCAGTATTAAAACAATAGTAGAAGCACACTGAGTTAAAGTTATAGCCGTAATTTCTGAGGTGAGACATCATGTACACCTTACCGCTAAACTCTTTTCCCTTTTGCTGCATGATGCTGTTAATGATGTTTTGTTTCGTTGCTTTAGGATATTTTTCTGAAGGGTTTGATCTAGGTCCCTGATGGAAGTCTTTTGCTCGATAAGATACTAATCCAGCTTTTTCTATACTCCATAAGCGGCTCTGACTGAACTGTTCCTCAACGTTATCCAGGTCCAAAAGCGTCCACTTCATATCGTAGTCAAATTGATGTGGCCTTGGCTCATATCGACGATGCCTTACCCAGCCTTTTACTAAACTGTTGCTTAGCATAAATTGTTACCCGAGCTTACTGTCGTGCAACAATTGCTGAGCAGCTTCTAGTCCACTACGCGCACCATCTTCATGAAATCCCCAACCCCAATAAGCACCGCAAAAATAACTGGATTGCTGACCTTGTAACCGATGCCTTTTATTTTGAGCATCAATGGTTTTCTGAGTATAAACAGGGTGCTCATACTGAATATATTTCCAGACCTTGTCTTTATCGACCTGCTCATTCATATTTAAGCTGACAATAACCGGTTTCTCGGTAGGGAGTGATTGCAACAAATTCATATAATAACTGACGGTACACTGCTCTTTACTAGCGTTATTACGGATAACATTCCAGCTTGCCCAAGCCTTTTTTTGTCGTGGCAACAGAGCGGTGTCCCAGTGCAAACAAACATCATTAAGTTGATATTTTATCGCGCCAAGAATAGATTCTTCCTCGTCTGTAGCGGTCTCTACCAATTTAAGAGCCTGGTCACTATGGCAAGCAAAGACCACTTTATCAAAAACCTCTTCACGCCCATCTTCCATTTTTAAAGTGATGTCGCTATCAGTTCGAGCAACCGTTTCAATTTCGGAATTAAGTTCAACACTAAAGCTTGCATTATCCATAATGGCTTTTAGGTAAGACTTAGAACCTCCACATACGGTTTTCCATACAGGTCTTTCGCTAAGCTGCATCATGTTATGATTTTGCATAAATGCAACTAAATATCGTGCTGGAAAATCCATTATCAAATCAGATTTTCCAGACCACAATGCTGACGCCATTGGTACAATATGCTCATTAATAAAGTAATCGCTGTAATCGTTTATCTTGAGATAATCCCCGAGGCTAATTTCAGTGTCTACGCTAGCTAGAAGCGCAGGCGACTCTTTATAGAAACGTCTAATATCCCCAATCATTCTGTAGAATTTCAAGTTAAACAGATTCTTACGCTGGCAAAACAGTTTATTAATATTGGTTGCGTTATATTCTAACCCACTCAACTGATTTGATACGGCAAAACTCATATCACTGTCTTTATACTCAACATTATATTTATTGAGCAACTCTAGAAACCGTGGGTAATTATCAGGGTTGAATACGATAAATCCTGTATCAACATCGAGCTCCCGCCCATCAACGTCTATGGTTTGGGTGTCAGCATGCCCGCCTATCTTAGAGCTTTTCTCGAAGACTGTAACTTCGCACTTGTCGGATAAATATTCTGCGGCGGAAATACCTGAAATTCCTGAACCTATTACAGCTACTTTCAAACCTTCCGCTCCTGTACTTTTGCTTGCTCTTTCACTGTCTCTGGCTTTTTTAAGTCCCAAACCAAACCCAGTTTTTCCATAACCACCAACAGATAATAACTAATATCTAGCTCCCACCATCTTATGCCCTGCCTGACTGAACCGGGAAATTGATGGTGATTATTGTGCCAGCCTTCTCCCAGCGTCAAAATAGCTAACAGAGGGTTATTACGGCTGTCATCATTGGTATCATAACTTCTGTAACCGACTCTGTGAGCCAAGGAATTAATTAAAAAAGTCACGTGTGATAAAACTACCGTGGAGATAAAAAATCCCCAAATCAAAATTTGCCACTTTGTTGCACCCAGAGCCGGATGCACGTGTTCGATATAAGTTCCTATCATTAATATGAAAAATGCGTAGATGATAGGAGGAATAACATCGTACCGATCTAACCATTTCAGTTCTTTAAATTTCGCAAGGTCTTTAACCCGATCTTCATTGGTTTCAAAATTCTTCTTAGTCAGAAACCATAAAGTATGACTTCTCAAAAATCCATCTCTTGGCGAATGAGTATCATGCTCTGTATCAGCATGCTTATGGTGATGCCGATGGTGAGCCGCCCACCACAAAGGACCTCTTTGCGTGGATGTGGCTCCTATAAACCCAAAAAAGGCCTGCATGAAACGACTCGTTTTAAAGCTTTTGTGAGAGAAATAGCGGTGATAAAACGCTGTAATCGCGAACATTCGCACAAAATAGCTTGCTGCAAAGACGACTACCGCTATCCAGCTAACGCCAACAACGAAGACCATCAGGCAGGTTAGGTGAAGCAAAATATACGGGATCACTCTTGGCCAGTCGACAATGTCTTCTGCCTGTGAGCCAACCGCTTTGTTGTCAAACCACTGTTTCAATGCAAATAATCCTTAAAATGTTAACTATCTAAATATGCCTATAGAGTATGGCGTAACTCGTGAATATACTGTGAACTTATCATTCACAAATATTTGACGCGATTAGCATTATTCTCATATAACATCATAAAGTAGGTACCGACACAATGAAGCTGCTAAAACTCATTATAGCCTTGGCTCTTAGTCTAGCCATTATGTGCTGTTCTTCAGGAGGAGAACGTATGTACAATGAACGTGTTGAAGAATTTCTGACAATCTTGAAGACAATCCCTTCTACCAGTTCTCATGCTGATCCAGCAGAGCACTTTTCTGCAGTGTTTAAGGATTTTCATAAAGATGCTAAAGAAGTGAATATTAGGGATGTTTATGCTGAAGAGTTTTATTTTAATGATACTTTCAAAACATTCCGCAATATCGAAAACCTCATTCCTTATATGGAAGAAACAGCTGAAAATGTTAAGACAACGACTGTTGAGATCCTTGATGTGAGCAAAAGCGACACTGATTACTATCTACGCTGGAAGATGGTCATGGAGTTTACAGCCAAAGGTAGGGATATTAACTCTGTTTCTATTGGTATGACACAATTAAGATTTAATGAGGAAGGCAAGATTATTTTGCACCAGGACTACTGGGATGGTGCTGAAGGATTCTACCAACACTTACCTTATATCGGCTATTTTGTTCGTAAAGTAAGAGATAGCCTATAATGCGAGCTTTGTTTTTCTTAACTGCCTTAGCAATAACAACTAACGCTTGCGCAGATAATACTGAAAAGAATCTGCCCCAAACTGTTGAGCACAATAAAACTGAATTTACTCTATGTGCTCAAGAACGGGTATCAAAACTGTGGTTTGATATTGTCGACGTTGGTATTTACTACCAAAACTGCAATGAGGCTGAGCATGTTTTCGATAATAAAACTAAGTTATTACGCTTTTCCTATTTGCGCGAAGTTGAAGGTCAGCAATTCACAGAAGGTGCTATTGAATACTTAGAAGACAACTTAAGCCAAGAAGAACAAGAGCGTTGCTCTTCACACTTTGTAGAGCTTAATAAGGTTTACCAAGATGTCTCTTCCGGTGATAGTTATGACCTGTTCCTACTCGAAGATACAGGCTTAAAGCTGTATCTTAACGGTGAGCATTTACATGACATGACAGAAGCGAGCTGTCACTCAACATACCTTAATGTCTGGTTTGGCGAAGAGTCTATGGATAGTCAGTTTAAAGATCTAGCCGATAAAATTAAGAACTAACTCAGCAATTCCAAAGCCCGTTTCCTAGACTCCTTATAATCGATAACAGGCTCTGGGTATCCTAAATCTTTTCTTTGTTCGGTAGTCGGGTTGTGTATTGATTTTTTGTCTAGCCCTTTCAGCTCCGGCACTAACTTTCGGATAAACTCTCCCTCAGGGTCAAAACGTTTCGACTGAGATAAAGGGCTCATAATCCTAAAGTACGGCGCACCATCAGCTCCTGTCGATGAACACCACTGCCAGCCTCCATTATTCGAAGCAAAGTCCCCATCAATCAAAGTTTGCATAAAGTACTTTTCACCCCAGCGCCAATCAACTAAACACAGCTTGTTTAAAAACATAGCAGTATTCATCCGTAAACGGTTATGCATCCAGCCAGTCTGATTCAGCTGTCTCATGGCAGCATCAATGATCGGGAATCCCGTTTTTCCATCTTTCCAAGCTTCAAAAGCATCTCGGTTATCTGTCCAAACCTCTTTGGCGTCTTGATTAAAAGCCTTATGCTTTGTTAAAGCTGGTTTATCAATAAGGATTTGGCGATAGAACTCCCGCCAAACTAACTCTGAAAACCAAGTATCACCATATAGCTTAGCTTCATCACCCTCATAATGTTCCAGTAGAGCATGGATACATTGTTTAGAAGATATAGCGCCGATCGCAAGGTATGGTGATAAAAAACTCGTACCTGCGACTGATGGTATATCTCTTTTGTCGCGATAGTCTTCCACATCGCTCAAAAATTTCTTTAACTGCTTATGTGCTGCCGTTTCGCCAGCCGCCCACAAATCATCACGGTATTCCGCCGAGAAATTTTCCGTCTCTTGTTTGTTTATATAACAAGACTGACTCTCTGGCGGAAGTAAAGGCTCTACGGGTGCAGTCTTATGCTTTTCAATCCATGATTTTTTATAAGGAGTAAATACCTTATATGGATCGCCTTGCTTATTTTTCACAAGTCCTGGTTCGAGAGCTAAGTCACCATCATAACGATGTACCTCAACGCCCTGATCCTCTAACCACTTTACTAGCTGTTCATCTCGCTCAAGCTCATTGATCGGATATTCATTATTAAAATATAAAGCCGTTATATTATTATCTTTTACCATCTGTTGGATAAGATCTAGTTGGTCACCAAAGTAGTCACACGTTCTAATGTGCAGTGGAATATTTAAATTATTCAGCTCTTTTCTTAGCTCAAGAAGAGAGTCATAAATCAGTCCAACCTTGGCCGGCGACTCATTATGCTGCTGACGCTGTAGCTTTGCCTCGATATAAATACCGATGACGTCTCCCGCTTTAGCAGCATGATATAACGCTGGATTATCTCTTACGCGCAAGTCCTGACGAAACCACACTAACGTTTTTGCCATTAAATATAATTCCTTAAGCCTAACTCTACCGGATGAGGATTTAGGTAAGCCTGCTGCGCGATATAGTCGTTACCGAACTGCTTAATGTAGTGATTAATCAACGTCAGCGGCGCAATCAAAGTCACGTAGCCTGTCCGGTACTGTTCAATAACGTTAACCAGCTCCTGCTTGGCAGTTGAGGTTAAATCTTCTTTCAAATAACCCAAGATATGATAAAGAACATTACTGTGTGATTTTGCATTGGCGATCTTACCCAGTGTTTGCATTAACACAAGCTCATACGTCGACACCAACTTGTTAAGATCCAGTCCGTCATTATTCGCCACTAATCGCCCAAGCTTTTTGTAGTCAGAGTAATTATGTGCCATAACCAAGTACTTATAGCGGCTATGAAACTTCACTAACGCATCAACTGATGGCGCGCTCTTAACGCTGTCCTTGAAATCTTGGTATGCAAAAACACGAGTAATAAAGTTTTCACGAAGTTTTGCGTCTTGTAAACGCCCTTCTTCCTCAACCGGCAGCTCAGGTCGTTCTGTCATTATTTCATTAATGTACACACCTCGGTCAGACTTGCCAGCTGGGTTACCATTCTTGTGATATACCTTAACTCTTTCCATGCCACAGCTTGGAGAGTTACGAATGACAATATAACCACAAATATCATCCAGCACATGCAGCTTGTCTTTAGCGTATGCTTTCAATTCATCAGTGACATCGTAAGAATGATCATCCGCCTGGACCACACGTATATTATCGTCATCATCAATTAGACGTATTGGAGGCCTAGGCGCAGGCATACCAATCCCCATCTCAGGACAGATAGGTTGATAATCAAACCAGTCGCTTAATGTCTTCAGGCAATATTTAGACTGCTTATGCCCGCCATCAAAACGAACTTTGTTTCCTAACAAGCAGGAACTGATAGCTATCGGTATTTTTTTCATATAGGAATTATTCCCAGAAAGTCGTGAAAGTCATGTGAAATTAATTACTCTCTTTCATATTTCGAGCATCCACAGATATTAAAACTTTCTTTCCATCAAAATTAGTAATCATCAGCCAGGTTTCGTTTACTGAAAAGCCTTCTGTCTTGATTGGTCCTGATACAATTTTTTTATCCTTAAACAACTTATACTCTAAATCATACTTATCTTTGCTTCTCACAATTAGCTTTAATTCAAACTGCATTTCATCAGTACTTTCAGAGCTTATCTTCATAAAAGCCGGCTGGTTTATTTGCACTAAAAGCTTTGGGTTAGTATATGCTTCGAGATTTTCATGTTTAACCACACCATTACCAACTTTGGTAATATCATACAGTTTGATATCAAATAGATATTGACCTTCATTCGCCATAGCTACCTGATAGGTGAGAAGTAATATTACCGTTAGAAAAATACCGGTTAATTTTTTCATTGTTCATCTCTAATGTTGAATATCGGTAGTAAATGATTATCGTAATCATGTATGAAATCAAACTAAATTACTGATATTCTTGATATTCCTTGAGGAATAATTCCAAACGTTTGGCATAATTCGATAATCACTTATCAAATCTACCATAATGATCAAAAATAAAGAATTAAGACAATTAAGAATTCAGAAAGGCTGGACACAAGGATTTGCAGCAAAAAATATTGGCATACAACAATCTTATCTTTCTAAATTAGAAAATGGTCAGGCAGTCGCCTCTGACAAGACCTTATCTCTAATTTCGTCTGCTTATGGCTGCAATATTGGAGACATAGCTTTTGTCTCTAAACACAAAGTTGATACTACAGCTCACTCGCCAGTTCTAACTTACCTCGCCCTTTCTAATCTAATTATTGGAATTCTTTTATTTTTATTAGCTTCTTTTGGTATTGTCCAAAACAACACAGCCTATACTTACCAGCTTTCCGCCGGAAATGATCATAGTAAACCAAAGCCCATTTTTATTGTGACTGATGAATTTCTTGGAGAAAAATATATAGAAAAGCAAATTGATGACAAGCCAACTTATCAATTAATAGGAGAAAGAGAGATCTCACCATTATTGAATCGGATTCTTCATTTTGTGGGAATGATATTATTTGTGATAGGACTAGCCCTACTGGTTGTAAGGC
>QQTG01000030.1 GCA_003370465.1 Kangiella sp. HD9-110m-PIT-SAG07 | reverse complement strand
TTACCAATATTGTCTTTATATTATTGCTGATTATCATTTTCGTTATTGCACTGCCCATCCAAGACAGCATTAAAAATCAAATCATTTCCTTAATTGGAATCGTCTTATCGGCCTCAATAGCGCTCAGCTCCGCCACCTTCCTCGGCAACATCATGGCTGGCATTTGGCTACGCTCTGTACGCAACTTCCGTATGGGTGACTTTATTGAAGTGAAAGACATGTTCGGCCGTGTATCAGGACGAGGACTACTTCACACTGAGCTGCAAAGCATTGATCGGGACTTAATTACGTTACCTAACTTATTCCTAGCGACCAACCCCGTAACCGTGATGCATAGTGACGGTACTATCATCTCGACCCAGTTATCCTTAGGATACGATGTCGATTATTCGGTCATAGAGCCTTTACTGATCAAAGCCGCAGAAGTCGCTGAGTTGGATAAGCCGTTCGTCTATATTGATAGTCTAGAAGATTACTCCATCGTCTACAAAGTCCACGGACTCGCTAAAGATCTCAAAACAACGCTATCAGCACGCTCTACACTGAATAAATGCGTCCTTGATGCATTGCATAAAGCTGATATAGAAATCGTATCACCGACCTTCATGAACCAGCGCCAAGTTAACGAACAAACCTTTATCCCTAAGCAACGTAATAATCAACGTAAACAATATAGCGATAGTCCCGAGGAAGTGATTTTCGACAAAGCTGACAAAGCAGGCAAGCTGGACGAAATGAAACAACAGCATGAAGACCTAGTCGAACGCATGGAAAAAGCCAAAGAAGCAATCAAAAATGCAGGCACTAAAGAGGTCGAGCAAGAGCTCAAAGATAGCTACGAAAAGCTTAAAGCGCGAGAAGAGCAAATGGCCGAATTCTTGGAAAGCAAGTCTGAAGAAATCAATCGGGAAGGCAAAGAAAGTTCTAATGAAGAACCAGATAAAGCAAAGCCCAAGAGCTAAATATTATCAAGTTACTTAAGCCATAAAAAAAGCGGCCCTGAAGCCGCTTTTTTGTTTTCATAAAATACCGAAATGGTCTTAATCATCGCTCGCCATAAATAAACGAAGCACATACCAGAACATCATCGCCACACTGGCAAATAATTGTAATGAAGCGCCAACATATCGATCTTCTGGGTAGTGATGCAATACATTCGACGTATCATAAAGGATTGCTGCGCCAGCCAAACCAATCATACCCACGCTGAACCAAGTACCAAGTTGGAAACCAAATATGAACGCTGCGCCAATCGCTAGTAACGCTAAGCCGCCAGCCCACATTAGAATGCCACGCAAGAATGAAAAGTCTTTACGCGTGTAGAAAACGATAGCGGTCAAAATACCAAAACCAACCAAAGTCACGGTTGCAGCACTTTGAATCATACTGCCTGCGTAATTTGCAGCAATCAGTAACATCGGCGCAAAAATAATCGCTTCTGCAATCACAAATCCAATTAAGCTTGAGTATTGCGTGGTCTTAGATTGCGACGTGTGTGCTAAATGCGTTGCCGCCCAGCTTGCTGCGATAAACCCGCCCAGCAAGACCATCCAGCCTGCGCCAAACGAGAATACCCATTCAGCGATAGCCTGAGAAATACCAGACTGATAAAAGTAGAAGCTAATTGCGACAAAAGCAAAAATAGCACCTAACAGGTGGTTATACGTTTTTGTGATAAATTTAGCTCGGTCACCTAAACCCGTTCGGTTAACCGCTGATTCTTGTTGAACATCTTGATAGCTCATTATTGTCTCCTTAACTCAAGCTCATCTATTATTTATTAATTCTAACTGGTCAATGTGACACTGTTATGCTCATTGACCAAACCATGTTCTCATTAGAACGGAATATCGTCATCAAAATCATCATCCATCGCCGGAGCTGGCTGAGGCTGTTGATTCTGTTGTTGTGGGCGTGAATTATTGTTGCCGAATGATGCATCACCACCACCGCCTCCACGACTACCCAGCATTTGCATCTGGCCATTTATATCCACAACAACTTCTGTCGTGTATTTATCTTGACCTGACTGATCTTGCCACTTGCGCGTCTGCAACTTACCTTCGAAGTAAACCTGCGAGCCTTTACGCAAATATTCGCCGGCGATTTCGGCTAACTTGCCGAAAATTACAACACGGTGCCATTCGGTTTTTTCTTGCTGCTGACCTGAGTTTTTATCTTTCCATGTTTCAGAAGTCGCAACCGTAATATTAGCGATTGCACGCCCATCCGCTGTGTAGCGAATCTCTGGGTCTTTACCAAGGTTACCGACTAAAATAACTTTATTAACGCCACGACTGGCCATGTAGTACTCCTATCTTTATGAATTCTTTAACAATTAGCCTTCAATTTGGCCAAGACTCAACAAATCCTTTTGCTGGATTTTAGATTTATCAACTTGTAAATATACCTTGCCTTCACCGTCATTCGCAATCGCTTCTAACACACCAGGCATTTTTAGTGCCGATATTTGCGCATTCTTCGTCGAAATATCGTCATTCGAGTTCAACTTGACGACAACTTTCTTAATTTCAGGTAATTTCCCAAGAAAGCTCAATGCCAAACCAGCCATCACCGCTAGTGCGATATTCATATATAAAATGCCATCAAGACCTAGCTTTGGTAACAAGTATCCTGTCAGACTCCCGCCTAAAAACGCTCCGAGGAATTGGCTAGTACTAAAAATACCCAGTGCCGTACCTCGATATTGCGATCCGTAGAGATTAGAGACAGTGGATGGTAACTTTGCTTCAAGCAGATTAAAGCCCGCGAAGAACAAGGTCAGAACCACTAGCCAGAACCCGATGTGGGTAAAGCCACTAAATAGACTGACCAAGGCAAGAACAATCACTAAGAAAGCCAACTGCATGACTTGGCGATGCATCTTCTTACGCTCTGCGCCCAACATCATTGGCACCATCAGAACTATGGATAATACTAATACGGTTAAATAAATCCACGAATGCTGCGCCAATTCAAAGCCACTCTGTTCGAGTTTTTCTGGCACTATCATGAAAACGGCTACTAGCGACCAATGGATCACAAATACTGCTAACGCTAAGACAAAAATTCGACCTTTTGTGGTGACATGCTTCCAACGCTCTGCAAAACTTAGGTTTAAATGCACCTTGCTCGCTTGTTCACCGCGTGGGACTAGAGTCATGGCCACAATTAAGGCAACGAATGCCAGAGCAGCAATTACAAAAAACAAGCCTTGTAGCGACAACCATTCGCTTAATATTGGTCCTAAAATCAATGAGATAGCAAAGGCCAGTCCAATACTGCCACCGATCATTGCCATCATTTTCGAGCGCTGCTCAGGACGGCTTAAGTCAGCCGCTAAAGCCATTACCGCACTGGCAATGGCGCCAGCGCCTTGAAGCGCCCGTCCGGCAATAAGTCCCCAAATCGACTCTGAGAAACCCGCCACCAAGCTACCAATGATAAAGACGATTAAACCACCGTAAATCACGGGCTTTCGGCCGATCTTGTCGGACAATAGCCCTAAAGGCAGCTGGAGAATCGCTTGCGATAAGCCGTAAATACCCAATGCAAGCCCTAACAAAGGCAGTGTCGCACCCTCTAAATCATCCCCCAAAATACGAATAACAGGCAATAGCATAAATAACCCCAACATACGTAGGGCAAAGATACTGGCAAGGGAAACCGCAGAACGACGTTCAACAGGAGTTAGTGGTGAGGACTTCATAGTTGATTCAGTTAATAATCTTTAAAAGGCTTTTCGCAAGGCCTCATTTCACGCTATAGTTAACGGTTTGTGATTCTCGCATTTTATGGCGTAAAGACCAAATTTATTTTCTTATATCACGAGGGCTTGTCGGCCGACGCTGACCTTAGTTTCACGCCCGGCAACGCATAATAGGTTTGACACCTGTGATATTCATATCATACGCAGTATAAACAACACAATGCGACAACAACTGAATGTAAAGCAGTAGGAGCTTGATGGATACTATAGACGTCCGCGGTGCAAAAACCCATAACCTCAAAAATATTGATATTACTCTGCCACGCGATAAGTTAATCGTGATTACAGGCCTATCGGGCTCAGGTAAGTCCTCACTTGCCTTCGACACCCTATACGCCGAGGGGCAGCGACGTTATGTGGAGTCGTTATCGGCTTACGCGCGCCAATTCCTATCATTAATGGAAAAACCCGATGTCGAGCATATCGAAGGGTTATCGCCTGCGATTTCGATTGAACAAAAATCGACCTCGCACAACCCGCGCTCGACAGTTGGTACTATTACTGAAATCTACGACTACTTGAGATTACTGTTCGCTCGTGTCGGTACGCCGCACTGTCCAGAACACCAGCTCCCCCTTCAGGCTCAAACTATTAGCCAAATGGTTGATTTGGTATTAGAGCGCGAACCAGGCGAAAAGCTGATGTTATTAGCGCCTGTGGTACAAAACCGCAAAGGCGAGCATATTCAGTTGATGCAAGAGCTCCAAGCCAAAGGTTTCGTTAGGGCGCGTATTAATGGCGAAGTGCATGAATTAGCCAGCCCTCCGACATTGGAACTGCGTAAAAAACATACGATTGAAGTGATTGTGGATCGTTTTAAGGTTAAACCTGACTTACAGCAACGTTTAGCCGAGTCGTTTGAAACAGCGCTTGAGTTAGCCGACGGTATTGCCCGCGTCGCGGCGATGGACAATTCAGGCGACTCAGCAGACGAAATGGTTTTTTCGGCGAAATACGCCTGCCCGACTTGCGGCCACTCGATTCAAGAACTCGAACCACGAATCTTCTCATTCAACAATCCGGCAGGCGCCTGCCCGACGTGTGATGGTCTTGGTGTGGATCAATTCTTTGATCCCGACAAAATTATAACCAACGAAGACATTTCAATGGCTGGCGGTGCGATTCGAGGCTGGGATCGCCGCAACGTTTATTACTTTCATATGCTGCAATCGCTTGCGAAACACTATGATTTCGATATTGAAGCGCCTTGGAGCAGTCTCAGCGCCAAAATTCAAAAGGTTATTCTCCACGGCAGTGGCACCACACAAATTAATTTCGAGTACAGCAACGATCGTGGCGATAACTACAAACGTAAACATCGCTTCGAAGGCATCATTCCGAACATGCAGCGCCGCTATCACGAGACGGAGTCGAGCGCCGTTCGCGAAGAGCTGCAAAAGTACATGACCGCGCAAAGCTGCTCCAGCTGTGACGCTACTCGCTTAAACGAAAGCTCGCGCAATGTATTCATTGAAAACACCACGCTACCTGAAATTACGCGCTGGTCGATTGAAGACAGCCACAACTACTTCAACAAACTTGATTTACCCGGACAACGCGGTGAAATTGCCGCAAAAGTCTTAAAGGAAATCTGCGAGCGCTTAGGTTTCTTGGTCAATGTTGGCCTCGATTATTTAACGTTAGAACGAAGCGCCGACACACTATCAGGCGGCGAAGCTCAGCGTATTCGTCTCGCCAGCCAGATTGGTGCAGGGCTTGTTGGCGTGATGTACATTCTGGATGAACCATCGATTGGTTTACACCAACGTGACAATGACCGCTTACTCAAAACCTTGGTTCATCTGCGAGATCTTGGCAATACCGTGATCGTAGTTGAGCATGATGAAGACGCCATTCGAGCTGCCGATTATGTAGTGGATATTGGCCCTGGCGCTGGTGTGCACGGCGGCGAAGTGGTGGCAGCGGGTCAACTCGACGATATCCTCAAGAAGAAAGACTCGCTCACAGCCAAGTACTTAACTGGCGACCTTAAAATTGAAGTACCACAAGAACGTACACAAGCTGATAAAAAGAAGTTTATTTCGCTAAAAGGCGCGACAGGTAACAACTTAGATAAAGTCAGCCTCGACTTGCCAGTGGGTCTATTAACCTGTATCACAGGTGTTTCGGGCTCCGGTAAATCCACGCTGATTAACGATACGCTCTACCCAATCGTCGCACGCAAAATTAATAAGTCGAGTTTACAGCCGAAAGCTTATGATTCAATTGAAGGCTTAGAACATATCGATAAAGTTGTTGATATCGACCAAAGCCCTATCGGCCGAACCCCGCGCTCGAACCCAGCGACTTATACCGGTATTTTCACACCAATTCGTGAATTGTTCTCTGGCACGCAAGAATCACGCGCTCGTGGTTATAAACCTGGCCGCTTTAGTTTCAACGTCAAAGGTGGACGCTGCGAAGCTTGCCAAGGCGATGGCGTGATCAAAGTCGAAATGCACTTCTTACCCGATGTGTATGTTGCTTGTGATGTCTGTAAAGGCAAACGCTACAATCGCGAAACGCTAGAGGTCTTATACAAAGGCAAAAACATTCATCATGTCTTAGAACTGACGGTTGAAGATGCTCGCGAATTTTTCGATGCTATTCCGGCGGTAGCACGCAAACTACAAACCTTGATGGACGTTGGCTTGTCCTATATTAAGCTTGGCCAAGCTGCAACCACTCTTTCTGGCGGTGAAGCACAACGTGTAAAACTCTCGCGCGAATTATCCAAACGCGACACTGGCCAAACGCTCTATATCCTCGACGAGCCAACAACGGGTCTGCACTTCCACGACGTCAATCAACTGCTCAAAGTCCTGCATCGCCTACGCGATCACGGCAACACAGTAATTGTTATCGAGCACAACCTTGATGTCATCAAAACCGCTGACTGGATTGTCGACTTAGGCCCCGAAGGCGGTAGCAAAGGTGGCCAGATTATCGCCACCGGAACACCGGAAGACGTCGCCAAAGAAAAAGGCAGTTACACAGGTAAATACCTAAAGCCGATGCTTTGATTTTAAACCATTGCAACAAAAAAGCCCGCGAATTGCGGGCTTTTTATTGAGAACATAAGTTACAGTATTTCTTCCTGGGCTTCTTGCTCGGCTTTCGCTTGTGCTGCGGCTTCTTTTTTCTTCATCAAAATCTTTTGGTATTTCGACTGCACGATATCACTTAGTACCATGACCGCTATTACAAAGTAGAAGGTCGCTTTGTTCATCGGTTCAATCGGATAGCCGAAGAAGTGTAACTCAGACTTATGGCCACCGTCAGCAAGTAGCATAATGCCTACCACCAGCAAAATAAATAAACCTAACACTTCGAACATGCGGTTCTTTTGTAAGAACGCTGAAACTGTATCCGCCAGCCAAATCATGGCGATACCACTTAGGATAATCGCAATCGCCATAATCCAAAAGTTATCAGTTAACGCCATGGCGCTTAGAATCGAGTCGAAGGAGAAGACCAAGTTCATCAGCACGATGAGGAAGATAATTTTACCCGCAGACTGTGGCTTACGATCTTTACCATCGCCAACTTCTAGCGCCATCATATGCCAGATTTCTTTAACCGCTGTGTACATAATAAAAACACCACCGAACAGCACGATAATACTTTCGAGATTAAAAGTACCAGTTACCACGCCTTCCCAGTTGATGGTAAATAGTGTGTCTTTTACATGATCTATTAATTTAACCAGTAAAAACAGCAGTACGATACGCAGGGCAACCGCCAGACCAATACCAAACCAGCGAACTTTTTTCTGCTGCTCAAGTGGTGCACGTTTTGATTCAAGCGAAATATATAAGAGGTTGTCGAAGCCTAAAACCGCTTGTAACACAATCAACATGCCAAGCGTGAATAGGTTTTCAATAGTAAACAGTTCCATTCTTTGTTCTCTTTATTTATGATTAATCAGTTGCATCTTAGCATAGCCTTTTGACATTTCGAGATCCAATACTATGACCCAAACCAACTTTACAGTTATCCCTTTTACTCCTGAGCTCGCTGACGATTTTAAGACCATCAATCAGGCATGGATAGAAAAGTACTTTGAAGTAGAAGCGGAAGATCTTCGTGTGCTCAAGGATCCAAAGAAATACCTCATTGATACTGGGGGGCAGATTCTCTTTGTGCGAGACGATAAAACAAATCAAATTATCGCTGCTTGTGCACTGAAAAAGTGGGCCGATGATGAATACGAGCTATCAAAGATGGGTGTGGTAGAAGGTTACCAAGGTTCGGGAATTGGCAAAGTGTTAGCGCAAGCCATTATCGAAGAAGCACGAGTTCGCGGCTGTAAGCGTTTATTCCTAGAATCCAACCGCAAACTCACGCCCGCCATGAAACTCTATCAAAAATTAGGCTTTAAAGAGTTTGTTAATCACGAGTCGCGAGTTGACTATCATCGGTGTGATATTGTGATGGAGATGTTTTTGTAGATTACATAAATCCATGAGCGGTCATTCGCAGAGTCTTTTAACCAAAAAAATACCGTCAAATCTAAATTTATTTAGTCAGTTATTACTTTTGCTGAAATCACCTTGTCATTCTGCTCCAGCTTTATCGCAACGCCCATACCATCGATAACTTTTCCAAAGATGGTGTAGTTGCTGTCGAGATGTAGGTTTGGTGCTGTATTGATGAAGAATTGTGCGCCGCCGGTGTCTTTACCTAGAGTGGCCATTCCGACGGTTCCGGGAAGGTGTGAACGATAGGAAAGTTCTTCGCGGATGCTGTAGTCGACGTTTCCGGAGCCATCGCCAACCTTACTGCCTCCTTGTGCCACAAAGTTTGGAATCACGCGATGGAAGTAAGTGTTGTTATAAAATCCTTTCTCGACGAGCTCAATAAAGTTTGCCGAGGTATAAGGTGTATCAGCAAAGAGCTTGATGGTGATGGTGCCTTTTATGGTTTTCAACTCTACGATAGCAGGTAATTCAGGAATAGCATCGTCGGTTTTACTTGCGTCTTCTGCGATTTCGGGTTCAGGCTTTAGCGCCTGTTTCGCGCCATTGGCAATAATTGCTTTGTTGCTTTTCGATAACTCTTCTAAGGCCTGCTCATCTTCCTGCTTCACAAAATAAGTTATAGCTGCACGTTGATGATTTGGATCTTTACTTTCAAGCCAGTGCTTTGCCAGCTCTTTATCGCCCTCGTCACCACGAGTTAACGTTTGTAGCGCTTCGGATTGCACCCAGCTATTCTCATGGTGGAGTTTTGCGTTAACGCTATTGAGCAGCTCTGGACTTTTTAACCAACGAGCCTGAATGGTTTGCAAGGCAGTGACCTGGCTAATCACATCATCATAAGAAAGAGCCTGCAATACACCCGCTATCGCTACAGGGTTATCAGTATAGTTTGCCAAGCTTCGAATAGCATTAACGCGCACACCAATATGCTCACTCTCTAAGTGGCTTAATACTGTCGGTAGAAGTTGACGCTGCTTGGTTTTTGCTAAAGCTCGAATAAGGTTAGCCTTTGCAGCTGGCGATAACTCGGGAGTTATCTCTAGGAACGGCGTGAGATTACCACTATTAAGCAATGAAGTACGAGCCAATAAATAACTTGTCTCTAACTGAGTATCTTGGTTATTCAGAAAGGTCAGCAACCGCTTTAGCTCAAGACTGTCAAAGCTGCTGGTTTGATCTTTATGGAAAGTCGCTAAAAGCATTAAGCCGTGAATCGCGCCACGAACTTTTTGTATCGACTGTTCCTGATTAATCATCTTCGTCAATTTAGTCTGTGCGTCTTTATGCCCCATATTGCCTAGCGCTAGCGCCAATCGATACTGAACTTGCGGGCTTGGTTCCGATTCTAGTGCAGTTATTATCTCAATTACTGCTTGAGGTTCTTTAGCAATACCTAAAGCAAAAGCCGCGGCTTCGCGGATCCTCGGCTGCTTATGCTTTAAATAAGGCCTGATTTTTTTAACCGCGACATCACCTCCAATGCGCCCCAAGGAGATTAGGGTTATTTCAAGCGTTTCAGGCGTTAAATCATCGCAATTTAAGGCTTCATCGAACTTAAAATGCTCCGCATCGCGCATATCCGCCCAGTAGTAAATATCATTAGGATGAACACAAGCGCTTGTCTTCGCGGAAAAACCTGCTGAAAACAGCCCCAAAACCAACCCCATCATCGCCAAATAGCCGTGTTTCATGACTTCTCCTTTTATCCTTGAACTGGGTGTAGCCTAAGCTGAACAGGCCATGTAAAATGCCCGCAACATTGATTAAGGTATTATTTTAATGGCTCAATACATCTACACCATGAATCGGGTGAGTAAAATCGTTCCCCCGAACAAAACTATCTTAAAGGATATTTCACTATCTTTCTTCCCTGGCGCTAAAATTGGTGTTTTGGGTCTTAACGGTGCAGGTAAATCGACCTTATTACGCATCATGGCTGGCATTGATCAAGATCATGACGGCGAAGCACGTCCACAGTCTGGTATCAAAATTGGCTACTTGCCACAGGAGCCTAAGCTCGACGAAAGTAAAACGGTTCGTGAAATTGTCGAAGAGTCCGTGACTCACGTAAAAGAAGCACTGACTGAGTTAGATCAGGTTTACGCTGCTTACGCTGACGAAAATGCAGACTTCGATGCGCTGGCAAAACGCCAAGCTGAACTCGAAGCCATCATTCAAGCAAGCGACGGTCATAATCTTGATAATGCTTTAGAGCGAGCCGCGGACGCCCTACGCTTGCCAGCTTGGGATGCAAAGGTTGAGAATTTGTCGGGCGGTGAAAGTCGTCGAGTTGCGATTTGCCGTTTGTTGCTAGAGCATCCTGACATGCTTCTTCTGGATGAGCCTACTAACCATTTGGATGCAGAGTCGGTCGCATGGCTAGAACGCTTCTTGGTCGATTACAACGGCACTGTTGTGGCGATTACTCACGACCGTTATTTCCTAGATAATGCTGCTGGTTGGATTCTTGAGCTGGATCGCGGCGAAGGTATTCCGTGGGAAGGTAATTATTCATCATGGTTGGAGCAAAAATCCAAGCGTCTTGAGATTGAGGAGAAGCAAGAAGCTTCTCGCCAGAAAACCATGAAAGAAGAGCTGGAGTGGGTCCGCGCTAACTCTAAGGGTCGTCAGGCCAAATCGAAAGCTCGTATGTCACGCTTTGAGGAATTGTCGAGCAAAGAATTCCAGCAACGTAACGAAACTCGTGAGCTGTACATCCCACCTGGCCCACGTCTCGGTACTCAGGTCATTACCGCGAAAGGCTTGACTAAAACTTTTGGCGATAAATTGCTGTATAACGACTTAAACTTTAATCTGCCGCAAGGTGGTATCGTGGGTGTGATTGGTCCGAATGGTGCGGGTAAATCGACCATGTTCAAGATGATGACGGGCCAAGAACAGCCGGATCAAGGCGAGTTGCAGATAGGCGAAACCGTTGATTTAGCTTACGTCGACCAGAGCCGCGACTCGCTCGACGACAGCAAAACCGTGTGGCAAGAAATCTCTGATGGCTTAGACATTATCACCGTTGGTAACTACGAAACCCCGTCACGCGCTTATGTAGGACGCTTTAATTTTAAAGGTTCGGATCAGCAAAAGCTTATTGGCAACCTATCGGGCGGTGAACGTAATCGTGTGCATTTAGCTAAACTGCTAAAAAGCGGCGGTAACGTGTTACTACTGGATGAGCCGACCAACGACTTGGACGTTGAGACTCTGCGTGCGTTAGAAGATGCATTATTGGCGTTTCCGGGCTGTGCCGTGGTTATCTCGCACGACCGTTGGTTCTTAGACCGTATCGCCACTCACATCCTAGCCTTCGAAGGCGATAGTGAGACGGTTTGGTTCGAAGGTAACTACCAAGAATACGAAGCAGATCGTAAACGTCGCCTAGGGGCAGACGCCGATCAGCCGCACCGTATTAAATACCGTAAGATCAGCAAGCCTTAACATTTCCTAAGATTAAAGACTGGCTCACGATATCAGCATGAGCCAGTCTTTAGAATCAACGATTTACCTTCGACAAGCCCACTTCCTTTTGCTAATCTAAAAACACTTCTAGAGTTTCACAAAGGAATTGTGCTATTAATTCAGAGCGCAGACAATTTACACGAGTCCCGATATCAGCCAAAGCGCTGATTGAACATAACGGCAAACAGCACACCGCTAAAGTTGTCGATATTTCTCTTAATGGCGCACACCTCAGGACTGAAGTCTCTTTAAAGAAAGACTCTAACATCCAGCTACAAATTATTTTTGATGAACTTTCCCCGCCCATCCATATGCTTGCCAAAGTTGTTTACCATAAAGACCAGGACTACGGCGTTGAGTGCCAAGAAATCGATCTCGATAGCATGCTCCACCTCAGATCGATGCTAACCCTCTACAACAACGATCCCGAAACGATTCACCAAGAATCGCAGGCATTATGGGAAAGAAACACGCAAGGCTCAGACTAGCTGCCTGAGCTGGTACTTCCACATACCCAGTCATCAAACGCCGTCCTGTATCCTTCGGGCTTAGCCATGTTGATTTGGCGCAATCTTCTGGTGGTATCCCATTTTCTTGAGCAGGATCCATTGTGTTTTGCTCAGTACCGTCGCCGAGCAATGCTTTATAAGTCAGGTTAGTACGAATAAAGCCTGGATAAATAGTCGTAAACTGCAAACCTTTGTCATGCAGTTCTGCACGTAAACTATCCATATAAGCAGTAATCGCATGTTTCGATGCTGAATAGGCTGAGCGAAGAGGCGTACTAAATTTCCCGACTAATGAACTGACCGTTATAACGCCGCCAGATCCTTGAAGTAATAAATGAGGTAGTAATGCTTGCGTTAAAGCCACCGTACCAAAATAATTAATTTCCATAATCGTGCGGTGAACGTCTAATGAAGTTTCCATCACTAAAGCTCGCTGACTTAGCCCGGCATTATTGATCAATACATCAATACCAGAAGCTTCTTGCCACACCGACTCAACAATAGTTTCAAACGTTCCGCTATCCGCCAAATCCAGTTCGACCGTTTTATGACGCTCGCTATTTCTGCAAGAGTTTTTAACGCGTTCTAGTTCATCTTTTCTTCTAGCAGATAATATCAGCGTGGCGCCCTGAGTCGCCAGTTCGTAAGCTAAAGCTTCGCCAATCCCGGATGATGCGCCGGTAATCCAAACCGTTTTATTGTCGAGTGAATTCATAGTTCTCCTTTTAAGGTTAAGTAGTATTAAGCCTTATATAGTAAGTTTAAAGTCGAATACTACTCCCCTGTTATAACCAATTTTAGTTGCTCCGACCAGAGGTTAACATCTTAAGTCCATTTTAACTTCTGATCGCTACGTGTTATAACCTTGGCCTATTTCCCCAAGATTTTAACCCAAGGAATACATCATGTCCGAACAGATTTATCAGGATGCGTTAGCTCGTGTTCGTGAAATTGGTGAAAGTGCTGGCGTCAATCCCGAAGTGGTAGAAACCCTAATGCACCCTATGCGCACCATGATTGCATCGTTACCGGTACGCATGGATGACGGTTCGACTGAATACTTTACTGCATATCGCTGCCGTTATAATAATGCGCTCGGACCGACCAAAGGTGGGATTCGTTTTCACCCTGAAGTGAATCAACCCGAAGTCCAAGCATTAGCACTGTGGATGACCATTAAATGTGCCGTTGTTGGCTTACCTTATGGTGGCGGTAAAGGCGGTGTCACGATTGACCCGAAAAAATTGTCACGCATGGAGTTAGAGCGACTTTCACGTTCTTATGTCCGTCAAATGGCCGACATCATTAGTCCCGAACGTGATATCCCAGCACCCGACGTTTACACTAACGACCGTATTATGGGCTGGATGATGGACGAATATGAGCATATCACCCGTCAGAAAGCACCCGGCGTTATTACTGGCAAACCTATCAGCTTAGGTGGAAGCTTAGGCCGTGATGATGCGACTGGACGCGGTGCTTACTTGTGTATTCTTGAGCTAGAAAAGAAACACAATTGGAATCCTTCAGACATTACTGTCGCGGTACAAGGCTTTGGTAACGGTGGTTATCATGCCGCTCGTTTACTGCATGAGCGCGGTTATAAAATCGTAGCCATTAGTGATTCTCGTGGTGGTATTCACTCAAGCACTGGTTTCGACGTTCCTAGCATTTACAAAGAAAAACAACGTTCACGCCAAGTTAAAGCCGTTTACTGCACTCAGTCCGTGTGTGAACAGGTCGAGCACACCACCATTTCAAACGAAGAGTTATTAGAGCTGGATGTTGATATCTTAATTCCAGCAGCACTTGATGGTGTTATCGGCAAACACAACGTCGACAACATTAAGGCTAATTATATTGTTGAGGTGGCGAATGGCCCAGTGCTAAGCGATGTAGACTCGATATTGCATGAGCGCGAGATCCACGTGGTTCCTGATGTATTGGCTAATGCTGGCGGTGTTACCGTATCTTACTTTGAGTGGGTACAAAATCGTTCCGGCTACGCTTGGGATCTAGATACTGTGCATCAACGTCTTGGCGATATTATGTCGAAGAGCTTTAATGAAGTGTGGGATCTATCGAAATCGGAAAATCGCAGCATGCGAAACGCCGCCTATACGTTAGCTTTCCGCCGCATTGGCGAAGCAGTTAATGCACACGGAACTCGAGACTATTTCAACTCCAGTGACGCATAAGCACCGATAACGTCCAATGAGAAACACCAAAGAAAAAGGCGCTGTAAAGCGCCTTTTTTGATCATAGCTAATGAAATAAAAGATTAGTACAACACTTCATCATCCACATCTTCGTTCACTTTCGACAATAACCACTCTCTAAAAGCAACGATTTTAGGTCGATCATGTGAGTTTTCAGGGCAAACCAAGTCATAGGAATGGCCACTGTCCACCACAATATCAAAGGGAGCGACTAATCGTGCAGTATCCAAGTCCATCTGTGATAAAACGCTATGGCCCATGGCAATACCTTGACCGTGGCGCGCTGCTTGCAGAACCATTCCAGAGTGGCTGAATACTGGTCCCTGATCAGGATTAACATCCTTCAACTCAGCATGCTTAATCCAAGTACGCCATTCTTCGGTATTGGCATCATGTAATAACGTGTGCTCGGCCAAGTCCTGTGGAGAATTCAAAGTACCGGACTCCGCTAACGCAGGAGAACACACAGGCGTCAAATGCTCTTGGAACAGCTGATCACAGTGCAGGCCCGAGTACTCGCCTTTACCGTAATAAACCGCAATATCAACATCTTCACGCACAAAATCCACTTCGGTATCCGAAGCTTTAATGCGCACATCAATTTCAGGGTATTGCTGGCTAAACTCAGCCAAACGAGGAACAAGCCACAAAGTTGCAAACGTTGGAATGACGCTAACCGTTAAAGATCCTGTTGCACCTTGAGCTTTTACCTGCTCAGTAGCGTTAACTAACTTCTCAAAAATATCACGAATCTTTGGCCAATAAAGCTGGCCCTCATCGGTCAATAAAAGTTTACGATTCCTTCGAATAAACAACTCTACGCCAAGATAGTCTTCTAAGGCCTTGATTTGATGGCTAATTGCCGCTTGAGTAACAAACAACTCTTCAGCCGCTTTTGTAAAACTTAAATGGCGCGCAGCAGCCTCAAATGCTCTCAGGCTATTCAATGGGGGTAACCGTCTAGGCATCACCGCTCCTTACATTAATTTTTCTAATCTGAACCATGAAAATATATCGTTTGAATCTGGTCATACTACTGTATATTATTTGACCTGCCTTGAGGGGCAATACCAAACCAGCTATTAGAGTTGGCTTGGTCTAGACAAATATTGGCCAGATGCGTCTATTTTGTCAAAGTCTCTTATCAAAAGGCAAACACTTTGTTAATTTTTTTAATGATTAAGAGAATTAACTCAGTTGGTTTTAGTGAATAAGCCCTGCTTATTCTAACCAGAGCTAACCTTCTGGTAAGTTGGTAATTGTTTAGTTTCATAGACTGACTCCTTTAGTTAGCGAGCGGGACATAATTTATATACCTACCCCCATTTGGTCCTAATGACCCGCAGATTGCTAATATATGGCTTGCACATTGCAAGCCTTTTTTTTATCTTAACGCCACGTCTGACAAATTCCGCGCTCTATGTCTCATACCACTAGCTCTATTATCATGGTTCCTCCAAACGACTTTTGCTATAACCATGAAACGGCCCAAGATAATGAATTCCAACAAAAAACTGATACTCCGCACTACCTAGTAAAAGAAAGTGCAATCGAGGAGTTTACCCTCATGGTGAACCAGTTACGTGATCATCATGTGGAAGTTTTGTTACTCAACAAACATCATGGTGATGACGAGATGCCTGATGCTGTATTCCCTAATAACTGGTTCTGCACGCGGCACGATGGCAGCATTGATATTTTCCCCATGAAAACTCAAAATAGGCGCGCAGAAGTCCGCCCAGAAGCCCTTAGTAAGCTTTTAACCCACAACGGCTATCAAATTACCGAAATTAATGATTATCAAGGGCAAAAGGACGCTTTTTTGGAAGGCACAGGCGCTATGATCTTTGATCATCGCCATACAAAAACTTATGCGGCCATTTCAGAACGATGTGACGCTGATTTGCTGACAAACTATAGCTCTGGACGTGACTATGATGTTATCTCTTTTGACAGCTCCAGTAGAAAAGACACCCCTTTTTATCACACTAACGTCATGATGAGCTTGGGTGAGCAGTTCGCAGTAATATGTCTCGACTCGATTAAAGATCCTCAACAAAGAGCCTCTGTAGAAGCCTCTTTACAGAGCGATCAAAAACACATTATCGACATTAGCTTAAAACAAGCAGAACAACACTTCTGCGCGAACCTCATTCAATTAAGAAATCAAAAGAATGAACCGCTGATCGTACTGTCAGAATCAGCCTATCACGGCTTCACAAAAGAGCAGCGACAGAAACTTGAGACACACGGAAAACTTATCGCCTGTGATATTCACACCATCGAAAGCATTGGTGGTGGTAGCGCCCGCTGTATGATTGCTGAGAATTTTTTACCCAAGCAATAATTCTCAATATAAAAAAAAGCGGCTCGAAGGCCGCTTTTCCATGATTCGGTTTGTTACAACGATTTTATCCTGCAACAACCATTCGCATCATTTCAGCTGTTAGGTAAGCACCGAAGGTACCCACCGCATAACCAAGAATCGCGAGTAATACACCAACCGGAGCTAGTGACGGGTGGAAAGCGGCTGCGACTACTGGCGCTGAAGCTGCACCACCAACGTTTGCTTTACTACCCACAGCGATGAAGAACGCTGGCGCTTTAATCGCTTTGGCTACTGCAAACAGTAGAATAATATGAATCAGCATCCATACTGCACCTACGAAGAATAACTGCCAGTTATGATAAATTTCGCCAAGGTTCATCTTCATACCGATACTAGCGACTAGTACATAGATAAATACTGAACCAATCTTCGAGGCTCCGGCATGTTCATATTCACGAGTTCGAGTAAATGAAAGGCCGATGCCAGCGAATGTTGCCGTTAAAATTAACCATAAGAAGCTGCTGTCTAAGCTGTATTCTTTAGCCCAATCGAACTGGGCAAAGAAAGGCCCTAACCAGCTGCCCATCAAGTGGCCTAAACCGACTACGGCAAAAGCAATACCGAGAATAATCATGTAATCATTAAGGTAAGACACACGCTCGTTTTCACGAGTATATTTCTCTACGGTACGTTTAAGATCTTCGATTTTTGAGTTATCAGCGCCCAGCATTTTGTCCATGCCATCTGATTTTTTGGCCATAATAAGAAGACCAATCATCCAAATCTCAGCAACCAGTACGTCTACCGCAATCATTGTTCCGAACAGGCTTTCTTCAACGTTATACAGCTCTTTCATCGCAGCCTGGTTCGCACCACCACCAATCCAGCTACCTGCAACCGTCGACATACCTTTCCAAACGTCGCCTGCAACCCACTCTGGGCTTATAACGTGGAACAACCAAATGGCCAATGGTCCACCGATAATGATACCGACTGTCGCGGTGAAGAACATCGCTAGTGCGCGCCAGCCTAGACCAAAAATCTTTTTAAGATCAATGCTCAAGGTTAATAAGAATAAACTGGCAGGAAGTAAGTAACGTGATGAGATGTGATAAATACTTTCTCCAGCACCTTTCGTGAAGAAACTATAATTATCAGGAACCCAAGGCAAAATACCAATGGAGTTTAATAATCCTGGAACAAAATAGCACAGCAACAATGCCGGAATATGCTTATAAAATTTATGCCAGAAACCGTGTTGACGGCTTGATGTGTAGAAAATAAGTCCTAATACCGCCATAATTAAGCCAAAGGCTACGGCATCAGACTGAACCAGTGCTACTGTCTCAGTAGTTTCGGATACTGCCATGAGTCAATCCCCAAAATTGCAAGCGAGTTGAAAGTTATAAATATTAAGAAATTATATGGATTTTACGCAAGAAATAATTTGCTTCCCACGCAGGTCCCACTAATAAAAATAATAAATCTTTAAAGAATGAAGGCTTCTTACCTTCAATGTGATGCCCAATAAATTGCCCAATCCAAGCAATGACGAACACCACTAAAGCTATCTGCCACAAGGCAAATGGCGAAATTTGCTCTAACCACGCGGTAAACCACAACATGCCAACACTAACCACTAACATAGTGACGAAAATAGCCACACCGAAGGTTAGGTAAAACAATTGCGCTACCACCACAAACAAGGTTGCCCAGTTAGCCCACGGATGTAACTGAAGTGCTTCTGGCACTGGAATTGACCAGAGCAAAGCTAATACCGTCCACATAATGGCTGGTACACAAATCCAATGCAACAGTTTATTGGTAGGATTTCTATGGCTTTCACTATATTCAGCTATCCACTGTCGGCCGCTTCTCATGGCACCCTCATTTCAGAAAAAAAGTTATCATATCATAGAAGAATGTAAAATTAGTGGTAAATAAAAAGCTTTGCACTCCCCTAGTTCACTGACCTGTGGTATTAATAAATAGTTTTGCCCTATCGGCTAAAACAGAATAATAATCTTAACTAATGCAGGGGACATTTTATGGGTATGATGAGTGAATTCAAAAAGTTCGCCATGAAAGGTAATGTAGTTGATATGGCGGTTGGCATCGTCATTGGCGCTGCTTTCGGTAAAATCGTCAGTTCTTTTGTAAGTGATATCTTAATGCCGCCAATTGGCATGATGATTGGTGGCGTCGATTTTTCGCAACTAGTCTATACGCTACAAGAAGCTTCTGGCGAAATAGCGGCAGTAACGATTAATTATGGTAGTTTTATTCAAACAGCTCTCGACTTTATCATTATTGCTTTAGCAATTTTCATGGTGGTTAAAGGTATGAACAGCATGAAGAAAAAAGAAGAAGAAAAGCCAACTGCACCGCCAAAACCCACAAACGAGGAAGTTTTGCTCGCTGAAATTCGTGATTTATTACAAAAAGGGTAACAACCCGTCACCAGAGAAGCCCGCAATAAGCGGGCTTTTTCTACCGCAAGGATCTTAAACCTCGCGGGTTCCTTGTAGACCGCCGGTATGAATTACCAGCACCCTACTATTCAGAGGGAGCTTGCCCGATTCTAACCATGTTTTTAGAGCATAAAAGACTTTGCCGTTATAAACGGTATCCAGTTTAAAGTCGTTATTAAGCTCTATTGCGCTGATGAGCTCTTCGAGTTCGACTATGGCTTTAGCAAAACCTCCGCAATGATGCTCAGTATCAAGAGTCCAGTTATCAAGCTCAGTGGCGATGTTTTTCTTAAGCTGTGGCTGTAAGTACTCCGCTCCTGAAAAAGCGGCAACTCCAACAATGCGGCTACTGGGAAAAGCTTGAGCTAAACCACATAACGTTGCCCCAGAACCACAACCCACGAATATATAGTCATACTCTTTTTTTACATCACACGCGATGTCCTTGACGCCCTGGATGGCAAGTTCACTAAAGCCACCCTCGCCTATCCAATAACTATTTGGAAACTGCTCATGGTAGCGATCCCAAGTTCGCTCTTGTCTCAGCTCGGCATATTCTTTACGAGAGGTGAAGTCAAACGTCATCCCCCACTGCTGGCAGTCATTTAAAGTCGGGGTTAAGGATTGTTCCTTATGCGCTCTGACAAAGGCATGAGTGTTGATCGACAGCTCATTACCGACAAAAGCTAGCGCATGTAGGTGATTTGACCAATTGCCGCCCATTGAAATAATGTGCTGAGATTGCTTGCTTCTAGCATCTTCTATTAAGTATTTTAGTTTACGCCACTTATTACCCGAAACCACAGGATGCAATAAGTCATCACGTTTGATGTCAATACTGACAGACAACTCATCAGCCAGTTTCCAGCTGACAGCGTGAATAGGTGAAGAGTTTAAGGTAATCATCAAAGCCTCATTCATTAATGCTTCGATATTCTAGCAGAGAGGCAGCGGGAATTAATAAAGACTGGCAATAAAAAACCGGCTAATCTCTGCAGACTAGCCGGTAAAGTGTTTCTAAGGGATAGAAATATGACTTACTTTGAAAGCTTCTTTAGCTGCATTTCAGCAACTTTAGCTGGTAGTGGGATGTAACCATCTTTAACCACAACTTCTTGACCAACTTTTGACAGAACCATTTTCAAGAACTCTAGCTCGATTGGAGAAAGAGGCTTGTTAGGGTGCTTGTTCACATAAACGAATAACTGACGACCTAGCGGGTAATCACCAGAGATTGCATTCTCAGGAGTCGCTTCTACGAAGTTGTTGTCGTTTTTCTTAGTTAATGGGATAGCACGTACGCCAGATGTCTTGTAACCGATACCTGAGTAACCGATACCATTCTTAGACAAGCTCACTGACTGAACAACTGATGCAGAACCAGGCTGTTCGTTTACTGAGTTTTTGAAATCACCTTTACACAATGCTTTTTTCTTAAAGTAACCGTAGGTGCCTGATACTGAGTTACGACCATAAATCTGAATATCGCCTAAACCATCAACACCGATGTTGCTCCAGTCAGAAATATCGCTATCTGCGCCACATTTGCGCGTAGAAGAGAAGATTGAGTCAACCTGAGTAATGCTCAAACCTTCGATTGGGTTATCTTTGTGCACATAAACAGCCAATGCGTCGATAGCCACAGCAACAGGAGTAGGCTTATAACCGTGCTTCTTTTCGAAAGACTCTAATTCTTTATCCTTCATCATGCGGCTCATAGGGCCGAAGTTTGAAGTACCCTCAGTCAATGCAGGAGGCGCAGTCGATGAACCCGCCGCTTGGATTTGGATGTTAACGTTAGGATATTGACGTTTGAACTCTTCAGCCCAAAGTGTCATCAAATTCGCTAAAGTATCAGAACCTACGCTAGAAAGATTGCCAGAAACACCGCTTGTTTTTTTATAAGTAGGTAAATTTTGATCGACTTTCGCTTCAGCAAATGCAACGTTCGATGCCGAAAGTGAGAAAGTTGATACTGCCGCCGCTAGGGCAACTTTTTTGAACAAATTCATTAGAATTCTCCAAGTGAGTATGATTAACAGACGCTGTCATTATGGAGCGGGAATGTTAAGGCCTTGTGACTACAGTATGACGCTTTTATGACAAGTCGAATTTGCTTTGATGATAAAGATACGGGGCAGTTAACAGCAAATAAAACTATTGTTTATCAGTTGCTTAGGTATACCTGCCGACAATATTCGTTAGAAATAAGCTAAGGTAAAAAATCGTGATATACGTTTGTTATGATAATTGTTATGACAATTCTGAAAATGCCTCTCGAATTAAGGCAGGTATTCAAACTAAGAATAAAACAGACGACCGCTATTATTACACTAGTCTTCTTTAGGGAAGTAGCAGCTAAAATCACTACCCTTTCCGACCACACTCTCAACCTCTAAATAACCACCATGCATCTCAAGAACGTGCTTCACAATCGCTAGCCCCAGTCCAGTTCCACCTTGAGAACGGTTGCGCCCAGAATCAACTCGATAAAAGCGCTCTGTTAAGCGTGGAATGTGCTCTTGCTCGATACCTTGACCATTATCACTCACTGTCATAACGAGGTGTTCATTTGTTTCTTTCCAGAAAATATTAATCCGACCATCTTTTTGAGTATAACGAACGGCATTAAACACCAGGTTAGAGAATGCACTTCGTAACTGCTTCTCTGAACCAAACAGAGTCATATTGCTTTTCGAGTGAAATAAAATCGCTTGATTCTTTTCGCCACTCAAAACTCTAGCTTCGGCGCAAATACTGTCGAGCATGATATTAATATCGACTTGTTGTGGCTTGCCACTTTGCAGGTCTTTAGCGTCTAATCGTGACAGCAACAAGAGATCATCCACCAAATGCCCCATGTTTAACGCTTGCTGTCTCATCATCTGTAACGGCTTCTCGATCTTTGTGAGCTCAGGGTACATATCAGGATCTAACATTTCCAAATATCCTTTAATCACCGTTAATGGCGTCCGCAGCTCATGCGAAACGTTGGCCACAAAGTCTTGACGAACGCGCTCTAAATGATGTTTCTCTGTCACATCCCGAATCATGACCAAGCGCTGATCGTTGTTATAAGGAGTTATATGAATATTAAGCACGAGATTTTCATCAGACGGCGAATGGATAGTCAAAGGCTTTTCATAATCGCGAGCTTGCTCGTATTCAATGAAGCTTGGGTGGCGCAGTAAATTAAATAAACGTTGACCAATGTCAGTGCTGGCTTTAAGTCCTAATAGCTTTTCAGAGGCTTTATTAAACCAACGTATTTCGCCTTGGTTACTGATGATTAAAGCACCTTCTCTTAGCGCCGAAGTAGAAGCCCTAAACTCAGAAATAATACCTTTCAGTTTTTTTAATTCTTTTCGATTTTTACGCTGTAGAACATAAAGATGATTAAAGATCTCTCCCCAGATACCGGGCGCTGATGGTGGATATAAAGATCGTGACTTAACTAACCATTTGTAAAGTCTTGCAAGCTGGATTAAATTCCAAACAAGATATGCAAAAATAATAACCGCGATGCAAGCAGCGGCTCGATCGAATAAGGAACCAATCAAGCCTACAACTAGAATGATAAAAACTAATGTCCAAAACTCTGCTTGCCAGTAACGGTTAGTCCACATGAGCGCTGCCTTATTTGCTCGAAAAACGGTATCCAGAGCCTCGAACAGTCTGAACATAATTTTCGACGCTATATTCAGCAAGAACTTTGCGCAAACGACGAATATGAACGTCGACCGTTCTTTCTTCCACCACCACTTGCTGCCCCCAAACGGAATCCAACAACTGTCCACGAGAGAAGACACGTTCTGGGTGACTCATGAAAAAGTGCAGGATTTTATACTCTGTGGGACCAAGATGAACTTCCGTGCCACTGATGATGACGCGATGACTGGCAGTATCAATCTGAATAGAACCATGGGAAAGTTGTTCACTGGCCTGAGCTGCTAAGCCGCTACGGCGTAAGACGGCTTGTACTCGTGCCAGTAATTCTCGTGGTGAAAAAGGTTTCACCACATAATCATCCGCCCCAACTTCTAACCCTTGCACGCGGTCATCTTCTTCGCCACGCGCAGTCAGCATGATCACTGGAATAGACTGCATATCAGGATCTTTCTTTAGCTTTTTGGTTAGCTCAACACCAGAAGCGCCAGGTAGCATCCAGTCAACTAAAAACAAGTCCGGTTTATAACCATCCTTAATTAACCCAAATACACGCTCTGCCGTCGCAGCTTGCTCAACCTCATAACCAGCTTGAGACATACAGAACGCTAACATTTCACGGATATCACGTTCATCTTCTAAGATGAGAATATTGGCACTCATTAATTTTTTAGACTCCTTTTTACACGGATAATAGCCTTAGTTCCATGCTATTTCCAGTTAGTTACGTTTTTTCACCAGTCTATGGATTTCATCCCAAGTTAAATGGCGAACGTCTTGACCTTGAACTAAGTAGACAATGTATTCACAAATATTGTGAGCATGGTCGCCTATACGCTCCAATGCACGCGCCGCCCACAAGAAATCTAATACTTGTGAAATACTGCGTGGCTCTTCCATCATATAGGTCATCAACTGACGTGAAATTGCATCATACTCTTCATCGGCTTTTTTATCTTTTTTCGCGACTTTAACCGCAGACTCAGTATCCATTCGTGCGAATGAATCCAAAGCTTCATGCAACATATTTTTGACCAAACTCCCTAAATGCTGCAAGGCACCGTAATGCAGCTTTCCATTCAGAGGCGATTTTTCTGTAGTTTCAGAAATATCCACAGCCATACGTGCAATCTTTTCAGCTTCATCACCAACACGCTCCAAATCCGTTATCGTTTTCAACACAGTTGAAACTAAACGTAAGTCACTAGCAGCCGGTTGGCGCTTAGCCAAAATTTTGACACAAGCTTCGTCAATATTAATCTCAAAATCGTTTACACGATCATCATTAGCAATAACTTCTTTCGCCAAGTCAACATCATGTAAATTTAATGCTTCTAGCGCTTTGGTCAGTTGCTCTTCAACTAAGCCACCCATCGCCAAAACTTCTTCACGAATATTTTCTAAGTCTTGGTTAAACTGCTTAGAAATATGTTGTCCTAAGTTTTCAGTATCCATCGTTCTTTACCTCAATTAAGTATTTCTTAGCCGTAGCGACCAGTAATATAGTCTTCGGTTTTCTTCTGCGTTGGGTTGGTAAAAATAGTATCTGTTTGATCAAACTCTACCATATCGCCCATATACATAAACGCAGTGTAGTCGGATACGCGAGCCGCTTGTTGCATATTATGCGTTACGATAACGATCGTATAATCGTTTTTAAGCTCGTGAATTAACTCTTCAATTTTAAGCGTTGAAATTGGGTCGAGCGCAGATGCCGGCTCATCCAATAATAATACTTCAGGTTGTACCGCAATAGCTCGTGCGATACATAAGCGCTGTTGCTGGCCGCCTGACAGTCCGAGTGCATTCTCATGAAGTCGGTCTTTGACCTCATCCCAAAGTGCAGCGCCTTTAAGCGCCCACTCAACCACTTCGTCTAATACTCGACGTTTATTAATTCCCTGCAGACGTAGCCCATACGCAATGTTTTCATAAATAGACTTAGGGAATGGGTTCGGCTTTTGGAATACCATACCAACATTACGGCGCAACTCCGCAACATCAACACTCGGTTGATTAATATTGCTGCCATGAATTTTGATATCGCCGCTAACTTGAGCAATATCTACTAAGTCATTCATTCGGTTAAAACAGCGTAGCAATGTCGATTTACCGCAACCAGAAGGACCAATGAAAGCGGTCACTTTCTTTTCTGGGATCGTCATATCGATGTCATAAAGCGCTTGTTTTTGGCCATAGAACAAATTGAGTTTCTCTACTTCGATAGCGACTTTTTCATCCGCTAAACGTTGTTCGATTGTCTTTTCTTCCAATACTTGTGTCATTTTGATTACCTCAATGGAATTCTTTATTGCTCAAGCGATTTATACTTTTCGCGTAAATTATTACGGATTTTAATAGCCGCAATATTTAATATAATAATGATCAATACCAGCAGCAGTGCCGTGGCATAAACGAGCGGACGAGCCGCTTCAACGTTCGGACTTTGGAAACCCACGTCATAAATGTGAAAGCCTAAGTGCATGAACTTGCGCTCTAAATGCAGGAATGGCGCATTTCCATCTAATGGTAAAGTCGGCGCTAACTTCACAACACCCACCAACATCAATGGTGCTACCTCACCAGCAGCTCTTGCTACGGCTAGGATTAAGCCCGTCATCATTGCAGGGCTCGCCATTGGCAAAACTGTTTTACGTAACGTTTCAAATTTCGTCGCACCTAAAGCTAAGCTACCTTCACGAATAGATTTAGGGATTCTCGCTAAACCTTCCTCAGTAGATACAATCACCACTGGCAAAGTTAGTAATGCCAAGGTTAATGATGCCCAGATTAAACCTGGCGTGCCAAACATCGGTGAAGGGCCGACCTCCGGATAAAACAATTCATCAATAGAACCGCCCAAGAAGTAAACAAAGAAACCTAAGCCAAACACACCGTAAACAATCGAGGGAACGCCTGCTAAGTTATTGACCGCAATTCTGATGGTTCGAGTTAAAGGACCTTGCTTAGCATATTCACGCATGTAAACAGCCGCGACCACACCTAAAGGCGTAACAATAACCGACATTAAAAGCACCATCATGACGGTGCCGAAAATTGCGGGGAAAACACCACCTTCGGTATTCGCTTCTCTTGGCTCATCAAAGATAAACTCACCAATCTTCGAAAAGTAGTGCCCCAGTTTTGACCAAAAACCCATCTGGTTTGGCTGGAAAGCGCGAACAATATTGCCCGCCGTTAAAGTAATTTTTTCACCACCAATCAGGCTAAACTCTGCTGTGTCGCGCTTGATTTCCGCATACAACACTTGCAAATCTTCTTGATGCTTTAAAAATTGTTGCTGCAACTGGTCTTTTCGTTGTTCAATCTCAGCTTTCGCTTCATCATTAAACTCGTTCTCAAGCTCTAAACGACGCTGTTCCAGTCTTAACTGCTCTATCTCATAATTGATACTGCCGATATCACCTTTTTCAATATCACGAATTTGTTCGTGAATATTCAAAGCACGCTCAATAATATCTTGTAGCACCTGCGGGTCTTCTTTATAAAGGGTGCCATCTTTTTTGACCGAGTTAAGGAAACCATACAAATTTCCCCACTCACGTCGCTCAACTACGATCACATCTTCATGGGTAGACGTTTCGGTGATATTTTTAACATCTAACCATTTAAAGTCGAGCCCATAAACATCACGGTTACCCATTTTGATAAGATACTGCTGACGCTCGACACCATCTTGAATATCATCTTCAGTGTTATGAATTTCACCCATAACCTGAGTTTTTTGCTCGTCCTGCATCACCTCAAAAGTTTTGACTTCAGCTGGCCAAAAGTGCTCTAGACCGCGTACGGCGATTAAAAGCAATAACCCCACGACCATGATGATAGAGATGCTGATGGCACCAGCGTTTAACCAAACCCAGTGTTGCCCACTGTTAAAGAATTTTTTACTCATCGTTTATTCCCCTTACAGTGAACCGTATTTATTGCGTAAACGTTGACGAACCACTTCTGCCACCGTATTAAAGGCAAAAGTAAATAAGAACAATACAAATGCAGCTAAGAACAATACGCGATAGTGTGAACTGCCCACTTCTGACTCAGGCATTTCAACCGCGATGTTGGCTGATAGCGTACGCATACCCTCAAAGATATTCATATCCATAACAGGTGTATTACCTGTCGCCATCAATACAATCATGGTCTCACCGACCGCTCGACCTAAACCAATCATTAATGCCGAGAAAATACCTGGACTCGCTGTGGGTAATACCACACGTGTTAGCGTTTGCCACTGACTCGCACCAAGTGCAAGTGAGCCATTAGTAAGATGCTTAGGTACGCTGAAAATAGCATCTTCTGTGATAGAGAAAATGGTTGGAATGACTGCAAATCCCATCGCCAAGCCTACAACTAACGAGTTTCGCTGGTCATAGTTCATGCCGTGATCATCTAACCATCTCGGCATATCACCATTGAACAGCCAAGCTTCCACAGGCTCTCCGATCCAAAATGCAAACATGGTTCCGGCGATGATGACGGGCAGTAATAATGCCGCTTGCCAGCCATCGGGAATACTATGACGTATTGAGTCTGGCGCCTTGTTCCACGCTAAACCGAATAACACAGTGAACATTGGCAGTAATATAATCGTTAACAAGAAGCCGACTAGCGTTTCTTCGATGATGGGAGCTAGCCACAAGCCAGCCAAGAAACCTAAAATAACTGTCGGCAAAGCCTCCATGATTTCAACCGTCGGTTTAACCATAGAGCGCATTTTTGGCGCCATAAAGTAAGCCGTAAAAATCGCGCCAAAAATAGCCAAAGGTACAGCGAACAACATAGCGTAAAACGCTGCTTTTAAGGTTCCGAAACTTAATGGAACCAATGAAAACTTCGACTCATAATCGTTAGTTGAAGCAGAGGATTGCCAGGTAAATGTCGGCTCCTCGTAACCCTCATAAAAAACTTCGTTCCATAATGCTGACCATGAAATTTCCGGGTGCTCATTTTCAATAAAGAAAGTATTCGCTTGTCTATCCTTGCCAACCACCAACAATTTATTGCTTCTTGAATTAATGGCTAATGCTTCGATAGGTTGGCCAAAGCTTAACTCTTCGAGCATACGCTCTGAAGTAGTATAAAAGACACCTATTTTGCCTTGGCTATCAGTAGCGATAAAACCTTTTCGGCGCGCCTCAGGAACGATATGGGTAATTGGATCGTCCGCTAACTTAAAATCACGGATTTTAGTTAGTTCACTACCGCCATTATCATTTCTAACCTGAAACCATTGGCTTATCACGCCATCAGAACCACCGATCATTAAAGAAACCTGACCGAGTAAAAAGTCAGCTCGAGTCACCTCGACGCCGCTCTCCGTCAACTGCTTAGTCTCCTTTAGTAACCACTCGCCACTTTCGAAGCGGTAAGCACTCATTTGCCCTTTCTGACCAATTGCGTATAACCAGCCTGGGCCTTGGGTCGCTAATAGATAAGCAGGCGTAAAGCCAAGCTGAATAGTGTCGCTATTGGCCTCTTCCAGCTCTAACCCTTCACCAAGGAACGACTGCTCAACATAGAATTCCTTAACCACAATCTGATTGTTTGCAGTTAGCCCCGTTAACAATAGACCATCTTCCCACAGCTTACCGTTAAGCATCTGCACTTCAGTATCAGCGAACGACACAGCATCCTCACCGAACGGGTACTGAACGCTTGGTGTTAACTTTCGCTGGTTATCAGGGTAACTAATAGCGTAATCCTGCTTCATCAACTGAACACTGCCATCCTGGTAAGCGACCGCCATCATCCCTTTTAAGTCCAGCTGAGCAAAAGCGGTAATATTCTGCTGTTGAGGTAATTCAAAATTAGCAATTAGATCGTTGTTTTCGACATCCGCAAACTGCATTGAACCATTTGCGCCTAAACCGAAGGCAATTTCACCGTATTCCTCAACTTCTAAGTGTAATAACTGCTGCTGTGACCACGAATATTCCTTTTCTAGCTCAACCGCTGCAGGTTTAAAGATCGGTAAAACCACCCATAATAGGTAGAAACATATAAGCACAACCGCCACAATCACCGACATGCCGCCTATCGCAATACCGTAGCGAGCGAGTAAGTCGTTTATCTTGCGCCTTTTGTGCTTCCCACTTTGCGTTTGCTGGTCTAGCAGCTTACGCGTGGTATCTTTTATTGAGGTACTCATGGCAAACCATTTCTATAATCATGCGGAGATTATAAGTAAGGAATGTGACACTATTGTTAAACCTAGGTAGAATTCATCCAGAATTATGACAGCCATGCTATATGCGGCTCACGTTTGATAAATAAGGATAAAGTTTCCTGTTTCACAAACCCTTAGCGTTTCTGTCATGTAACTGTCATATAATAGCCGTAAAATCCTCACCGTCTTTTAAATAAAACCCTCTTTTGGAGATGACAATGAAATTAAAATTATTAGCAGTAGCAGTAGCAGCTGTAATCTCTACTCCAGCTTTCGCAGAAAGCGAAGTAAAGGCTAAAGCTGGCGGCGGCGCAAAATTCAAGACTGACGACGTAAGCATTAAAGTTGGCGGTCGTTTAATGTATGACATCGATTGGTTCGATGACGAAGCCTTTACTGGCAACACAGGTTCTGGTTCTGATTCTGAATTACGTCGTGCTCGTATCTACGTTAGCGGCGAATTTGGCGACTGGGAAGCTAAAGTTCAAGGCGACTTCAAAGATGACGGCGACACAGCTTTGAGCGACGCTTACATCCAATACAATGGCTGGGATGACCTTGAACTCGTTCTTGGTAAACATAAAGAGCCATTCGGTCTTGAAGAGCAAACATCTTCTAAAGATATCACTGCTATCGAGCGCACAATGATCACTAACGCTCTTGCACCAGGCAAGAACTACGGTGCGTCTTTAGGGTCATTCAGCAACGAATTCACTTGGATGGTTGGTTTATATGACCATGGTGAAGAAGGTAACAACATTGCGACTGGCGTTACAGGTCGTATGACTTTTGCTCCAGTCATTACTAAAAATCAAGTGTTACACTTCGGTGCAGGCTTCCGCCAAAGCCGTTTAGCAGGCAACGAATATAAAGATGCTGACCAGCGTCTAGAAATTCACACTGCTGACGAGAAAATTGGTTCTGGTACTATCGTTGGTGAAAGCATTACCGCTTATAACTTCGAAGTTGCCTACGCTGCCGGCCCTTTCCACGCACAAGCTGAGTATTTCGACGCAGAAATTGATGGCGGTATAAACGCTGATACAGATATCGAAGGTTACTACGCTCAGTTCGGTTACGTTCTAACTGGCGAATCACGTCCTTACAGCAAAGGTAAATTCAAGCGCGTATCGCCAAAAGGTGATAACGGAGCTTGGGAAATGTTTGGCCGTTTCAGCCACTATGAACCAGGTTCAGACGAAGCTGATGCTTTCACTCTTGGCTTAAACTACTACGCAAGCAAAGCTGTTCGTGTTGGCGTTAACTATGTTATGGGTGACATGACTGAAGGTGGCGTTGATAAAGACGGTAACGCTATCGCAGTTCGTTTCCAATACGTATTCTAAGACTCTACTTAGTTCTTAGATATCAAAGGGTGCTTTCAAGCGCCCTTTTTTTTATGTATTTCACAAGACTCTCATTGGCCCAACAAGACTCTCACGGTTCTAATTCACTTATTTGTCTACAGCGCCGAAAGTACAGTTACCAACCGTAAGCTTGCAACATCTCAGTAATTCTCTATTATTGAATGAATCTTCACAAAGGAACCCAACATGCTAGATTCATTTGACTTTAGTCTATCAGATATTTTATGGCCAATAGTAGTGCTGGTGGTAGGCTTTATTCTTTATCAAGCTTTGCAAAAAGCTTTCGACCTCAGCAGTAAAAAGAGAAGCAGCCTCGTTCTACAAAAACAAATTACCAATATTGTCTTTATATTATTGCTGATTATCATTTTCGTTATTGCACTGCC
>QQTG01000010.1 GCA_003370465.1 Kangiella sp. HD9-110m-PIT-SAG07 | reverse complement strand
GATACCTCTCATGACTCTTGCCGATGGCACAACACTTTTAGTCGGTGATATCGCGGCTATCGATGATGGGTTTGCTGAATACCAATTTATCTCGCGCTTTGACGGCAAGGACTCAGTCAATATGCGTATTCAAGCGTCACTTGAGTCCGATGACTTATTAATTGCAGATGAAGTGTATGCATATTTAGATAAAAAACAGAGTGAGCTACCTCATGGTATTTCGGTAGACGCTTGGGGCGACGGAACTTATTACTTAAAGGGCCGTTTAGAAATGATGCAAAAGAACATGATCGCCGGTATTATTCTGGTATTCATTGTTCTAGCTTTATTCCTTCGTTTCAAACTAGCCTTCTGGGTCATGGTCGGTATTCCGCTCTGCTTCTTGGGTGCGTTCGCTTTAATGTATATGTATCCAGCGTTTGCAATGACAATCAATATGATCACCCTTTTCGGTTTCATACTGGTCCTGGGAATTGTAGTCGATGACGCGATTATTATCGCGGAAAGTGCCTGGTCATCGATCGAAAAGCATGGGCACAGTGTAGACAGTGTGATTAAAGGCGCTAGAAAAGTAGCACTTCCAGCTACATTTGGTGTTTTAACCACCATGGCTGCCTTTTACCCGACCCTAGCCATCAGTGGTCCATGGACTAATGCCATGGCATCCATGGGACTCGTGGTTATTTTCTGTTTATTCTTCTCACTGATAGAGTCTAAAATCATTTTGCCAGCTCACTTGGCTCACATGAAGCTCAATAAAGTTGAAGATACAAAAAACCCATTTTTAAGAAAAATAAAACAGTTTTTCCGCAGTATTCGTTTAGCAATCAGCGGCACATTAAAACGCTTTATTAATAATGTTTATGCTCCGGGATTGAAAAAGCTCTTAAATTACCGAGGTCTAACAGTACTTAGCTTCATCTGTTTGCTATTAATCACCACTGTTGGATTTATTAGTGGTGGTTTAGTTAAAACGACTATGATGCCAAATATTCCAGGTGATGGCGTATTTGTTGAAGTAAAAATGGCTGAAGGTTCTACTGCTGAGCAAACGATTAAAAGTATCACTATTGTTGAGCAGAAACTCAATGAAATTCACGAAGAAGTTAAAGCTGAATATGGCACTGGTGTTAAACAGCACTCAGTAACATGGTCAAATAATAACACTGGCGCTTACATGTGGACTGAGTTGGTGAAAAGCGAAAACATGCCGATTAACCAGTACAAGTTTACAGATATGTGGCGCGACCGGGTTGGCCAGCTTCCATCAGTCCAAGAAGTAAGCTTCGGTAATGGTGGCCCTGGCGGCGGCGGTGTCGGTTACCGTTTAATTGGCAGTGATATTGATGAGTTACAAGTCGTATCAGAAAAAATTAAAGCCAAGCTGTCTGAATATGATGGTGTTTACGATATCAGCGACGGATTATCAGGCGGTAAAGAAGAAATCGTTGTTGACCTGAAACCTCATGGTCGTAACCTAGGACTAACTGTTCAGGGGCTTTCAACTCAGGTCCGTAACGCTTTCTATGGCGCTGAAGCACAACGCTTTTTGCGTGATACAGAAGAAGTCAAAGTATTCGTCCGCTACCCTCTTGAAGACCGTCGCTCTATTGGTAATTTAGAACAAATGCCAGTAAGAACGCCAGGTGGTGAATATGTAACTTTCTCTGATGTTGCTACTTACAAAGTTAGCGAAGGCTACTCACGCATTTCTCGTATTGATGGTGTAAGAGCGAACCGTATTTCGGCAGATGTTAGTCAGCAAGCTTCTATCACTCCTGGAGAAGTTCACACAGATATGATGATGAATGTTATTCCTGACATTCTCCAAGAGCACCCTTCCGTGAAAATGGTACCTGGCGGTCCAAGCGAAGATGAGCAAACACTGCAAAGTGAAATGGCGTTAGGTGGTTTAATCGCGCTTATGATGATTTATGGTTTAATGGCAATACCACTAAAATCTTATGTGAAACCAGCGGTAGTCATGTCAGCTATTCCATTTGGTATAATTGGCGCCATGTTTGGTCATCTATTGCTTGGCCTAGATCTCAGTATGTTTTCTCTGTTCGGTATTATCGCCCTGTCAGGTGTTGTGGTAAACGACAGCCTATTAATGGTTGACTTTATCGGCCGAGCCCGTGAAGACGGTATGAGTAGAATTGATGCTGCAATTAATGCTGGTACTCAACGTTTCCGCGCAATTATCTTAACCTCACTAACGACCTTCTTCGGCTTGTTGCCCATCACCATGGAAACCAGCTTACAAGCCCAGTTAGTGATTCCAATGGCTGTATCATTAGGTTTTGGTATCGTTTTTGCAACACTCATCACCCTCGTATGGGTCCCTTGTTTATACGTTCTTATGGGGAATACTCGCGACTGGTTTATGAAACGCGATAGTAAGAGCTTAGAAGCAAAACAGCGCGAAGCTTACGAAAACAACTAAACAGACTACGTTTAATTTTGAGGGGCTTCGGCCCCTTTTTTATTGCCTATACCAGTTGTAAGTTTGGTAGCTATTTAACTAAAATGTAGTTGTATTCATTGCCGATACCTTTACACTATTTGTAAGTCTTATAAAAACTAAGTTTATGTTAAAGAGAACCAAAATCGTTGCGACCTTAGGGCCTGCAACCGATACTGAAGAAGCTATTCGCTCGCTTATCGAAGCCGGAGCAAATGTATTTCGCTTAAACTTTTCTCACGGTGAAGCTGAAGACCATATAAAGCGTGCCCAAAAAATCCGTAAAATCGCAAAGGATATGGATAAATACATAGCGGTTTTGGGTGATTTGCAGGGCCCTAAAATTCGAGTTGCGAAATTTAAAGACGACAAAGTTATATTAGAGGCTGGCCACACTTTCACTCTAGACTCTGAGCTTGATAAGTATTCTGGCACAGTTAACTCTGTCGGGATTGACTACAAAGATTTACCCCAAGATGTTAAAGCTGGTAATCACCTAATGCTGGATGATGGTCGTATTCAATTAGAAGTTACCGAAACGACAACTTCCACAATCATCTGCAAAGTCATCGTTGGCGGAGTTCTTAGCAATAACAAAGGTATAAATCTTCTTGGTGGTGGTTTATCAGCTCCTGCACTGACTGAAAAAGATAAGCAAGATATCAAAACAGCCGTCAGTATGGACGTTGATTATCTGGCTGTATCTTTCCCCCGAAGCGCGGCTGATATTGAGCAGGCCCGTCAACTTTTTCAGGAAGCCGGAGGAAATTCGGCTCTTGTGGCTAAGATTGAGCGTGCAGAAACGGTTAATGATGAAAATATATTGGATGAGATCATTCTTGCTTCTGATGCAGTGATGGTCGCCCGTGGCGATCTCGGTGTAGAAATTGGCGATGCGCAATTAATCGGTGTGCAGAAGCGAATCATTGACCGCGCACGAGCTCTCAACCGAGTCGTCATCACCGCAACGCAAATGATGGAGAGCATGATCCACAACCCTATTCCGACTCGCGCTGAGGTTTTTGACGTCGCCAATGCTATTTTGGATGGTACTGATGCAGTTATGCTCAGTGCCGAAACAGCAACGGGAGACAACCCAGCTCGGACAGTTCATGCGATGGCCAATGTCTGCCAAGGCGCGGAGAATCAGTCGCTCGCCAAAACCTCCAATCACCGAATCGATATTGAGTTTGAGCGGATTGATGAAACTATTGCCATGGCAGCTATGTATAGCGCAAATCACCTTAAAGGTGTAAAAGCTATCGTTGCGCTGACCGAATCAGGCTCTACTGCGTTGTGGTTATCCAGAATTCGCTCAGGCATTCCTATCTTTGCATTGAGCCGAAGCAATAAAACCTTGCGCAAAGTGTCGCTCTATCGCGGTGTTGAAGCCTTAGAGTTCGATCCGACCGTCTTAGCTCGTCATGACGTCAACCGATTAGCGGTTGAAGAACTGGCAAGCCATGGTCACGTACAAAATGGCGACTTAGTAATTATCACTAAAGGAGACTCTATGGGCACACTCGGCGGCACCAACGCTATGAAGATTGTGCGTGTCGGAGAAGTCATCTAATACCTAGCGAAATGTAAAGTCAGTCGATAATAGCGCAACACAAACAAACGCTAACACAATGCCTAGAAGCCTTCTTCTAGGCAGCACTTCCTTCATTAACCTTCAGTCTGTGTAGTATTCAGTATAAGGTTTACAAAAAACTTCGAATGTCATTCGATTAATAATTAATACTGTTAACTGGAAACCGTAACTGCGATAGAGCTACAGTTGGCTAGGAATAAGAACGGTGTAATCAAGGTCAAGAACAAAGTCCGAGGGAAGCTGAGACCTCTCTTTTAAAGCACGTTCAAACTGAGGCTGTAGCTCTTGCCACGTGCTGTTCTTATAACCCAACGTCCTTAAGCGCATGGCTCCAATTCCAGAACCTAACTCTTGCGCTTCTAGTACTTGGGTTGCTGCATAAACAGTATCGCCAGCGAAGCTTGGGTTTAAATGCGAGCCACCATTAATTGCAGACAACCACTGTGCATTCGCTAAACCATTATGAGAAATAGTACGACACAAGGATATAATGTGCCCACCATACACCAGACGCTTTTGATGTTTAGACGAAGACATTTGATGCTGGTTAAAGTGAACTTTAGCATTATTTTGGTAGAGCTTAGTCGCCATAGTATGCTCGCTATTATCGATGGTTAAACCGTCGATATGATCAATCCACTCTCCTGCTTGGTAGTCTTTAAGACTAAACGACTCACCACTCGCTCTATGGTCATAGGCGCTTATATTAAGGTTTTGAGGAACCACAATGTTATTAAAAGCTACTTGTGACGAGAGCTGGGGTTGGACAGCAAAAGTATTTTGCATACCCTCATGACGCTTGTTAACCATTACCCATCGCTTCCAGCTAAGTACTAAAAATCCCTCTTGATTAACGGCCTTGGAATGAACATAGACAATCCCTGTTTTGCCATTAGAGTTTTCTTTCAGACCGATAATTTCAGAGACTACACTAATTGTATCCCCGACAAAAACTGCTTCTAAAAACTCAACTTCAGCATAACCTAGGTTAGCTACTGCATTGAGGGAAATATCGTTGACGGTTTTACCAAAAGCAATTTGGAACACCAATAAGTTATCAACGGGAAGCTTTTCGTAACCCAGTTGTTGTGCGAACTCTTTATTGCAAAAAAGGCTAAAACGACTTCCTGTTAGCGCTGTATATAAGCTGATATCACCCTCTGTCAGAGTACGTGAAGTAGCATGATATAAGACTTGTCCTAATGAAAAGTCTTCAAAGAAATGACCAGTTGATGCCTTGTTCATAACATTCCTCTAGAGTCTAGCGTATAGCTCCCAGCAATTCGTTTTGCCCAATAGCCTTAACGGTGTCGTACAAACTTATCACTCTTTCCGCCCACTCTCGCAACGATGGCTCAATTAGCCTATCATCAATCACCGCCACATTGCGACCATCTTTATTGGCCTGCTCAATAGCGTCAATAATGGCTTTAGCACGAGCAATATCAGCTTGTTTGGGAGTGAAGGCATCATTAGTGTAGTCTAACTGAATCGGGTGAACTACCGCTTTTCCGTCGAAGCCTAGATCACGCGCTTGGCGACATGAGAACTCGCAAGCTTCTACGCTTTTTAAATCAAAGTGAGGACCATCAATAACACACTTCTTGTGCGCTCTTGCAGCTAATATCACGAGAGACAAACTGGTTAATAGTCCTACCCTGTCTTTCGTTTGATTAATTTTTAATTCATTCGATAAGTCAGTAGTGCCCATAACAACGGCAACTAAACGCTCCCCAACAGAACATATTTCTTCTGCGCGTAGCACCCCTAGAGGACTTTCAATATTGATCATAATGTCAACAACATCGCTTCGTAACTCATCGATACGTTCGATAGCCTTTTGTAGCTGCAAAATAGATTCAACTCTAGGCAACATGATCGCATCAATATCTAAATCAGAAATTGCCTTTAAATCATCATCACCCCACTCGCTGTGTAGCCCATTAATTCTAACCACGACTTCAGAATGCTGATAATCCCGAGACTCAGTTAGCTTTTGCCTCAATAGCTGACGTCCTAGTTCTTTATGCTCAGGCGGTACAGACTCCTGAAAATCAAACACAATGGTATCTGCATCAAGCGCTCGCGCTTTGTCCATGTATCGCTCAACATGAGTAGGTACATACAAAACTGTACGACGTGGGCGATAATTCATCGTTGTCTCCATTAGTTTGACCCTCTGCTTTGAATATCTTGAATTAATTGTTTGCGAAGGACTTTGCCGTTTTTCGTTCTAGGGTATGACTCCATAAAGTAAATCTTTTTTGGCGCTTTATACTTGGCCAAGTGCTCAAGACCATAATCCAACAAATCATCTTCTGACACATCACAACCCGCTTCTGTTATAACGCAAATAGAGACCAATGTTTTATCTGTCCCAACCTCTTCACCAATAGCAACACAATCAGCGACTGCATCATGGGCTTTAAATACTCGTTCAACTTCATGTGGCGAAACTCTAAAGCCAAAAGTATTGATAATGTCGTCTTTACGGCCCAAAAACCAAATATAGCCACTTTCGTCTCGTCGCGCGTAATCACCGGTAAAGAAATAACCACCATGCCTGGCTTTCGACGTTTCATGATCGAGTTGCCAGTAATGTAAGAACAGGCCTGGGTCATCTTCTCGAATGCAAATCATACCTTCTTCACCAGTGGCGACTGGCTTATAGTCTGCATCCAACAACTCAACGTAGTGGCCTTGCTGCACAAAGCCCGCAGCACCGGGTACAACGTCTGCATCTTTGTGCTGAGATATATAGTAGGAAACCTCAGACATCCCAATCGCTTCGTAAATAGGCTTCCCAAACCGCTGTTCCCATGCCTGCTGCATTTCATCCGATAAGTGCTCACCAGCACTCATACAATGTTTCAAGGAGGGCAAGTCTCGACTTTGGTATTTGGTTTTTTGAACAATCTGCCGATAAATAGTCGGCACACCAATAAAAATCGAACACTGGTGCTTTTGAATCAGTCGAGGCCAGGTGCTGGCATCATTGGAGCCTTCATAAGCTATCACCGTATGGCCATGCAGTAACGGATCCATCAGCGCCGAACCTAGTACATAAGTCCAGTTGAATTTCCCGGAGTGCATAATACGTTCGCTCGTTGAATCATCTAAATCGAACCAAAACTTGCTCGCTGGTAAACGCCCCAACAAAGCACGATGAGCATGCAGCACACCTTTTGGATACCCTGTTGTTCCTGAGGTATAAACTAGGTAAGCCGGGTCATGAACTTTGCTCTGATGACATTTAAAAGTACTGTCTTGCTTGGTTAACGCTTGCTTGAGATCAATCAAAGCATATCTTTCGCTTGGCTCGACATCACCCTCACCACACAGCAGTACCAGTTTAACTTGTGTATCTTGTAGTTCTTCTGATAATTCCTGCCACATAGCCTTATCAGTGACTAAAGTTGCAGCCCCTGAGTCTTTGGCCAAATATGCTACCTCGGTAGCCGATAGTAAGGTAGAGGTGGGCACTGCTATAGCGCCGAACTTTATGGCTCCAAAAAAGATACCGGGTATTCGATCGAATTTGGTAAACGAATAAGAATGCGCTCATCAAGCTCTAAGTTGTGTGAGCCGAGTAAGTTAGCAAACTGAGAAGTCAATAAACCCAGTTCATTATAAGTTACTGAACTTTGACCGTACTGCTCGCTCTCTATGATCAGCGCATCTTGGCTACCTTTTTCAGTCTGCGCATGTTGGTCGACACATGCTTCGGTGATATTAAAGTATTCTGGCAAATGCCAGTGCCACCGCCCGTCAGCGTCTTGACTCAGTATGTCATCGAATTGATACTTCATGTTAAATCATTCCGTACGGCCAGTTTTCTCGAATCACGTGAACAGGAAGTCGCTTGATAACATCCATCGCAAATGCTTTGTCTTTATTCCCTAGCGATTTCAAAGCATAAGCACGCAATAAGCTTTGTAACGCCTTACCAAACATTGGTGGGTCCAACATCTCACCCTCAAATTTAATGGCACCGCCTAACAAGGCATCCGCAGCAATAGCGGCCTCCAAAATCTGTACATTCCGCTGGATTTGTAAAGGTGATGGCGTAAAAGCAGTTTTACATAAGTGCACATGAAAAGGATGGATGACTTGCTTACCTGTCAGCCCCATTTGGGCTTCCACTAAGGCATGCTGGTGAACCACATGTGACTCATGTTCACCGTGAAGATCTAACCAGCGGCGAACATCGTTAGGTTCAATATAAGATTCTGGCATCGGTGTTTTGTTAAGTAATACTTCAACGCCACCAATAACTCCTTTACCTGCAATTCGTGCTTCGAGTAACAACATTCGAAGATAGGTCTTTAACTCATCGATCCACCCTTCCGGCGTCAAGTGTATCGCCATTGCCTTTGAGAAATCATGGATGCCAAAAACAACATGGCGCACAGTTGAGTATTGCATCAATTCTGGAGAAATCTTTAGTGAACGAGGATGCTCGATAATCGGTTGAATCTCAATTTTAGAATTTACACCGACTAACCAGGCGGATAAGTCACGTATTTCAGCAGCCCCGTAAACCTCACCAGCTTTTGCTAAAATAATGACGTCTATATATTCGGCACACTCTTTAATCAACTTTAAATCTTCTTCGTACTCATCGGTACGAAAGGGATTAATTCGTAATGCAATTTGAAACTGACGTTCCTCGAAGAGGGGTAACTCTTTGCGTAACAGCTCCCTGCTCATTTCTTTTTGACGGCAACCATCTTCCAAATCGAATAGCAATGTGTGAGCGGAAGTATTGTGCGCATACTTTCGCATGCGGCTTGATGCCTGCTCCATGGTTTCGTAAATACCATCTGCTGGCGAATATTTGACCGGCGGATAATATAACTGTATTCCCGGCCAATACCCTCCTAGCACCATTTGCTCATCTACTTTTTCTAAAAAAGAATGCTCTTGCATCATCTTAACTAATCCGACCAGTGGTAGTTCATAAATAAACCATATTCAAACGTTTATTTCAAATTATTGTTTGAATTTTTCTAATCTATCGTTAGTATAAACCAAAAGATAGCTAATGCCATATTTGGCGAAAGTTAGCTATTTAATTGATTTATAAGGAGAAAATAGTGAGTTCGATGGTTCATCCAAACGAAGCATTGTTTAATGCCGAAAAACGATTTCCTGTGATACCAACCTGTGAGCACTTCGCTGGAAGTGAAAAATTAATCACTAAAGCATTAGAATTACAGGAAAAATTCGGCCCTGTGTTTGATATTACCTGTGATTGTGAAGATGGTGCACAAGCTGGCAAAGAGCAAGAACATGCCGAAATGATCGCTAGAGTTCTTTCCAGCGATATTAACAAACACAATATGGCTGGTGTAAGGATTCACGATTATACTCACAATCATTGGAAGGCAGATGTTGATATCTTGATGCCAGCTATCGGTGATCGAGTTGCTTACTTTACTCTGCCCAAGACTCACCGCGCAGCCGACATCCAAGAAATGGTTGATTACATCAAGGAAAAAGCCAAAGAAAATAGTATTGGTAGAGATATCCCCATCCATGTATTAATCGAAACTCATGGGGCCTTAAAAGAGGCTTGGAAAATAGCAGCGATAGATTGGGTTCAAGTTCTCGACTTTGGTATGATGGATTTTGTAAGCGATCACCAGGGTGCTATTCCTGCCTCCTGTATGCGTAGCCCTGGTCAGTTTGATCATCCACTCCTGGCTAGAGCAAAGTCAGAAATGGCAACCGCAGCCCTAGCGAATGGAGTTGTGCCTTCTCACAACGTAACGCTCGATCTTAAAAACCCATACCAAACTTATAAAGACGCCGAGCGAGCACGCAACGAATTTGGCTTCTTGCGTATGTGGAGTATTTATCCAACCCAAATCCAATCGATCGTTGATGCAATGAAACCCGACTATTCTGAGGTAAACGACGCTGTGAATATCCTTGTAGCCGCTCAGGACAATCACTGGGGGCCGATTCAATACGATGGAGAGTTACACGATAGAGCGACTTATCGCTATTATTGGCAGCTATTACAACGTGCACAAGTCACCGGTCTAGAATTACCCAAGGTCGCAACCGAGCGATTCTTTACTTAATCCTGTTAAATAAAGTCTATAAAAAACGCGCCTCTTGGCGCGTTTTTTAAAGCTGAAATGCGTAACTAAATTTTGTAAATATCGTCCGCCCGGTTTTTTCAAATTGGCTAACTCGATTATCTTCAAAGCCATTATCTGAATAACCAATATAAAAAGCCGTTCGTGGATTCCATTTATAGGTGTATAGAAGTTGACGGCTTACCCTCAGTTCTTTTTCAACCTGATCAGGGTTAGAGTAAAACGCAGTGTTGTAATCAATATCGCTGTAGCGAACGATTAAGCGCAAGTAACTCTTATCATCAAAGTGATAGCTCGTATTTAAGTTGCTAATTACAGCATCAAATAGAGGCTGATCATTAATGGTAAAGTCCGTGTTTCTAGTATTAAAACCTAAGAACCAATGATCGTTAACCTGCCAATCAGCGTACACACGGAATGTTTCAGACTCACCTGCACGAGTTTCTCTAAAATCTATGGTATCTGCTGTTTCAACATAGAACCCCAGCTGTAAATTGCCAATTGGGCGGAAGCTGGCATCCATCCAATGAAACTGCTCATCAAACCATATTTGCTCAAACAAAGTATCGCGGTTGGCGCTACCAAAGAAGAAGAACGATTGGTACTTCCCTTTAAGTTGAAAGCCTACTTCTCTTTGCTGTTCGTATTTTTGCCCAGAAGTTAAATGCCGCTCTTTGAACTCACCGCTGATTTTATACTCATGAAAAAAGGCATTATCATCACCGTACCAGCGGTACCCAGCCCCGACGACATCTTTCGTATTGCCCACGACGCCTAAGAAACCTAAGTCGGTTCTAAAGTCATCATCAAAATCTGAGCGAGTTGCATACCAATTCCAGTGATTATCACTATGACTGTAATTCACTTCAAAACCACGTCCCGTCGTGCTTGGATCAAGCCCAAACTGTTGCTGCATGTCGTCTGTATTATCTGAGTCAGAATACATTAACTGGTAACGAAGAGTACCTGAATCATAAAGTTTCTGGCTGCCGTCAACTGACAATACAGTATTCTCATAGCCATCGGCTGAACGATTGGTTGCTAAGAAACCTAGTTGTGAGCTTTCGCCAACATCCACCGAGTACCTAGCCGCGGCGACATTACTTTCAACATCTCCAGAATTACTATCTGTCAGCGTATACACGCTAGAGCGTTGCGCTCCCGGAATGATAAAGCTCGTACTTTGATCTCGAGAAGCTAATACACCATACGAGTGCCCACCATTCTTCCCTGTGTACTTAATACCATAATCAGGGTCAGAAATGTTCCGAGTGTGGAGCAAGTTATAGCGAGTGTTAAAGTATTCAGCTCCATCCAAAAAGAAGGGCCTTTTCTCTGGGAAAAATAATGAAAAGCGATTATTGACATCAAGCTGGGCTGCATCTGTTTCAACTTGAGAAAAGTCAGGGTTTAACGTCGCATTTAAAACAGAGTTTTCAGTGACTCCCCAGCGCAAGTCAGCTCCAGCATTATAATTAACACCATCACCCTGCCACTGATTCTGAGACGGTGGATTTCTAAATTCGGTTTTATCCATAGCGACATAAGGCGTCACTTCCAAATTATTGCCACTGAGAATACCATCCAGACCTTTTGCTTTTGCAATTTGGCATAAACTGCAACTTAGATCTCTGTCTCTCGCAGAATAAGCCAGTCGGTACTCCACATCTCTTGGGTAAAAGCGCATAAAATCAATGCCCCAAGTTTTAGTCCCGTCAGAACTTGGAAAGCGTAGTACTTTGAAAGGTAATTCAATCTCAACAGTATAGCCATCATTATCAATGTGGCCAGCACTCGACCAAATAGCATCCCATGAAGAATCCTCTCTTCTTAAAACATCATCTTCAATACTGTCGGCTTGAATCCCCAAAGCATTGACAAAGAAATTATAGGCCTTTCGTTCATCATTAAAAGTATCAACCTTAAACCCAACAGTGTCTTCGCCCCATATCTGGTCACGTTTTTTGTAGGAAGCCAAAATGGAACTTGGGTCGGGGTCAAAAGCCTTAATAGCAACTAATAACGAGTCACCATTCTCAGCAATATAGGCTACGGTTTTGACTTTCGGGGCAGTATTTTGACTGGGATCAGTTTCATACCGATAGACAACCTTCGTTGCGCTCTGCCAAAAAGGTTCGTCTAAAATACCATCAACTTTGACTTTGGCATCAACTTTAGGGATATCAATACTAGACAGCCCATTTTCATTGGCAGCTAGAGTTGATGGGCTCAAAGCCATTAGTGCGATCATACCAAGCGTCATAAGTGATTTTTTCATAGTAATGTTATTGTTCTTTTGAAAGTGAAATTATAACTATTTGAGCAATTTTGTGTGAGGGAATTGTAACGAAATGTATCCGTTTTTGGCTAAAGAAAGCTAAGACACTTTTCTTATAAAGGCATATTAGCAATCTCTAAGCCACATCTCTATCAGTGATTTCGATAAGGTGGAAGCCGAAGGCCGTTTGTACAGGTCCATGAATAATCTTTAATGAGCGGGTAAATACGACTTCGTCAAATTCCTTGACCATCATTCCGCGTCTAAAAACTCCAAGCTCTCCGCCTCTGGTTCCAGACGGACACACAGAATGCTTTGCTGCCATCTCGGAAAAATCAACACCGGATTCTATATTAACTTTAATTTCCTGACATAGGTCTTCGTCAGTGACTAAGATATGTCTCGCTGATGCTCTCATGGTCCCCTCCCTTTAAAAGCATCAGCAAGATTACACTAAACCGAGCAGCTTGTGTAGGGTTAACGCTTGGTTTTTTGTCTCCAAGCACCTAATAATCCTAATAAAATCAAGGTTAATAGGCTAGTGCTACCGCCACCAGACTCTGAGCTAGAGGTCGAGCTTGGTGGGTTAGGATTCGACTCACGAGTGTCGCTATTCGCATCTTCAAGGGGCACTTGTAGCAGCGATGAAAACTCTGGCGATACATCATCTAGCACTTCGCCCGTGTCAGCATCGATCACTTCCAATCTGAAGTCGTAGTAGTTTGCAGGATAGCCTGACTGCCAGTTACCACTAATTTCATATGCATCTTCAGAGCTATAACCGTAAACAGTGAAAACATTTGATTCTGTTTCAAACTCCCATGATCCACCATTATTGCGTTGGTACAGATTTACGTAAACATCTCGATCTGCGCTGCTTTCGGTATCAACATCAAAAGTCAGAGTAAACTCTCGGTAAAAACCATCATCATCCGCATCTGTAAAGATTTCTGTTTTAACATTATCAACATAAGTGTCGCTGCTGACGCCGCTCGACTCATAAGTTTTATCTTCCAGCGGCAAATTAGTCAGGTCAAAATCATCATAAGGATCTAAGGTATCCACGATATCCGAGTAGCCATACTCAAACAAATCAATCAACACTTCATAATTTCCCGGTGGAAACCCAGTATTCAAGCGAGTCGTAACGCTGTACTCATCCGAACTGTAATCATAGTAAATTTCGAAAACGTCTGTAGTGTAGTAATGGGTCCATTGAGCATCACCCACTCTACGAATAAATAATTCAGCATAAACATCAAAGTACTCAGCGTACGAAGAGTCAACGTCGAAATCGACTCGAAGCTGACTATAATTACCATCTCCATCGTTATCATCAAATAACAACACAGCAGCATCGTGGATATAGAGGTGATTAGCACCATATTTCTGAGCTTTCTCAGAAGATTTTGGTATCTTACTGTTTGCCTCGCGCTGCTCCTTCATTGCGGAACGCGAATGGTTTTTTGTGTTCTTAAAATCTAGACTTTGAAAGGCTTTTAGCTCTTGCTCAAGATCACTACTAGACTTTTGGCTGGTGTACAGATTACTTCGAACTGGTGAGGTTGCCGAGCTCTTTTGAACCTGAGTTTGCAAGTTATCATTGACCACTGTTGTGGTTTTAGAGCGCTTGGCAATAGCAGTTGTCACCGAGGCACTAGTTTCTGCACCGATAGATGGTTTCTGTGTTTCTTGACTGGCTTCGACACCTGAAATGCTCAGCAAAATGGCTGAGGCTAATACACTATATTTGTTGATTACTTTAAACATTCTCATCTCCTATTCGTCCTAACCAGCCCCAAAACTGACGTTTCCCTAAATATGTCTCTGGGGAGCTTGTTTATTAGTACAACAAAAGTGAAATGAACCATAACTGAACCAATGTTAAAGTTTGTTAAATCCTCGAAAAACCGTACCTAGATATTTGCAACTAGTCTTATATAATAGGTCACAAAATCCAATTCTGGAACTCAACAAGGTCAAACATGCCACTTCCAAGTTTTCAAGTTCACCTAGAAACCAATGAACCTATTACTCCCAATACGCGGAAATTGGTTTTTCGACTAGACGACCCAAAAACAATAACTTACAAGCCCGGGCAGTTCGTATCCTTTATGCTGGGAACAGAGGATGACCGCCCTATCAAGCGAAGCTATTCCATCGCTAACATGGAAACCAATGGTGAAAACACAACCTATATTGAGTTTGTCATTTCTTACGTTGATGGTGGTAAAGCCAGCGAACTATTCTTTAACGCTGAGCCTGGCATGGAAATGGAAATGACTGGGCCCTTCGGACTCCTGTGTTTAACGGACGAACTTCCTGATCGTGTCTTCTTAGTAGGAACCGGTACTGGCGTAGCCCCTTACCGCTCTATGATTGAGCAAATAAAGTCTCGAACAGATACCGAGTTCCATATTCTGTTTGGCGCACAATTTCTAAAAGATATGTTCTATCTCGACGACTTTAAAGCTGTAGCACTACTGGATCACGTTCACTTCCACCCATGTCTTAGCCGCGAAGAAAAGCCGGGCTGTGTTGCAGGATATGTGCAGAATAAACTCAAAGAGTTGGAACCAAACCCAGAAACTGACATGGCATATCTGTGTGGTAACCCCAATATGGTTGATGAAGTCTTTGAAATGCTCAAAGAGAAAGAGTTTGGAGTTAAACAAGTTAAACGTGAAAAATATGTATTTAGCCGCTTTTAAGCGACGTTTAACGGAAATTGAGTAAATGTTCAAATAACCCTTTAGAGCGTTGTGTTAAAATCAGCGCTGACAAAATATATAAAAGTATTTAATAAAATAGGAACAGTCATGACACACTTTAACAAAACATCGCTTTGTGCTTTGAGTTTATCAGTGCTGATCGCACTAGGCGCTTGCTCGGATAACTCCGAAAGCAGCTCAGACAAGCCTCAAGACGCTACAAAGCCTGTACAAACAAATACTGACACAGCAGAAACCGCTGATACTCAGGAAGATGATGACAAAACAAGTTCATATTCACGCTTTGATATTTATGCACCATTCACATTAACCAGTGACTTAAGCCATCTTTCCGATAACCAAAAAGAAATGATCGGTTTACTGATCGAAGCTGGCCACATTATGGACGACTTGTTCTGGAAACAGTCATTTGGCGATAAGCAGTCATTGCTATCAGGCATTGATAACCCTAAAGCCAAAAAATTTGCCATTATCAATTATGGGCCTTGGGATAGACTTGATAACAATAAGCCGTTTTTGGAAGGTTTCGAACAGAAAAATAAAGGTGCTCAGTTCTATCCTGACGACATGACCGTTACAGAATTTGAAAACTGGCAGCAAGAAGGTAAGAAAGGTCTATATTCATTAGTAAGACGTGATGACCAGGGAAACTTAACACTAGTTCCTTATTCAACAGCGTTTAAAGAAGAGCTAATGAAGGTTAGTGATTTATTGCGTCAAGCTTCTGAACTTGCTGAAGACGAAGGTTTCAAAAACTATCTAAAATTACGCTCCGATGCTTTAGTCACTGATAACTACCAACCATCTGACTTCGCTTGGATGGATATGAAAAACAATCCTGTGGAAGTTGTAATCGGCCCTATCGAAACCTATGAAGATCAATTATTTGGTTATCGTGCGGCCTTTTCTACTTACGTGTTAATTAAAGATCTTGAGTGGAGCGAGCGTTTATCGCGTTTTGCAGCTTTCCTGCCAGAACTGCAAAAAGGCTTGCCGGTTGAAGAAAAATACAAGCAAGAAATGCCTGGTACGGACAGCGATTTAAATGCTTATGACATAGTTTTTTATGCTGGCGACAGTAACGCTGGCTCAAAGACCATCGCGATTAACTTGCCAAATGATGAAAAAGTACAGTTAGCCAAAGGTACTCGCCGTTTGCAGCTGAAAAATGCTATGCGTGCTAAGTTTGATAAGATTTTAGTGCCCATTTCTAAAGAGTTAATTGCTGAAGACCAACGCGATCACATCACCTTTGATGCCTTCTTTGCTAACACTATGTTCCATGAGGTAGCACATGGCCTCGGCATTAAAAATACTATCAATGATAGCGGCACTGTACGTGGCGCCTTAAAGGAAACAGCTTCTGCCCTTGAAGAGGGTAAAGCAGATATCCTTGGCCTTTACATGATTAGCAAGCTATACGAGAAAGGTGAAATAAAAGAAGGTGAGTTAATGGACAATTATGTCACTTTCTTAGCAGGTATTTTCCGTTCAGTCCGTTTTGGTGCTAGTAGTGCTCACGGTAAGGCCAACATGGTGCGCTTCAATTTCTTCAAAGATAAGGGTGCTTTTGAGCGGAACAAAGAAACGGGAGAGTACAGCGTAAACTTTGAAAAGATGACACAAGCTATGAATGCTCTTTCCGAAGAAATACTCGTTATCCAGGGTAATGGAGACTACGAGGGAGCAAAACACTTGTTGAACTCACAAGGAATTATCAGCGAGCAACTAGCCGCAGACTTACAGCTTTTAGAAGAGAAGCAAATTCCAGTTGATGTCACTTTCAAACAAGGTAAGGATGTTCTTGGCTTGAAATAAATACTGGTCAGATATAATAAAAACGTCGCTATATGTGGCGTTTTTTATTGTCAAAATACTAGTAATCTGTTGGCTCGGCTGAATATAGTACAGGAATTGTAATTGTTGCTTCACTATCATCGGAAAGATTGATCGATTGATTATAGTCTTGGCCTGAAACTGATTGACCACCGCAGCTACCCGTTCCAGTAGTAATCGAACAGGTAACCGGTCCATTAAACGACAAGCCGTTTGGTAAAGTATCTGCTACTTGAATACCAATCACAGAGTGAGGGCCTGAGTTACTAATCACAATTGTATAAGTTGAGCTTTGGTCCGGCTGATAGTTAGCTGAAGCATCACTCTTAGAAACTGCTATATCTGCCAGACAGTCAGCACTTATAACAGTTGCATCATCATCATCGGTTAAGCTATCGCCATCGCTGTCAGCGCCATCATTTCGGCTGGGATCATCAGTAAGCTCTACAATATAATTCAGGTTATCAACATCACCAGATTCGACGGCGTCAGCAATTGGGTCCATGTTTAGTTGCCCCTGATTACTGATGTTGCTAAGACTACAAATAGCCATGTCTTCATTGACTAGAACCCGATATTGTAAGTTCACTGTACCAGAAGCCGGTACGCTACCCTGCCACTCGATACGATTGAGACTTGAATTATAAGTCAGGCTACCGCTAGAAGCTGAAATCACAGAATCAAAGCTGACATTGCCATCTAGCAAGTCTGTAAACTCAGGATTTGTAGAAGCCGCATTATTAGATTGAGCGAAATCATCTTGCTGATTTGTGATAACAACACTGTAGGTCAACAATTCTCCAGGCCCACTAATACCATCACTATCTTCATCCGTCACAGTTTTGTCAGCGGTTAAAAACTCCAACAAACCGAAAGCACCACTTTCAAAAGCAAACCAAGCTACGGCCTCATCCACACCAGTTCTATCGACATCCGTGACTTGATCCTCATCCATGTGGACATTGAAACTAGAATTACCAATTTCAGAGCCACATAATCGGACCCAGGCACCGTCCCCTCCACCTATAGTGTTATGTTTAGCGATAATGTTTGGCGTTGAAGAGTAGGTTGCTCCATTACTAATGTTCTGACATTCGTCATTGTGTCTGTCTACGGTTCTTCCCACCCGTCCAGCGGCATAGGTATTACCGAGGTTTGTTCCCGAAGTTCGCTCAATAGCCATCCAACCGATTGTTTCTGTTGCATGTAAATTCTCCGCTTCCCCACCCTCTAGCGCTAAACTAAAGCTGGTGGTACTGGGGAGAGTTCCTCTACTTGTTGTTGGGCCCCACACAGAAGTTGTCACCCAGTCGGCTTCATTGAAGCTACTGACATTATGAATAACTGCAGGGGCAGCTGTGTAGCTATGGCTGAAATTAATAAGGTCTCTTGCATTGCCGTTACCGGCTTTACTGCGAAGAGTATTGGTTACATGATTATAAGCTTCTATCTTAGTTCCATCAGGAAAGACCCAAGTCCCTTGTTCTATGACTATCCATTGAATAGTTTCACTTTCCCACGCACTACTCGGGCATGTATTCGCTGGTGGCGGTGTAGTCCCTGAATAACGATTAAAAGATTCACAAGGGCTTTGCATTCCTATCTGGAAGCTATTGGAAGTAATGTTTTGAACCCGGGAAGATAGCGAGTTGGAATTGTTATGGCTCACCGGACCAGCAATCACCACGGGATTAATATAGTTCTTTTGTAAATTAACAGTAGTCCAACCACCATTATTAATAGTGGTGTTTACTGGGGCTTCACCTGTTTCAAAAAATGCAGTGGCGCTAACCAAGGGTGTAACGAGTAACAATACCATGCACAGCAAGGCTCTTTTAAAATCACCCATATTACCCTCCACCTAACAATTTACTGTTATTTGCTATAAAATACTGGCTACAATTACGGTTTAAACCCAGTATGGCAACTTTTTCATTATTAGTCACGGCCAATCCCCATTCATCTCAAGGCCAGTTCAGCGCAATACAGTTTGCGAAAACGTTATTACATCAAGGGCATGTGATAAAGCGCGTGTTTTTCTATGCTGATGGAGTGCTGGTTGCGAGCCGGCTAAACTGCCCTCCTTCAGACGAATATAACCTGACTAAGACGTGGGCAAAGCTGGCTATTACTCACGACTTTGAACTCACTGCATGCGTCACCGTTGCTATGAAGCGCGGTATCATCAATGCCACGGAAGCCGACCGTAACGCGCTAACAGGCGAGAATATTGACCCTGCTTTCGAAATAAGCGGCCTCGGTCAGCTCACCGAAGCCATGCTAGAAAGCGACCGCTTAGTGACCTTCGGGTAATACTGATGGATAGAAAATCATGAGTAAATCATTAGCTATTATTTTTAACAAGGCTCCCTACGGTAACCAGTCAGGCCGAGAGCTATTGGATATTGCCTTGATGGCTGCTGCATTTGATATGGAAATTAGCGCTTTGTTTATTGGAGATGGAGTTTACCAGCTTCTAACAAATCAACAGCCCGATATACTTCACATGAAAAACCACAGCTCAACCTATAAAGCGCTAGAGCTATATGGCATTGAAACAGTCTTGGTTTCGTCTGAGGACCTAGAGCAACGTCGGCTATCCGAAAGCAGACTAATGCCTGTCTCCAGCTTATCAAACCATAAGCAGATTAATAAAACTATTGCAGAATCAGATTTTGTATTTATGTTGTAAGAAGTAGCCATGAAAACTTTATATATCCTTAACAACCCACAATTATTCGAACAGTGCACTTTAGCCATGGGCACCCAAGATGCTCTGCTACTTATCGAAGATGCTGTCGTACTATCAGAACAGCAAAGCTCTGATGAGAATCACTTTGTACTTGAAGAAGATCTTATCGCCAGAGGCCTTAACAGTGGGTCTTCTTGGAATAAAAAGAATTACAATGAATTCGTAGCACTCACTCTAGAATACAACAAGTCGGTATCATGGTTGTGAGAATCGATCTATCTAGTCTCCCTCGCGATAAGCAAGGCTATTTAACAGACTCTTCTCTATGGAATGAGGCAGTCGCCATGGCAATTAGTCAAGAAGAGGCTATAGAGTTAACTGAAGACCACTGGCAGGTAATCAACTATGTGCGGCGCTTTTACGAAGAGTTTAATACCAGCCCTTCTATTCGCCCACTGGTTAAATATCTGGCCAAAGAATGGTCGAAAGAAAAAGGTAATAGCATTTACCTACACTTGCTATTTCCTGATGGCCCAGCGAAACAAGCGACCAAGATCGCAGGATTACCTAAACCGGCTCGATGTATCTAAAGGTTAATAATCTGTTGGATCATCTGAGAAAGTAACATCCACAGTAAACTGGACACTATCACCACTTGGTACATCGACGCTCACTCCAGTGATATTTCCTGTACCGTTTGCCGTACCACAAACAGCCCCTCCAGAGCCAGAGCAAGTCCAAGTTGATGAAATAACCCCATCGGGCAACGTATCATTGACTGTTAGGTTAAAAGCATCATCGGGGCCAGAATTATTGATCGTGATGATATAACTGGCGTTGCTTCCAGGAGTGTAAGTTGCCGATAAATCAGACTTGGACACTGAAATATCAACCTGAGCAGACGCTTCTATCGTTAGGGTAAAGCTAGAAAAACACAACGGATCTTGCGCAGCACTGTCCGCCATGGTTAAAGTCCAGGTACCACTAGGATCTATGCCATCAAATACATTCAAAGGGTTCACAGGTCTAAAAGTACCTGCGACAGGAGTTCCTCCGCCAACGGTAGTGCCCGCACTATCGTCAAGTACGACGGTGATATAACCTCCCGCAGTAGGCGCGGGGTGAACATTACCACTATAAGTGTTGAAAGGAATTAAGTTACTGATAACTCCTTCGGAAGGCTTGGAAAGCCGGAAAAAAATTTCATTATTATAAACTAAGCCACCGTTATAATTTGAACAAACACCATTATTTCGATCTCGCTTATCAAAGTCGATTGCAATAATGACATCATCTACTGTGACGCCATTTGGGAAATCAGTTGATGGGATATTTACCGATCTATCGACAGGGCTATTTTGATTAGGATCGACGTTTGCCGGGGTGGAATTTGTGTAACTTTGGGTTATCGGGGCTGATAGGCTACTAAAAGATGCGGTAAAGCTTAACGCAAACAAAAGGAAAACCTGATAATTCCATCTTGGTAGAGCCATACATACCTTTATCTAACGTATAAAGACAAACTAATGCATATTTGCATTACTATCAATGCAAATATGCATTTTAGAAAATGTTTATATTAAGGATTGATTCAGGTCGATTGTTTAAAATCAAAAGCAAAGGTAAAATACTGCCATTAATAACTGTGCGACAATATATCCTTAGTTAAGGGGACAACATGAACAAATTTGTGTCTAAAGCATTGATAGCTTTAACATTTTTATCTTTCAGCTTGGTTAGCTATGCTTTTGAGGACCCTAAAATACATCTTGAAAAGGTCACCAAAAAGATAAGTGCTGAAATTTTAAGTAATAAAGAGAAAATTAAAACCGATTCAGATTACGCAAAAAGCTTAATTCGTGACTATTTATTACCAGAAGTTGATAGTGAGTATATGGCTAAGAGAATCTTAGGTAAAACTTACTGGATGCAAGCAGATGAAGGTCAGCGTCAAAAGTTCATTGAGGAGTTTATTGGCTTATTGTTAAACAGCTACGCTAAGGGCCTAGCCAATTATGATGGCCAACCCATCACGTACGACGACACTCAATATTCAACAAGTGGTAATTTGGCTAACGTTCGCTCGACAATCACGCCAAATGAAGGCGAAGCAATCCTTATTGATTATCGCCTAAAAGTCCAGCCAGACGAATCATGGTTGGTAACTGATGTTATTATTGAAGGGGTTAGTATGGCGAAGAGTTATGCTAACCAATACAGGGAGCAAATATCAAAAATTGGACTTGAGGAAACGCTAAAGCAATTAGAAGCTGAAAATCAAAAGGCACAGCAAGCCACTGAAATCAGTGACGAAACAGCTGAAGACGCCTAAAAAACTGTTCTAAAGCAAAAAGCCGCCCTTAGGCGGCTTTTTTATTACTCAAGATTATTTTAAAGCTTGTTCAGTATATTTTCCGCAGAACTCTTTTCAAAGCCCTTTTCATCCACTTCCAGAGTAGTAACTACACCGTCTTCCGCAATTAGCGCAAAACGTTTCGAGCGAACTCCCATACCAAAACCGGTACCATCCATCTCTAAACCCAGCGCCTCAGCAAAATCAGCATTACCATCAGCAATCATCAATAACTGCTCAGCATTTTGATCTTTTTCCCAAGCATTCATCACAAACACGTCGTTAACCGACATGCATGCCACCGTATCGACACCCTTTTCTTTTAACTTGTCGTAATTAACCACGAAACCAGGAAGATGTGCAGCTGAACAAGTAGGTGTGAAAGCACCTGGCACAGCAAATAATACAACCTTATTACCTGCAAACAGTCGATCCGTCTGCAAATCCTCAGGACCTTCTTTGCCCATGACTTTTACTACTACATTGGGTAATTTATCACCAACTTTAATCATACTAACCTCTCTATACTTTATACCCAACGATTACTCGTCCGGCATCACTATCCACAAAATGATATAAATGATAACACCTGCGAAGGCAGTGAAAATAGTTAATAATGTATAAATAATACGGGTCATTGAGGTTTCCCAGCCTAGCCATTTCGCTAAACCACCACAAACACCGGCAATAACCTTGTCTTTTGATTTCTTTAGTTCACCCATAAGGCTCTCCCTAAACTATTGATGACGTTATTAAAAATAATGACTTACCATTTAATATAAGGAGTGATGGCTGGGATGCAAGGAAATAGTTTTGAACAAATGTAAAGAAATACGACGTGGTATAAAATTTATTACTGAATTATCTCTAGAAATCGATCTTGCCGCGCAATGATTTCTTTTGTCCCTGCTGCTTCTTGTTCTCCAACCTCCTGCGCTTTGCAGCTTTGGACGGTTTGGTGGGTATGCGTTTCTTTGGTGCTTTTAGGCAACGCTGAATAGCTTCCCTTAACCGCTTTAAAGCATCATCGCGGTTGCGATCCTGAGTACGGTGGCTTTGCGCTTTGATTATCAGCTCTCCATCCGTAGTAATTCTGGAGTCATTACTTTTGAGGAGGCGTTGCTTAACTTCTTTAGGTAAAGATGAGTGCGGGATGTTAAAACGAAGATGGATGGCAGAAGCGACCTTATTGACGTTTTGACCACCCGCACCTTGAGTGCGGATGGCCTGTAACTCAATTTCATAATCACCAAGCGAAATGCTTTTACTGATAAAAAGAGACATTAAAATCTAGTCGCCCTTCATTAGAGTTTTAGCAGATTGCTGCTCTTTCATCTGTTTCTTTTGTTGCTTACGCATAGCAATAGATGTAATGACTTCAGAGCCTATATGTTTTTCTCCACGAGCTTTTGCTAACTGTACCTGACGTTCACGCTCAATATAGCGACGGCGCTGCTCGGGGGTTTGTTGATCGAAACAATGTGGACAACTCACACCTTTTTCATACTTTTCATGCTGCATCTCGGTTTCAGTAATCGGCATACGACAAGCATGACACTGATCATACTGACCTTTTTGCAGATCGTGATCCACAGCAACTCGATTATCAAATACAAAGCACTCACCTTCCCACAAAGTTTCTTCTTTATTCACGTCTTCTAAGTACTTTAGGATACCGCCTTCTAAGTGAAAAACATTGTCGAAACCTTGTTCCTTCAAGTAGGCCGTCGACTTTTCGCAGCGTATACCACCGGTACAAAACATCGCAACTTTCTTATGTTTTTCCGGATCTAGATTTTCTTTAACGTAATCGGGAAACTCACGAAAGGTCTCAGTTTTTGGATTGACTGCTCCCTTAAAAGTACCGATACCTACTTCGTAATCATTTCGTGTATCGATTAGTAAAACCTCAGGATCAGAAATTAGATCATTCCAGTCTTTAGGTTTTACATAAGTTCCTACCACTTCTTTTGGATCAATACCCTCAACGCCCATGGTCACGATCTCTTTCTTAAGCTTAACCTTAGTGCGATAAAATGGCATAGACTCATCGTACGATTCTTTGTGGTCAAGCTCAGCCAGACGCGGGTCACTCTTAATCCATGCTAGAACATTATTGATACCGTCACGCGATCCCGCGACGGTACCGTTAATGCCTTCTTGAGCTAATAACAAGGTGCCTTTGACCTCGTTTTCAAGCATAACATCGAGCAATGGTTGACGGATTTCTTCAAAGTTTTCGAGAGTTACAAATTTATATAAAGCGCAGACAACAACAGGAACCGACGTTGCATTTAGAGCAGATGTAGACATATTTCTCATTCCTCAGCTAGCTGGAACGTAAATCCAGTGCAAATTTCAGGCGTGGATTGTAATAGAAAACCGTTCAATTGTGTAGCCTTTATGGTTGTTTTTTGTACAAAACAGTGGCGCTGTGGCCGCACCGCACACATTTATTGTTGATGATATAATTACCAAAGGCCCTTGACTCTGGACTATGGTCAAGACTTTATAGTCTATAAGTTATAGGAAAGGTTATGAATAGATTAAAAATTGGTGATCTGGCTAAAAGCTGCAACGTTTCGATAGATACTGTGCGATATTACGAGCGTAAATCGCTGATAACTCCAGTTTCTCGTTCCGACTCGGGCTATCGTGAGTACGATAGCCACAGTACTCAACGACTTCACTTTATTCGTAAAGCACAGAACCTTGGCTTTACACTTAAAGAGATTGGTAACTTACTCAATCTCAGCGAGATGCCAGAAAAAACCTGCGACGATATAAGACAACAAGCTCAACAAAAAATTTATGAAATAGAAGAGCGAATTGACGAACTAAGACAACTCAAAGCTGCACTTGGAGAACTTGCAGACTATTGCCCTGGAAAAGGAAAGTCACTCGATGAATGCAGTATTCTCAAATACCTGTACAAAGAGGAATCATGAAACAATATCTAGCCATTATAATAAGTTTTACCGCACTTTTTCTTTTGTCTTTCCCTATTTCGGCTAAGAAAGAAACTAGTGTAAAACCTAACCAAGCGGTAATTACAGTTAGCGGAGCCGTCTGCTCTTATTGCACCTTTGGTATCCAGAAAAAATTAACGAAGCTTCCCTTCATCGATACCGACAAGCTGAACAAGGGGTCTTTAATGGATATCGAAAATCAAAGATTAACAGTTGCTATAAAGCCTTCTGTAGCTATTGATATGCAACTAATATATAAGGCAATACGAGATGGTGGCTACGAGCCACAGGGTGCATCCGTCACTCGAAGTAACATCAATGATACGATTAACTACGATGAGCAAGGACAGTAATGTACTACCGACTGTTAGTCTTAGCGACAACCCTATATCTTCCAATATCCCAAGCTCATCAGCCAGTAATGGATATGGCTCCCCGCTGGGATGATGGCTTTGGTTTTCAACTTTGGTACGAAAACTACGGCTCTAGTGAGTTACTAAATGGTAGCCAAACAGTAAGCAACCCCAAAAACCTTGAACGCTATGTACAAACAACATGGCTGCAAGGTGTTTACACCTTTGATCGTTCCGTTAGAGTTACCTTCAAACTCCCTTATCGTGATCAGCAGCGAGTTAAAGAAATTAGCAATACTGCAACCCAACAATCGAATTCGGGAGTTGGCGACCTAGTTATCGGTGTTCCTATCAAAAAATATCTCAATCAAGGTAATAGCACTGGTAACCTTTCTTTAACACCATCGATACGATTACCATCAGGTTCATCGAGCGGCAACTACCCGTTAAGTGATGGTAGTTGGGACCTAGGTTTGAGCTTATCTTACAGTAAAAGTACCCCGAAATTTTATCAGTTGTACGACGTATTCTATTGGTATAACACTGAAGGTGATAGAGGTATGCAAGAAGGCAACGAACTAGGAATAGACATAAATCTGGGCTACCACCCCTACCATGACAACTTAACCAACTCTGGAGTGTTTGTTATGTGGGATATCACGATGAGAGATCAAGAAAGTCCTAATACAGCCACTTTGACCCACGCATCAGGCGGTGAGCGCGTTCATACTGGACCTGTTCTAGTGCTTTATAAGGACAACATAATGTTTAGAGCTGAATATAAATATCCCCTTTATGAAAAGAGCAACAACGTCTCTTTGTCGCGGGGGCAAGAGTTTAATATTGGTATTGGAGTAACTTTTTAATGGAAACCAAAAGTACAATTACCTGCCCTGAGTGTCAGGCGTCTAAAACAGAATCTATGCCGACTGATGCCTGCCAATACTTCTATCAATGCTCCACTTGTGGAGTTTTGCTTAAACCACTCCCAAGCGACTGTTGCGTCTTTTGCTCTTATGCAGACGTTCCTTGTCCACCCATCCAACAAGAGAAGAACTGTTGTGAGCATTAATTCAAAAAAATGGGGAGTATTAGTTTTATTCGCCTCTGTCCCAACGCTGATTTGCTGCGCTTTGCCGATTCTATTAGTCAGTCTTGGCATGGGCTCCGTTGTTGCATCAATGTACGGCGAGCATTTTCCGTGGCTTAACTGGTTTGCGAAATATGACCTGATTACATTTGGTGTAACAGCGTTAATATTAATCATTACTGGTGCCGTGCTATACCGCTCTAATAGAAGCTGCCCAACAGATCCTGAGCTAGCGGCAGCCTGCGAGTCTGCACAAAAGTGGAATCGCCGGTTTTACTGGAGCGCCATCATTATTTGGCTCATAGGTGCTTTCTCAGCATATATTTTGCCCTGGATAAGCTATTAAAATAATAAATCTATTCCTATAGGTTGGGGTAGTCTTGAAGCGCAATTCAGGACCTTTATAACTTATGGTAAAAATTAAAAACATCTATAATTACAAGTAAAATCAAGAACAGCTCTGCTGGAGCTATGAGCAGAGCCTGTCCCAAATCATTTTCTTTTGTTTCTTCCATTACCCTTAGTCACTAGTACCAAACACTGTGCCCATGTTTTTTAAGCCATAACTCGGCTTTTTGATAGTCGGGGCAATGCTGTTCTACTAAATTCCAAAACCGCTTTGAATGATTGAGATGCTTTAGATGGCTAAGCTCGTGAATAATCAGGTAGTCAATAACATGCAGTGGTGTCAGAAGAATCAGTTGATTCAGTTGTACGGTTCCAGCGCGAGTACAGTGGCCCCACTGTGTTTTAGTTTTACGAAACCGAACGCCTGTGAGCTTTTTGCTTAAACCCATAATATCAGCCCAATGTTCAACTCTCTGGGGTAGGATTTCTTTAGCGCGAGTGAGTAGCCAGCGATCGATTTGTTTAGCTATAGAGTCAGCTTTTAAATCTTTATTGCGTATCGAGAGCTCTTGCTCAGCCAGTAGGATTTTATTAGCGCCCTGACTAATATTCAAAATCAACGGACTTCCCATGAAACTAATCAGCTGTCCATTTTCTAGCTTTATTCGAGTTTGATGCTTTTCATCTTGCTCAACAAGTTTGCGAGCGATCCACCGAGCTTTTTGATGAACGAAACTCTCAATCCAGTCTTCTGGTGCTTTTTTCGGCGCTCTAACTTTGACTTTTTGATGATGAACTTCGATGGACAGTGTTTTACGGTCACTTCTGATCACTTCGTAATCGAAAGCTTCTAGTCCTTCAGTTTTCATTGATTAGACCTAATGGGTGTCCGCTATTTCATTAATGACCAATTGCCCAGAAGCTAACAACTTCTTTTGACTCGCAGTTAACTTTTTAACCTTTAATTCTGCTTTCAGTGCTAAGGATTTAGAATCGAAGTCAATATGATAGATCATGGTTAGAGGCTGTCGTCCACGCAGATATTTAGCACATCTTGGACTGTTAGATTGGTGCTCTTCAAAGCGACGCTTTAGATCGTTAGTAATACCTGTGTAAAGGGTTCCATCTTTGCAGCGCAATATGTATAGGTGCCAAGTTTGCAGTTCATTGTCTGACATGTTTTTATTATTCTTCGTTGGTGTATAAACGCCCCGCTCTGATTAAGCGAGGTTTGAAGTATACATTTTCAATCGAGCTAACACGAACTTTTTTGCCACTTGAAGGCGCATGAACAAACTGGCCATGGCCAATATAAATACCAACGTGGGAAGGTTTCCCATTGATCCGATAAAATAATAGATCCCCAGGTTTTAGGTCACCGTGTTGGACTTCGTAGGACGCAGCCAGCTGAGCGTAAGAAACTCGCGGCACTTGTTCACCGACTTGGGTGTGAGAATAATACACAAGGCCACTACAATCAAAACCTTCATCAGGATGACTTCCACCGTAGCGATAACTCACGCCGACCATAGACTCAGCGATTTGAGCAATGGTTAGGCCTTTATTATTTCTGTCCTTAGCGGAAACAGGTAATTGAGAGTTACTAGAAGATTGGCGTGGTGTGCTTGTACAGCTACTCAACACAGCAGCTATTACCGCTAGCAGTATAATTTTATGGATAATAATTAGGCGCTCAGTTTTCATGCAATAAGCCTAGCATGAGAAACCTGAATTTACACTAAACAGGTTCTAAATAGCAGAAATTGCTTAAGAGCTTTTAGTAGGTGGGTAAACTAACCGGAGCTTCTTGTAACTCGGCAAATTGCACGCGTAAGTCAAGAATCTGCTCTTGCCAATATTGTACTGAACCAAAGTAAGGGAAGGCATGCTTAAAAGCAGGGTCATGCCAGCGGCGGGCAAGCCAAGCGCTGTGATGTATCATGCGCAATGTTCGCAAGCACTCAACCAGCTGTAACTCCGCCACATTGAAATCGCAAAATTCTTGATAGCCCTCAATAATTTCAAGCAATTGCTTTTGCTGGTGATCACGCTCGCCTGAAAGTAACATCCAAATATCTTGCACTGCAGGCGCCATTCGAGAGTCATCCAAATCCACAAAGTGAGGATTATTATCTCGCCATAAAATATTGCCCACGTGGCAATCGCCATGCACTCGAATATATTGCTGTTTCCCCGCCTTTTGCCACAACTCATCCACCAGCTGCATTAAATCGCGCGCTAAACTTTCGTAGGGCATTTTTACTTCGGGGGGTAATGCATGCTCAATAATATAATCAATACTGTCATGGCCAAACGATTGAGGCGTGAGTTCAGGACGTTGCGAGTAATCTTTCGCCTGACCGACTCTGTGAATGCGTCCTAGAAATCGCCCCAACGTAAATAAGTTATCGAGATTATCGAGTTCTGGAGCATGGCCGCCCTTTCGCTCGAACAGAGAGCAATAAAAGCCCTTATATTCAAATAAACTCTCACCCTGAGTGACCATTGGAGCTACTACGGGCAACTCTTGCTCAACCAACTCATAGGAAAAATTATGCTCTTCTAGAATTTGCTCTTTAGTCCAGCGGTTAGGCCGATAAAACTTCACAATGACCGGAGTCGCTTCTTCTATACCAATCTGTAATACACGGTTTTCGTAGCTATTAAGGGCAATTGCACGACCATCGGAATAAAACCCTCTCGACTCGACTGCATCTAAGATGAAGTCGGGCGTTAATGCCGCGAAAGGGTTTTCTTGAGTCATGTTATTGCCATCAGTCAAAGTTTATTAACCACCAAGTTCATCGTCAGCAACAAAGTAACGAGGATCCTCAGCAGAGTTTTTCTCAACCAAGTTCCCCGCTCTTTTTAAGAGCTTGATACAATCAGGGCTAAGGTGCAACAAGTGCAACTTCTTACCTGCTTTTTCATAACGCATTGCTAGGGAATCGATCACTTCAATCCCCGAATGGTCCCATACACGCGACTCTGCAAAATCAATATAAACTTCGTCTAAGTCCGTACGCGCTGAAAACTGTTCTCCAAAGTGAGTGGTAGAGCCGAAGAATAATGGGCCTCGAACCGTATAAAAAGCCTTATTATCTTTAACAGAACGACGTACACGTACCCGTTTCGCGCTGGTCCAAGCAAACACTAGCGCTGACACGATAACTCCGACAATCACCGCCACAGCTAAGTCTGTTAGCACTGTCGTAACCGTAACGATGACCAGTACTAAAGCATCTGGGCCAGGAACTTTACGCATAATGCGGAAGCTGGCCCACTCGAAAGTACCAATCACGACGATAAACATAACACCCAACAATGCCGCGACTGGAATCTGCTCAATTAAGCTTGAGGCAAACAGGATAAAGCACAACAACGCTAATGCAGCGACAATACCTGATGCGCGACCACGGCCGCCAGAATTTACGTTAATCAAACTTTGGCCGATCATGGCACAACCACCCATACCGCCAAAGAAACCGGTTGTCGTATTCGCTAAACCTTGAGCAAAACACTCGCGGTTGCCTTCGCCTCTTGTTTCTGTGATTTCATCAATAAGACGTAAGCATAATAAGGATTCGATTAAACCAATAGCCGCCAATATTAAGGAGTAAGGTAAAATAATCCAAAGGGTTTCCCAAGACAAAGGTACGCTCGGAATATGGAACTCAGGGAAGCCGCCGCCAATCTTAGCATTATCACCAACAGTCACTGTATCAACACCACCATAAGTCGCCATGGCATAAGCAATCAACGATACAGAGACAATCGCCACTAAGCCCGCAGGAACGGCTTTGGTGATTTTTGGCATGACGTAAATAATCAACATGGTTAAGACAACCAAACCCAGCATAATTCCTAAGTCACTGCCTTCAAACCAAGCAACATCAACGCTGCTTCCTTCAAGAAAAGTGCCATGCAACCACCCTTCTTCACCGCGGACACCAAACTGCTTTAACTGCGCTAAGAAAATCAAAATCGCTAAACCATTCACGAAGCCCAGCATTACCGGGTGAGGCACCATTCTAATCAGCTTACCCAGTCTCATCCAGCCAGCCAGCATTTGGATAACGCCCATCAGGACCACGGTAGCAAACAGGTACTCAACACCATGGTCCGCAACCAACGCCACCATCACCACAGCTAAAGCACCCGTCGCACCAGAAATCATGCCTGGGCGACCACCAAAAATCGCAGTGATTAAGCCGACCATAAAGGCTGCATACAAACCGACCAAAGGCTCTACATTTGCCACGAATGCAAACGCCACTGCTTCTGGCACCAAAGCCAAAGCAACAGTCAAACCCGACAATAAGTCGTTTTTCAGACTCGCCGTCTTATTCACTATTAAATCAATCATTTTTCTTACCGAGCAGGTGAATTACCCCAGAACGGGGTCAGATAAGGCGCGCATTCTACAGAAAAGGCCTGTTGTTCTCAAATCACAGCAGGCCTTTCTATTGCTTACCTTAATACTATACTTTATCAGGCGTTAACTTCTTTTCGCTACCCATTGACGCTGTTAGAACTTTCTTCATAGCTTCACTTGGCGCCATATCCAGCTCTTTGACTTTGTCTGCTGGCATAAACAACGTAAAGCCACCTATCTGATAACTCATGGGAATATACACTGCAATTAAGTCAGAGCGGTCGCCGAGCGACACATCGTCACTAGTGACAAACCCAATGACTTCGGCGCCGTCTTGAACCTCGACCAATACTGCTTTCTGTAACTCTTCTTTTTCAGATGGTGATAAAAAGCGCACCATGTCATTAAAAGCACTATACACAGCGCTAACGACTGGTATCCGCTCCATCAGCCGATTCAGGCCGCGTATGATCAACTGACCTAAATAAAACTTAATCAGTAACCCCAAGCCAAAAATCAGGGCGATGCCTAAAATAAGCCCCAGCCCCGGCCAATACATACTAGCGGGCAGAACCAACAACAATAGCTTGCTTAAATAGGTTTCTAAAGTCGAAATAAGCCACACGATAATGGCAATGGTCAATACAATCGGCAGGACAGCAAAAAGCCCCTGTAAAAATATTTTACTTAATGTTTTCATAAAACCTTTTCTATAAACCCTTTCCTATAACTTCTTTATAAAAAGCTAGGTGGTTATTCTTGTTCAGCAAAGCTCTTAAACTGCTGCATATATTTCATGGTTTGCTTCGGAAATGCTTTTTTCATGAAAAAGCCCATTAACTTCATGCCGAAACTGGTAAACGTAAACTCATTGGTCGTCGACCAATGAGTTTGATCACTGCCCACCGCTTTAAAATGGTTCTCAATACGATTGAATACGCCTTTGGTCTCATAGGTTCCACTAAACTCTTGGGGCAGGTCTCGCGTCTCAATTGTTTCCACCATTTCACACTTACGTTTGCCCATCAAGTAGACTATTTTGGATTTAGCACCAGGCTGGCCTTCTTCACCGCTGAGGTGCTCGAAAGAAACCAGTTCTGGCTGCCATTTCTTTAAATTATCGGGGTTATCAAATAACGCAACAACCTCATCGACAGGCTTGTTGATGATGATGTCCTGCTTATATTTCATGGGCGACTCCGTATTAAACTCGTATTAAACTAAGGGCACTGAATGAATGACGGTTATAACCAGTCTATAACGCTAAACTACTCAATCCTAGTAAAATTTAGTCACACCCTACTATTTATAAGGTGAATGTTTTAGGTAATCTTGGTAGCGAATATCCAGCCACTCTTCTTCTTGAGTAATCGCGTGAGAGATAGCCTCTCTGAACTCGGGGCGACTGACATAATGCAGGGAGTGTGTAGAAACGGGCATAAAACCACGTGCTAGCTTGTGTTCACCCTGAGCGCCCGGCTCAAACAACGAAAGGCCATGCTCGATAGCGTATTCAATGCCTTGGTAATAGCAGGTTTCAAAGTGCAAAAAATCAACATCTTCGAAACATCCCCAGTAGCGACCGTAAAGCGCTGATTCTGAGCGCATAAAGAAAGCTCCAGCGATAGGCTTTGCTTCATGTTTAGCCAACAGTAATAATGTCTGATCAGGCATAGCTTTAGCACAAGCCCCAAAGAAATCATGCGACAGCTGCGCCCAGCCACCTTTCTTATCAAAAGTATTGCGATACATCCGATCAAAAAGCTGCCAATCCTCTTCGCTAGCAGTGTGACCATCGAGCCACTCAAATGACCAGCCGCTACTCTTTTCTTGTTCAGTCCCCTGTTCTTGAAACTCCCTACGCTCACGCACAATATTCTTGCGCTTTTTAGCTTTTAAAGAGGTTAAGAATTCGCCGAAGTCCTGATAACCTTGGTTATGCCAGTGGAATTGAATATCTTCGCGCTTGAGCAATTGTGATGATATGAGTTGCTCGCTGGCCTCTCCGCTCACAAAGTTTAAATGCCAACTACTCATTTGGCTTTGCTCAACCCAGCGAATAACGGCTTCGACTAAAGATGGAGTACTAGTCGCATCTAAAGAACTTAACAGTCGAGGCCCCGTAATCGGCGTCATGGGAATAGCTGACAAAGACTTGGGATAGTATTCGAGGCCATGCCGCTCGTAAGCATCAGCCCACGCCCAGTCAAAAACATACTCACCGTAGGAGTGGCCTTTAAGGTAATTCGGTAAAGCCGCGACAAGCTCATCACCTTGATAAAATACTAAGTGACACGGCTGCCAACCAGAATCAACAGATACCGACCTAGTCTCCTCTAGAGCCAGCAAAAATTCATATTGTATAAAAGGATGATCCTGCTGCTTAATAGGTAAATACTTCAACAGGGCTTCCCACTCTTCCGCAGAAACATCTTTTATCGAATGTGCTGTTTTTAGCACTAAAGACTTTATATCTTTCAGCGTGCGCTCTTTCGCTTTAGGCGCTCGGGGATTGGAAGCTCGGGATTTGGAAGCGGGAGGTTTCGACAAGGTAAAAAACAGTTAATCAGCGTGACTTGATTGTAACCAAGGGGATTATTAAAGCCAATAAAAAACCCGAACGTCATGATGGGGGACGTCCGGGTTTTCAGAGGTATTCGGGTAAAATACCGAATGAAACGATAATTTGGGATATAAACTAGAATAACGTAATGACTAGCGCTGATAATACAACAGCAGCAATTACAGCTACTAATGCACTCTCTACATGCTCGCTCATAACCATCTCCTTTAAGATTAAGACCGTAAGTGTTTGCCACGGAGAGAATTATAAGCGCTTTACATGACAGTTTTAAGACATATTCATAGGATATTTATTAACCTTTCGGATAAAAATAACTAATAGAATGCATATCTGAGATTAAATCAAGGTAGAGGCTGTGAACGGCTTCACGGATAATGGTGCTTTGTGCATAAAACAGACAATCAAGTTAACAATAGCAATGCATAAACGACTATAAAAAAAGCCACCCGAAGGTGGCTTTTTGCGGCATAAAAACTTGTTTTATGTCTTATTTTAGTCATTAACGACTACAGAAGCCATTAATTACTCTTCTTCGGCTTCAATCAAACCGCGACTAATCATTAAGTACTTAGGATCAGCTTCTTTGCCACGGAACTTTTTGTACAATTCCAGCGGATCTTGAGTACCGCCCTTCGACAAAATAAACTCGACATACTTATCAGCCGTTTCTTTGTCAAAAATACCGTTTTCACGGAACGCTTGATAAGCATCAGCAGCGAAGATTTCTGACCAGATGTAGCTATAGTAGCCCGCAGAGTAGCCGCCACTTGCACTTGAGAAGATGTGGTTAAAGTAAGTCGAACGGTAACGTGGCGCAATTTCAGGAATTAAGCCAAGTTCGTCTAGAGTGGCCTTCTCGAAAGCGTCAGCATCTTTTAAATCTTTACCATCAAGCGTGTGCCAAGCCATATCCAATAGCGCAGCGCCCATGTACTCAGTGGTTGCAAAGCCTTGGTTAAACTTCGAGGCCGCTTGGATCTTTTCAATCAACTCCTGAGGAATCACTTCACCGGTTTTGTAGTGCTTAGCAAACTTTGCCAATACTTCAGGCTCCAGCATCCAGTTCTCAAGCACCTGCGAAGGAAACTCGACGAAGTCACGCGGAACAGACGTACCGGTCTGTGATGGATATATTCCGTCAGACAATAAGCCATGCGCAGCATGACCGAATTCGTGGAATAAAGTATTCGCTTGATCAAACGTCAATAACGTCGGCTCATCGCCCACAGGACGTGGGTAATTCAAAACGTTAACAATGATTGGTTTGACGAACTCACCGCCTTCAGTCACAAACTGCTTACGGTATGAATTCATCCAAGCACCACCACGCTTGCCGTCGCGAACATAGTGGTCAGTAATATAAATACCGATCAATTCACCATCATTGTCCGTCACTTCAAACGTACGCACATCATCGTGATACTTAGGCAGGTCAAAGCGCTCTTTGAAGTTCATGCCAAACAGCTTATTTGCGGTATAGAACACGCCTTGTAGAGTGCTTTCAAGCGAGAAGTATGGCTTCACCGCAGCTTCATCTAGTGCATACTTTTCGTTACGGACTTTCTCCGCATAGTAACGCCAGTCAGATGCTTTTAGTTTGAAATCTTTGCCATCTTTAGCGATTTGTTCCTGCATTAACGCTCGCTCAGCTTTTGCCTGCTCTAGCGCCGCTGGCCACACCTGATTCAACAAGTTATAAACGTTCTCAGCATTTTTAGCCGTACGCTCTTCTAAAACAAAGTCAGCGTGAGTGCCATAACCCAGCAACTGAGCTTTCTTGGCACGAAGTTGCGCTAATTTAGCCGCGTTCTTCTTATTATCATTGGCATTGTCATTATCGCCACGGTGCGTGTAAGCGTAATACATCTTTTCACGCAGCTCAGGCTTTTCTGAATACATCAAGAATGGCGTTTTACTCGGGCGATGTGTGGTAAAAACCCACTTGCCTTCATGACCACGCTTCTCTGCAGTATCAGCCGCAGCATCAATCAAGCCTTGCGATAAGCCCGCTAAATCTTCTTCGTTATCAATGACCATTTCCCAGTCATTGGTTTCCGCTAAAACGTTTTCAGAGAATGATAAAGCCAGCTCCGTCATTTCTTTATTCAAATCACGAAGTTGCTGTTTCTCTTCGTCATTCAACTTAGCACCACCACGAACGAACGATTTGTAATTTTCCTCTAAAAGACGCATCTGGTCTTCACGTAAACCAAATTCATTACGCTGGTTATAAACCGTTTCAACACGTTTGAATAAGCTTGGATTTAAACTAATATCATCGCGTAGTGCTGAAAGTTTAGGCCCAACGTCTTTCTGGATTTTCTGTAATTCAGGGTTGGTATTAGCTGAAGTCAAGTTAAAGAAGACATTAGCAACTTTAGTCATCAATTTACCGCTATACTCCATAGCTTCGATGGTATTTTCGAAAGTTGGAGCTTCAGGGTTATTTGCAATAACTTCTATTTCAGCGCGAGCTTCAGCAATCGCTTTCTCGAAAGCTGGAGAAAAATGCTCATCTTTAATTTGCTCGAATGGCGGCATACCATAAGGCGTGTCCCACTTTTGAAAGAAAGGATTACCGTCTGTGTTAGCCGTATCTTTTTTCGAATCAGTCATAGCGTCACCAGTTTTGGTATCCGCTTTTTCAGTTTGCGCAGCCTTTGTTTCTGTAGTCTCAGCTTTTTTCGCTGAATCATCACCACAGCCAGCGGCCAATAAAGCTGACACAATGGCAGCCCCAAGAGTTAGTTTCTTCATATAAAAGTACCTGTCATTCTAGTATTAATACTTACAACTGATCTTTTATACGTGGTCTATATCCAATAGGCAAGGCAGAGCAGATATTCCGAAACGGAAAAATGTAACAAAGTTCAACAAATCCGCCGGTAGAGACTAACCCCCTCAGGTTAACTTAAGCATCGGTCACTTTGTAAGCACAGCGACGCGCTCCATCCAGCAAATACTCGACCCGATCAACTTTCGCATTTAGGCACTGCCTGAAAATACTCAGTTCCGAACGACAAAATCCTTGGCACACTTTTGCCGCAGCACAAATAGGACAGTGGTTCTCGATTAATAAATAACCGTCCTCTACCTCTTCTACATCTGCCATGTAACCCTCTTCGCTGCGAATCCTCGCTAATTCATACACTTTTTCCCGTAAATCGGGCTGTAGGTTTAACCTGTCAGAATACTGCTGCAATGATTGGTCTTCTCTAATGGCTATCAGCTTGTCCATCGCCTGAGGGCCCAAAGCGTCGGAGATCCCAGATAGTAAACTTAGCGTCAAATCTGAGTGTCGGTCGGGAAAGCGGCCATGTCCTTTATCCGTTAAACCCCAGAACAACTTAGGCCTCCCTCGCCCTTTGACCCGCTTTTTAGAATGAACCAAGTCATTATTCTCTAAGTCTTGCAACAACTGACGCGCGCCCATCATGGTCATACTCAATAAGTCCGCTAACACTGTCGCCGTTAGCTCGCCGCGTGTTTTTAGTAGATATAAAATCTGCTCTTTATTATTTTTAGAGCCCTTTTCTGCTGGCTTAGGCATTGATCGCCTCGACGTTTTGTGTGCTGTCTTCTGACCTATTATGATTACCAATCATGTCTTCTTGCTCTTGCCGCGTCGTCACCATGACCCACACCGAGGCCATGACTAAAATAGCGCCGGTCAATATCACCCAGCGCGAGCTCAAAATACTTAATGGCCCACCTAGACTCGCAATAATGACGTTAGTCACGCAGAAGGTTGAAGTTTGCAACCCCATGACTTTACCTTGCCCAAGATGACCAAAGTATTTTGATAAGTAAGTTGGCACCATCCCGTTGGCTACCGCAATAAATACACCAATCATGGCGAATACAAAATAAACCTGCTCCTTGCCAATAAATGGCTGTCCAATAAAGGCTAAGCAAAGCAAGCTACCACCAACAATCATTAATCTAATTTCACCAAACCGAGCATTTAATTTATCGACAAAAAAGCTACTGACGATAATCATACAAGCGGTTAGCGCCACTGTTGCCCAAGCAATGGTCTGGCTGTCAGCATCCAGGTAGTCCACAAACCATACGGGGTAAAAGTCATAAAACGCGTTAAGTCCCATCGAGTATAAAAAGTAAAACCAAAATATCGGCAAGATCTGTTTATTTTTGAGTAACGTTAAAGAGTTATTACGACGAATGATCGTCCAGAACTTTAGTGTGCTGGTATCCCTCGCCACCTCGCGACGCTCAATAGTAAAAAAGACCAACACTAAAGCCACGGCAATACCAACAGCAGCGATTAGAAACACTGTCGAAACGCCGTATATCACCAAAAAGCCACCAACTACAGGGCCAATAAGCCAACCTGCATAGTTAGCGGCATAAGACATGGAAATGGCTTTTGTCCTCTCAATATGAGGGTGCAGCTCTGCCGCAATAGCACGCGCAATCGACATATTGCCCTCACATACACCAGTTAATAATCTCGCTAATGTAAAGCCAATAAAGGATTCATAAACAACTGCCAAAGCCGTTAGCAAGTAGCCCACAGCACTACCAAACAACGTAATTAACAATATTTTTCGACGACCATAACTGTCAGATAGGGCGCCCACAAAAATATTACCAATCAACAAACCGAGTGGGTAGAAGGCTAACGAAAACCCTAGTAAGATTTTGGGGTGAATCCCCATAAAGTGTGTTAAATCGTTTGGTGGCGAGTCTAAGAAATACGGAGCCAACACTGGGTAAGGTAAGGCGATACCAGCGGTTCCTAATACCGACAGCAGCATCACACTCGCCAGAACCCACATCGCTTTTTGTTTTGTCATCCCTATATCCTGGGCAAATACCTTAAAGTGATAGTATTATTCGCGAATATATAAAGCAATTAGTTTATATAATATGTATCCATAGAAACTTTCTATAGTTCCTATATACTTCCTATGCTTAATATTCACTTGATAGTTATACCGTTATCCAATTTGTCTATTCGCTCTAAATTTGCGTACCCTAACTTCTTACAGCTATTAAGGTCGGCTTCTCTTTAATTCACAGATTTTTGGTGCTGGCTTTGCTATAGTAGAAGAGTCTACAAGACAAAAGGAGGTTCGTATGTCACGTTTACTCTACAAGGCTGATCATTTAGCTGAACTGGAGAACACCTACGAAGATCTTCGTATCTCTGGTGTCTCCGATGATCACCTACACGTCATCGCTAAAAAGCAAGGGCGAGTTCTTCGCCGCGGTCTTAATGCAGCTAATAATTGGTACAAAACGGATATCCTTAATGGTGCCAGCAAAGGTGCTATCTTCGGTTTCCTAGGCGCTATCGTCATGTCCATTATTTTCTATGTCACTAACGCTTTTGGTGGTAACTACGGCTGGTTTGGCGTCCTCGCCACGCTGGTGCTATTTACCGCTTTTGGGATCTGGTTTGGTGGCTTTATCGGTTTACAGTCTCGCAACCATGCACTCAAAGAGTTCTACCATATCGTTGATGAAGGCCGGTATTTGCTCTTAATTGATTTGACTCTTGCTGAAGAGTCCAACATTAAGCAAATCATGAGCACTCGACATCCTGATCTGGAGCTATTGAGTGATCATGCTGAAACCACGATTCCGATGAAGATTATGCAGCGAATGCATTAGAGCCAATTCTTACTGAATAAGAGTACAGGCTCTCTAAGCCTGTACTAAAGCAGTGTCTTATTTCGGATGATAGGTATTATTATGTACCTGATACTCTAAATAAGGCAGCAGGTTTTTTGCCGTAAACGCTTTTTCGAAAAAGCGGCGTACTGTTTTGTTTCTTGAAACCGTATCACCATCAAAATAAGAATGGCTGCGGTTAACCGCTTTACTATTAGTGAAATCGACGTACAAGGCATTTTCAGCGTTCAACGAGCGTAAATAGTGTCCTAACCTCGCCTTTTGCTCTTCGCCAGGCTTACGTCTAGACCATGACAACGCAAAGTCATCGGCATTAATCGTAATAAACAAAGACTTGCGGCAACGTAACTCTCCGACCCACTCTTCGTGCTTTTCATTATTAGTATCCGCCGCGACTAGCACAATATTATCAAATACTAACTGCCGAGATTCAGCCAAAGTGCTTTTTAGAGCATGTTTCAACACATAGTTGCCCATACTGTGACAGAACAAGTTCACAGACATATCGCAATACCGTTCAAGCAATAAAGCTAAATATTCTCTTTGCTTCGTTGGGTTCTCTGGGTGTTTATTGGATGCCTGCTTTTCCAGACGATTCCAAGTCGACTGCACCAATAAACGATGATAACGACCAACAATATCGATCACTCGATTTAACGCATCGTCAGAAGCTCTAGCATCACGTTTATCGGCTAAGTAGGATAAGGTTCCCGACATGGCACCACCGCCATTCGCAGGCCAAGTAAAAGGCACCACGATAACATCGTATAAACGCTCTATTTCACGAGCGCTATGATAAATGTCTTTAACATCATTGTTATAACCATGTACATAGAGTAATACGCTTTTGTTTTTCGACCTTGCCTCCCGAAACACCTCACACGCAACCTTGAGACTTGCATAATGAGTATCGTCCTCGTCAATCGGCAGGTTGAACTCTTGCTTACAGCGCTTCACCTCTTCTCGAGCCATTTCATCATCCAACAACTCAACCTGTGGTGTCCTGTCCCCAGTAACTTTAATCGCAGACAGCTCATTAGGCCCTTTAGGGTTTGGGTATTTAGTCAGCTTATCCAAACCGCTTAAGCGAGCATCAAAAGCACGATTGGTAATAAAGTACATGGCATCCCCCTCCTTTCTGATAGCTTTATTATGATTCAGTACGGACTATCTGTATGCGATAGTGTTCGCACTGTTTTAATGCAAAACTGCAATCCTGTACGACGACAAGCCTTTAATTTCTACTGCACAGCGTTTATTATCAATGCACATAAAACCTTTTGGGGAGTCCTAATGATATTAAAAACCATGAAGTTTGCGCTGTTGAGCACGCTAATATTTAGCGCATCGACGCAAGCCGCCGACCGAGTAACTGGTGAAATGCACGCTACGCGTTCCGAAGTCATAGCGCCAAATGCTATGGCTGCGACCAGTCAACCTCTAGCCACGCAGATCGCGTTAGACATCATGAAAAATGGCGGAAACGCTATCGATGCAGCGATTGGTGCTAATGCAGCTTTAGGTCTTATGGAACCAACAGGTAGTGGTATCGGTGGCGATCTGTACGCCATTCTGTGGCATGAGAAAACACAACGGCTGTATGGCTTAAATGCTTCTGGACGCTCTCCGAAGGGACTCACTTACGATAAGTTAGAACAAGAGCTTAATAAGTTAGATAGAGAAACCCTACCTCCTTACGGCATGCTACCCATTTCAGTTCCGGGCGCAGTAGATGGCTGGTTCGAGCTTCACAGTAAATTCGGCGAAATGCCAATGGAGAAAGTTTTACAACCGGCAATCGGCTATGCAGAAAACGGCTTTCCAGTATCTGAGCTCATCTCTTATTACTGGAATCTCAGTGTGCCACGTTTAAGTCCGCAGCCAGGTAGCTTTAAAGACACCTTCACCATCGATGGCAAAGCTCCGCGTGAAGGACAAATGTTTAAAAACCCCGAGTTAGCGAATACTTATAAGTTACTAGCAAAAAATGGTCGCTATGCATTTTATGAGGGCGAAATTGCTAAGAAGATAGATGAATTTATGAAAGCTAATGGCGGTTATTTGCGCTACGAAGATTTAGCTGAACATGACTCTAACTGGGTTGAACCTTTAGGTGTCGAATACAAGGGCCATACCTTGTGGGAACTTCCGCCGAACGGTCAAGGTATCGCTGCTCTACAGATGTTACAGGTCTTAAAAAACTTCGATCTTGCAAAGATGGGCTTCAACAGCACAGAAAGCTTACACACTATGGTTGAAGCCAAAAAGCTAGCGTTTGAAGACCGAGCTAAGTTTTATGCCGATATGGACTTTTCTGAGCAGCCAATCGAGGCATTGATTTCTGAAAAATACGGTAAAGAGCGTGCCAAACTGATTACCCAACGCGCCGCACGAACAGTTCAAGCTGGCAACCCAAACTTAACCGAAGGTGACACTATTTACCTTACTACGGCGGATAAAGATGGCAACATGGTCTCTTTAATTCAAAGTAACTATCGTGGCATGGGTTCTGGTGTTGTTGTTCCTGGCTTGGGTTTTGTTTTTCAGGATCGTGGTCAGTTGTTCTCAATGGACAAAACTCACGCCAACGCTTATGAACCTGCCAAGCGCCCTTTCCACACCATTATTCCTGCATTCATCACAAAAGACGGCAAACCTTTTATGAGCTATGGCGTAATGGGCGGCGCAATGCAGCCTCAGGGTCATGTACAAATCTTGGTTAATATGGTGGATTACGGTATGAACCTACAGGAAGCTGGCGACGCTACACGCTGGCAGCATATGGGGTCGACGGAACCCACGGAAAGCCAAGCTAAATATTTAACTGACGGCGGCTATATTGAAATCGAGTCTGGCGCCCCGCCGCAAGTCCTTCGAGAGCTGCAACAGAAAGGCCATGATGTTCGAAGTGGTAACGGTGGTTTTGGTGGGTATCAAGCTATTATGCGGGATCATGAAGAAGGCGTTTATCGCGGCGCATCAGAATCACGCAAAGACGGTCAAGCCGCTGGTTATTAGTATTAATTGGCTTTCTGTATTAATAAAAAAGCGGTTTATTTAAACCGCTTTTTTCACTATAGGCATTTCCATTAAATAATCATCCATAACAAAACCGCCCCCAATATCTTTAACCACAGAATCTTTGGTTTCAAAGCCGAGCTGTTTATAAGCAGCGATCGTTCCGAGATTAAATTTATTAACGGTTAAACGAATCACTTTGGCTGACTGCCCTTTTGCTTCTTTACACATAAAATCTAGCGCTCGCTTACCGATACCTTTGCCTCTAACTTCTTTTGCAACATAGATTTTGCTTAAGAATAGTGCATCATTTTCGTAGTGATAACAGAAATAACCCACAGGGTGGTTTTGTTCAAATAGTAAATGATAATTGGCGCCATCTTGAATTTGACGCTTAATGGCCGGGGTAGACTGAAACTTTCCTAGCATGTATTTGACTTGCTCGCGGCCAATAATCGGAAGGTAATGCTCGTGCCAAATTTTATTCGCTAACATTTCAACCAAAGAAATGTCATTACTCGATTTAACTTCATTAATTGTTGTTTTTACCATGTCCAAATTCCCTATTCGTATAGCCAGACCAAACACTGGGAGATCATACTTGATCTCAATCACAAATCACCAAACTTAATAAAAGATTTTAAAGAAACGAGTAACAGTTCAAGCTTTATAATTCACTTTCGCATTGATGGAGATCACATTATTAGTTTTATAGAATAAGACTTATCTTATGATAAGAATTTGTAATCAAGCTCAAGAGTTACGACGCTTTCGACCTGCATCGTTTTTTTTCTTACGACACCATAACCAAAACCAAAAGCCACTAATGGTTATCCAAACTAGCGCAACACCGCTGACCACGGCAATTGAAAAATAGCTCAAACCACCCACTTCTGCGATATGTAACGCATAGAAAGTTTGAGAAACTTTAGTGCCTAACGTTTGATCTCGATAATTAGTAATTTCGTCAACCTGACTGGTATTTGGGTAGAAACTGACATAGCTTCGACCGTTTGGGTGCCACTCTTCAGGCTGCTTCATCCGTAATTTATCAGTGGGAAGGTAGATCATCACAGGTCGAAGTTCCGGCAGAATCGTTGAGACTTGCTGTAAACGCGTATTCCAATCCGCAGGAAGATTTTGAGCGACTTGATTTTGAACTTTGATCATTGATGTATAATCAACAGGCTCTCGATGATGCTGAGGAAACAGAGTATTAAGCCCTTTATTAAAGGCCTGACTGTAAATCATCGCGGTGCCAGTAATGACTAACAGCAACATGGGAATGAGTAAAATCACACCGAGCGTACGATGAGACTGCCACAAGGTTTGCCCCCATCGTTTCTTCCCGGGTCTTGTAAAAGTAACCCCCAGGTCACGTTTTTTCCAGCGACCTTTTGGCCACCACTTAATCAAACCCGTGATAAAAATCAGTAGCGTTAGTAACCCAAAAATACCTTGTAGTTCCTCACCTAAGTCATCGAGCAACAAATGATGGTGAAATTCCACAAACCAACTAATCCAATCTCCATACTCAGCTCTTCTAACTAGGATCTCGCCCTCGGTCGAGTAATAAACACGCTCACCTGACGCTTCAATCGCTTCAATCCAAGGGTGCAAATCGGTTGGTACAAAGACATAACGCGATTCGTCCGACATAGTACCGGACTCAATGATATTAATGGCTTGTTGTTGTGTGACTTGCTGAGATTGTTCGAGCTGTGGATAGGTTAAAACTAACAGCTCATTCTTATACAGCAATACTGTACCGGTTATAGTAACCAATAAAAGCCAAAGGCTGAGCGCAAGGCCCAGCCATTTGTGAATCATCATTGAATACTTTTTCACTGATACTCCTAACTTTCTAAAACAGTATTACTAATTAGAAAGTATGTCGCCAATTTAAACGTAACGTGCGGCCACGGCCTTTAAAGTTACGTCCATCGTTACCAGCGGTTTGAGCATAGTATGTAAAATAGTCTTCATCCAACAAGTTCTCTACGCCAACTGTAAACTCACCCACAGTATCCGTCAGAATATTCAACGAGAAATCTACGGTTGAATAACCCTCAAAGTTATTAATAGCTTCTGCGCCGCTATAAATATCGCGATCGAAGAACTTATTCCACTGCAAGCGGCTATCAACCATTCCTGTCCAGCTATGATTCCAGAATAGGTTTAACCGACGTGGGGTGATATTGCGGCCACCAAGTTTCGTATCCACCTGACCGTTGTCATCGCTATCGAACTCACCTTCATTATCAGCATATAAAGCACCGATACTCGCTTCTTGAGTTAATGCATACTCAGCAGATAGCTCGAAACCATTAATTTCAGTTTTCTCACGATTAACTTCAAAAATACCATCAGCGTTTGCCGATAAACGAGCCCCTAAATCTGAGTCAGACTCGAAATAACTGGCTGAGAAAGCCAAGTCTTTACCAAAATACTCAATACCGACTTCATTGTTTTCAGTCAGCACAGGCTGCAAGTTCAAGAATGAATCCACTGATTGATTTGGCTGGCTGATCCCACGCAATACGCGGCCAACGTCAGGCATACTAAAGCCCTCTGAAACACTTACAAAACCACGCCACTCGTCAGTAAACTCATAAACAACCCCGAAGTTTGTCAGTAGTTCATTAAACGATGGTTCACCACCTTCAACGTCTTGACTACCGTATGATGCCAATGTGCTGAAGTCATTAACGATTAACTTTCCGTATTCATAACGTAAACCCGCGCTAAAGCTCCAAGGCCCTTCGTTCAGACGAGCTTGTAGGTAAGGAGCCCAGTTTTCAAAGTCAGTTTCTGGAACCCACTTTCGACCAGTTTGCGCCAATTCCTGGTAAGTTCTATCGCGCAAGAAATCAAAGCCCGTCGTAATATCTATGTTGCTGTCAGCTACCTCTAACCAATTCAAAGTAATACGTGAACCAATCTTGTTTGAATCGTTACGCGACTGATCATACAAGTCATCACCAAAGTCTGGATCTTGGAAAGTCGCAAATCGTCCGCCACCATAAAGCGCCGAGAAGTCTTGTGAAAACAGTTGCCACTTAAGATCTGCGCCTAACCAATCTGCATCGCTGTAATTTAAGCTAATTGTAGTCACTTCATTTTCCGCAGGATCGCCCTCGATGCCACCACGAGCTGAAGTGGCCGCAATACCGTTAGCACGATCGCCAGTTACCGTGACGTAATCACCGTTAGTCGCTAACTCATAATGATTAACCATCAACTGCAACTGCTGCTCATTATTGAACTGATAGATAACCTTACCGAATAAATCTTCGCTGCTAGAGTCCATGGTGTCACCCTGAGTGGTGTCCACGCCAATCAGCTCACCATTACCATCGACATACATTCCAGTTTCACGTAAATGTACGCCCGCAACGAACTGCCACTTGCCCTGACCGTGAGAAACTAGATATCCAGCATCGTAAGACAAGCCTTCAGACGTTTCGCTGGTTGGCGCAGCGACCCCAGCCGTAACTTGATGTTCTGTACCATTTTTTGCGTTTTTGGTAATAATATTAATAATACCACCGCTTGCGCCAAGGCCTTGGATAGCGCTAGCGCCATGAATCACCTCGACACGCTCGATCAGCATAGGATCAATCGTGTTACCAGAACGAGCACCGTTTCTTAACGGATTGGACTGTGGAACACCGTCAATTAGGTATAAAGGTGTGCGGCCACGAAGTGTTTCACCCGAGCTCGTCAATTTCTGTCTAGAAGGACTGTATGAAGGTAATAAGTTGCCTAAAATATCAGACAAAGAGTTACTGACCGATAGCTGCTGACGGACTTGGTTTCCATCAATAATGGTTACCGTTGCAGGAACAGCGCTCTGCTGTAATGGTGCCCGAGTCGCTGATACGACCATGGTTTCTGTTTCTTTATTTTCATCGGCGTAAGCACTCTGGTTTGATAGCGCCAACACTCCAATCACTGCTGTAGACATTAACGAATACTTCATAATTTCGCCTTAAACTAGAAAGATAGCGCGAATGATAACAATTATCATCTGCAAATCAAGTCATATTTGCAACAAATTCAGGAGTGTCTTTATTGAAGGGACATAAAAAAAGCGCCCGTAGGCGCTTTCTATAAGTAAATCAATATATTAGCTATACTATTCTTTACTCATCTCAATAACTTCTTGTGCAGTTTTTCCATCTAAAGCGTCTTGAACAGCACCCTCAGCTTTTTCTGGGTTGCCCATATTCTCCATCGCAACTTGCATAGAAACCGCCATAATCGCCATTCCGAATTCAGTTTTTTCTGCTTCAGACATATCTTTAGTGATTTCTTCCATTGAGGTCTTCATCGCTTCTTCGCTAGAAGCATCAATAGTTGGTGCACCACATGCCGTTAAAAATAAAGTCATTGCGCAAGCAATTAATAAATAAGTGATTTTTTTCATCATATCGTCCTGTTGTAATCCAGAAATCATCATACCTGTAATTTTAAAAAATAGGAATCGCCTTAAGTGGCATGACGCTAGATTCTATATCTTGGCATATTTTTACTACAATCATTGTTACAATCCTAATACCAAAGATTTGCAACATACCCATACAATGTCTCAGGCAAACCACCCTTCATTTATCACGCTCCCCGCTCCTGCAGAGCATACTACTGTATTGGCATTCTTAATTAAGCAGTTTCCTCACATCAGTCAGGATGTTTGGGTAGAACGGATGAGCGCTGGCAAGGTTTTCTGGCGGGATGACCAAGGCCTCGATAGCGACATTAATAGAAATACACCCTATCAGCCCAATAAGACTCTCGGTTACTACCGTGAAGTACCCGAGGAACCCAAAGTACCGTTTAAAGAAATTATCATCGAACACAGTGATCACTTCTTAATTGCTCACAAACCACCATTCTTGCCAGTGATGCCGGGCGGCGTTTTCGTCAATGAGTGTCTGCAAGAGCGATTGATTAAAGGCACAGGTATTCCGGATTTACAGGCTGTGCATCGTTTAGATCGCGATACTTCGGGGTTAGTGCTATTCTCGACGAACCCAAAAACAAGGCACCAATATCATCAATTATTTTCAGAAAGAACCATTAAAAAGCAATACCAAGCAATTGCAGCGGTTCGTGGCGACGAAAAGATCCAAGGACAATCTTGGCATATCAAAAACCACTTAAAACGTTCCACCCCTAAATTTTTATTTGAAAACTGCGCGGAGACAAAAGCAGGTCAGTACGCCGAATCGGTTATCGAATGTATTGAACAGTCCAGCTCTAAAGCCCTGTTTACATTATCCCCCATCACTGGACGCACGCATCAGCTCCGCCTACATATGCAGCATATTGGCTTTCCAATTCTTAATGATCGCTTCTATCCGACTCTACAACCCAAAGAACCCGATAATTATCAGAAACCGCTACAGTTACACGCTAAAAATCTTAGCTTTATCGACCCGGTAAGCAAGCGTGAACTAGAATTCATATCACCGGGATCGCTTGAAATTTAATCAAAAACCCCTCATATATACGCTATAGATGCGAATAAACGAGAACGTTATGGCAACAGGTTGGGCGCGTGAAGGCGCTGTGCAGGAACAGATTGAAAGTACTATTAAGGATGCAGTGGATAAAGCACGTAGCGAAATGAATCATGCGAGTGAATCACTGACTCACTGCGAATGGTGCGATGCAGAAATACCTCCAGCACGCCGAGAAGCCCTTAAAGGCGTTCGCTTATGTATCGAATGTCAGGAAGAATACGAGCAGGAAAAGAGGAGTAACAGCAATATTAACCGCCGTGGAAGCAAAGACAGCCAGTTACGTTAGACCCTCTTATGATAAATTTTACGGTCATAAGTCTTATTGCAAATAATTCACCCACAATAAATAAAACGAGCCGACCATAATAATACTGGCGATTGATATCACCACACCATCTTCAGTGCTCAACCCCACCGCAGCAAGCACAATAGCAAACGCAGGCAGCATGACCGCAAAAGGTACTAACTCTAAAGGAATCATGCCCAGTCCAGCCAACGCACACAAAACAGCAATTGTCCGCTTAACAATACCTTCAGACAAGATTGACACCCTGGGCTTAAACCAGCGATCAACTTTTTTCGTATAAGGAGAAACTTCGTCGATAACTTTTCCCAGCTTGTCCTGACTAAAACCAATAGACTTCAGTTTTTTCGGTAACCACGGGTGTTTTTTGCCCCACGCCATCTGAATCGCAATTAAGAAGATGAGTATTCCGCAGGCACTAGGAATTCCTGGAATCGCGCCCGTTGGGAGTAATGCCACCAAAGCCGGTGCTAACAAAATAGGACCGAAGCCACGATTTTCCAAATGCTCCACAACTTCCCCGAGCTCAACGTTCTCCCCAGAAGCATTTTCTTTTACCGACTCTAAAACATCGGTAATACCCATGCGCTTTTCAGACAAAATATTGTTCCTTATGCTCCACTAATTCCTCATATCATACTGAAATCATCGGTAAAGCAAAGTCTAATACGAAGGCTTTAAGATTCTTCACTTTCTATTCACAAGTAAAGAATAATACTGAGTCTATGAAAACCGCAATTATATTTGGTGCGAGTGGCGGCATAGGCCATCAATTCGTTGAATACTGCCTTGTACATTACGAGCATGTCTTTGCGTGTACTCGTCAGTTACAAAGCTTTCAGACCATTGAAAGAAAAGGTATGGGTAAGCTTCACTTGATGCAGCTAGACCCTAGCTCAGAAACTGAATTACAACTGTTCTCAGAATATTTAATGGGGCGTGAATTTAATATTCAACTGCTTATAAATGCCTGCGGTTTATTGCATAATGGTTCTAAAGGAATCAGTCCAGAAAAGAAAATAGAAGACTTTAATGCAAATAGCTTTGAAGAGATCATAAAAGCCAACGCTCTAATCACACCATTAATCGCAAAACATTTACTATCACATCTTAATAAAGGCGCAAAAAACCTCAATTCGACAGGCGTGTTTGCCTCTTTATCAGCACGAGTGGGTAGCATCGGTGATAACTATCTTGGTGGCTGGTATAGCTATAGGGCAAGTAAAGCTGCCTTAAATCAAATCATTAAAACCTTATCCATCGAAGCCAGTAGACGCTTTAAACACTGCTCGGTTATTGCCATCCACCCTGGAACCACTGACACCAATTTGTCTGAGCCCTTTCAAGCCAATGTCCCAGCGGAGAAATTATTCACACCAGAATTTGCCATCAATAAAATGATGGCAGTGATTGAAAAAGTTGGGTTAGTCGATAGTGGTAAATTCTACGCCTGGGATGGTCAAGAAATAGAATGGTAATCCGCACATAGATTATCGTTCGAAGCTAGGCTCTTCCCCCAGTCGGGCATAAGGAAATTCCCCCTCTTTGGATAAGCGATAATATTGATTTAACCCACCAATCCCAACATTACTCTGGCTTTCCAAATCTAAATACCCTTTATCACTGACCGCATCATCTGGCACGATAATGGTCTGAATTTCACCCACCATTAATCGGGTACCATTCAATTCAATCGGTAACTGTTGGCAGAACTTAACTCCAATTTTAGTTGTCGCCTCTTTTACATATGGGGCTTTGAACCCATCTAGGTACTCTTCAGTAAAGCCACACTTTGAAAACTCTGAAACATCGCCCGGAAACTTAGTCGAAGTATAGTGAGCATTTTCGATATGACTCGCTGGGACATGGTTCACCGTAAAATAACGATTCTCAAGAATGTTCTCATAAGTATGACGAGGGACTCCGTCTGTTGGTCGAGTAATAAAACCAATCAACGCTGGGTCGCTTCCAAGATGGACAATAGAGCTAAAGATAGCAAGATTGCTCTGTCCCTCTGCGTTAGCCGTACCAATTAGATTAGCAGGCTTCACTCCAGTAATACTATTAATTAAGTTCAGTCTGTACTTGCGTTCCAATTGCTGGATGTCGCTAACCGATAAGTTCATTTAATTCCTCCTGTTATCTGATTTAACTATGACACAGGCGATATCAATATTTGGTGAAACTCTATTGATTAGAATTAAATTGTCTAAAATTAAGGCTATATAATCATTAAATTCATAAACTCATTAACCGGCATTTCCATTAGAGCTTCTTCATCCAAACACAAATCGATAATCTCTTCTCCATGACGTTTCGGGTATCGAGTAAAAACATTATTTTTAAACTTCTCCACTAAAACAGGTATTCCTTCGTCTCTACGGCGGCGGTGTCCCAGCGGATATTCAACAGTGACTTTATCGGTTGAACTTCCGTCCTTAAAAAACACCTGTACGGCATTAGCAATGCTGCGCTTGCTTGGCTCGTGATAATCTTTAGACCACTCTTTGTTTTCCGTCAACACCATTTTGTCACGTAACTGATCAATGCGCGGATCTTTCGCCACACTGTCTTCGTAATGGTCAGCGTTTAATTCTCCATACAATAAACCGCAAGCCACCATATACTGAATACAATGATCGCGATCCGCAGGATTATGCAGCGCGCCCTCCTTCGAAATAATTCGAATGGCTGACTCGTGAGTCGTTAGCTCGATACGCTCTATTTCATCCAACTTAGACGCCACACTATCGTGTAATTCAATCGACGCTTCGACTGCTGTCTGCCCATGGAATTCTGCGGGGTAGGAAATCTTGAACAAGATATTTTCCATAACGTAAGTGCCGAAATCGCGCTGAAAACTAAAGGGTTTCCCATCAAAGGAAACATCATAAAAACCCCATGTCTTGGCAGTTAAAGCACTGGGATAACCCATTTCGCCAGTTAACGTCACCATCGCCAATCGAACTGCGCGTGATGTCGCGTCGCCAGCAGCCCAAGACTTTCTAGAACCAGTATTTGGCGTATGGCGATAAGTTCGTAACGACTGACCATCGACAAAAGCTTGCGAAACAGCATCGATAATATCGTCACGACTACCACCCATCATCTCCGTCACCACAGCCGTAGAAGCGACTTTTACTAAGATTACGTGATCTAAACCAACGCGGTTAAAACTATTATCTAGCGCTAACACGCCTTGGATTTCATGAGCTTTAACCATCGCCTCCAACACATTTTTCATGGTTAAAGGCACATAACCTTCGGCAATAGACTGGCGGCTTAGATAATCAGCCACGGCAAGAATGGCCCCAAGGTTATCAGAAGGATGTCCCCACTCGGCAGCTAACCACGTATCGTTATAATCGAGCCAACGAATCATGCAACCGATATCGAATGCGGCTTTAATCGGATCCATTTCAAACTGAGTGCCGGGCACACGAGCTCCGTTTGGCACAATCGTTCCGGGAGCCAACGGCCCTAAATGCTTGGCACACTCTGGATAGCGGAGCGCTAATAAGCCACACCCCAACGTGTCCATTAAACAATACCGTGCCGTCTCTATCGCATCATGGCTCTCAACCCGGTAATCAGCGACATACTCAGCGATTCGAACCAACTCTGGATCAGGTTCGGGACGAATATTCGATTCAACATTGCTCGACATGCTTTGCTCCTTTGATATGGTCAATAGCTCGTACCTTATACTTCACCATAAAGCCCGCTAAAGGCCTTATCAAGTTTGAAATGTTAAGTTTCACAAAACATCAACCATAGCTTGCGCTCGCCCCACTTCCAACTTGTGTAAAAATCAGACACAATAATGCTCACAAAACAAACAACTATAAATAGTATGGCTCAAGACCCAAACGCTATCACCTCAAAAAACCGTTATCCAAAAACCTATTACGCGGCTACGAAAAATCATGAGTTAACGGATGAAGCGTTCCCGGACAACCTAAGCGTCGAAACCTGTATTGTCGGTGGAGGTTATGCCGGTTTAATGACTGCGCTAGGGCTGGTTGAGCGCGGCCATAAGAATATTGCTATCGTAGAGAAACATGCCGTTGGTTACGGCTGTTCTGGGCGGAATGGAGGCTTAGTATTTGGCGGCTATTCTTTAGGCCCCAAAGCATTGGTGAAACAAGTCGGTATCGAACACGCAAAAGAGCTTTATCAATTCACCAACGCAGCAGTCAGTCTAATTCGACGGCGTGTGGTTCAATACACCATAAACTGCGACTTAGTCGATAAAGGCGTACTTTGGGCAAATTGGTTTAAAGACCAGCAGCTTTTACACGATGAACAAGCCTTCATGCGTGACACCATGGAGATTGACTGGGACTATATTCCTCCCGAAGAATTTAGAGAGATATTGAAAACCGACCGTTACCATGGCGCTTTATACGAACCCAACGCCATGCACTTCCACCCTCTTAACTATGCGTTAGGTATTGCCAAGGAGTTGCAAAAACAAGGCGTCAAAATTTACCAAAACTGCGAAGTCAAAGACATTGACTATCAAAGTACCACCAAAAAAGTAAAAACGGCAAAAGGCAACATAAAAGCCAAAAACATCGTGCTTTGTGGCGGGGGCTATATTGGTGATTTGTGCAAGCCAGTATCTCGTTCAGTACTACCCATCGCCACTTATGTCATGGCGACCGAACCTCTGGGCGAGCACTTACATAAAGCAATTAATACTCAAGCGGCCATTTACGACACTCGCTTTGCTTTCGATTACTACCGTCCGCTAAAAGATAGCAGAATCCTTTGGGGCGGACGAATTAACGCCAATACTAAAAAGCCCAAAGATTTAAACCATATTTTAAAGCGTGACATGCTAAAAGTTTACCCTCAGCTTGAAGGCGTGAACATTGAATACGACTGGCAAGGCTGGATGGCCTACGCAAGGCACCATATGGCACAAATTGGCGAAGTCGCACCTAGCGTCTGGTACAACATTGGATTCGGTGGACACGGCGTCGCGCCGACCACAGCCGCAGGCGAAATTATCGCCGCAGCGATTACCAAAGAAAATGCCCACTACAAAAAATTCCAGCCATGGGGTCTACCTTGGAATGGCGGCCCCTTTGGCCCACCATCTGCACAACTCAGCTACTGGTGGTACGAGCTAAAAGACTGGTGGAAAGAAATAAGCGAATAGGTAGAGTTAATCTTTCAGTCTAGCCCCATCAAGTGAATTAGTGAGCATCCTGCGGCTGAACCGCAGGATCAAGTTTATTAGCTAAGTAACCTTAAAGGATTAATTTGGCTTGCCTTTAACAATAAACCCATTGTCCACACCAAACCAAAAAACGTCTTTCTCATTATCATAGTACATATGACGAACTGAGCCGCCACTCTCGATAATAGTTTTACTGACGAACTCTTGTGAGTCGCTATCGAAACCAATCATAACGTTTGGATAAGGCCCTGTTTCACCAATCCAGATTCGCCCCTCGCTATCCAAAGCCGTACCATAAGGTTGGCTATCATGACCTTCAGGCATCAACCACTCCTCGAACTGCTCGGTCTCAGGATTGTATTGGCCTAAATAACCATCGTTAAAATCCACGTACCAGATATTGTTATCAGAAGTAATTTCAATACGACGCGGACGCGCATCCTCACGAGGAATATCGATTTCTTGTAAAGTAAAGCTATCGGTATCGACCACACCCAACTTATTGGTACCGACTAAGACGCTCCATGGCGTACCATTAGAATCTAACTTAATACCGTAGGGGCGAGAACCTTTCTCAGAAGCTGTCACGAAACGCACCTTACCGCTTTCAGTGTCTAAATGACCAATGGCGTTCGAGTGCTGCGCGGTAAACCAAATGTTTTCATCAGAATCGAACACCAACGTATGCGGGTCTGTAATCTCCTCAGGCATCGGGAATTGCTTAATATCACCAGTTTCAGGATCGATACGCCCGATATGAGCATTCTGATTACCCGCGTACCAAACGCCTCCATCACTCGCCACGATTAAATTATGCGGATGCGAGCCTTCAGGAACGGAAAACTGCTTCATAGCGCCAGTCTCCGGGTTTAAACGAGCAATATAGTTCCCCGCCTGCCCACAAAACCACACCATACCATCAGGCGCCACCGCAGGATCACGCGGACGACCGCCCCACTCAACCTCAAAAGACTCTAATTCTAATAATGAAGGTAAAGACGAACTGTCTTTAACTGAAGGCTTTTCAGCTTCGGAAGCACTCGCCACCGAACTACAAGCCAAACTTGATACAAACAGCAGTGAAGAAACCACTGCAGGGAAAACTAAGTAACGACGAAACATACTGACTCCATGGTTAAAAAGCTTAGAGTCAGTATAAAGATAAGACTATCACATAGTAAAGCGACTGCTCGTCATACCGCGTCACCAAAGGTACCTCCTTCGGTCGCTTATCGCGGTATCCAGCGACTTTTAACCTACATGTTCCGTCAAGACACACCCTACTCTTTTAAGTCTTCCTTAAACTGATGAACAATTCGATGACCATTTAACTCAATTGTCTCCGTCTGACCATTGTAAATACTAATTCTTGAAGAGCTGCTAGCTACCATCATGCCCGACAACACTAATTCAGAGTCGTCATATACAAAAGTACAATCGTGTTTGGAGTTTGGTATTTGAGGTTTACAGGCTGTATAACTCGCCTTTTTAGTATCTACAGAGTATTTAGCAAACCGATATCCAACTAAGCTAATAGTAGAAGCGACTAGTGCAGTGTAAACAATAACAGCAAAAGTAGTAGTCAAAATACCTGCTGTAAGCATAGGCAGAACAGTATATTCAAACTTTTTATTCTTCAGATTTCTCCGAAGCCACAGTCTAATTTTATTTTTGGGGTCTTTTTCTTTAGTAGATCTAACCGCATTATCAAAGAAAATATAGGCAGTGATAAAAACAACCAATAAAACAAGTGTAATCACATAAAACTGCCAGCTCCTATCAATCAGCCATAAAAAGCCCAGTAGAATAAACTCACCAGTCTTTTGCACTCCAAGAGCAATATATTCATGAAAAGAAGCACTAGAAATTGCTTGGTCTACTCCAAACTCACTATAAAACGTATGTGAATACTGCCAACCCACAAGGTAAAAGTAAGGAGCAATCATCCCTGCAAGAATTACCAACCAACGTTTAGTCCATTTTTCTTTTCGCAAGGTTATATCCTTATTAAATTAATTGTACTCTGAATCCATTTATTTTTTATTAGTTTCTTTTATATGCTTGAATCCATAAGTTCAAGGTGTTCTGATAGTATTCTAAAGCGCTCCCTGATATTCGAAGAATCGTTAGTTCCTTGCTGACTTAAACGGTCATACTCTAGTAACTCATATCTTGATTTTGAGTAATCTTCTTCAGCTAACCTTCTATTTTCTGATAACTCAGCCCTAAAACTTAAAAGCTTTCTTCTTGTTACTCGTGAATTTTGTCCTAACTCCCTGGCCTTTCTAAAAATCAAGTAATATAAAACCATATTACCTTGAGCCCTTAGCAACTCGTCTCCTAGCAAAAAACGTTCAGACATAATATCTAGTACATTTATTACATTTTCTACCAGTTCTTTTAGTTGAGACTTGGGCATCCTATAATCTTTTGCAAACCTGTCTAGATATACTTTTTTTGTATCTATTAGTTTTTCACTTCCTCTCAAACTGTTCTCTGTCAATAAAATTCTAGCTGCTACTTCAAGGTGCTGATACCTTTTATTAGAAAATTTCACGTTTTCAGTAAAAAAATTATGACTTGCCACTTCTCTAATTGCTCTGACAACGTTTCCACCAAAAGCATTCCTCTTTTCTGCTGCATTCAGTGGCACAGCTTCGTTCAAACGAGAGAACATATCTTCAATTAACTCTAAATCATCAGTATTAACACCAACAATTGGTAATACAAAAGAATCGAACTGAATTCTAACCCTTGGGTGTTCCTTTGCTATATCTTCATAACCCAAACCTGACAAATCTATACTTGGATCCTTTTGATATTCAAAGTCACTGGATAATGAAAACTTACCTTCAATAAATTGCCATATGGTCTCCAGTCTCTGACGACCATCAATTACAGAGTAAGAGATACCTGTATCAGACTTTTCTTCTCTACTGTATATATGGAAATAGATTTTGGGGATATCATAATCATTAAGTATAGAGTCAATTAATAACTGTCTTTTTTCTAGCGTCCAGACTCCTCCCATTCTTTGATATGGAGGATCAAGTTTAATTTCATCCTTTTCAGCATAAATAAGCATTGTAGTTGTATTCTTAATAGGCGATGTTTCAATATAACTCATACTAATCCCTCCTTAATTATATCCCCGATACTGGAAAGTTCTGGGAAAAGCTGAAACTTAGAAAACCCTAGAATTTTAAGTTGATTTTTGATTTTTTCTTTTGACTCTTTGGGAATAACCAATTTTACTGAGTGTGAGTTATCACCAATTTCTTCTATCGCAACTCTTTCGTGGTGATGAATAGTGAAAACGCCTGACTGCGCTTGTATTCTTGTATTATTTCGCGTGGCTATAGTTGCAACAGGCAATAACTGAACCCTTGCATTAGATCCTAAACTTTCTATTGAGTAATTTTTCAGCTCCTCATCTTCAAAAGATGGGATATACCCATCTTCCTCTTTATTATTTATATTAGCATTTTTATTTAATTCTGAAGGGTGAAGAAGCCATAACGCACCATCTTTATCACCATGCTGCTCCAGATTCTCAACAGCAAAGTATAAGGCAACTAATGGGCTTTCACTCCAGTCTAGTAGTCTAGTTGGGACACCATAATGTTGCATTAAAAATAGCCAATCAAAAGATTCATTGGGAGAAGTGTCTATAAGCATTGCAGCACTTTGTTTAAATCTTTTTAAAAGAGTAGTTTCTGGAGGAGCATTGTCTAATCTCATGTAGTAAGGAATTAGCCCCCAAACATCTGATGCCTGTCCTCTGTACCATAGAGTTTGCCCCCCTTCTTCTTGATAATCCTTAAGCACTTCAAGCAGATCTTGGATTGATTCAATTGTATTACTCAATTTAACTCCTTATAATATTTTTTTGTGAACTATCGCACAAAAAAAGCCACATGACAAATGCCCCTTAATGCAAATATGACTTATATATCAGTTATTTAATAAGCTCTACTTCCACACTTCCTCCATCAAGTTATAAGCGTTTAATCCTAAAACTTTTTCAATAAGAGTACTGCTATGGCTTCGTTCGGCGAGTTTGGAGGTCAACTGATAGAATTGACCGAGATTTATAATATCAAGCATTAAAAACCACAGTTGGATGCGACTATTAGAAAGACTCTAGATTATGAACCACATCTCCCTAAAGGGATTTCCTTCGGTCTGCTATATTTCACTTGGGGCCAGCTTCGCTGTTCAAACCGCTCCCCGCGGTCTAGCCGCGGTATGACAAAAGGAGAGCTAGAAACAATCCTCGGGTACTCGTACCCAGCCTTCCATTAAGATTCTAGTACTTCGGCTCATGAATACTTTTTTGGCGATCCATTGGTCGTTTTGTAGTTCCGTTTCGGCGCCGACTTTTAAGGTGCCTGACGGATGTCCAAAGACCACACTTTGGCGATCGCCGCCACCCGCGGCTAAGTTCACTACCATGCCTGGAGCCGGAAGGCACAGAAATGCGTATGTGGGAAACGATTGAAAC
>QQTG01000020.1 GCA_003370465.1 Kangiella sp. HD9-110m-PIT-SAG07 | reverse complement strand
CGGATAAAGAGCTGGGTTTTTGGCGTAAAGTCGAAATGAAAATGCACTTAATGATTTGTGTGAATTGCCGTCGCTATATGAAACAGCTGAAACAAACAATTATGATGTTATCGAAAGGCCAGTTTAAAAAGCCAAGCGATCAGCAGGTTGAGCGCTTAAAGAAAGAATACCAAGCCGTGATGTACGGTAAGTTGACGTCAGTCTGGCTGCTTGAAGATAATTCAATCTTCGCTTTCTCACCAGCTTCTTTCAAACGCTGCATCGCTAATGCGTCGCCTTTAAGGTCGATACCTGACTCTTTCTTGAACTCTGCTGCCAAGTATTCAATAACACGCATATCAAAATCTTCACCACCAAGGAACGTATCACCATTAGTAGAAAGTACTTCGAACGTGTGCTCACCATCAACTTCAGCGATTTCGATGATAGAAATATCGAAAGTACCACCACCAAGGTCATAAACCGCAATAGTGCGATCGCCACGCTCTTTATCCATACCGTACGCTAACGCTGCCGCCGTTGGCTCGTTAATGATACGTTTTACGTCTAAACCAGCGATACGGCCCGCATCTTTCGTTGCCTGACGCTGTGAGTCGTTGAAGTATGCAGGAACGGTAATTACCGCTTCTTTAACTTCTTCACCTAGGAAGTCTTCCGCTGTTTTCTTCATCTTTTTCAAGATTTCAGCAGATACCTGAGGCGGTGCCATTGTATTATCGTTAACTTTAACCCAAGCATCGCCATTGTCCGCTTCGATGATCTTATAAGGGACCATGCCAGCATCTTTCTGAACGACTTTGTCTTTGAATTTACGACCAATCAAACGCTTAATCGCATACAAAGTGTTTTCTGGGTTAGTTACTGCTTGTCGCTTCGCAGATTGACCAACCAACGTTTCACCATCGGTATAAGCGATGATCGATGGGGTCGTGCGTGCGCCTTCCGCGTTTTCAATTACGCGAGCTTTGTCACCGTCCATAACGGCAACACATGAATTTGTTGTACCTAAATCAATTCCGATTATTTTGGCCATGTTTTCACTCCAAAAGGGTCTTTAAATCTTGCTTGTAGCTTATGTGGGGGCTGGGTTTGGTAGATCAACCCCTTAAACTTACTTTTTTTAAGGTTACTCAGAAATAACGATTCTAAAACTCGTTAGCTATTCTGACTAACCGGTGATGCACAGCTATATTGGTTTCGGTGGAATTATTTCAAGGGGAGGACATAAAATAATCGGCAAATAAAAAAAGCTGACCCGAAGGCCAGCTTTTATAGACTATTTTAGACGTTCTCGTTTCTACCAGCTCTAGGAGTGGGGGCCTGTGTAGAATAAGGAGAGAGAACCTCAGGCCTAGCAACTGCTAGCCAATAGGGAGCGGTTATTGAGGGCCGCGACAAGCTTGGCTTGCTTTGTCTTTCAACTGTTGCACTTTTGCCATATCACCACTTTTCTTGGCTTCAACCAAAGCATCATAGTCAGTGTTTTCAACCACGCACTTACAACTTTCTTGCTGCTTGGCGCGAACTTCTTTAGGCAGTTGCTGAGCCTGCATGTCACAAGCTCGTAATTCTTGCTGTTTCATGCTTTCTGCTTCGTTCGCCATAGCGCTGCTGGCAATTGCTAGGCCAAAAACTGTGCTTAATGTTAGTAGTGTCTTTTCCATAATAATCACCTTTAAAGATTCAAAATGTATATAGTGAGAGTTAAATCTTGCTTATTTTTCAGAGCAAGCTTCTTGAGCTTCCTGGTTGATTTTCTGGATTTTCGCTAAGTCACCTTTTTTCTTAGCTTCAGACAAAGCTTCATAATCAGTGTTTTCAATTTCACACTCACACGGCTTTTGCGTTTGCTCGCCTTCTTGGTTACTTCCTACTTGGGTTTGAGCTTCACACGAGCGAACATCCATTCTCTTCAGTATATCTGCATCACCTGCATAAGCAGTGCCTGTAGACAAACCAATAGCCATACCTAAAATCGAACCTAAAACCACAATTGACTTCTTCATAATTTTTCACCTTTTGTTGCAAATGGACTTTAGTTGTAACACGCAAAAGTCAACAAAAAACATGACCTGTTTCACACTCGTTTTTTTGTAAAATAGGGTTTAACAATTGCAGTTTTTTTTGTGACAGAATTGCCCTGTAAAACGGCTAGCACTTTGCACTTTTACAGTGATATTCTCGAAACTACTATAAGAATTAACTTATTGATTAATAGAATCTTTTATAACTTATCGTTGCTTTTTATGAGGGGTTTGTCACGGTTTAGAACGGAACTTTTTATAAAGGGAACCTATCGATTTTTGTTAGGTCTTAAGGCAGTTTTTTGAGATTAAATTTAGGCAAGAAAAAACCCTTTACTGTTTTTTTAATGAAGGCAAAACAATAAAGGGTTTTAAAAAGTATGGTTCTATAAAAAGAACTAAAACTCAGCGTTATGATAAACGTTCTGCACGTCATCTTGGTCGTTCGCCATATCCATAAATTTCTCGAACATCTCAAGATCGTCACCACTAATAGGCGTTGTTACTTTTGGTACGAACTGAATTTCATCAACTTCAAACTCAACGCCCTCAAAATGCTCTTGTAGTGCGTTCTTAGCTTTGAAATATTCAGTCTGCGGCGCAAACGCCGTTATTTTGCCGTCTTCATGCTCAATATCCGTCACATCCACGTCCGCCATCATTAAAGCTTCTAACGCGCCCTCTTCATCATCACTGGCGAACACAAAAATAGCACTGTGATCGAACATGTGCATCACGCTACCTTCCGTGCCAATCTTGGACTTGGTCTTAACGAAACACTGACGAACCTCACCGAAGGTACGGTTAGGGTTATCCGTTAAACAATCGACAATAACCATCACATTGCCAGGACCGTAGCCTTCGTAACGCGCCACAGCGAAATCTTCTCCTGCACCACCTTCCGCTTTATCAATCGCTTTTTGAATCACATGCACAGGAACCTGATCACGTTTCGCACGCTCCATAAGACCGCGTAACGCTAAGTTACTGTCTGGCTCAGAACCACCTTGCTTAGCACAAACATAGATTTCACGACTGTACTTACTGTAAACCTTGGCGTTCTGATCTGACGTTTTCGCCATCGACTCTTTACGGTTTTGAAAGGCACGACCCATCTTTATTCTCTTTGTAGTTTAGTAGTTAGCTTGAATATTATTACCCTTTACACTTTTCTACAAGGGCATCTGTTTTCAACTTTTTAAAAGGGTATTTGGAAGCGACTCTAGATTCTATCAAGATTCACCGTAATATTAAGGGATAAAATCAGATGAAGGCTTGAGTACGCGGCGAATGCCAGTTTGAACACGGAGCTTACCTAGCTGGTAAATGAGCATTTCAAACTGGTATTTAACAAAGTAATCAAGCCATCCAGCTATTTTATTGAGCGACGACAACGCGTGCCGGACGAATCACTCGTCCATTTAATGAATAGCCCTTCTGGAACACATCAATAATGGTGTTCTTTTCATGATCAGGGCTTGGCACCATGGTCATAGCTTCGTGCAGTTGCGGATCAAACACTTCTTCCAACGGATTATGCTGTTCAACACCAAACTTCTTCAGCGTCGACAGAGTCATTTTCAAAGTCAGCTCCATGCCTTCTTTCATCGCTTGTGACTCTTGGTGTTCTGCTTTTGCTTGCAAGCCTTGCTCAAGACTATCGACTACTGACAGCAATTCTTCAGCGAATTTTTCAATCGCGTACTTACGCGCATTAGTGACTTCGTTTTCAGAGCGACGACGGATATTTTCAGCTTCTGCTTTTGTGCGAAGTGCGACATCCATGTTTTCAGCGGCTTTCGCTTCCGCTTCTTCTAGAGCCCTTTCTAGCTCAACAATTTTGCGTTCTTCATCACTTAGATCGGCTAAGTTATCGTCTTCAGCTGCTTCAACCGCTTCTTCCAAAGCCTCATCGACCACTTTCTGCACCTGCTCTTCAGCTGCAGCTTTGTCCTCATCACTTAGTGACTCATTGTTTTCAACGCTTTCGTTATCAACGTTATTCTTCTCAGAAGCTTGATTTTGCTTGTCTTTATCAGACATATGTTTCTCCACAATTTCTGCTATTTGCTGTTTCTTTCCTCGGTACAGGCATCTTCTTTTAGCCTACTTTGCCGAGAAAATAGTAAGAATTCTATCGTGACACTCAATATGAGGTTTCGTCATCATTATTCAAGGCTGCGGATATCAATTTTGCGGTAATATCGACCATCGGAATGACTTTGTCATAGGCCATACGAGTCGGGCCTACCACCGCCAGAACACCGACAGCTTCGCCATCAATGCTGTAAGGCGCGCCGACGACACTGCATTGCGACAAGACATCATAACCTGATTCTTCGCCGATAAAGAGCTGTACGCCCTCCGCACTCAAGCATTTATCCAATAAAGTCAGCATCTGCGTTTTCTCTGAAAAAGCAGTAAAAACCGACTGTAAATCCGAAATATCACCCGAATTAACCCAGTTTAGCAACTGTGATTTGCCTGTAACTTGCACTTCATCGTCTGCTCCACCAGTAAAGCCCTTCTCCGCAACCTCCATCATCGAACCCATCATTTGATCCATCTTGGCTCGGTCAGCTTTCAGCTCGTTTAGTAGCTCACGGCGCACCGTATCCAGCTCTTTACCCGCAAAATGATGATTCACATAATTCGAAGCCTGCTGAAGCTCTGATCGAGACACCGGAGTATCCAAATAGATCACACGGTTTTGCACTTCGCCATCGCTTAGCACTAAAACCACCAGCACCTTATTCTGAGATTCGCTACTCTGCGAAAGAGGCACAAACTCAACCTGCTTAACACGCGTAACATCTCGGCGAGGCACTCGTATCAGACCCGCCATCTGCGTCACCTGCGACAGCATGTTAGACACACTCGACAACATCTCGCCGGTTTCCGAAACTTTACCTAAATGCTGCTGTAGTTGCTTTAAGTAAATTTCTTCTACATTCGATACAGTGAGCAGCTGATCCACAAACAAACGGACGCCTTGTGAAGTTGGAATACGACCGGCTGACGTGTATGGTGCGGTTAGTAAGCCCATACTTTCTAGGTCTTGCATGACATTGCGAACCGTTGCTGTACTGACGCTTAATTGCGAGTTCGCCAACAAGGTTTTCGAGCCAACCGGCTGACCGCTAGAAATATAAGTTTCTACCAATGTTTTCATCAATATCTGGGCGCGCTGGTCAAATTTGCTCATTAATTATCTTAAGTTCCTAGAATTTACCGTTATAAGTTTCTGCTCTGTTTTAGCAAAAGCCTTGCCTATTCGCTGTATATATTCTTAAATGTGGGTCAATAATGCAATTACAAGGGACAAAGAGCAAACGTGGCTCCTGCTTTAAGTTTTAAAACCATCGGCATAATGGGCAAACCGAAACACCAAGAGGTCGGCGAAACCATTATGACACTGTATCGTCACTTACTCGACGACGGCTATAACGTTTTAGTCGAAGGCTCTGTTGCGTCTGAACTAGAGGTATCATCCGACCGTCAGGCAACATGGCAAACTATCGGTGAACAAGCGAATCTGGTCATTGTCGTCGGTGGCGATGGCTCCATGCTTTATGCAGCGCGTTTAATGGCGAGCTACAACATTCCTTTACTTGGTGTTAACCGGGGCTATTTAGGCTTTTTGACCGATATCCAGCCACAGCAAGTGACCGAAAAAGTTAGCGAAGTTTTATCCGGCGAATATACGCAGGAACGACGCTTTCTGCTTGAGGCCGATATTGCAGGTGATGCTAAAAAAGAACGTTACAGCGATGCTTTAAACGATATCGTACTTTATCCCGGTGAAATTTCGCGCATGATTGAGTTCGAGGTCTATATTAACGACTCTTTCGTTTACAGCTTGCGCGGTGATGGTTTAATTATTTCTACACCAACAGGCTCAACCGCTTACTCACTATCTGCTGGCGGTCCGATTATGTCTCCATCGATTAACGCTATTTCTCTGGTACCGATGTTCCCACATACGCTTTCTAGCCGCCCGATTTCAATTGACGCAGATAGTAAAGTTGATATCGTATTTAGCCAAGCGAATGAGAACGAAGCTCGATTAAGCTGCGACGGGCAGGTACGCTTCCCAGTCGCGCCAGGTGAAAAAATCTGCATACGCAAACGCAAAGAAGATTTGTGGTTATTGCACCCTAAAGATTACGACTATTTCAGCCTGCTTCGGACTAAGCTCGGCTGGGGCTCAAAATTATAATTAACTCATTAATAACCAACACAGAAAGCTAACGCATGCTCTCAAGTATTCATATCAAAGACTTTGCCATCATCGAACAGCTTGATTTGGATTTGCAATCAGGCATGACCGTAGTCACGGGTGAGACCGGCGCGGGTAAATCTATCATGGTCGATGCCCTCTCTTTTGCGCTGGGTACTCGGGCCGATAGCGCCGTGGTTCGAAACGGTGCCAAGCGCGCTGAAATCAGTGCGGTATTTGATATTTCAAAGTTAAAGCCTGTTCACCACTGGCTCGAAGAGCAAATGCTGGATGATGAAGAAGATTGCATACTTCGCCGTGTGATAAACCACGACGGACGCTCGCGCGCTTTTATTAACGGCCAACCTGTTAATTTGACGCAATTAAGCGAACTTGGCGACTTTTTAGTGGACATTCATGGACAACATGAACATCAGTCGCTGTTTAAGCCACAGACTCATTTACAGCTACTCGATCGTTTCGCTTACTTATCAGCCGAGACTCAAGAGTTACGCACCATTTCTAAACAAATAAACAGTATTTCAACGAAGTTAACCTCTTTTAAAGAGTCGTTGAAAGACAAAAACGATCGCCGTGACTTACTGACGTTTCAGCTCGAAGAGCTTGAAAAAGCACCGATCGATCGCGCCAAAGACATCGAAAATGATCACAAGCGTGCAGCTAATGCCAGCAAGTTACTCGAACAAGGCCAACAAAGTCTCATGGCTTTGAATGAAGACGATGAAAACATTGTGAGCCAACTCGGGCGCATCATCCACATCATTAACGATATGCAGCAAATGGATCAAGGCGTTACTGGAACCCACGATTTATTGCAGTCCGCGCTGGTCGAAATTGAAGAAGCCAGTCATGAACTACGAGACTATATTGAACACCTCGATATTGACCCTGCAGAATTCCAGCAGCTCGACCAAGAGTTAACCTTATTGCACGATCTCGCTCGTAAGCACCAAGTAACCATGGTCGATTTACCTGAAACTAAGCAAGCCATTGAGCAAGAACTCGAACAGCTGTCGGGCGACGAGCAAACCTTTGACGACTTAGAGAAAGAGTTAAGCCATCAGCAGGAAAGTTATAGCAAACTGGCGACACAAGTCTCTAAAGCACGCACAAAGTCGGCAAAAGATCTCGAGAAACAGGTGGTTAAGCTGATGAAGGATTTAGGCTTGGGTAATGGTGTGTTTGAAGTAGCGCTAAACCCAACCGACAAAGAATCCTACAAGTCCCAAGGACTAGAAACCGCTGAGTTTATGGTCAGTACTAACCCCGGACAGCAACCGCAGCCGCTGCGTAAAGTGGCTTCTGGTGGTGAATTGTCTCGGATCAGCTTAGCACTACAAGTCATTAACGCTCAAACTATTCAGCTACCAACATTAATCTTCGATGAAGTCGACGTTGGTATCGGCGGCGGTACCGCTGAAATTGTTGGCAAGCTTTTGGCAGATTTAGGCAGAAAGGCCCAAATCCTCTGCGTCACACACCAAGCACAAGTCGCCGCCCAGGGCCATCAGCATCTTATGGTCGCCAAGTCACAAGACAAGAAAAGCACCCAGACCGACTTACAAGAACTCAATAAAGAACAACGCGTAGAAGAATTAGCCCGTATGATTGGTGGCGTAGAGATCACCGAAACTATCAGAAATCACGCAAAAGAATTATTAAATTAAAATCGAACATTATAAATACAAAAGGCTCCTCATAGGGAGCCTTTAACTCAGCACCAGCTAAGTTTGTTATCACCTCTTGCTGGGCTGGCTACACTGGTCGGACCATGGTGTAGTCTCGAAAGCCTGATGCTATGCAGAGCAGGAACGACTAAGAATATATATACTAAATTAGTTAATTACAAGTCAATTTACTTACAATTTACAAATGTTCACTGAGGAAGCCTAAGTTTATTCCATGCAAAACACAGCTGTATATCTTTTTCATTTGCTCTCTACCTAGCCTATTATTGAAATATATCCGCTTTCCAGTATTTGCGTCTCTTTTGTTGATAAAATCAAATTTAGCCGGTGAAATCCAACAGTATAAATCATATCACCTTTAAGCCATGTATCACTAGTTTGAAACCTGCCTAGTTGTGGCATAGAATTTTTTGGTAATTTATAATGGTAGTTGAGCAGTTTTTCTGGCTCTTTTGTGCTCAAGGCAACCACTGTTACCAGGTTTTGTCTTCCAGCCATACTTGGGCTAATTACCACAACTGGACGTTTATTTTTAACCATTTCAGGCTCTTTAAACCCTACTGAAAAGTCGCATAGTAGCAATTGACCTACCTTCGGATGAAACTTTATAGCCACTTAAATAATCTTCCTTAATGCAATCTAGTGCAATACTTTACATTATTTCTCTAATATATTGAAAGCCTTCCTAATTAGTACTTAAGTAAAGTAAACTAGCAATATAGGATGTGTTAGCGAAAAGTAACCCATCAATCTAATTAGATTCCGCGGTTAAACCGCGGAATGACAGCTTACTAATTTATTTTCAAGGTCAATCATGAACACAATCATCATCAACAAAGAACCCGTCGAATTATTTAAGATACTCAAGTTTGAAGGCATCGTCGGCAGCGGTGGCGAGGCTAAGATGGTCATTAGCGAGGGATTGGTCAAGGTTAATGGCAACGTCGAAACTCAAAAACGTAAAAAGGTCGTATCAGGAGATACGATTGAGTTTATGGATGAGACCTATCAAGTTACCCTAGGTGAGTAACGGAGGAATATAACCTCGAAGTGTCACTTATCTATAAGACTATAAGACCGATCTTCCTTCGAGGTTATTCCAACTGTATTATTTGTCGTGCATTACCGACAACTTAGGTCTAAAGCGCATAATCCTAAAACTAAGGCTTTCGACATGCTCATCAAAGCGACTGAATAAGTCTTTCAGTTCATCCTCACCAATTTCTTTCGCCGCCATTTCTTCAAAGTTTGGTTTAGGTTCTTCAAACCCTGCGAAATTCTCGCTCGGCATGGCTAAGGTTAGATAAACGCCATCCATATTTCGCTCATAAACCCAGCCCCACGAACGTTTCCAGCCCATCTTCTTAGCTAAGTCTGAAATTTCTTTCACTACAGGGCCAATATTCGAGTTTGGCTTTAACTTATGGTGAGTTAACCTCAACAAGTTCGCTTTAGTGCCCTCAGGCCACTGACTGTTAGCGTGGTCTACCCAAGAATAGAAGTGCTTCGTTTTTTTAACATACTTTCCGGGTCCATTTTCCCAGTTTTCTCCAAGCTCCTTATGGGCTGCTAAATCACTGTACTTTTGATGATCGCTCCATTTAAAACAACAATGGCGAATATAATAGTCTCGACCAACAACACCGGTGTGAGGTGTGTAAGTAGACCAATTTCTCGGATCACCATTCTCCTTTCTAAACTTCGCATGAGCGGCTAATGCTTCTTCAAAACTCTTTTGATCAGCTGGATCAATTTTAACATGCCACATTTCAGCCATTGCTGGCGGTTTTTCATCCGCAGCTTCGGCATCTTGCATGTTTAAGAAGACAAAAGATATGACTGCCAGTAAGAGGCATATAGTGTTGAAACGCTTGTTCATAGCTAACTCCTTTTTCATTAACTGAAGTAGAACATGAGTACAAGCGCAAGCTTTATAGAGAGGTCAATTCGATCTCCAAGAGCAAAAAGTATACGCCCAATTGTACAAAAATCAATCAGTCAGATTTCTTTACAATTTATAGAGTTATAGGTATTTGAATAAAAATAAGTAAAAGATAAGCAGCCCCTAGAGCTGGTTTCCGGCTCAAGGACGGAATGACGAACCATAGCATTAAGGTTTTGATGCGGGTGAGAATACCTTTCAGTACGTTAAAATCACTCGAAGAGATAAAATCTGGCTAGACTTCGAGACAATATTTTTGTTCTAGAACAGGCGCAATTAGCAAAAAATAGATTCTACAAACCACATGATGCACGGGTAGAGATGAAATTAGAATTTTAGTGTAAGTGCGCGGCAAATTCGCCGCGCAACGAAGGAGTGCATACATAATGCATGACTGAGTGAGCCAGGCAGATTTAACAAAGCGGTCGTGCCCAAGGCAATTTCAAATTATTTCTTCTTTTTAACGTACAGAACCAAGCTATGATCCACAATCTCAAAGCCATGCTCTTCAGCAATATCATGCTGTAGACGTTCAATTTCGTCATTTATAAATTCAATAACGGTACCGTCGTCAACATTCACCATGTGATCATGATGCTCGCCGTCGTCCAGCTCAAAAACTGAGTGGCCGCCTTCAAAGTTGTGGCGTGTAATTAGTCCTGCAGTTTCGAATTGGGTCAAAACGCGGTAAACCGTCGCTAAACCTACATCATCGCCTGACTCAAGTAACAGTTTATAGACATCTTCTGCACTCAAGTGGCGTTCCTCGGAACTTTCCAGTATTTGCAAAATCTTAACCCTGGGTAGAGTAACTTTAAGACCTGCTTTTTTTAACTGTTGGCTTTCCAAAAATACATCCTCCGATAGATTTGCGCGACAAAATGATTATACTAGGGCGCAGATTGTATATAAAGTGATTTGGAAAGTTAAATAAGAACCTCTAAAATCACTAATAACTCAAGAAATTAGGTAACACATGAAAAAACTGTTTTGTTTAACATTATTAATCGCTTTTTCGACGGCTTGTGTTTATACGCCATCGATTCAACAGGGCAATATTCTACAACAAGAAGAAGTTAATGAAATTGAGCCTGGCATGACAAAAGCACAAATTGCTTACATTCTGGGTAAACCTGCTTTAAATACGAATTTAGAGGAAAGCACTTGGTATTACCTGTATTACTTAGAGCCAACCAGTGGCGAGTCTCGCTCAAAGCGTCTTATTCTTCACTTCGTTGATGATAAGTTAGAACGCATGGAAGGCACTATTAAGCCTGAAAAAGAATAACTTTTTTTTCGCCGTCATTCCTGCCTTTCAAGAGCGGGAATGACGGAGCTAAAACTCGCTCAAAACCTCTTAATCACTTATTTATCAGTACTCACGTCTTGGTATTCTTTCTTTAAGCGCTCAACCTGCTGATCGCTTGGCTTTTTAAACTGGCCTTTCGATAACATCATAATTGTTTGTTTCAGCTGTTTCATATAGCGACGGCAATTCACACAAATCATTAAGTGCATTTTCATTTCGACTTTACGCCAAAAACCCAGCTCTTTATCCAGGTAATCCGTCCCCTGATCTATGGTATGTTTACAACTTAACATTCTCCAGTCCTCTGAAATTTCGCGACCACCTGCTGCATTTTGTCTCTTGCGCGGTGTAATAATACTCGGGCATTAGATGCAGTAATCTCTAGGATGTTACAAATTGTGTCCATATCCATTCCGCCAACATCCCTTAAATTAATGATTTGCTGCTGGTTATCAGGTAACTTGACCATATGTTTCTTGACACAATCTTGAAGTTCGTCGGCAGCTAGCAAGTCGTCAGGAGATGATATGTCCCACTCAGGATTGCCTCCTGCCCAATGTCCTTTTTCCGTGAATCGGGTATCCGTCGCCCAGTTTTCATCAACGGCCTCCAATGATACTGAGCGTGACTCTTTACGCAAGCGGGTTTTTGCTTCATTTGCTGTAATTCGGATAAGCCACGATTTTAAGGCTGAACGACCTTCAAATTTATGTATCGCATTAATCGCAGATATCCAAGCTTCTTGAACAACTTCGTCCGCAATCGCAGGGCCAGCAATCGAGTAGGCGACTGCAAACATTGCCGAGTGATACTCTTTCACCACTCGCTCGAATAAGGCAGCATCGTTACTCTTTAGTCTCTGGACCAGTTCTTCTTCAGATGGTAATGATTCTTCTGTCACAATCTTCCCCAACAATAAAACGCGCTTAGTTTTGACTTCTCAGTTGAGTCTCTATTACTCTGAGACTCAAGAAGTGCTTCTAATGAATAGTCTTGATGACTATTTTAGCGTTAATATAGCAGAAAAATCTGTATAGATATGTAAATGAGGTAAGCGTTAATGGAATCGGGTTTTATGGCCTTTACTAAAACGATACTTAATTGGATCGGACTATTTTTCGTGTTAGGCCTAAGCATACTGTTAATTGTTATCGCAGTGGTTTATATCATTGATAAAACTCAACGAAAACAGGCCATACGTCGTAATTTCCCAGTTATTGGACATTTCCGCTATTGGTTCGAACACCTCGGCGAATTTTTCCGCCAATACTTTTTCGCCATGGATCGCGAGGAAATGCCGTTTAACCGTGCCGAACGCAACTGGGCTTATCGTGCCTCTAAAGACGTAAGTCGTACCCTTGCTTTCGGCTCTACTCGAAATTTAACGCCGACTGGCACGGTCATGTTTTTAAATGATCAGTTTCCGACCTTAGAGAAGAATGCTGTAGAAGCCCAGCCATTGTTAATCGGGCCTTACTGCCGAATGCCTTACCTTGCGAAAAGCTTTTTCAATATTTCGGGCATGAGTTATGGCGCATTATCCAAAGTCGCAGTTCAGGCTTTAGCGCAAGGTGCAGCTAAAGCAGGCTGCTGGATTAACACAGGCGAAGGCGGCTTATCGCCACACCACCTAACCGCTGGCGGCGATGTAGTGTTTCAAATTGGCACTGCAAAATACGGCGTTCGCAATGACAAAGGCGAGCTGGATGATGACAAGTTGAAAGAAGTTTGCTCACATCAACAAGTTAAAATGATCGAGTTAAAACTAGCCCAAGGCGCTAAACCTGGAAAAGGCGGTATTTTACCGGGTCGGAAGGTGACTGACGAAATCGCTAAAATTCGACATATTCCCGCTGGCGAAGATTCGATTAGCCCAAACGGTCATCCTGAAATCGATAATGTCAGTGATTTATTGGACATGATTAATCACATCCGTGACATTAGCGGCAAACCCGTTGGCTTTAAAACCGTTATTGGAACAGATGCCTTCTTGTTCGATCTTTGCGAAGAAATCCATCGCCGCGGCCCTGAGTCTGCGCCCGATTTTATTACTATTGATAGTGCCGACGGCGGCTCCGGAGCAGCGCCTCAGCCGCTGTTTGACTATGTTGGTCTAACCATTAAAGAAAGCCTGCCAATCGTTCTTAATGTTTTGCAAAAACAAGGCTTACGCGATCGTGTTAAAGTGGTTTGTTCCGGTAAGATGATCAATCCGTCTGGTATCGCATGGGCGCTTGCCATGGGGGCTGACTTTGCATTGACCGCACGCGGTTTTATGTTCGCACTAGGCTGCATCCAAGCATTGCAGTGCAATAAAAACACTTGCCCGACTGGCGTCACCACCCATGACCCAGACTTACAGAAAGGTTTAGTCGTGCCCGATAAAGCTGAACGCGTTTACCATTATCATAAAAATATGGTTAATGCCGTGGGTATGATCGCGCATTCATGCGGCGTCCCAGAGCCCCGCGGTTTGAAAAGACATCACGTAAGAGTTGTAACAGAAACGGGGTTATCGACTCCTTTAGATAAGATACACCCTTATCAAGAAAATAGTATTCCGACTCAAAAGCTCTGATGAACTGTTCATGAGAGAAAGCGGAATACCACAACAACGGGAGTTTTTATGAGTAGCATCGCAACCAAATACCACAAGTTCCAGACTTGTGTTTGCCATTACTTAAAACACTTAGACGGTATTCCGCCTTTATTATTCCGCATACTATTGTTCTTTCCGCTTTACGAAGCTGGCTCACGTAAGTTTGCTAATTTTTCCAGCACATCAGACTGGTTTGCCAGTTTAGGCATGCCAATGCCAGACGTCATGACCTTTCTCGCGGCAAGCGCAGAAATGATTGGCGGCATTTTCATATTAGTCGGATTTGCTACGCGATGGGCGGCGATTCCATTAATGATTACCATGCTAGTCGCTGCCTTTGCGGTACATTGGGATAACGGTTGGTATGCCATCGCTCAATCGTCTGATCCCGAAGTTGGTAATCGTTTAGACATGGCTAGGAGTATTTTGAAAGAACACGGCAACTACGGCTGGCTCACGGCCAAAGGCAGTTATGCCATCCTACAGAACGGTATTGAGTTTGCAGCGACCTACTTTATCATGCTGGCATCACTATTCTTTACCGGCGGTGGGCGTTATTTCTCAGTCGATTACTGGCTTGGAAAAGCATTTCCTAAAGCTGAATAAACAAATCAGCGTTTAAAACATCAATTAAGCCAGTGAAAACTGGCTTTTTTTTGAATAAGTCCCGTATAACGGTGCTAATCCGACCACAATTACCGTACAATGAGCGTATCATTAGAGCGCATACATTTCTCAAAAGTAGCTTATTAGCGAAATCAAATAATCATGAGTGAATTTTTTAAAAAATCATTAGATATCCACAAATACTTACGCGGAAAGTGGGGAATTAAAAGTAAAGTTCCTCTGCAAAATCGTGATGACCTTTCTGTTGCTTACACGCCTGGCGTGGCTGCGGTCTCCAACCACATTGCCAAAGATAAAAATTCCAGCTATCTCTACACCATGAAAGGTAACTCCGTGGCTATCGTTTCCGATGGTTCAGCGGTCTTAGGATTAGGCGATATTGGCCCAGAAGCAGCACTTCCTGTGATGGAAGGCAAAGCCATCTTATTCAAAGAGTTTGCCGATATTGATGGCGTACCTTTAGTGATTGACGCCGAGTCAGTCGAAGAAATTGTGACCACGGTAAAAACCATTGCCCCTACGTTTGGCGGCATTAACCTAGAAGATATTGCAGCGCCAAAATGCTTCGAGATTGAAGAAGCGCTACAAGACATCGGCATTCCAGTTTTTCACGACGACCAACACGGCACCGCGATTGTGTTGCTTGCAGCTTTGATTAATGCCTGCAAAGTCACTGGCAAAAATATTGAAGAGTTAAAAGTCGTTATCAATGGTGCAGGCGCAGCGGGTACCGCTATCGCAAAACTCCTACGCTGTGTTGGCCACGATGAGGCCGCCTGTATTCCAGTAGAAGATGTGTTGGTATGTGATACCAAAGGAATCATTTCACCTGATCGTGATAACTTAAATCATGAGAAGAAGAAAATTCTAGCGTATACCAACCGTCATAATCGTAATGGCGACTTGCGCGATGCGTTACGTGACGCTGACGTTTTCATTGGCGTGTCGAAAGGCAACCTGCTCAATGGCGACGACATCAGACTGATGAATACAGCCCCGATTATCCTCGCTATGGCCAATCCTATCCCTGAGATCATGCCCGATGAAGCGAAAGCTGCCGGTGCATCAGTGGTAGGTACGGGTCGAAGCGACTTCCCGAATCAGGTGAATAACGTTTTGGCCTTCCCTGGTATTTTCCGTGGCGCATTAGAAGCTCGCGCCACACGAATCACCGAAGCCATGAAAATTGCCGCCGCTCACGCCTTGGCAAATTCTGTTAACAACTTATCGGCCGATCACGTGTTACCCGATCCGTTAAACCGCAACGTAGCCCAAAAAGTGGCGGAAGCGGTTCGCGAGCAAGCGATAAAAGATAACGTTCAGCGCCCGATTTAATTCAACACTATTCTGAGCAGGCTAACACTTTTTCGATGGCCTGCTCAATTAATTCTGGTTGCGTCATCATGAGCAGGTGTTCTTGCGTTTCTACTGGCCAATAAGCCCCACATTTACTCGATTGAGCCAGCTCAAAATACCATTCAATTCCTTCTTGTCGCCAAAGAGCAATCGAAGCTTTCACTGTTTCATCCTCTAACGGCTCCAAATAAGCACTTTCAAAATCTGTATCCAATACAACAAGCGGTAAAGTTTCCGGCAATGGCTGCTGTTTTGCAGCCTCTAAATCTTCTTTATACACACTTGCTTCCAAAAACTTATGAATCTGGTACTCACGTGTTTGGCGAATCATTTCAACCGCTTCATAATAATCCCAGTCTATTTGTGACCGATACTTTGCTGGAATCATACTTTCTAAATGCTGACGCTCAGTTTCAAGCTTTTGGCTGATTCGCTTATCATATTTTCCAGAACGAATATAATCCTCAAGTCCCTGCCATCCCTTTTTATAACCCTCGGTTTCAGCCGTGTAATGCTGCAATGAGTGCGCGGTTAAAACATCTGGGTCAATCAGTATCAGTCCCTGCATACGCTCCGTAATAGCATGCTCAGTTAACAACAGGTTTAAGGATAAATTTGAGCTAGCGAAAGCAACCACAACCAACTTTTGCTTTGAATCGACGAAGCCATCTTTGGACAACAAAACCTTAAGATCTTCGGCAAACTGCCGGTAAGAAGGTTGCTCTATTCTCTCCGACCAAGCCTGACCTGCACGATCAATGGCCATGGTTTGATAATTCTTAGCTAAGAAGTTTTGTGCCACAATCCACCAAGCGCTGTCGCTGTGCCAGTTATCGGTTGGTCCTGATAGTAATATCAGCAGCGGGTTTTCCTGATTCTTACCTTTCTGATGAACATGTAGTTGATGCCCATTAACCTCAATTAAATGGCTCTGTAGCGGAATAGCCGGCTGCTCAGAGTTTGCATTGACCGAACTCGCACTTAAAAGCATCGCTCCAAAGACCGCCCCAAACCGTAACCATCTCGCCATAAATCAAATCCTTAGCCATTACCTTTGTTTACAAAATAATCACTTTCAGCTGCTTTTAACAGACTTTTTTCATAGAAAAAGGCTATTTGTTGGTATAGGCTGGAAAATAGACACGTTTAGGAGTCAGATAGAATGAATAAAGTTGTTTTACTCAGCTTGATGTTACTTGCATTAAGCTTTGCGGTCGCAGAGCAAGCAGCAGCTCACAGTGGCGCTCATCCCATACGTTACGTCGCAGTCGACGGTAGCGACCAAGGAAATTGTGCCCAGCCAAGCCAACCTTGCGCTTCTATCAGCTATGCAGTCAACCAATCCAGCAAAGGCGATAAAATTTATGTCGCCTCAGGAAAGTATTTTGCCGAAGAAATGGATATTTTTTATTTGCTGAATGATATGGTCGCCGTTAAAGGCGGTTTTTCACAGAAAGATAACTATAAAAAACAATCTCCAGAAAAACATATCACCACTATTGTCGGACTTCCCGCCGACTACCGTGACCAACTAAGCAGCAAAGGCTTCCGCCTATTGCAAGATACTAAAGGTAATCAAGAGTTTCGAGTAAAACCTGAATACCTTGATATGCTCGATCGCTATCAGAAAGTAAACAGCACCAACAAAAAGCAAATTACCTGTGATAACGGCAATGCTGATGATTTCCCTTGCTACCAAATCGATCTAGTCTCGCAGTTTTCACTTGCTTCGTTAAGCTCCAGTCCTTCGAGCGCGAGTGATATTTGGGGATATATCGACCTCAACAATAATCGCGAATACGCAGTGATAGGAGTGGTCAATGGCACCACCCTTATCGACGTCACTGAGGCCGAGAATCCTACTGAAGTCGGCACTGTTTCCGGCGTCAATAGTACTTGGCGCGATGTTAAGGTCTACCAATACCTCGACACTGACAGCGGAAACCATAAAGCTTACGCCTACGTCACTACCGAAGGCCAAGGCGGTCTACAAATTATCGACCTTAGCGATGCACCAAATAGCATTAGTTTAGTCAACACCATTGATGTATTCCAAACCGCGCATAACGTTTATCTCGGTAATATCGATTATACTAACGGCATGGCGCTGGATGGCCATGAGCCTTATCTTTACATTGCAGGCTCCAACCTGGGTAACGGCTCTTATCGCGTTTTTGATTTAGTCGATCCTGAAAACCCAGAACTTATTACCACTCCGACTTCAACTGGCTATGTCCACGACGCGACCAACATGATCATCGATGACAGCCGCACCAGTCAGTGCGCATCTGGTCATGATCCCTGCGAACTATTTATCGATTTTAACGAAAACACTGTCGATATTTGGGACACTACCGATAAGTCTTCGCCATTACGAATTAGCAGCACACCCTACAATGGCGCCAGCTATACGCACTCTGGATGGTACTCAAAAGATAAAAACTACATTTTCATTCAGGACGAGCTGGATGAACGTAACCTAGGTGTGAATACCCGTTTATACGTTATGGATATTAGCGATTTAACGGCGCCACAAGTGGTCGGCCAGTACGAAGGCCAAACCCGCGCCATCGATCACAATGGTTTTACGCTTGGCGATAAATATTACATGTCGAATTACAAACGCGGACTGACGGTCTTAGATGTGGCCGATCCTACTCAGCCCAAAGAAATCGGCTTTTTCGACACTTACCCAATTCCACAGGCCAACGACCCACAGTTTGACGGCGCTTGGGGTACTTTCCCTTATCTACCGAGCGGGAATATCCTGGTTAGCGATATTTCAAACGGTTTATTTGTGCTAAAAGATAACAGCAGTATTGGTGATGATGGCCCTGGCTCTTCTCAACCCGATACGCCAACCACTCCACCTGAAGAAGACAACAACTCAGGCGGCGGCGGTGGCCCTGTTGAATTACTAACGCTATTATTACTCGCTGCTTTAGTATTAAGCCGTCGTAAAAACACCTTTTAATCACTAGATTCCGCCCTTAGGCTGTGGAAACGCAGCTTAAGGCTTTACTTGAGTATTTATGAAGATTATTAATTTATGGCTCATCATTATCAGCTTAGCGATTGCCAGCCTACTCGCTGGCAGCAAAGCGCTGGATTATCACGGCGAACAATATACTGATGAAGCCTTGAAGCGCAGCCTGGTTGCTTTCGCTGTCGCGCGAGGATTAAATGGCCTGATTTCTGTGGCACAAGAAGCTGAGGTAGCGATGCAACCCGCAGGCGTCGGCCTGACCTTATCGCCCGGCGAAATTCTTGACCCGATCAATGATCTTATTGAACGATTCTCAGTGGTCATGCTGGTTACAGCCAGCGCCATTGGCGTTCAAAAACTACTATTGGCGATGGGCGCTTGGTCGTTTTTTAACATATTCATTATTGCTTTTTGGGTGTTTACGGCCGGTTATATGCTGGTTAAACATCACAGGAAGCGCTCTTCGCACCCGTTTGTCCTAAAGTTTGCGTTGTTCTTAGTTCTCGTTCGCTTTGCCACACCTCTGATGGCGCTCGGCTCGGAAGCTTTATATCAAGGATTTCTCGCTAAGGATTATCAAGTCGCAAGCGCTGGATTGGAGAGCACCGAAAGCCAAATTCGCCAGAGTACGCCTGACGAGCCTCAGCTTGAAGAAGAGCTTTCGACGTTAGAGAAAACCAAACGCTGGTTTTCTGACGCGGCCGATCAGCTCGACGTCAAAAAACAAATTGCCGCCTACCAAACAGCTGCCGAGCAGGCGAGCCAAAGCGTTATTCAATTAATCACCATTTTCTTGGTACAAAATATTCTGTTCCCGCTCCTTTTCCTCTTTATCTTTATCAAACTAGGGAAAAGCTTGGTGAATAAACCATACTCAGACACGACGCCAAGGATATAGTCAGCATTGCCATAGGAATGAAGACAGAGTTTCCGTATAATCACAGCAAGTTTTTAACACCATAAAGAGAGGAGTCTTTATGCGCCCTAGCGGACGAAGCACCAACCAATTAAGACCCATCACTATTACTCGTAACTATACTAAACATGCCGAAGGCTCTGTGCTTATCGAGTTTGGCGAAACCAAAGTACTGTGCAACGCCAGCGTTGTCGAAAGCGTTCCACGCTTTCTAAAAGGCAAAGGCCAAGGCTGGTTAACCGCCGAATACGGCATGCTGCCACGCTCGACTCATAGCCGCATGGATCGCGAAGCTTCACGAGGCAAGCAAGGTGGTCGAACTCTTGAAATTCAGCGTCTTATCGGTCGCTCACTACGTGCTGCTGTAGATTTAAAGCAATTGGGCGAGAATACGATCTATCTCGACTGTGACGTGCTTCAGGCCGATGGCGGTACTCGAACAGCTTCTATTAGTGGTGCTTGTGTCGCGTTACACGACGCTTTATTCAGCATGCGTCAGAAGGGCATTATTAAAACCAATCCACTAAAACACATGATTGGCTCAGTATCGGTGGGTATCTATGAAGGCACTCCAATTTTAGACTTGGATTACCCAGAAGACTCAAGCGCCGAAACTGATATGAACTTAGTCATGGACGAACACGGTGGCTTTATCGAAATCCAGGGTACTGCTGAGGGCGAAACTTTTAGCGGTGACGAGTTAATGCAAATGCTGGAATTAGGCAAACAGGGTATTCGCGAGATTTTTGATATTCAGAAACAAGCGATCGATAGCTAAAGTTGCAAACAACATTACCGCTGACGTCATCATTATGTCATCAGCGGTGATTACACTGTTCAAGAATCAAGACTGATCAAGTATCAAGCTTATGTGTAGGAAGCAATCATGAAGTTGGTCATCATTCCCGGACTCAATGGCAATGATCAATTATGCCAAGAGTTCTTAACATCCCTAAATCTCGACACGCAGTTTATTCCGCTTCCCGAAAACTGCGCTCAAGACCATCAAACGCTCGCCGAACACATAGCTCCACAGCTGCCTAACGAACCTTTCCTATTACTGGTCGAGTCTTACGCCGGTTCCATAGCGCCCTACTTAAATGCGATGCCGGAAGTTCAGGTGGAAGGTATTATCTTTTTTGTCAGCTTACTAGCGACACCCAGCAAAGCTTTGCTGGAGCTTCCAAAGCTGCTGCGCGCCGAAACCCTGATGAAACTTCCTTTTGCCGAGCAACAATTACAATCTAAATATCTCAACAACGATGCCACACCACAGCAAGTAAAGCATGTCCGAAAAGTTGTTGAGGAAATACCGCACCGGATTTTGCAGCAACGTGCCGAAGCCTTGAAGCAGCTAGGCGAATTTCCACAACAGCCTAAAGTGCCAATAGCTTATGTTGAAGCGTCTAATGATAAAGTCTTGAATCAACGCGCCAAAGACAGTATCGCCAAGCTCTATCCTGACGCACGTAAATACCTAATGGAAGGAAGCCATTTTTTGCTTTATACCAAACCCCAGCAGTCGGCAGATTTAGTTGAAGCCATCATCGCTGAATGCTTCTGAAGTTAATGCCCACAACTACCATCTTGATGGACATGTCCGTGGGCGACTTCTTCATCAGTACCAGCGCGGACCGATAAAACTTTAACCTCGACTTTTACAGCCTTTCCCGCTAAAGGATGATTGGCGTCGATAATAACCACATCATCACGAACCTCTCGCACCATTACCGCGTGTACACCGTCGCTACTTTCAGCCGCTAACCGCATACCCTCGGTAAGGTTCTCGACATCCGCAAACGCTTCTCGTGGGACTTCCGTTTTTAGATCATCTTCATAAGGCCCATAAGCTTCTTCTGGCCCCAACTCAACTTTAATTTTCTGCCCAATAGCCTTATCCGTGAGCTTACTTTCTAAACCCGGCATAACCTCACCATGCCCATGTAAATAGACCCAAGGGCCGCCCTCTTTCGAGCTTTCCCAAATATTCCCTTCTAAGTCCATAAGCTTATAATCTAATTCAACAACACTATCTTTTGCGATCTTCATCTATCTAATAACTCTCTCTAAAAGCGCTCTAAGAACCCACTAAAATATAACGATATCCAAAATTAATACCATCCAAATTACGGCCAAAGTAAAATAACTACTAATAAAAGCTTTAAAACGATGGAACACATTGTTGTAAGTACAATGAATGTAAGCATGAGCCATTCGGCACAAAACGTACAACCAAGACAGTCCGACTAACCATAGCGACGCACTATTCGTTACTATCGCTACGATAACTGCTAAATAGAACAGTACCGGCATTTCGAACAAGTTCATAAAATGATCGGCAGCTCGGTTATCTTCCATCAACTCAGTCATGCCTTCACGTGTTGCTGTTTTCTGTGGGTGCAATCGTTGCTCACGATAATAACGGAAACGTCGACGCGCCATCACCACCGCAACAGCAAAAGTCAGCACCACCATCATAAAAACAGGCAATAAAATAGGTTCAAATGACATCAGTCTTCTCCTTAGGGTTATCCTTGGATTTTATCGAGCGCCAACGCAGCCCAAGCTTGGGACGTCGGCATTAATTCAATAGAATTGATATTAACATGCTGCGGTTGTTCAGCTGCCCAAATCACAGCTTCAGCAATGTCTTGCGCCGTTAATGGCTCGGTTCCTTGGTAGACATTATCGGCTTTTTCTTGATCACCATTAAATCTAACCAACGAAAATTCGGTTTCAGCTAAACCTGGCTCAACATTGGTCACTCGTATATGAGTTCCTAGCAAGTCGGCTCTGAGGTTCCGCGTAAATTGTTTGACGAATGCCTTGGTCGCTCCATAAGCATTGCCGCCTGGGTAAGCATAATTCCCCGCGATTGAGCCAATATTAATAATATGACCATGACGGCGCTCCACCATGCCCGGCAAGATTTTCCGAGTCATTAAGTATAGGCCCTTAATATTCGTATCTACCATGCGATGCCAGTCATCTAGATTCGCCTCATGCGCAGGCTCCAAGCCCAAGGCCAGCCCCGCATTATTGACCAACACATCCACTTCCGAGAAAGCGCCCGGTAACGAGGCAAGCATCTCATCAATTTGCGCTTCCGAGGTCACGTCCAGCGGCATGACAAACACCGTATCCACACCAAACTCTTCGTCAAGATCCTGCTTTAACGACTCCAAACGTTCCTTACGTCGCGCAGCTACGATCACTCGATGCCCTTTTTCCGCAAATCGTCTCGCAGTTTCTAAGCCGAATCCCGAACTCGCGCCCGTCACCATTACCGTTTTGACTTTTTTGGTTGAATTGTTTGTGGTCATGATAAAAGTCACCGTTTAATTCAAAAAATTAGCTAAATAGTATCATAGGCTTGCGAATAGCACAGTTACATTAGAGAATGATCCTAAATCCAGATAACTTAGGTTATTGAACACAATAGATGTCTCAACAATATCAATTTCAAATTAGCGTCAACACTCAGTTTGTCGAAGAGCAATCAGAACCCGACAATGAGCGTTACGTTTTCGCTTACACCATTACTATCGAAAATACCGGCGATCTAGGAGCGAAACTCGATTCTCGCCATTGGGTTATTACGGATGCCAACGGTGAAGTGACCGAAGTCCAAGGACAAGGAGTCATCGGCGAGCAACCTTACATTGAGCCCGGTAAAAGTTACCAATATTCTAGCGGTGCAGTGATCCCAACACCAATAGGCACCATGGAAGGCGACTATAAAATGATTGGTCAAAACGGTGCTGAATTCGACGCCCCGATTCCAGTGTTCAGCCTTGCCGCTCCAGGGGTGCTGCACTAATTCATGGCAACTTACGCGATTGGCGATATTCAAGGCTGTTATGATGAATTTCGCCTACTGCTGACTAAAATTCAGTTTAACCCGGCCAGCGACCGCTTATGGTTAGCTGGCGACCTCATCAGCCGTGGTCCAAAATCGTTAGAGGTTTTAAACTATGTCTACGATCATCAAGATCTGTGCGACATAGTGCTGGGTAATCACGATCTCCATCTCTTAGCGGTTTATTACACAGAGTCTAAATTGCCGAAGAAAGACGATCTTAACCGTATTTTAGCAGCAGATAATACCAATACATTGATGAAGTGGTTACGCAAACAGCCGGTCGCAGTGTACGACAAACACCTCGATTTTTTGATGACGCATGCGGGTGTTGCTCCCGGCTGGGATCTTAATCAGACTTTAGCTTGCGCCTACGAGCTGGAGCAGGTTTTAGAGGAAAAAGACACTGCCACAGATTTTTTCCAGCACATGTATGGCAATAAACCCAGTCACTGGCAAAAGAAACTTAAGGGCATTGAGCGATTACGTTTCATCACGAACGCTTTTACTCGTATGCGTTTTTGTCACCAAGACGGCAGTCTCGACTTTAAGAGCAAATCCACGCCAGGCAAGCAATCAAAAGGACTCAGCCCATGGTATGAGCTGAGCGATATCGGGCTAGAAACTCGAGTAGTATTCGGCCACTGGGCGGCGCTTGACGGTAAATCCCAAGCTAAAAATGTCTATGCCATCGATACGGGATGCGTCTGGGGCAACCAGTTAACTGCCCTTCGTCTAGAAGACCAAAAGCGATTTCATGTTAAAGCTTTGAGAAAATGGGCGTGAACCTCAAAGCAGATCTTTTCAAAGCATGATTTTAGACATACAACAACTTTGCAAACTCTTTGATTAAACTATCGCCAATCCCCATAAATATCGGTACAATTGTAGGCTTTCTGTGTCGATTTTCAGTTTCAGGGGTTTTATTGAGTACAGCCCTTGTCATTCAAGACATTTGAGCTATTGTTCGAATCGGAGTTTATTCTCGTATGTTAAAAAGCATGACCGCTTTCGCTCGCCAGCAGTTTGCTGCCGAATGGGGCAATGTTACTTGGGAAATTAAATCGGTCAATCAGCGTTTTCTGGAGCCTAACTTCAGAATGCCTGAATCTTTTCGTCATCTCGAATTCGAACTGAGAAATGTTCTACGTAAGCGCCTCAATCGCGGCAAGCTTGATTGCACTTTGCGCATTGAAATGAATCCTAAGCATGCTGGACGTATGAAGCTGGATCAGGAAATGGCTCAGCAGCTTTTAACAGCACACGAAGAATTACAGGTTTTAGCGCAGGATAACCAGTCAGCAGACTTAATCCAGCTGATGCGCTGGCCTGGCCTTCTGCAACAAGAAGAAGCCGATACTGACACCATGGAAAAGGACGTGAAACAAGCCTTTTCACAAGCGGTTGATCAACTCATCGAAGTTCGTCAACGCGAAGGCGAAGCATTGTCAGAGATTATCGAGCAGCGCCTTAAAGGGATTTCAGAAGAAGTTTCCAAAGTCGGCGAGCAAATGCCAGCGGTTATTAAGTGGCAACGTGAACGTGTCACCAATCGCTTTGAAGACGCTAAAGTTGAACTTGATAAAGAGCGCCTCGAGCAGGAAATGGTTTTTTTGGCCCAGAAGCTTGATGTTGCTGAAGAGCTCGACCGCCTAAACACTCACGTTACCGAGTGCTTAAGACTGCTTAAGGACAAAGGGCCCGTTGGCCGCCGCTTAGACTTCTTAATGCAAGAGTTTAATCGCGAAGCCAATACGCTAGGCTCTAAGTCGATCAACGCAGATATCACTAATAGCTCCGTTGAGATTAAAGTTTTGATCGAGCAAATGCGCGAGCAAGTGCAGAATATTGAATAAATAAAAACACATCTAAATATACATTATGACGCAAACGCAAAATACGGCAAAAGGTACTTTATATGTGGTTTCAGCGCCTTCGGGGGCTGGCAAGACGAGCTTATTGAAAGCGGTTTTGCACAATATGCCTGAGTTAAAGTTATCGATTTCACATACAACCCGCCAGCAACGTCCTGGCGAGACAAATGGTCAAGATTATCATTTCGTGAGCGTCGAAGCTTTTCAGCAAATGCTTGAAAAGAATGAATTTTTAGAGCATGCCGAAGTGTTTGGTAATTATTACGGCACGAGTCAAGTATGGTTAGAAAGCCAACTTGAACAAGGGCATGACGTGGTATTAGAAATTGATTGGCAAGGTGCACGTCAAGTTCGTGACCTGATGCCAGAATGTCGCAGTATCTTTATCTTGCCTCCATCGCAAGATGAGCTACTGAACCGGCTGACTGGACGAGGTCAAGACAGTGAGGACGTCATTCAGTCGCGTATGGCTGCGGCCAATCGCGAGATTCAACATTATGATGAGTACGACTACCTACTCATCAATGATGACTTTGAGATAGCTTGCAAGGAGCTCGCCTCCATTTTTAGCGCTCGTCGATTGCGCCTAGAAAGTCAGCAAGTTCGCCAGCGGGCGCTTTTGCAAGAGCTGCTGAGCTAAAATTTATTGGGATAGACGTTGTTGTCTGTCCAGTTTTTTGGATACACTACTTTGTATAGTGTTATACAAGGTTATTAATGCGGAGTTTCCGCAAGTTTGTGAGAGGTAAGTTATGGCACGTGTAACAGTTCAAGATGCGGTTGAAGTGGTTGGCAACCGTTTTGATTTAATTATGTTAGCAGCAAAACGAGCTCGTCAAATTGCTGAAGGCACTCATGATCCTAAAGTAGAGTGGGATAATGATAAACCAACAGTTGTTGCGTTGCGTGAAATCGAAGAAGGTTTAACGACTGCTGAAACAGTGGCTGCTGACGAACGCGCAGCGGAACAAGAGCAGGAAACACGTCCGGTTCTATTTTAATCACCATTACTAGCTAAATCATTGATACGCATGGCCTATTTTGCAGATCTTAAAAGTGTTCTTGAGAACTATTTAGAGCCGCAACAGGTTGCAGATGCGGAGCGTGCGTATCAAGTCGCTGAGTGTGCCCATGACGGGCAGATGCGCTCCAGCGGTGATCCCTACATTACCCACCCAGTTGCAGCGGCTAATATCCTAGCCGATCTCCATCTCGATCATCAGACCATCATGGCAGCCTTAATGCATGATGTGATTGAAGATTGTGACGTGACTAAACAAGATCTTAGCGAGCAATTTGGAGAAACGGTTGCCGACTTGGTCGAGGGCGTGAGTAAGCTGACCCAGATTGATTTCCAGTCGAAAGAGCAAGCGCAGGCTGAAAATTTCCGCAAAATGATGATGGCAATGACGCAGGATATTCGCGTTATTCTTATCAAGCTAGCGGATCGACTGCATAACATGCAAACGCTTGGCGCACTACGTCCGGACAAACGTCGTCGAATCGCCCGTGAAACGCTAGAAATTTACGCCCCTATTGCTAACCGCCTTGGTATCCACCGAATAAAAGAACAGCTGGAGCTACTTGGCTTCGCAAATATGTATCCGATGCGCTACCGCGTTTTACGGCAATCAGTTAGCAAAGTGCGCGGCCATAGAAAAGAAGTGGTCGAACGCATTACCAAACAACTGAGAAACCGACTGAAAGATACTGGTCTGAAATGCCAAGTGATCGGTCGTGAAAAAAGTCTCTACAGCATTTACAAGAAGATGCGCGACAAAGTCGGGACTTTTAATGAAGTTATGGATATTTACGCTTTTCGTGTTATTACAGACAGTGAAGACTCAAGTTATCGCGTTTTGGGGCAAATACATAACCTATTTAAGCCAATACCCGGTCGCTTCAAAGATTATATAGCGATTCCTAAAACCAACGGCTACCAATCGTTGCATACGGTCTTGCGAAGCAAGTCTGGTCTCCACATCGAAGTCCAGATCCGCACTGAGCTGATGGACCAAATGGCCGAACACGGCGTTGCAGCTCACTGGCTCTATAAGTCAGGTACCTCTCACCACCCAGCTGAAACCAAAGCTCGTGAGTGGTTACAGAGTTTGATCGAAATGCAACAAAACGTTGGCGATTCAATAGAATTTATCGAGAACGTAAAAATTGATCTGTATCCCGATGAAGTCTACTTGTTTACGCCAAAAGGTAAGATCATTGAGCTGCCTAAAGGTGCCACACCGGTCGATTTCGCTTACGCGATCCATACCGATGTTGGTAACACCTGTATCGCCTGCAAGATCGATAAACAGTTTTCTCCATTAAGCACACCACTGGTTAATGGTCGCACAGTCGAAATTATTACCGCGCCAGGTTCTCGCCCGAATCCTGCTTGGCTTAGCTATGCAGTAACTGGCAAGGCTCGTACCAATATTCGTAACTTTGTAAAGAATATGCGTCATGACGAAGCGGTCCATCTCGGTCGTCGCCTACTTGAGCAATCTTTGAAGAAGTCTTTAGACGAATTTGCTGAGGACAAGCTCGATCAAATTACAGAAATCACTCGTTACCCAAGTTTCGATCACTTGTTAGCTGGGATAGGGCTTGGCAAAATCGCCAGTGCGCTAGTCGCCCACCGCTTGTCTAGTGATGCAGAAAAACTTGAAGAGGCTAGCAGTAAAGCTGAGTCCGATGAAGACCGTCCTCCTCTCGCCATTAAAGGCACCGAAGGGCTGGTCATAAAGTACGCCCGTTGTTGTCACCCTATTCCTGGCGATCCGATCATGGCTTACGTCAGCCCTGGTCGTGGATTTAATATTCATCGTGATAACTGCCCCAATATCCAAAGAGCTCATAAGCAGAATGATCACTATGTCCCTGTGGAATGGTCGGGAGAGCTTGAGGGGGACTTTGATACTGAGTTAAGGCTGGAAGTATTTAACCAACGCGGCGTGCTAGCCCAGATTACCAATATTATCGCCAATCAAGAAGGTAACATTATTAACGTCGATATTAACGAGCTCGATGGTGACGTTAATATTATTACGTTCTACGTAGGCGTAAAAAACCGTATTCACCTCGCTTCGATTATCAAAAAATTACGCGTGATACCTTTCGTCAACAAAGTGTATCGCCACCCAGATATTCAACCAAAAGGACATAAACGTGACTAAAGAAGTCATTAATACAGAAAAAGCACCCGCAGCAATCGGTACATACTCACAAGCAGTAAAAACTGGCAACGTGGTCTATCTTTCTGGACAAATTCCTTTGATTCCAGAAACAATGGAGCTGGTCGAAAGTTTTGAAGAACAGGTGCACCAAGTATTTAAAAACCTCAGCGCCGTATGTGAGGCAGCCGGTGGTTCGCTTAACCATATCTCTAAACTCAATATTTTCATGATCGACCTAGGCCATTTCGCTACTGTTAACGACGTTATGGCTCAGTATTTCGATGAACCTTACCCTGCTCGCGCGGCGATTGGCGTTAAAGCACTTCCTAAAGGCGCCCAAATCGAAATGGACGCTATCATGACGCTAGAGGGCTAACCATTGCAGCACCCTAGTCGCACTTTTGATAAAAGAAGTCGCTATGAAAAAATCATAACACTACTTTCAAATCGTCAGCCTGACATGACGGTTTTTATGGATGAAGTCCATAAACCACACAACTTAGCCGCCATAGTCCGGACGGCTGACGCAGTGGGTATTGGACATGTTCACGCAGTATTTCCTCCAGACGTCAAATTCTCTGGGCATCATACTTCCAGTGGCAGCAAGCGATGGGTCACGACTCACAAGCATACAGACCTTAAAACGGGCATTGCTGAAGTTAAGAAGCAAGACATGCAAGTTTTAGCGGCTCACTTCTCCGATAAAGCGGTCGATTTCCGTAGCATCGACTACACCAAACCCACCTGCATATTACTTGGCTCTGAGTTAGTCGGTGTCTCCGACCAAGCTGCCGAACTGGCCGACGAGCATGTCATTATCCCCATGGCGGGCATGGTGCAATCACTCAACGTTTCTGTCGCAGGCGCACTCATTATGTACGAAGCACAAAGACAGCGTGCTGAAGCCAACATGTACGGTGAGCTAAAAGTCCCGCAAGAAGAAGTTGACTACATCCTGTTTAACGCACTCCATCCGACTATCAAAAAGTATTGTGATAAGCACAAGATGCGCTATCCAAAGCTGGATGAAAATGGTGACATACATGATCCTGAGTGGGACGAGTTAAGACAAAACATTTAACTTTAAACTGGAAAGCATGTTTTTTAAGTTTCCTGCCAGTCGAGTCAATCATTTCTATAACTTATTCATATAGATAAACTGCAGCAGCTTGACTTATCCCACGGTAATTGTGTCCAATATTAGGTACAACATGTATCTTCCAGTTAAATAGATATCCGTAGTTCTCTGCTAATAGTTGTGACTTCTCAAAAAAATACTTACCTCTAGAAAATCGATGGGTTCCTTGCTTATCTATTACTGAGTTTCGTACCAAGTGTCCTCTTATCTCATCTTGGTTATCCATTTCTCCTAAAAAAACTGTTAGCTTATTGTTAAAACTTAAATCCATTTTTTCAGTATCTATAGGTGCATCTTTCAAGCCATATGGAAATTGCTCAGTATAATCTGGAACTGTATACCAGCCAGAGTTACTGGCTAGAATCCTATTTGCCTTATTCTCAGGATAAAATAGCGCAAACCGGTGTAATATTTGCCCACCTGCTGAGTGGCCAAACATATCATAATCTTTAGCGCTCAATGATGAATCGTTAACGACCTTATCAAATATCCTATCAAAATCTGAATATATCCACTTATTCGGTTCCTTCACCACTTCCAGTGATACAACGGCTGTACGTTCTTTGTTTATTACCACATTTTTTACCATTCCTGCTAAATTATAGTTCCAAAAGTTTGGGTAACTCTTTTCTGAATAGCTAGGAGACAAAACTAGCACATCATGTTTTTCTGATGCCTTTTTCCATGTATCACGATAGCTCCAGCCGTTCCTTCCAGCCCCAGGCACTACAAATAGCACCTTTGTCTCTGCACTGAATGATGCCGGTTTATGATAATAAACCTTAATCGTCTTTTCAGGATGCTTCTCACCGCCTTCTATATCAAAACTCCCGCTTCCTGTTTTCAAGGGTACATCTTTACCATATACAGGCATCATCATTGTGATTGACCAAATCGATATTATCTTTAATAAGTTCATATAACTCTCTTAATGTATTTCGTTAGAAGAAAAAACCTGTCTATATTTAAGAGGCGATATAGAGTACCTTCTCTGAAAAGCTCTTTTAAAACCGTCGTGGGATCTGTACCCCACCGATAACGCAATTGCTTTTATGTTCTTTTCTGAGCTCACCAATAAAGTGCTAGCAACCTCCATACGCAGCTCTTCAAGATAATGAGCTGGAGTAATCCCAGTCTCTTTTATAAACACTCGGTATAACTGGCGCTCACTCATGTTTGCTCGTTCAGCAATCTTATCTACAGTTATATTCTCTCCTAGATTTTCTTTTAGCCATTCCAGTATCATCACTAATCGTTCATCTTTAGGTGCTTGCAAACTCAAAAACTCAGAATACTGTTGCTGCGAACCAGATCTTTTCAAATACACCACCATATGCTTCGCCACATGCATTGCCGCAACTTTCCCGAGATCTAATTCAATAAGCCTTAACGTCAGATCGATGCACGAAGTTACACCAGCAGAGGACCAGTATTTCTTGTCCTGAATGAATATACTTTCGTCATCTACTAATAAATCTGGGAATTGTTTCTTTAAGTCCTTAGCAAAAGCCCAATGAGTAGCAATTTTTGTCTCTTCTGGCAGGCCTGTTTTTGCTAACAGAAAAGCCCCTGTACAAATACTAACAACTCTTTCACACCTAACTATTAATTCCCTTAGTTCCTGCAAACCTTGCTCGGAGAAAGAGTCGAGCCTTGCTCCCTTCCCTCCAGGAATGACGAGTGTGTGACATTCACCTAAAGAATTGATGGAACAATCGGGCTTTATTTGTGTGCCAGATTCACTGACGACAACTTCATTGTTAAAACCCACCACTATTAGACTATAGCTGCCACTCACAAACTGATTGCCTTCATAAAAAGCCGTCTGCGAACCAGCCATATCGAGTAGCTCCATAGCTTCGTATACCAGAAATGCAACTTTCTTTTCTTTCATATCAAGCTCATTACTTAAACCGCTAGTGAATTGTATTATAATACTCCAAGGCATAAATGACATTGATGCAACCATTTCTGCCATATTTAAAAATATACTGATCTAAAATAATAAGCTTTTGCTTTTAATGACTTACGGCTTAAATGTATTGTTTATTCAACTTAAACACAGCTATACTGCCTAAAAATACAACAAAGGATATGTGATGACAGCTACTACACCACTGACGCCGACTGAGTCTACGGCGCGTTACCACTCGCTCGACCTTATTCGCGGTATTGCCGTTGCGGGTATTTTAATTATGAATATTTATGCGTTTGCCAATATCTACGCATACTATGTGAACCCTAAGGCTTTGGGCGAGCCTTCCACGATAGATCTGATTACTTGGTTCGTTACCCACATTTTTGCCGATCAAAAGTTCTATACGCTTTTCTCTATATTATTCGGAGCAGGCATCATGTTAATGGCCGAACGAGCGGCGACTAACGGAACTCCTAGTGCTTGGCTGCATTACAAGCGAATGGTTTGGCTACTTTGCTTTGGTGTATTGCACGCTATTTTTATATGGTACGGCGATATTCTTGTCACCTATGCCGTTACTGGGCTTTGGGTATATTGGTTCGCCCGTCACACCGAAGCGAAAACTAAGATCATAGTCGGTTCTATTTTAATTGCCATTATGGTGGCAATGATGAGTCTTTTCGCTGTTTTCAGTGGCGATGTCCCAGAGCAAGACCTGGCAGAAATGATGGATATGTTCGCGCCTTCTGAGTCTTTCATTGCTCAAGAGACTGCCGTTTACACCAGCGACTATGCTGCCCAACTTGATCACCGTATCGATTTCTTTACGACTAACCTGCCTATGATGGCATTGTTTTTCGGTCTATTTAGAATCGGAGGCTCGATGTTACTGGGCATGGGGTTGTACCAACTGGGGATTCTTACGGCAGAACGTAGTCGTAGTTTTTATATCAAAATGATGGTTCTGTGTTTAATTGTTGGTTTTGGCACTATCGCCTATGACAGCTTCTTATTGCTCGACTCTAATTTTAGTATGAGCACGGCCATGCTCTCCTTCATGTCACTCAATAGTTTTGCAGCCGTCTTCGTGGCGTTGGGTTATATTGCTCTTTTTTGCTTGTGGGCAAAATCGAATAAACTCCAAGGCTTCAGGACACGCTTAGAGGCCGTCGGTCGCATGGCTTTCAGTAACTATATTTCACAAAGCATTATCTGTACTCTGCTTTTCTATAGCCATGGTTTCGGTTTATTTGCGCAGCTTGAGCGATATCAACTCATGCTGGTTGTTGCGGCTATTTTTGTAACGCAACTCATTTGGTCACCTTGGTGGTTGGCTCGATTCAGATATGGTCCATTAGAGTGGTTGTGGCGCAGCCTGAGCTACGGTAAATTGCAACCTTTTAAGCGAGCTTAATGACCACGACATCCGCTATTATCGATCTGCGCCCGACACAAGAGTTTTTAGATGGACACTTACCGGGCGCGGTTCATATTCCTTTCGAGCAGCTGGTCGATCTTTGGCACGAGCTACCACCTAAGGGTTCGCCGCTAACTATTTGTGTAGAACAAGCACATCGGCAGCAAGCACTGGAACTATTTCAAGAGCGTAATTTTGAAGTAGAACACCTTTACAGTTCCGATGAGCTTACCGACTTTTCACTCATTCAAGGGAATAACCAAAACCGACTTTGGTATGGTAATCCCGTGCTTGAAAGTCACGGCCATTGCATCCAACCAAACACTCCAAGCCCGACAGCTATTGATATCGGCTGTGGCTCTGGACGCGATACTATATTAATGGGGTTATTGGGCTACCAGGTTTATGCCGTTGATTATTTCGATCAGGCATTAGAGCGCGTTGAGCAATCTGCCCGACGGTGGGATCTCAAGATTTCCACGGTAGAAATGGATTGCCGAAAGCACCCCCAGCAACTGATCGATTTGATTGAACAAGTTCAGCCGCAACTCATCATGCAAAGTCGTTTCTTGCATCGACCATTGTTCGATATTTATCAAGAACATCTGTCAGCAGGGTGCAAGATCGTGATTCACACCTTTCTAGAAGGCGCTGCAAAATTCGGTAAGCCCAAAAAAGCGGACTTTTTACTCAAAAATGATGAGCTGTCTGAACGCTTTCACGATTGGTCAGTCTTACTCGATCAAGTGCACTACCTTGAAGACGGACGCCCACTCTCGCTATTCATTGCACAAAAGCCATAACTTGATAGCGCCTGTTAGCCAGTTAGTGCGATAACGATAAGACCGAATCAATGAAGAGTATAAATTCATGACTTATGGATTGACTTATCTCTCTCAGCACTGGATCATAATAGAGAGAGGCTATCAATTATGACACTAACAGAGTTTAAATATATTGTTGCTGTTGCGCGTGAACGCCATTTCGGGCGTGCAGCAGAAGCATGTTTCGTCAGCCAGCCGACACTAAGCGTTGGCGTTAAGAAGCTAGAGGAACAGCTCGGTATTACCTTATTCGAACGCAGTAAATCAGACGTTCGCACCACCCCTCAAGGCGATATGGTGGTAGAGCAAGCACAGCGAATCTTGGAGCAGGTCAGCCAACTCAAGCAAATGGCAAAGCAAAATTCGGATCAGCTCGATGGCCCTTTAAAACTGGGAGCCATATTTACCATCGGCCCTTACTTATTGCCATCACTGATACCACAACTGCGTCAACTGGCACCTAAGATGCCGCTGCATATTGATGAAGACTATACTCATAACCTGCGTACAAAATTACGCAATGGTGACGTGGATGCCATTATTGTGGCACTACCTTTTGAAGAGCCTGAGGTGGATGTCGTTCCACTGTATCAAGAAGATTTTATGGCACTGTTACCGGAGCGCCACCCTTGGGTGAAACGCGACTCTTTACAGCTAGCCGATATCGCTGATGAAGTGATGATTATGCTTGGCGCTGGTCACTGTTTCCGAGATCAAGTGTTAGAAGCTTGCCCGCAATGTCGTGACAACAGTCTTAACCCACAAAAAGACTGGATTACCGGAAGCTCCATCGAAACCATTCGTCAGATGGTGGCTAGCGGCTTAGGTATAAGCGTCATTCCTAAGTCTGCCGCAGATTTTCATAATGAAAAACTCGGCTTAGTAACGCGCGAATTTGATCAGCCCAAGCCAAGTCGACAAGTAGCCCTAGCTTATCGTCGAAGCTTCCCTCGAAAGAAAGCTCTTGAGCTGATAAAACAAGCACTTAACGCCATTGAGCTGCCTGGTGAACCTATTACAGATTAATGGCTATCTCTAAACTCGCTTCGGATATCAACCTTGCCAACCTTGACTGCACCAGTCTTAAAGGGGTTGGCCCGAAGCTTGCAGAAAAGTTAGAGCGTTTACACATTCGCAACGTTCTCGACTTATTACTGCACTTGCCTCTGCGCTACGAAGATCGTACTCAAATCAAATCAATTGCCAGCTTACAAGACGGCGACCGAGCCTTAATTAAAGTGCAGGTCGAAATGAGTCAGGTAAAATACGGCAAGCGTCGCTCCTTAGTTTGTCGTGCAGCCGATAATACCGCCAGCATCGACTTTCGATTTTTTTACTTTAATAAAAGTCAGCAGCAACGCCTAGAAAAAGGTGCCGAGTTCTATGCCTTTGGCGAAGTTCGTCGCTTTGGCTTTCAGTGTAATATGGTGCATCCTGAATTAACCGCGATCACTGCAACCAGCACCGCGCCGCTGTTAGACAGCTTAACGCCGGTTTATCCAACGACTGACGGCTTGCACCAAAATAGCCTCAGGCCGTTAACAAGACAGGCTGTGGACCTGCTGGACAAGCACCCTATCGACAACCTACTACCCGAAAATGTACAAAACCAATTCAAGCTGCCGGATATTAACCAAGCATTAAAGTGGATTCATACTCCACCAAAAGATGCTAAACCAGAGTCGTTACAGCAGTTTACCTCGCCTGCTGCACGACGTTTAATTTGCGAAGAGCTGTTAGCTCATCAATTAAGCATGATGCTACATCGCCATAAACTTGAAGAACAACAAGCGCAAGCGATGCATAGCGATGGTAAGTTGCAGGATACTTTATTACAGCAGTTACCATTTAAGCCTACAAAAGCCCAGCAACGTGTGAGCCAAGAAATCATTCATGATCTTCAGCACTCCAAGCCCATGCTTCGATTACTACAAGGGGATGTTGGTGCAGGAAAAACCCTTGTCTCTGCCATGGCTGCATTACAGGCCATCGAAGCAGGCTTTCAAGTTGCCATAATGGCACCGACCGAAATTTTAGCCGAACAGCATTACCTCTCTTTTTCACAATGGATGAACGAACTTGGGGTTAAAACAGCTTTTTTAATCAGCAAACTACCAGCAAAGCAAAAGAATGAATCCTTGGAGCAGATTGCTTCTGGCAAAGCCCAGCTGATCATAGGCACTCACGCTCTATTCCAAAAAGATGTTCATTACCACAAACTTGGTCTTGCTATCATCGATGAGCAACACCGCTTTGGTGTCAACCAACGTCTAGCTTTAAAACAAAAAGCGCCCGAGGGCTATCAACTGCACCAACTTATGATGACTGCCACACCAATTCCTCGAACCCTAGCGATGACAGTTTATGCGGACATGGATGTGTCGATTATCGATGAATTACCGCCTGGCCGCACTCCAGTACAAACCGTCGCGCTATCTGACCAAAAACGTGAACAAATAATCCAGCGCATCACCACCGCTTGCGGTGAGGAAGAGCGACAAGTTTATTGGGTTTGCACCCTGATCGACGAATCTGAGGAAGTGCAATGTCAGGCAGCTGAAACCACAGCCAACCAGCTTGCAGAACAACTACCAAACCTCAATGTTGGACTTGTTCATGGCCGTCTTAAAAGCGAACAGAAACAGATAGTTATGGATAAATTTAAAAGTAACGAGCTGGATATTTTGGTCGCTACTACGGTTATTGAAGTTGGCGTTGACGTTCCTAATGCTAGTTTGATGGTTATTGAAAACCCCGAACGACTTGGTTTATCGCAGCTACATCAGTTACGAGGCCGTGTCGGGCGTGGCTCTATAGAAAGCCATTGTGTACTGCTCTATCAACAACCGCTTTCCAACAATGCCAAAGCCCGCATCCAAGTCATGCGAGATACTAACGATGGTTTTGTCATCGCTGAAGAGGATCTAAAGCTGCGTGGCCCGGGCGAATTACTCGGTACGCGCCAAACTGGCGATATCGGTTTACGCTTTGCAGACCTGGTCCGTGACGCCGAATTAGTCTCGGAGTTACAACAAGTTGCGCACGATTTAGCCGAACAATCTCCGCAACTCGCTCAGAAAATTACTCAGCGCTGGCTTGGCTCACGCCAAGACTTCGCTGATGTGTAAGAGCTATCTCTTATTTCAATAATTATCAAAATCCTGCCACCCTAAACTACCTCCAAAACACCCTAGTTATGGGATTTATAGCGACTTTGTGTTAAAGTTGCGTCCTAAATTTTAGACATCCATTAACGATGAGGATTCAGGAATGAAAGAGCCTGTTCGCGTTACGGTAACCGGAGCAGCCGGTCAAATTTGTTATTCTTTACTTTTCCGCATTGCCAGCGGCGAAATGCTAGGGAAAGATCAACCCGTTATCTTAAACCTTCTAGAAATCACACCAGCATTAAAAGTTTGCGAAGCGGTAGCTATGGAGCTAAACGATTGCGCATTCCCACTAGTGAAAGACGTGGTTGTGACTGATGATCCAGCAGTGGCATTCAAAGACGCTAAAATCGGTTTAATGGTTGGCGCTAAGCCACGTGGGCCAGGAATGGAGCGTAAAGACCTTATTGCTGATAACGGTAAAATCTTCAGCTCACTGGGTAAAGTCATCGACGACGTTGCTGATAAAGATATCCGCATCTGTGTTGTTGGTAACCCAGCAAACACAAACGCTTATATCTTAGCAGCTAATGCTCCAAGCATTAACCAGCGTAACATCACGGCTTTAACACGTCTCGATCACAACCGTGCGATTTACCAGCTTGCTGAAAAATCTAGCACTGATATTGCTGATGTTAAGAAAATGACCATTTGGGGCAACCACTCAGTGACTCAGGTTCCAGATATCACTTTCACACAGATCGACGGTGCAAACGCGGCAGACAAAGTTGACGCGACTTGGGCTAAAGAAGAGTTCATTCCGACAGTAGCTAAGCGTGGCGCAGCAGTTATCGCAGCTCGTGGTGCATCTTCAGCAGCATCAGCGGCAAACGCTATTCTTGATCACATGCGTGACTGGTGTCTTGGCTCTGAATCTGGTGACTGGGTTTCTATGGCAGTTCCATCAGACGGCAGCTATGGCGTTGAGAAAGGTCTAATCTACTCATATCCAGTAGTATGCAAAGATGGCGATTACCAAATCGTTCAAGACTTGGACGTTACAGACTTTATCAAAGGCAAAATGGTTGAGTCAGAAACAGAGCTTAAAGAAGAACGCGATACAGTATCAGATCTACTGTAAGTACTACTAAGTTCGAGAAAAGCCAGCGAATCCGCTGGCTTTTTTTGCCTAAGATTCAATTGCACTTTTAATCTTTAACAGCTATAAAAGGCATAAACCGACCAACAGCTTTATTCATGATCATATACTCGAATAATAAAGTTCGATTACGCCATATTGAAACTACAGACGCAGCATTTATTCTCGACCTTTATAACCAACCTGCCTTTATTAAACATATTGGTGATCGAGGTGTTCATGACCTAGAAGCGGCAGCAGCTTTTATTCAAAGCACTCAAGAACACTACAATAACTTCGGGTTCTGGCTTTACTTGGTTGAAGACAAAAAATCGGGCACTCCAGTTGGCGTTAACGGCTTACTACAGCGCAATTATTTAGAGTTCCCCGATATAGGTTTTGCTATTTCTAAACATCACTGGGGACGAGGCTACGCCTACCAATCAAGTTTGGCAGTTTTAGAGCATGCCGCTAATTTAAAACTCCCTGAAGTACTTGCTATCACTTCCGAGGATAACAAGAGCTCTATTGCGCTTCTCTCAAAGTTAAAGTTTACTGACGAAGGAAAACAAATCATTCCAGATAATGACGAAAGCGTTAACCTTTATCGTAAAGTAATCCGCTAGAAATCATGACAAAACGTTTCTAACTGTCACATTCATTAACACTTGAAGACCTTTTGTTGCGACTTTTCGCTACCTCCAAAACACCTTTTATTATTAAATATAGGTAAGCACTTAATAAAGGAACTTACTGAATGTCTATACTGTTAAATATTTTATGGCTTATCTTTGGCGGTTTTTTTGTCTCGATGGGCTATATCGCTGGCGGTATTGCACTTTGCTTTACCATCATTGGTATTCCTTGGGGCGTACAATGTTTCAAACTAGCAATCTTTGCACTCTTCCCATTTGGTCAAGATACTCGCATGGCCGATAGACCAGCGTCACAAGACTTAATCAACGTCATTCTCAATATTATTTGGCTGATATTTGGTGGCATTTGGGTCATGATAAACCATCTATTTTGGGGTGTCGTGCTATGTATTACCATTATCGGTATACCGTTTGGTATACAACACTTCAAAATGGTTAAACTTGCCATCTGGCCCTTTGGTCGTGAAATTTATGGGCTCAGAAACGGTGAGCGTTTATTCTAAACAATAATAGTTAAGTTTGTCAGGCAGCCTTTGGCTGCCTTTTTTATGTCACAATCTATAACTTCTTGGCTTTTTTTAATAAAAATTTTGCCAACTCTTTAGCGTTTAATGGTCTCATCCAAGCAAAACATCAGGGAGACACCATGAAACACATTACGATCGCTTTAATCATATTATTAGCGCTGCTGAGTACCAATGCTTCTGCTAGCGGAGAAACTTCACTTATCCGGTATAGTTCGCTCGAAAGTGACCAACAATTCGAACAACTTCCCCTTTCTACCGATATCGAAATGCACGTCAACAGTGTGGTGTCTCGGGTTAATATCAAACAAACCTTTAAGAATAATTCTGCGGAATGGCTAGAAGGTGTCTATCAGTTTCCACTACCAGACGATGTGGCTGTGGATACGCTCAATATGCATATTGGGCAGAGGATCATTGAAGGTGAGGTTCAAGAGAAACAACAAGCTGAACGAACTTATCAGCAAGCAAAAAATAATGGTCAACGCGCCAGTATTGTTCATCAGACAAGATCAAATTTATTTACCACAAAGCTCGCTAATATAGCGCCTGGTGAAAGCATCACCATTGAAATTGAATTCCAGAGTTTGGTTACCGTCGATGCGACCCAGTTTAGTATGCGCATGCCTTTAGGCATTACGCCTCGCTACGAACCAAGCGGCAAAGTCCGTGAGCAAAGTGATAATTCTCAACAACTAAAACCAAGCACTCAATCGCTACCCAGTGAGGTTTCACAATTCAATCAAGGCATACAGCCTGATCGTCCTGTGACTATAAAGGTTAATCTTAACCCCGGTTTTGATTTGGCTCTACTCGAAAGTCCTTACCATAAGACTCATATACAACAACATGGCGATAATTATCAAATTTCACTAGAAAATCCAACGCAAGCCAATCGAGACTTTGTCTTGAACTGGCAACCGCAACTCGGTCAACAGCCTAAAGTCGCGTTGTTTAGTGAGCAACATGATAAACACAATTATCATGTTTTAATGATGTTGCCACCAACCCATACCTTGGTTAGTGAAAATACTCAGCCAAGAGAAATAATCTTTGTCATTGATTCTTCAGGATCAATGTCTGGCGAGTCCATGGAGCAAGCTAAAGCCGGACTTCTATTTGCGTTGAATGAATTAGGTCCACAAGATACTTTTAACATCATTGACTTTGATCATGAAGCTCGCAAGCTCTTTCCACACGCAGTGATGAACTCAGAACAAACACGCCAAAGCGCTGTCGGATTCGTTAATCAACTTCAAGCTGATGGCGGCACAGAAATTGCTGGAGCCGTTCAGCTGGCACTTGATAAGCCGAACTCAGAACCTCTTCGTCAGATAGTGTTCCTAACCGATGGCAGCATTGGCAACGAGTCTCAAATATTTGAATTGATAGAAGATAAGCTTGGTAATAATCGTTTATTTACTGTTGGTATCGGCTCAGCTCCCAATAGTTATTTCATGAATAAAGCAGCTAATTTCGGTCGTGGTACTTACACCTATATCGGCAGTATCAACGAAGTACGTTCACAACTACAAAACCTCTTTAAAAAATTACGCCACCCAGCACTCACTGACTTGCAGCTAACGGGCGCAAAAGCCGCCAGTATCGATCTACAACCCAAAGTCTTACGCGACTTATATCTAGGCGAACCTTTATTCGTCAGCTATCGCACGCAAAAAGATCATGCGGTCAGTCTCAAAGTTTCTGGTAAGTCAGATGTTTACGATTGGTCTAGTAATATTCCAGTAGTCGTTAATGGCAAAGACAAAGGTATTGCTAAATTATGGGCACGCCAAAAAATAGCTTCCATCAATAGCGACTTCGACTTAAGTTATGACAATAAGCGTGACCAAGTGCTTAAAACAGCTCTAGATTTCCAACTTGTCAGCGACTTCACCAGCCTAGTCGCGGTCGATAAAACCCCTGCAAGAGTTCGTGAAGCTCTGAAGCAACAACACTTAAAAAATCCTCTTCCTAAAGGTTTTAAAGGCAAACATGGCTACCCACAAGGAGGCACCATGGCTAATCTCGCGCTCTTGATCGGTATTCTCTCGCTACTGTTAGCCATTGTTTACCACTTTTCTATAAGCCGCCGTAGAACATACATCCGCAATAAAATGTCACAGTAAGTGAATAATCTATGAAAAAGTTTATACGACAATACGGCATTATTTGCGCTCTTCTGATCATTAGCCTCACGGCTTTTGTTCAGGCCGGTTATATCAAAGTCAAAGCCATATTGGCACAACATTTATTGAGCAACGCTTGGGAGCAAACCTTAAAAGACGGCAAGCCTCACAAGCCTTGGTCCTGGGCAGATACATATCCAGTGGCTAAGCTTGAAGCCCCTAATCAAGATATTGAACAAATTGTTTTAGCTGGTGCCTCTGGACGAAACTTGGCCTTTGGACCAGGCCATGTACTCTCAAGCGCAAAGCTTACGGAAAAAGGACACGTCGTCCTAGGAGGGCATCGCGATACTCACTTCGAGTTTTTGCAATACCTCAAAGTTAACGACCCGATCATGGTGACTAATAAAAATGGTGAGAAGATTCATTACAAAGTGACAGGCTTCGAAGTGCACCACATCGAAAAAGACACTCTCTACGATCGTGGCGACAATCAAATAACGTTAATAACCTGCTATCCATTTAACACTCTTGAAACTGGAGGACCATTACGATATCTAGTGCATGGTCAACGAGTAAGGAGTGAATCATAGCTATTTTTATAAGAATCTAACTAAACACTCAAGCATCATCTAACTCAATAAAGTCTTTTGTTAGAAGTTGTTGTGCTGTTAATATTGTTTTCGATTCTGGCATGAATATTTCACGGGCACCACCACCCAATGCCGCCTCTTTGAAGGCTCTTATTTCTATTTGTGTATAGCCCCCTTCAATGTCATCCAGAAGGTGAAGGAAGACAATGGGGCTCGGTTTGAAAAAGCTATTACCTTCTAACTCATTGATAGCTTGAGAGAATATCTTTTCTAGATTTTCAAAGTTACCTATAGGAGTTCGAGGATGCGATGCAGGCTTTAAACACCGCTCAATAGTTCTTCCATCCTTAAGCTCTGTTGCTTTTAATCTTCCTTGTGTCACCACTAAATACAGGTATCGATTGAATCCAAACATATTACTTTCCTAGCCAGCTACCATGTAGTTACGTCCAATGATTATCTTCTCTATCTTTTCTCGACTACTGCCAAAGTTAAACGTGATATACAACTCAGCTTTTCATTAGAGTCATACAATCTAATCTCCCACACCTGGGACTTGCTACCACCATGAACCTGCTTGGCTCTGCCTTTAACCACGCCAGAGCGAACACCCCGTAAGTGATTACCGTTAACCTCTTGGCCAACGCAAATATATTTATCCGGATCAATCGTCAGCATACCGCCAATCGACCCCAAGGTTTCAGCTAGAACAATATTCGCTCCTCCATGAACGAGTTTATAAGGCTGAAAGGTTCGATGGTCGGCAGGCATCGTACCTTCTAAGTAGTCCACACCAACTTCCGTAACCTCAATCCCTATATGTTCTAACAACGTTCCCTCACTCCAACTATTGATCTCTTCTAAATCAGGCTTCTTAAACCAGATACTCACGTTTATCTCCAATCATTAAATTAACTTTCGGTATTTAGTTTCAATCCATCACTTCTTAAAATTTTAATCATTAATCATGGATTGACCACTCGTCTGCATCCCTTTCTTTGTTTTTATCTTCCATGGCCTCGACCACCTTAATTTTATTTGTGATGTAGTCTTTAGGTAACACTGTTTCTTCTGCACCGACTAAAACATGATTCAAATACCAAGAATAAGGTTGTATATCATTATTTTCACCAGCAGCTATATAAATAGTCGCTTTGATAGGCGAGCCATCGTTACCAGAATACACAGTGACTTCTTTTTCATCATATCCGGCCTCTGCCTTGTCCAAAACAGGTTTCTGCCGCGGGTCGATTTTATACAAGGCCCCATAAATAATGTCGTCAGCATTTGAAGTAAAGTATGCATCGCACTTTCCTGAGCCATCTCCACTTAATTTATGGAATCTTAAATCATGCTCTTTAAGGATATAACATCCAAATGGTTCAGCGCTTGGTACTCGCGCTCTTAGGCGAGAAACTGACATATTTGAACCGTACGCAAAATAATACATATTACTCCTTTCTATAGTCCTGCTACTGATCAGTAACGGCTAAAACTATTCGTACTCTAAGCCCACATACTAACAAAATTAAAGCCTTCCCAAAAAATAATTATATTCATTGGAATAAAACCACTGGTTTAACGTTAAACTATCAATATTGACTATATAGGAATTTTTCTATGAAACGCTTATTACAAATTATTTTGTTAATTTTTATGTTAGTGGGGATTATAATTCTATTGGTGAGATAGAATAGAAGGTTTTATTCGAAATAGGGATACCCCTCTCGCTGACACTATTATTTTAGCGCCTGATTACCAAACTTTTTGTTCGGTTAATATTTCCCTAATGACCCGCGCGATATCCCAACGTGGTGTTTCGTGTGCGTTACTTAATAAAATCATAGCATCTTGTGATTCTGGAAAGCTTATAATGAGCGCTTTATAGCCTCTAATACTCCCAGGATGTCTGGCTACTGACTGACCATTTTTTTCATAAACCTGCCAACCCAACCCCATATATATTTCACCCCAAGTTGTTTTCAGCTGTGGCTGTAACATACTTCGGTAACTATCTTTAGTTAGCACTTTTTCGCTCAAAGTCAGCGTTGATACCAACCAACGACTCAAGTCAGCTACATTCGATACGAGTCCTTCAGAAGGATAAAATGCGACATCATAAGGTCGGAGCTGATCTTTGTTTAGAAACTCTCCTTCATAAGTTGGCAATGCCTCAGCTTTAATCCCTTGCTTACCATCAAAATAGCCACTATGCCTCATGTCTGTGGGTAATAAAATATTTTTCGTTATATAGTCTTCAAATCTCATGTCCGAGACAACGCTGACAATGGCTCCGAGAATATTAAACCCGCCATCGCTGTACTCAAATGAATTACCGGGCTTTACATTTACAGCTTGTTCACTCAAGTGACTTAAATAGGATTTTAGGCTTCGCATTTTATCTATAGGTAACGGCCCTACTTGATCTGACAAACCTGACGAGTGTGTCAGTAAGTGGCGTATGGTTATCGGGCTATCGTCAAATTGAGGAAGGTATTGAGCGACCTTGTCATCCAAGGAAATCTCCTCTCTTTCTACAAGCTGCATAATGGCTTGTGCGGTAAAGATTTTTGAAAGGGAGGCGGTTCTGAACAAACTACTTTCGGTTACTGGCTCTGTTTTGTCTTTGTCTAAAAAACCAAAACCTTATTGATACACAATTTTACCGGAGGCAATGATGGCAATGCCCATAGCCGGTATTTGATGCTCTTCTTTTATGGCGCTCAAAGCATTATCAAGGTTTTGCTTAAATTCCGTGTCTGCTGCGCTTGTATTTAGCGACAGCGTGAGAAACAGGAGTAAAACAAGGAGTCGCATCATGATTTCCTTCATTTATTGGTTGCCCAAATGAAATAGGCTAGTGCACTCGGCGTAACTCTACAAATTGATAGTTGTAAGAATTCTTTTCATCAGGCTGGTGCTTTTCCCTTGAGATCTCTTTCCACTCATGATGGGTCCAGTCAGGAAAGCGTGCATCACCGTCGGTATCAAGATCAATAAAAGTTAAATAGAGTTTGTCGGCATGATCAATCATTTGACCGTAGATATTTGCGCCGCCGATGATCATGATTTCTTCTTCGCCATTCTCTAAACCAAGTGCTACTTCAAGCGCATCTTCAAGACTGGTCACGACCTCACAATGCTCGTTATGAAAGTCTGAGCGATAGTTGGGGTTACGGGTGATAATAATGTTTTTACGACCAGGTAACACCATTCCGATTGACTCATGGGTTTTCCGCCCCATGATCACTGGTTTGCCTAAGGTTACCGCTTTGAAGTGCTTTAAGTCGGCCGGAAGGTGCCATGGCATCTGATTATCTTTTCCAATCACTCGATCATTCGCCATGGCAACGATTAAGCTGACTATCGGTTTCTTGTGTTGAGGCATATTATTCTCTGAAATTTTAAACGGCCACAGGCGCTTTAATATGTGGGTGGCTTTCATAACCCACGATTTCAAAGTCTTCAAACTCATAATCGAATAACGAGTCAGGCTTACGCTTAATGTTTAACTTTGGTAATGGTAGTGTATCACGTGATAATTGCTCTTTGGCTTGCTCGAAATGATTGCTGTACAGATGCGTATCACCACCCGTCCAAATAAACTCACCGACGTCTAAACCTGCTTGCTCCGCTATCATGTGTGTTAATAATGCATAAGAGGCAATATTAAACGGCACACCGAGGAAAATATCAGCGCTACGCTGATACAACTGACACGATAACTTGCCATTCGCAACGTAGAACTGAAATAACGAGTGACACGGCGGAAGTGCCATTTCATCGGCGACTCCAGGATTGTAAGCGACAACCATTAGACGACGGCTGTTTGGGTTATTTTTTATTTGCTCAAGAACATTGGTGATTTGATCAATCGTGGTACCGTCAGGTTTTTTCCAGGAGCGCCACTGTTCACCATAAACTGGGCCCAAGTCACCATTCTCATCAGCCCACTCGTCCCAAATCTTAACGCCATTATCTTTTAGATATTTAATATTAGTGTCGCCATTTAAGAACCACAAAAGCTCATAAATGATTGAGCGTAGATGTAACTTTTTCGTGGTGACGAGTGGAAAGCCTTCTTGCAAACCAAAACGCATCTGGTAACCAAACACACTTCTTGTGCCAGTTCCCGTTCTATCGCCTTTATCTTCGCCATTTTCAAGTACATGGCGCATCATATCTAAATATTGTTTCATAAATTCAGGTTCATCAATAAAGTTTTACACAATTATTTGGCTGTTTTTTTTGGTTGGTCTATAGGCTGCTTGTACGCCTTCACCAATAAATATACACCAATCGCAATCATAGGAACACATAGCACCTGTCCCATGGTTAACCACGAAATCACCTTACCTAAGTGTGCATCAGGTTCGCGGAAGAATTCAACACCAAACCTAAAGACGCCATAGCCAATTAAGAATACCGAAAATACAGCCTTTCTCGGTCTGGGCTTGGCGGAGTAAAACCACACGATTAGGAATAAAATAAGTCCTTCAAAAATTGCCTGATATAGCTGCGATGGATGACGTAGCAACCCTTGTGGGTCTTGCGGGAAACGAATAGCTAAGAAAAAGTCAGAGCTCGCTTCTCGCCCCCAAAGCTCTCCGTTGATGAAATTACCAATCCGGCCGAACATTAATCCCAAAGGAACCAGTGGCACCATAAAGTCAGCCACATCAAAAAACGGTTTGTTATTCTTGCGGGCAAAATACCAGCCTGCAGCGATGACACCTAATAATCCACCATGGAACGACATGCCACCTTCCCATATCTTAAAGATATATAGGGCGTCTTCGGCCCAGAACTCTAGTCCATAGAATAAAACATACCCAATGCGGCCGCCTAAAATGACGCCTATGAAACCAAAAAATAGAAAGTCTGATACTTGCTCTGCTGTCCAACCGGAGTGTGGTTGTTTTGCTCGATATGTTCCCAAGCCCCAGGCCGCTAAAAAGCCTAATAAGTACATAAAGCCATACCAATGCAGTGCGACTGGGCCTATTTCGAACATAACGGGATCAATTTTTGGGAAGTCCATAGCTCTCTCTTTAAGAATTCATTATTTTATTTTCAGTACGTTATACATTTCAAAACGTTATACATGGTCGACAATAATTTTAACGGCAACGATGATCAGCAAAACTGCAAAAATACGTTTAATCACCATTGTCGGTAATTTATGGGCCAAGTAGGCTCCAACTGGTGCTGTAAGCATGGAACCGATGGCTATCGCTACCATCGCCGGCCAAAAGACGAAACCTATATGATTCGCGGGTAAAGTATCAGCTCCCCATCCCGTGACGATATAGCCTATCGCTGCGGTTATGGCTAAAGGCAGGCCACAAGCCGCGGCTGTACCAATGGCGACCACTAATTTTTCCTTATGATACAGCAAATAAGGCACTACGACACTACCGCCTCCGATACCGACCAATGAGGATATTGCGCCCATAATAATACCAGCAGGTAGCCGTTGCTTGCCCTGTGTTTTTTCACCTTTAGCCTCAGGGTTTGCTCCAGATAGTAGCTTGATCCCGACCAAAATGGCGAAAATACTGAATATCCACGCCAACCACTCAGTTTGCATGTATTTTGCAGCAACAGCTCCAAGCAAACCACCGATAGCAATGCCAGGAATCAAGATTTTAAGCAAAGGAAGGCTGACAGAGCCACGTTTATGATGCGAGCGTGCTGAAGATATCGCAATGAAGCATATCGTTGCCATGGAAGTTCCTAAAGCCACATGCATCACATGCTCAGGCGGTACACCTAACTGCGGCGCAAGCCAAATCATAGCAGGCACAATTACCATGCCGCCGCCGATCCCTAGCAGCCCAGCTAAAACGCCATTGAATAACCCCAAAACCACGAAGGCCAAAAACCATAGAATCTGCGTGTCCAAAATATGTCTAAACTTTATGATGTTCAGATAGTTGATGTCTGATTATGGCATAAATCCCATCGCTTTAAAGGTCTTTATCGTATCCCAACCCATAGCTTTATCGCTGGCCACGCTTGCGATATGATGAATTTATACATTTGATTAATAAACCAACTCTATGCGCAGATTTAGCGAAGCCTGTGAACGCAATCAAGGCCCCATACTTGATGTCATCAAGCAATACCTCACACACAGTACTGAAGTGCTTGAAGTCGGTTCTGGTACAGGGCAACACGCCGTCTGGTTTGCTGGTGCTATGCCTCACTTAACTTGGCATACCAGCGACTTACCTGAAAATCATGGCTCAATCATAGCTTGGCTCGAAGCTAGCGAGCTCCCCAATATTCGTAAGCCACGTACATTAAATGTAGGGCAGCGCGTATGGCCAGTGAACCAAGTCGACGCCGTCTTTACAGCTAATACGTGTCACATCATGTCATGGGATCGGGTAAAAGATTTGTTCGAAGGCGCTAACCGAGTTGTTAAGCCTGGTGGCTATTTATTAATTTATGGGCCCTTTAATGTCAACGGTAACTACAGCTCTGAGTCCAATAAAGAGTTCGATAAGTTTCTCAAAGAAAACGATCCCGAGAGTGGCATTCGAGATTATGATGATATGAACCGAGCCGCACGCCACAACGGATTCCAGTTGGTTGAGCGTCATGAAATGCCTGCGAATAATATGCTGCTGGCTTATCAGAAAAGCTCTAGCTTTTAGCCTTTCTAAAAAAGAGCAGCTGATTAGCTGCTCTCTGATTCTTTATTAACGCTGTTAGAACGGTAGGGATGCCGCGGTCGGCGACGTCTATTGCCTTGGCGCTGCTGATTTGCACCTGCTTCTTGGGCTGAGGCTTGATCTTGCTTGCCTTGTTTGCCTTGTTTGCCGCTGCGAGAACCACTGTTTTTCTTATGCTTCTTTTCAGGACGATGACTTGATTTGCCCTGCATTTGAAAACGAAACATTGAGCCCATCAATTCTGATAAGGCCGAACGATAAACATCACGCTTGAAATTAACGACATTTCTTACCGGGTACCAATAATTGACCCAAATAAAACCATCAAATTCAGGATGGTCAGTCGCTGCAAAGTCAATCTTACTTTCGTCAGTCACCAGCTGTAACAAAAACCACTTTTGTTTTTGGCCAACACACAGTGGTTGGGAGTTCTGGCGAATCAGTCGTTGCGGCAATCGGTACTTGTACCAATGCTGCGTACTCCCTAGAATACGGACATCATCTTTTTCAAGGCCCACTTCTTCGTATAGTTCTCGGTACATTGTCTGCTCTGCACTTTCGCCCGGGTGCACGCCCCCTTGCGGGAACTGCCACGATGTCTGTCCAAAACGGCGCGTCCAGAGTAACTGGCCTTGGTTGTTACAAATGATGATGCCGACGTTGGCCCTAAAGCCGTCTGCGTCGATCATCTATTCATCCAAATCATAAAACTTTGTTATCATTGTTCCACATACCGATGCTTTCGACAATAATAAATTATGCAATACGAGAACCCACAAGCCTTACTAGACTATGCCCAGAGTTTCGCTGGCTTTACTTTAGGGGAGTTATGCGAGCGCTATAAAGAACAAATTCCTCAGCAACTTCTCCATAAAAAGGGCTGGGTCGGTCAGTTTCTAGAAATGATTCTTGGCGCTACTTCCGGTTCATTGGCACAACCAGACTTTCCAGAGATTGGTGTTGAACTAAAAACACTACCTATTGATGAGCAAGGGCGTCCGCTTGAGTCTACTTATGTCAGCGTGTTGCCTTTGAATAATATTCAAGGTTTACGCTGGGAGAACTCCGTGGTGAGGCACAAACTGATGCACGTGCTTTGGATACCAATTGTAGCTAGTCGAAACATTCCTATAGAAAACCGTCAGATAGGACTGCCATTTCTCTGGCAACCTACTCTTGAAGAAGAACGCATCTTAAAAAAAGACTTTGAAGACGTGCTGGATCAGGTGTCGATGGGAAAGATTGAACAGATAGACGCAAGACTGGGTGACATTCTGCAAGTCAGGCCTAAGGCCGCAAACTCAAAAGCCTTAACCGACGCCATAGGGCCCGATGGTTCGACTATAAAAACTCTACCGCGCGGTTTCTACTTACGGCCTCAGTTTACTAAACAATGCCTGATGCAATACTTTAGATAATGTGTATCTGTCATCAGTTCTTGGCTCTTAGAACTTGTTTAGCATTATCATAAGCTTGCTTTCTCTTGTGACTTATAGCGTTCATTTTTTGCTCTAGCTTTACGTACAACTGATAATACTTAATAGCTTTGTCTTTATCGTTTAATTTTGAATAAGTTTTTGCCAGAACTTCCGCCGCATTTTTTGAACGCTTAGTATCACCTGTTTTACTTGAGGCTTCAAAAGCCTTAATTGCCACTTTCTCCGAGTCATTATATTGGCCAACCTCAAAGTATAAGTTTGCCAGACGTATTTCTGTCAATGAGATAAGGGTTGCCCAACCATACGTTTTGACTTCCTTATAATTGTTTTCTAATAATTGTTTTGCCTTACTAAGCTTGCCTCTACTTATGGCAATATCAGACTCTAGATTCTTTAGATGTAATAAGAACAATTCGTTCTTAGCTTTTCTGCAAGTTTTGTATGCTACCATTAATCGGTCATCCGCCAAATCGTATTTTTTTGCAGAAATCTCAATATTCAAAATGTCAAAGTAAGCATGACATTGTTTTGACTTGTCATTGTTTTCTATTGAATATTTTAGCAATCTACTTGCATAATCCATCGCATATGCAACTAGTCCTGAGTCATTGTAAAAGCTAACGGCATTCTGAAGTATATTTGCCTTATATTCTTTATCATTCATTTTTGGAATCATTGCTAAAGCTTTATCAAAATGAATATAAGACTCGTAATACTGTCCCTGCAGATGAAAGCCTGCTGCCAATATCGAGTGAGCACGTCCTTTATAATCTGCAGAAGCACCACTATCGATTATGCCTAGGAGAAATTTCTCAGCTTCAGAATAGTTACTATTCATGAGCTCGGAGTGAGCCCATAAGAGCCAGTAAAGATGGGTTTCTATTTGTGTAAAATCCTTCTGGTAGATAGAAAGATCTTTTAGAGCTTGTCTTGTAGCAGCCAAGTCATTAACTCTCTGGCTTTCTATATTTCTCAGTTTTTCAAAATAACCGGCGTTGGCGGGGCCAACCTGTATAAAGAAAAGAGCTGTGGTTAATATTATATATTTCATCATTATATTTGTAAGGCTATTTGCCCCGCGCTAAAGCTTTCCTCTTCTCGCTAAATCAAATGCCAATTTTCTTTGTCTTATCTTTACCTTGCTCTCAGAATTTAACTCCCTGAATTGATTATAATATTTAAGAGCTTTCTCTTTTTGATCCATTTTAGTGTATACCTGAGCCAAGATTTCAGCAGATTGTTGTAATCTGCGCTTATCTCTTCCTTCATTTGCTTCGTTATAAGAAATTAACGCATGTTTCTCTGCTTGATTATAATCATCCATTCTAAGATAGTTTTTTGCAATTGCTATATTCAGCCGCGCAATTAAATTTTTCCAGCCTATAGCCTTTACTGGCTGTATAATTTTTTTAAGTGCTTGGTTACTTTTCTCCAATCCACCGTAGTCCGCAATGATTTCATTCAGAGCTATAATTGAGACATACTCAAAAATCTTACTTTTATTATTTTTACAATGCTCAACTGCTAACATCAAGCGTTGCTTAGCCATCTTAACTTGACCTGTTCTCTGTTCTATCGCCCCTAACTCATAGTTTGCAATACATAGATATTCACCGTTTTTTAACTTTTCCGCTTCAACTTGCAAATTTCTAGCTAACTCCAGCGCAAACTCAAACAGTTCAGCTTGTTGATATATCCCAACAGCTGTTTGTAAAATACTGGCTTTGTACCTTTGTCTATTAAGGTGAGGAACAGCTGTAACTGCTTTATCTAAGGCTATGAAGCTTTCAACATGATTCCCTAAAACATGCTCTGCCGTTGCTAATAAAATATTTGATTTGGCTTTAATATCGATACTGCTCGTTTTACTTATTAAACTTTTTAATCTTTCTTTACAAGCTTCTAAATCTGATGACAAATAATCATGATGGGCTTGAAGGAGTTGATAAAAATCATTTTCTAATTGTGTAAATTTATCTTGATGCTGTGATATTGTTTTTAACCGCTTTTCTATGTAACTATTTCCGTTCAGCATGTTCCTTTCAATACTGACAAGTTCTTCATAGTAGTCACCCTTTTCGGCACTAACTGTCACAGCAGCTACTATTAATACAAGCGCAGATATGATTTTACTTACCTTCACTATCACTATTAAAGCTGCCCCCGCCTTGCAATATCAAATGCTAGTTTTCTTTGTCTTATTCGAACTTTATTCTGAACATTTAAATCCATATACTCTTTGTAATAGTATACGGCTTTATCATTTTCCTTAAGCTCAGTGTAAACTTCTGCTAATAGCGCAGCGGCATTTTCAATTCTTTTTTTATCTTTCACTTTTTTCGCTAATTGGTACCCTGTTTCACCAAAATTTTTAGCCAACTCCAACTTCCCTTTTTTTAAAAGCAATCTTCCGTATAATGTTTTGGTTGCTGATCTTAAGACATCCCACCCGTAGTCTTCTACTTTTGAGTGTAGTTCTTTGCCAATTATTTCAGCTTTTTCAAGATTACCAGTTTCTATTTTCAACTGCATAAGACTGTACGATACAGCGTATGTAGCAACCGTGATTGCCTCTTTTTCACAATACTCTTTTGCTGCTAACAGACGGTTCTCTGCCATCTTGTAATTCTTCGTCAATAATTCAATAGCTCCCATCTCATACGAAGCCAAACACATGGTTTCACCATCTTTATTATCATTGGCAAGAGTGATCGCTCTGCGAGCATATTCTAATGCAAACTCGATTAAATCAGCATCTTTATATATTCCTACCGCACTTATTAATATCTTTGATTTATAACGATTACTTTTTAACTTTTCAATTAAACTTAATGACTGATCAACAGCAATAAAAGCATTAACACTTTCCCCTTTATGGTGATAAATTGATGATAAGAGCATCTGCTTTCTTGCGTCGTAATCCGGGCTTAACTGATTACTCGGAAGCTCTTCTAAATATAACTGAGCTTTATCAACATCATTCATCATGAAATGTAGATGGGCACTCAGTAACTTGTGAAGCTGCTTCTCTTTAATTGACAAGTCATCTCTGTGCTGTTCGATTAGGTTTAAACGTTCACGCGAAGCAGGTAAGTCATTCAGAAGTTTTTTTTCTATTTCTATTAACTCCGCTGTGTAATCTTTATTTTCCACCGCTTCCACCGTAGTTACACAGAGCAACATCATCAGTATTAACACTAGCTTGAGCATTGATAATCCCTGGCTTTCTATCATAGTTTGATTATCCTTCTAAAACTGCATTTTTACAAACCTGTATTTCTCCATGGACTGAAGGAACTCAATCCACTTTTAAGCTCTCTACTAACTCTTTGTTAATACTCATTTTTCTAGCTGGAGGCACAACCAATGTAGTATGAAGGTTTAAGACCGCACTTGCTAAGTCCGCAAGCTTGATTTCCTCTTTCCTAACCGAATCTAACGGCAAGAACGCCGCTTCATACAGTATAAGTTCATGCTCAGGTGGGTACCAATTTAAGAGATATTTCTCCAAAGCTTTTATATTTTTCTCACTAGTTTTAAATGTTTTTGCCGTTAACTCTCCTGCCAGTGCAACTTGCCATAATAACAGGTAACTGACTACATTCGGTTGATGGCCATAGAATAGAAATTGAGAAGCTTCATAGCTTTGAACACCAAAACTTCCCGGGTCGATGCCTAAGTCTGAATATAGACAAGCTTCAGCAGAAATTCCCGGCTCCATATAAGCTAAGTAGCCTTCTTCTTGAGCTAACTTGATTGAATCATGAGGTACACAAGCAAAAACACCAGCATGTCCATAAAATGCTCCGCAGACACGCTTGCCCTTACGAACCTCTTCTAGTATACGCTCACACATCTCGCTGTAAGATTGCTTTCTATGCTTTCCCTCTGAATAATAGGATTGTAGGCTAACATGCTCCTTACTAATACTTTCCAACCAGTTTTCAGCTATAGGGTGAGGCATCAGCGATAAAACTATATCAGCCTCCTCGATAACCCTTCTCGATCTAATCGAGATGTGGCCTGCAAGTAACATCCCGGTGCTAATAGCAATATATGAACCTTTTTGTTTATTTATCATCTTTCATTAGAATAACAATATTGATACAAACCGCCTTAGTGCCTGTTAGCTTTTCAATTTCTTTTGTTTCTCCACTCATAACAGCTTTTATTTCATTATCTTCTAAACCGAAATCTCTCATTACTGCTTCTGGATTTTCTACATACGATTGATTTAGTTTTGGGTCTTCCGATAATTTAATAACGAATTCTTCAAATTTCTTTTTAGACATATTAGTTCCTTAACACTCCCCGTCCTACATGCGCTTCAAGCCAAACGCTCCATTTATACCCTAGCATTATAAAAAAAGCCAGCTTACGCTGGCTTTCGAGTCAAGTACTCAGTTCACAGAAATTTTAATCTGCGTATGTCTCTGTTGCTGGGCAACTGCACATCAGATTTCTGTCACCAAACACGTCGTCAATTCGATTCGTCGTTGGCCAGAACTTGCTGAGAATTGTTGCTTCTGACGGGTAAACCGCTTCAGCAATAGAGTAAGGCTTATCCCAGTCACGCAAGTCAGCTTGAGTATGTGGTGCGTTAACCAGTGGGTTATTGTCTTTATCCCACTCACCGCTAGCGACTTTTTCAACTTCCTGACGGATGCGGATCATTGCATCGACGAAACGGTCCAGCTCATACTTAGATTCGCTTTCCGTTGGTTCAATCATGAAAGTTCCCGCTACTGGGAAACTCATGGTTGGTGCATGAAAACCATAATCCATTAAACGCTTGGCTAAATCGACCTCACTAATGCCTGTGTTATTCTTGATCTCACGAAGGTCAATGATGCACTCGTGAGCCACCTTATCGTTACGCCCTACATACAAAACAGGGTAATGCTCAGACAGTTTATTTTTCAGGTAGTTAGCATTCAATAGCGCGACTTCTGTCGAACGACGTAAGCCAACCTGACCTAGCATCTTAATGTAGGCCCAAGAAATCGGTAGGATCATACCGCTACCATAAGGCGCTGCAGATACAGCGTTATCGCGAGCTTCTACGCTATGTACTTTACGAACTGAGTGGCCAGACACAAACGGTGCTAAGTGTGATTTAACGCCAATCGGCCCCATACCAGGACCACCACCGCCATGAGGAATGGCGAAGGTTTTATGTAAGTTTAAGTGCGAGATGTCTGAGCCAATATCCCCTGGACGAGAAATGCCGACCTGCGCATTCATGTTGGCGCCATCCATATACACCTGACCGCCATTATCATGAATGATGTCGCAGATATCTTTAATTTCTTCTTCGTATACACCGTGTGTCGAAGGATACGTCACCATTAATGCCGCTAAGTTGTCTTTCATCTCTTCAGCTTTCGCCTTTAGATCGTTAACATCAACGTTACCGTTATCATCACACTTGGTAATAACTACTTTCATACCAGCCATCTGTGCTGAAGCTGGATTAGTGCCGTGCGCTGAACTCGGGATCAAGCAAATGTTACGATGGCCTTCGCCTTGGCTTTCATGATATTTCTTAATCGCAATAAGACCCGCGTACTCACCTTGCGCACCTGAGTTAGGCTGCATCGATACAAAGTCGTAACCGGTAATTTCCACCAAGTCCGCTTCCAGTTCCTTGATCATCTTGATGTAACCATAGGTTTGGTCTTCTGGTGCAAACGGATGGATACACGCAAACTTTGGCCAGGTTACTGGCATCATCTCGCTGGTCGCATTCAATTTCATGGTACACGAACCTAGAGGGATCATGCCGTGCACTAATGAAAAGTCTTTAGTTTCCAAACGCTTGATGTAACGCAACATATCCGTTTCAGAATAATAGTCGTTAAATGTTGGGTGCGTTAGGAAATCCGACTGACGAACTAATTGCTCTGGAATTGAAGGTTGAGCCTCACTATCTAAATCAAATATGTCTGACTCTGCGCCAGTAATAACTTCGATCAATTGCTCAATGTCCGCTTGGCTTTTTGCCTCGTCGATAGAGAAGCTGATTAAATCACCATCATAATGTAGGTTCACGAGTGCTTCTTTGGCACGGTCTTGAATAGCCTCTACATCAGAAGAACGGAAAGTGACGGTATCGAACCAGTGATCATTGACTACTTCCATGCCAGAGTTAACAACCGCTGATGCCACGATAGAAGCATAACGATTGATACGACTAGCGATCGTTGTTAAACCTTTTTTACCGTGGTAAACCGCATAGAAACTAGCGATATTCGCGAGCAAAACCTGTGCCGTGCAAATATTCGATGTCGCTTTCTCACGACGAATATGTTGCTCACGAGTCTGCATCGCCATGCGCATCGCATTATTACCGCGAGTATCTTTTGAGACACCAATAATGCGCCCCGGTAAAGAGCGCTTAAATGATTCGCGCGTCGCAAAGAAAGCTGCATGCGGGCCACCAAAGCCCATCGGAACACCAAAACGCTGGGCTGAACCGAACACGACATCGGCACCCATCTCGCCTGGTGACTTCAGTAGTACCAAGCTCATAATGTCTGCAGCGACACACGCAATGGCTTTCTTCTCGTGTAGTTTTTCTATAATGCTTTCTAGGTTGGTAATATCACCATGAACATTGGTGTATGACAATAAAGCGCCAAAGACATCATGGTCGGCGGCTTCCTCGATTGGGCCAATAATTAAATCCCAACCATAGTGCTCAGCACGCGTTTTCACCACATCAATCGTTTGCGGGAATGTTTTGTCGTCAACAAAGAAGGTATTACACTTTTTGTTTTTAGAGGAGCGTTTAGCTAATCCCATGGCCTCAGCCGCAGCAGTCGCTTCATCCAATAACGAAGCACTAGCTAGCTCCATACCCGTCAAATCCATGGTCATTTGCTGGAAGTTTAAAATAGCTTCCAAACGACCTTGTGCGATCTCAGGCTGGTAGGGTGTATAAGCGGTGTACCAAGCTGGATTTTCTAACACGTTACGCTGAATAATTGCTGGCGTTACCGTGTCGTAATAACCCATACCAATGTATGACTTTGCAACGATATTTTCGTCTGCAAGCGACTGCAAGTAATCCAATGTTTCACGCTCAGAACGCGACGCTTCAACAGCAATCGGCTCCTTCACCTGAATTTTGTGCGGAACAGCCTTTTCCACCAAATCATCCAAAGACGACAAGCCCAGTTCACTGAGCATTTCCTGAATCTCGTTCTCACGAGGGCCTAAATGACGGCGGATAAAATCATCCGACTGTTGTAAATCTTGCAAGCTTGTTTTATCAGTCATACTGGTCGCGACCTATCAATTTCAATTATGCCGATCTGCATAAACTGTTTAATCGAAAAAGCCTCGAACATCTCGAGGCCCTTAAAAAGTTATCACCTACGCTTGGTGATCAATGAGTTATACCTCTCGGCTAACCCATCCTATTAAATATTCAGTATTGATTGAATTCAGGCAATCCACTTCAACTCAACACTAGAAAAGTTTAGAAAACTAACCAACGAAGCTTTATTGCGTTCAGAACAAGGCAAATGTGTTAATAACGAGGCGACGTTTACTTTAGGCTAAACGAGCTGAGTTATTGATGCATTTAACGAAGCTATGAGCCAATAATTTATTCGTCAGCGATTTCTTCGGCGTAATCTTCCGCCGATAGCAGTGAATCCAAGTCACCCGAATCGATTTTCATTTTGAACATCCAGCCGTCACCATAAGGATCGCTGTTGATCAATTCTGGAGAGTCTTCCAGCTCTTCGTTAACTTCAGTGATTGTGCCCGCTAATGGTGCGTAGATATCTGAAGCAGCCTTTACAGACTCAACAACTGCGATTTCGTCTTCTACGTCGACTTCGCTATCTACTTCTGGCGCTTCTACGAACACCACATCACCAAGCAACTCTTGTGCGTGCTCAGTAATACCAACGGTTACGATGCCGTCACCTTCGTCACGGATCCACTCGTGGCTCGATACATATTTCAATTCTGCTGGAATTTGGCTCATTGTCTCTTCCTCTATAGCCACCCGCCAGGGCAATCTATCAGTTCAAAAATTAATCGTATTGTATATCAAAGTTAAACGCTGCCCAAGCGTTTATACTCGGGCGGCTAAGCTCTTTTAGGAGTCGTATTTAGCTCACACTAAATCAATGACTTACCTTTGCGTACAAAGCTTGGCTTGACCACTTTCGCAGGGATTTGCTTCTTACGCACTTGTACAAGCACTTCTTCAGCATCGACTGAACGCTCGACACGCGCCATTGCAATACTTTTACCCGTTGTTGGCGACATGGTTCCTGACGTGACGACGCCAACCACTTCGTCGTTAACGACAACTTCTTGGCCTTCACGCATAATGCCTTTGCCATCCAGTACCAAGCCAATCAATTTACGCGGAATACCGTTACCTTTCTGCTCTGTTAATGCTTTACGCCCCACAAAGTCACGGCCCTCAGGTTCCCACGCAATGGTCCAGCCCATATTAGCTTCCAACGGGGATACTGTTTCGTCCATATCATGGCCGTATAAGTTCATACCCGCTTCTAAACGCAAAGTATCTCGCGACGCCAAGCCGCATGGCTTTACGCCTGCTTCTACCAACGCATTCCACAACTCAACGGCTTTATTATCAGGAACCAAGATCTCATAACCGTCTTCGCCGGTGTAACCTGTGCGGGCTACAAACAAATCTCCTGCGTAGGCAGCGACAAAAGGTTTTAATCCAGCGACCGCTTCTTTTTGCTCATCACTAAACGTCGACTGGGCTTTTTCAATCGCCTCAGGCCCTTGAACAGCGATAATGGCCAAGTCAGAGCGTTCTTCGACTGAAACATCAAACTGCTGAGCAACATTTTCCAACCAAGCCAAATCTTTCTCGCGAGTTGCTGCATTCACCACCACACGGTAATGAGCATCGCTCAAGTAATAGACGATAAGATCATCAATTACACCGCCTTCTTCATTTAACATGCCGGTATAAAGCGCTTTACCAGGCTCTTGTAGCTTAGCCACATCATTTGCTAACAAATACTGCAAATAAGGCTTAGCATCGCTGCCTTTGATCTCAACAATCGTCATATGCGACACATCAAACATGCCCGCCGCTCCACGCACTGCGGCATGTTCATCAATTTGTGAGCCATAATTTAACGGCATATCCCAGCCACCAAAATCCACGATACGCGCTTCAACGTCTACATGCGCCTGATATAAAGGTGTTTTACTGCCCATAACGACACCGTTCCTTAACAAATTCAATGATTATAATGGCGCACGATTATACAGGGGTTCGCGAGACAAAAGAACCCAAAAGGGGAGAGTCAGACCAGTAAAACACTATCCCAAATAGCTTTTGATTATATCTGGAAAGATTCATTTACATAGTTAGCCTTGAATACCTCTGTGTCTATCTAGATAATTCAGGAAGCTCAACACAAGCACCAAACAGCTTTGTACGACAAACACGCCAACAAAACATCAAATGGGATTATTTATGTTAAATTTTTTTAAGGCTTTGGGGAATGAAGTCTTATTCTTTATCGCTTTAATTATCGGCTCTTGCGTTAGCATAGTTACCGACTCAATTGGAATTGGTTTCTTAGCTCTGGCTTTGCTAGTTATTGGTGGAGTGTTTTTTAATCGTTATTATTCTGAGGTTCGAGCAGCTAAAGACAATTAAACGTCGCTCTTCTTAATCAGTAAAATCACGGGGATTATACCCACGGCTACAAGCATTATGGCTGGGAGCGAAGTGAGCTCCCACTGGCCTTCAGCGCTCAGTTCGTAGATCCGCACCGCCAGCGTATCCCAACCGTAGGTACGCAATATCAGGGTCGCAGGCATTTCCTTCATCACTTCGACGAAAACTAACAATAAGGCCGTCAGCACACCTGGACGTAATAGTGGAATGTAAACTCGAAATAGTCTTTCACGTTTCCCAGCACCAAGAATACCAGCAGTTTCTACCACACTTGGTTTAATTTGACCCATAGAGTTAGATAACGGCCCATAGCCAATGCGTAAGAAACGAATCACGTAAGCCAGCAACAACGCAAACAATCCAGTCGCCAACCACTGACTTTGATCGTTCATGATGTCAGCGATCCAGCTATCGATCCCGTTTAGAGCCATCATGATACCTACTGCTAAGACGGTTCCCGGCATCGCATATCCAAGCTGTGAGAACTCTGTCATAACACTTCTTGGCTTAGACTGCTTTTGCCGCTGTGCCCAAACCATAACGCTAGCAACCAGCAAAGTTATCACCGCTGCTAGCACGGCCAATAGCACTGTGTTCAATAGTAAGTCTATAGTACCTTCGGTGTGCTGCTCGAAACTACTCACCACCCAATAGAGTAATTGAACCACTGGCAAGATGAAGCCTAGTGCAAACACGAGCCATGCTCCTATTTGTGCCAACACTCCCCAAGCGCCCGTTAACTGCTGGCGATACTGCTTCAGCGCCGCACCAGACTGCTCATAACGCCCTTTACCACGCCCCCACTTTTCGGCGATAACCGCCATGCTGACAAACAGCAATAGCAAACAAGCCAACTGAGCGGCAGTGCCATGGCTATAAAATCCATACCATGATTTATATACGGCAGTGGTAAAAGTGTTGTAATTGAAAATACTCACAGCACCAAAGTCGGCCAAGGTTTCCATCAGCACTAACGCCAAGCCTGCGACCCAGGCTGGTCGGGTTAACGGAATCACTAAGCGCCAAAAAGCTGCAGCTTTACTGTAACCTAACGTTCTTGCGCTTTCATAACTGGAGCGCCCTTTGCGCTGTAACGCGCTGCGC
>QQTG01000021.1 GCA_003370465.1 Kangiella sp. HD9-110m-PIT-SAG07 | reverse complement strand
ACCAACGGCTGATCGTGAAATCAATGGTAACCAGTACGCGGAATGGAATACTCGTGAAATCAAAAATCGTCCTTCTTTTAATATTGGAGTTGGCGGTTTTGGAGGCAATTTTTTTGGTAGTATCGGCACTACTCTTTTTGGCGGGAAAAAAGACGTGTATTGCACCGTCCAAGTTGGTTATAACGAACAAGGCACCGTGACCCAAAGCAACTGGAGCGGCGACCCCGACGCCTGTGATTCAGCCATTCCAGAAAGGACTGATAGCTAAAGCCGTTCTCTATTTAATACCGGTTAAAGCGCTTCTAGGTGCGTGATAATTAACTGCAATTCTTTTTGATAATAATCGTTTATATCCGGCCGGAACACCGCTCGGATATGAGTCACAGGTTTTGACCATTCCACCGGGTCAACTCTAAAAGCAATCGCAGAAATCGGTGCGGAGGAACCTTCTTTTTCTAAAGTTAACTTTAAGTGTTGCTCACCAACAATTCGCTTGTTTAATACCTTAAACTCATCATCAAACGCCGGTTCTGCAAAACCCTGACCAAAAGGCCCTGCTTGGATTAACAATTCCGCGCTTGCTAACTGGTACTCTTCGGGATGCAAAGCGCCATCAGTTTCCACGACATCTTCCATAGTACTACCGCCTAAAATTTGCTGCACAGCTTGTTCAAAAGCTATCTTAAATGCTTCAAGGTTTTCTTTGCGTAAAGATAAGCCTGCAGCCATGGCGTGTCCCCCAAATTTATCGATTAAACCTGGGTGCTGTGCGTCTACCAATGCCAAAGCATCGCGAATATGAACTTCTTTAACTGAGCGCCCAGACCCTTTAACCATGGTTTCATCAGCATTCGCAAAAACGATACAGGGTCGATAGGCTTTGTCTTTAAGTCGAGAGGCCACAAGGCCAACGACTCCTTGGTGCCAATGAGGCTCGTACAGACACAGTGAAACTGCTTGCTCAGGACTATCGAACGACATAGATTCAATCTGAGCGAGCGCTTCGTCTTGCATTTCTTGCTCGACTTGCTGTCTATCGGTATTCAAACTGTGTAAAAGCTGCGCTAACTCAGTCGCTTTATCAGTAGACGACGTCAACAAACACTCAATGCCTAAGCCGATATCATCTAAACGCCCAGCAGCATTGAGTCTTGGCCCGACTGCAAACCCTAAGTCGGTGGACTTTATCTTTTGAGGATCGCGTTTGGAAATTCGTAACAACTCAATAATTCCTGGCCGGCACTTCATGCCTTTGATTAATTTCAATCCGTGATGCACCAGAATTCGATTATTTTTGTCCAGAGGAACAACATCTGCGACTGTTCCTAATGCGACTAAATCGAGGTAATGGGCTAGGTTCAATTCTTCCACACCAGAAGTTTGAAACCAGTTCTTTTCTCGTAATAAGGCGCGGAACGCTAATAATACATAAAAGACTACCCCCACCCCGGCTAAATTTTTACTCGGAAACTCATCGCCAGGCTGATTAGGGTTCACAATTGCATCAGCTTGAGGTAACTCATCGCCAGCTAGATGGTGGTCGGTAACGAGAACTTTTATGCCAGCTTTTTTAGCGGCCTTAACGCCTGCAATGCTGGAAATCCCGTTATCTACAGTGATAATTAAGTCTGGTGACATTTCTTTAGCAACTTCCACCAATTCCGGCGAAAGGCCATAACCATAGTCGAAACGATTAGGAACCAGATAATCGACCTCTATTCCTAGCCGCGTCAAAACAAGTTTGGTCAAAGCGCTACTAGTAGCGCCATCGGCATCAAAGTCACCAACGATGAGAACTTTTTCATTGCCTTCAAGGCTTTGCCACAAAAGCTCTACAGCGGACTCAATACCTTTTAGACTATGAAAAGGTTCTAGCTTCGACAGTTGGTAGTCGAGTTCGTCAGCGTGCGATATTCCACGATTTGAGTAAATACGGTTAAGTAAGCTCGATTCAGTAAGGAGGTGTTCAGTATTCGAAACTCTGCGACGAATATTTAATGCCATAACTCAGGTCTGTTACATTTTCAGTTGCTCATCGTTATACTGTAAATACCATTGGGGTGCAAAATTAACCGAATATTGTTTATCAACATTTATGGATATTTCTTTAGACAGCAATTCTGGCGACTATCAAATTACAGCCTATTCAACAGGCTCAATTCAGATTAATGGTCGTGAATTTTCAGAGCCACTCACGGTGACCCTTAAAAAGTTGTCGCAGGAAAACTTACCCGATAATGTTGAAAGTATTAATGCCGATCTGCTGGAAGCGTTGGATATTCAGGATTATGAGGCTGTGTTACTAGGAACTGGTAACGAACTACAACAACCCTCTTGGGAAGTTATAGAAGCTGCACAAATGATGGGAGCTCCGCTCGAAGTGATGTCGACAGGAGCAGCCTGTCGGACCTTCACTGTTTTGGCCAGCGAAGGTCGACGCGTGTTGGCTATTTTATATCCTTAGCTTAGCTTTCTTCATTTCATCCATAGAAAGCGTTCCAGCTAAAACATTTACTTGTTAGCCACTTGTCCTTTTTCTGGTAAATCATTTAAACGGCGGCTTAATACTTCAGCGGGCAAATAACCACCAATCAAATCACCGTTCTCAAGAATAATTCCAGGAGTACCATTTAAGCTGAACTTACGGACTAAGGCCATATGCTCTTTAAATGGTGTTTGGCAGGTGCCAGTACGGTATTTATGTTGTACCTTCGCTTCGGTCATTGCCGTTTGCTGATCAGCAGCACACCAGATCCCTTGTAATTTAGCGGCTGACTTAGAGTCTAGTCCAGCTCGTGGAAAGGCTAAATAGCGAATGGTAATGCCTAAATCTAAGTAGTCTTGGCGCTCACGGTGCAGCTTTTGACAAAAACCGCAATCAACATCTGTAAAAACAGTAATCACATGCTGTTCGTTGGGAGCTTGGTAAACCACCATATTGTCTTCATCAAGTTTATTGATCTCAGCAATTCGCATCGGTGACTCTTTCTTCTGAATTTCAGCCATGCGCTGTGATGACAAGTTTTTCACCTTCGGCGTTGAAATGTCTAACATCTGTCCTTTTAACAAGTACTTACCATCATTAGAAATATAATAAAGGTCTCCTTGCAACACGAATGAATAGACGCCATTAATCTCAGCCGGCGCTACATGCTGAATACTGGCCGATGGGAATTTGGCCTGTAGCAACTGTTTAATTTGGTGGGGATTGAGGTCAGCTGCTTTTGTCTGCTTTTTCACATCAGGCATAGACTTAGCTTCTTTAACTTCTGCTTGCGCGTGAGAAGCGAGAAATAATGAGCTCAACAATCCGATGAATAGCAATTTGCTAAAATTTTGCATAAGTTTGGAATTCTTCTTTGAAAGATTGATAACCATAGCATGTGACTCATTGCTTTCCCAACCAGTCACTACTATCCCACATCGTATTTTAGCCATGACTAAGAGGCGAAAGTAAGTTGATTTACAAAGATTTACATGGATAAAAAGGCCTAACCACGCGGGTGATGTTCCGAGTGTAACTGCTTTAATCGCTCTCGGGCGACATAAGTGTAAATCTGTGTTGTTGATAAATCGCTGTGCCCTAACAGCATTTGCAACGTCCTCAAATCTGCCCCGTGATTTAACAGGTGGGTGGCGAAGGCGTGGCGTAACGTATGCGGCGATATGTGAGTCCGGATACCTGCTGTTTTAGCATAATGCTTAATGCGGTACCAAAAAGTCTGCCGCGTCATTTTAGAGCCACGTGTACTCAAAAATAACCAGTCATTGCCGTCTTCGCTTGCCAGCTCAGAACGGCCATACTTAAGATAAGTTTGAATTGACGACAAAGCTTCTTCGCCAATAGGTACCAGCCGCTCCTTGTCACCTTTACCGATGACTCGCATAACGCCTTGCACAAAACCTATTTGATTAACTTCAATACTGATAAGCTCGGTAATCCGCAAGCCACTACTGTATAGCAATTCAAGCATCGCTCTATCCCGCAAACCTAAGGCTGTTTCTAAGTCTGGCTGCTCAATTAATGATTCAACATCTTTCTCGCTTAGTGATTTTGGAACCGGGGGCTGTATTTTGGGATTTTCAATTTGCTGAGTCGGGTCAACGGTTAGACGGTGTTGTTGACAAAGATACCCATAAAACTTACGAAGAGACGATAAAAGGCGTGCCGTAGAGCGGCCACTGTATTGCTGCTGGAAACGGTAAGCAAGGTAAGATTGTATATCACCTTGTCCAGCTCGCAATAGTTCTGAACCCTGCTCTTGTAGCCAACCAGCAAATATTTTCAGATCTGTACGGTAGCTGGAAAGCGTTGCGTCAGAAAGTCCCTGCTCCATCCACACGTGGTCACAAAACAGTTCGATTTCAATAATATCTTGTTCCGAAGCGTTACTTTTTTTTCGACGTTTATCAACCAAGTGAAAGATCCTGCAGTAAGTTAACTATAGATTACCCTATGTATGCATCTAACAAAAGTTGAAAAGGCCTTATGATCAATCAACTTATGACAAGCACAAAAAAAGCAGCCCTTGGGCTGCTTTTTAAGCTTCACTAAGAAAAACTTATCGTTTAACGTCAAGTCTTTCTTTAATACGTGCAGATTTACCACTACGCTCACGTAAGTAGTAGATTTTCGCTTTACGTACGTCACCACGACGCTTGATCGCAATACTATCTACTAGTGGGCTGTATGTTTGGAAGGTACGCTCAACGCCAACACCTGAAGAGATTTTACGAACAGTAAAAGCTGAGTTTAAGCCGCGATTACGCTTAGCGATAACAACGCCTTCGAACGCCTGTAAACGCTCACGCTCACCTTCTTTTACTTTAACTTGTACGATGACAGTGTCACCAGCGCCAAACGTTGGCACTTCTTTATTCATTTGTTCAGCTTCTAGCTGTTGGATGATGTTACTCATGGCTGTTGCTCCTCATTTGAGCGTCTGCTCTATCAATTTAAACTGTGAAAAAAGAGTTAAGCTTTAATGCTTATACTCTTCAATAAATTCTTGTAAGAGTTGCTGCTGCTCATCGTTTAGTTCGACGTGCTCCAACAAATCCTTACGTCTTAACCAGGTTCTCCCCAGAGATTGCTTCAGCCTCCAGCGACGAATTTTCTCGTGGTCGCCAGTTAGCAATATGGGCGGGACCTGCTGACCCTCGTAAACCTCAGGTCTTGTGTAATGCGGATGATCAAGTAAACCTTCCGCAAACGAATCTTGCTGAGCGGAATTTTGGTGACCCAAAACACCAGGCAAGGTTCGAACAACCGAGTCAATTACAGCCATCGCTGCAATTTCCCCACCGCTAAGAACAAAATCTCCAAGCGACACCTCCAAGTCAATTTCTGACTCAATGACGCGCTCGTCAATTCCTTCGTAACGGCCCGCGACAAGAAGCAAATTTTGCTTCTGGGCTAACGTTTCTACTAGCTGATGGTCAAGCTTCTTACCCTGGGGTGATAAAAACACCTTATAAACAGGTGCACTATCTTCACCGGCAGAGTCTTCGATAGCCATAACACTTTCAGCGTATCGAATAGCTTCTGTGAGCGGAGCGGTCATCATTAACATGCCCGGCCCACCACCATAAGGCCTATCATCAACGGTACGATGCTTATCTTCAGTAAAGTCACGTGGGTTAGTCACCGCTACGTTAACCTTACCTTGTTGCACCGCACGCCCGACTACACCCTGCTCGCAAATTGACTCAAACATTTGCGGGAAAAGGCTGATGATATGGAGATTCATCAACGTTTTGTCAGTGTTAATAATCAGACTCCCAATCGACAAGCATTTCACCTGCCTCTAAGTCTACGTTGATAACGCTGTAGTCTGGCACGTAAGGAATCAGTAGCTCATCACCTTTCGGTGGCTTCACTACCAACACATCATTGGCACCAGTTTCCATCAACTTTTTCACCTGCCCTAACTGTTCACCGGTTTGATTTACGACGTTTAATCCAATCAGATCACGCCAATAAAACTCACCGCTGTTCAGCTCTGGCAGCTGCGATTTTGAAATCGCAATTTCTACCCCATGATACGTCTCAGCCATATTTCGATCATCACAACCCTCAAGCTGTGCGACTAAAGTTTTGCCTTGCTCACGACCATTTAAAATAGCAACTTCTTGCCATTGGCCGTTAAGCTTTAAGTACCATGGTTTATAGTTAAAAATATTCTCTTTTGGCGACGTAAAGGAATACACCTTCACCCAGCCTTTAATGCCATGAGCTCCATTTAACTTGCCAACTTTTAGCGGCTCGAAAGCTTCAGACATCAGTAATATTCTTAACTAACCAGTCTCTTACTCAGCTTTAGCAGCAGCTTCTTTAATCAATGCTGCAGCGCGTGGAGTTGGTTGTGCACCTTCACCGATCCAGTGTTGGATACGGTCATTTTCTACTCTTAGGCGCTCTTCGTTACCACGAGCAACAGGGTTAAAGAAACCAACGCGCTCAATAAAACGACCATCGCGACGTGCGCGAATATCAGCAACTACTAAGTGGTAGAAAGGACGCTTTTTTGAACCACCACGTGCTAAACGGATGCTAACCATACGTTTATATCCTCTAATATTAAATACAAAACACCCCAAAGCCCCCTGTTCAGGCGCTTACGAGGCTTACAAATTTTTAAGAGCGCGAATTTTACATGAAATTACGCCCATTTGGAAACGGTTTTTACTAATAAATCCTTATATTACAGGGTATTTTGAGCACCATCAAAGCTCTAAGGGTTGTCTCTCACTGTTGGGTAAAGGTAAACTAGTAAAAATAACCCGGAACCCCAGCTCTAAAAAGGAATTTAAATCATTGTTTTTAAAGACTATATTGATGCATTTGTCACAACTCATAATCTGAGTGCGTCATACTTAGTGCAGACAAAACAATATTAAGGAAAATTATGATAAAACAATTAGCACTCATTTCAATTTTAGCTTTTTCACTCTCAGCAACTGCCAAACCTAAATCGGTTTACATCATCAAAGATGATGATATCGCCCAAGCTGCTCAGTACTTCAAGGAAGGACAATATTCCAAAGCACAAGCAATGTACCTCGATCTTGCCAGTGCTGGCGATAAATATGCCCAGTATGTTTTATCTGTTATTGAGTTACAGGGGTTGGTAGAGGAGCCGAACCTTATTAAGGCCTATGCGTGGGCTAAAGTAGCCAAGGAAAGTAATAACGGGAAGCTAAAGGAGCATTTTGACAAAGTCGCCGAACTTGTTACAAATCCAAACGAAGAACAACTCTTAAGCGTATCGTCCGATATTTACCGGAAATACAGTAATTTAGGCGTTTCCAAGCGATACTATAGCTACTTGAGGGGGGAGATGCCCAGATGCACTGGAAGTCGCTTAAGAGGCAACATCTCTGCTTGTCGACGTATTAGAGTTTCCTGTGATCCCAATATGCTCACTAAAACAGCAAGGGAAGCATGTTTGGAGTTCGTTGCCAAAATACAGCCTGAAAATTTGAAAAGAATGAAAAACGATCTAGATCAACTTAAGACTTTCGTGAAAGAGCTAGAGCAAAGCACAGGAAGCGTAACAGTCTCAGACGAAAACTAATAAACTGGGCACTAAAAAAGCGGCTAAGGCATGGCCTTAACCGCTCCAAAATCAATTAGTTTGATTTTATTTCCCTTTTGAAAAAAGTTTTTACTAATAAATCCCTATATTACCGAGTATTTTTAGGCTCATCAAAGGCTGGGTGAAAGCGCAGAGTAAGTTACTCCTGCTCTAAAAGAAGACTTCTAAAAAACTTAAAAAGTCCTTTATGGCTAATAAGTCTCTGTTTTATATGGGATAGGTATATTGTCACATTTGACTAATCTAAGGCGTCTTTACAATACATCATTAGTAAAATTAAGGAATAATTATGTTAAAAACAATACTATTGGTTCTTTTTATCGCTGCCACTCCCTTATCATTCGCAAAATCCAAATCTATTTACTTTATCAATGACGAAGATATTGCCCAAGCTGCGAAGTACTTCAAAGAAGGACAATATGCCGAAGCACAAGCAATATACCTCGACCTTGCCAGCGCTGGCGATAAATATGCCCAGTACATTTTATCCGTCATTGAGTTGCACGGGCTGATAGAAGAGCCGAACCTTATTAAGGCCTATGCGTGGGCAAAAGTAGCCAAAGAAAATACAAGCAAGCATCTGGTTAAGCACTTTAAGACTATAGCCAAACAAGTACCCAGTGAGCATCAAGAAGAGTTCCAAAAAGCTTCTACCGAAATCTACATGAAACACAGCAACATAGCTGTCGCCAAGCGATACTTACGCTACACAAAAGAAGAGTTCCCAAAATGTACTGGAAGTCGTACCGGTTTAAGTATCGCTGCCTGTGAAAAGATTAGAGTTATCTGTAATTCTCAAGCACTCGATCAATTCGTTATTCCAGATCTAGCTGGTAACAAAAGATGTATGGATTTTGCCGCCAAAATTCGGACTGAAAACCTGCTAAGAATGAAAAATGACATAAACCAACTTCAGTCTTACGTACAGGAATTGGAACAGAAAACAGGGACAGTAACTATCTCAGATGAAAGTGAGTAAGCCTGTTACCTAGGCACTAAAAAAGCGGCTAAGGCATGGCCTTAACCGCTTACAAAATCAATAACTTAGATTTTATTTTTGCTTAGGAGAGCAGCTTTGCGCTTTTTCAGGGTCAATGCCGTGCTCTTCAGAAACGCCGTTTGCACAGCTTTCCATTTGTTGGTTTAACGCATCACGCTCTTCTTGGCTCATGCCTTGCGCTGCCATTAACTGACTGAAGTTTGGCGCCATACACTTGTTAAGCACGCCGTTCATCATTTTATTACACTCGGACTCATTAATTTCCATGCACGATAGCATTTCTTGATCTTTACAAGCCTGTGTCATCTGCTGCTTCATCATCTGCATCATCATAGCTTCCATATTCGCAGCTTGTGCTTTTTTAGCACCTTCAGCTGATTTGTCTTCAGCAGCTTGTACAGTCACTGACATCGCCAACAAAGCACCACCAGCAATTAATCCAAGTAATTTCATAGAATTCTCCAATATTGATAATTTCAGTCGCCCGATTCTAACGAATATGCGCCTAAGTACAACCTATTTTCGACCAAAAGGAGGCATACCTCCCATTCCACCACTTCCACCACCAGGTGGCGTCATACCCTGCATGCCGCGCATCATTTTCATCATACCGCCCTTACCTTTCATCTTTTTCATCATCTTTTGCATTTGGTTAAACTGCTTCAAAAGACGATTCACATCCTGAATCTGAGTGCCTGAGCCGTTTGCAATACGCTTTTTTCGTGAACCTTTAATAAGTTCAGGTCGAGCGCGTTCTTTTGGTGTCATCGAATTAATCATGGCGACCATCCGTCCTGTAGACTTGTCATTCATGACTTTTTGCTTAGCTGCCTCTGGAATTTGTCCCATACCCGGCAACTTATCCATTAAACCGGCCATACCGCCCATATTAGACATTTGTAGTAATTGCTCTCGGAAGTCTTGAAGGTCAAAGCCTTTGCCCTTCATAATTTTTTTGGCGACTTTTTCCGCTTTCTTTTTATCAACCTTACGTTCGACTTCCTCAATCAAACTTAACACGTCACCCATACCCAAAATACGTGATGCAACACGCTCTGGATGGAACGGTTCTAGCTGATCCAGTTTCTCACCCATACCAATAAACTTAATCGGTTTACCGGTAATTTGACGAATCGACAAGGCAGCACCACCACGCGCATCACCATCCGCCTTAGTTAAGATAACACCTGTTAAATCGAGCGCATCATTAAAGGCCTTGGCCGTATTCGCAGCATCTTGACCTGTCATCGAGTCAACCACAAACAACGTCTCAGTCGGACTTACCGTTTGCTGTAACTCGCTAATCTCGCCCATCATCGCTTCATCAACAGCTAACCGACCTGCGGTATCGATAATAACGACATCAGCAAACTGTTTACGCGCTTCATCAATAGCGTTTTTAGCAATATCGACCGGCTTTTGGTCAGTGGTACTCGGGAAGAAAGTTGCACCCACTTCGCCAGCAACCGTTTCCAGCTGTTTGATTGCCGCCGGACGATATACATCAGCGCTCGCAACCATGACCGATTTTTTCTCACGATTGATTAATAAGTGCGATAATTTACCAGCACTGGTAGTTTTACCTGCACCCTGCAAACCGGCTAACAAAATCACCACTGGCGGTTTAGCGCTCAGGTCGAGAGCATCATTCTCAGCGCCCATGGCTTTAACCATTTCATCATTAACCACCTTGATGAAGGCTTGCCCAGGATCGAGTGCTTTACCGACCTCAGTACCCACAGCTCGAGTTTTGACAGCGCTTATAAACTCTTTCACTACCGGTAATGCAACATCAGCTTCAAGTAACGCCATGCGAACTTCGCGCAACGTTTCTTTAATATTGTCTTCGCTAATTTTGCCTTTGCCCGCTATGTTTTTTAGGGCTCCGGAGAGGCGATCACTTAAATTATCAAACATTCGATATAACTCACTTAATTCAATGAAAGTCAGTTTTCTTTATTATCATTGACCTATGCTGAGGTCTTAAACCAACTCAAAATTTGATGATATTTACAACTATCGGGCAATTATACCCAATCAACCCAGAATTGCACGGTTTCAAGGGGGCAGGAAAAAGTCGGATCAAGTTCAAAAGAGGACATTTATCGATTAATTAGAGCTATATCCGATTAAACAGCTGTTCAGCTCGACTATTTATGCCTAGAACAACTTGTTAACGCGCTGTTTTCCTCTAAAATAGCCATTAGAATCGATTGAGAACCATATATAATAACGTGACCCTGATTTTTCAAGTGATAACTGGACTGGCTTACTTAGGCCTGGCGCTTTTTCTTATGCGTCGCATTAAACATCCTGAGCAGGAAGTGCCGGAGATGAGTAAGTGGATGCCGCTGGCACCCGCATTGCTCCATTTATTTACCGTTTATTTATTAATTGATAACACCAGTGATCTTGGACAAAACCTGTCATTGCTCAACCTTGTGTCACTGACGACTCTCATTTTGGTGCTACTAGTCGCAATTTATCGGTTTAACAAGCAAACGCCACACTTGATGTTGTACACTGCGATTATTGCTGGCGTGCTCAACTGGTTATCGATTATTCCTGAAGAACCCAATATCGTTAACTTCAGCAATAATGGTCTTGGTGTGCTTCATGTTTGGCTATCAATCATTGGTTTTAGCCTACTCTTTGCGGCCACGCTTCAAAGTATTTTAGTATTAGTTTTACACAATAAATTACGACACAAACCATCAAGCATTCACCAGCTTCTACCGCCACTGCTGGAAATGGAGCGTTTTTTATCCACGCTCGTCCTATTCGGCATTATCTGTCTGGGTGTTGCTTTCGGCTTAGGTTTTGGCTTGCCGGAATCGGTTATAAAAGCGCAACCCCTCCATAAAATTATATTGTCATTATTGGCTTGGTTCAGCTTCTGTACATTTTACCTAGGTTATAAGACCTCAAAGATAAGTGGTATTCGTTTTGCGCGACTTTGCATCATCGCTTTCGTTATTTTGAGTTTAGGTTTCATTGGCACCAAACTGGTTATCCAGTACATTTTATAAGAACCATACGGAGTTAATTCTTGGAATCATTGTCAACGGGAACCTTATTTTTAATACTGGGTTTATTGATTTTATTATCAGCGTTTTTCTCAAGTTCAGAAACAGGCATGATGTCGCTCAACCGCTATCGCTTAAAACACCGCGCGCGCAGTGGTGACAGGAGAGCAAAGCGAGTTTATGAGATGCTAAAAAGGCCCGATAAGCTGCTGGGATTAATATTGCTCGGCAATAATATTGTCAATATTCTTGCCTCAGCGATTGCTACCGTTATTGCCATTCGATTTTGGGGCGAAGGCGGTATCTTTGCAGCTACGCTCATGCTGACAGTAGTCATCTTAATATTTGCAGAAGTCACACCGAAAACATTAGCAGCACTAAACCCTGAAAAAATATCCTTTTTTGCAGCACCAACACTAAAAATTCTGTCATCCCTACTTCATCCAGCTATCAGGCTCATCAGCTTATTGGCTAACGGTTTACTAAGACTATTTGGGGTCAACTCTAATTCAGGTGAAGAAGATCACTTAAGCCAAGAAGAGCTACGCACAGTGGTCAATGAAGCTGGGGCAATGATTCCACGTCGCCACCAAAAAATGCTACTCAGCATACTCGATTTAGAGACGGTCACTGTTGACGATATTATGGTGCCACGCAACGAAGTCATTGGTATCGATCTCAATGACGACATAGATTATATACTTGAGCAAGTTCGAAACAGTATCCACACTCGCTTACTCGTTTTCCGAAGTGAGATCGATAATGTTGAAGGATTTTTGCATGCCCGTAATTTTGGTCGTGTGCTTGAAATGGAGTCGAACTCGCCAGAAGGTATATTGGATCACCTTGATCCGATTTATTATGTACCAGAAGGTACGCCGCTGCACACTCAGCTAGTTAAATTTCAGCGTAAACGTGACCGCATTGGTTTAGTAGTAGATGAGTATGGTGATATTGAGGGTTTAGTCACGCTTGATGATATTCTCGAAGAAATCGTCGGCGACTTCACCACAGAGATGTCGAATATTAATAAAGATATTCAGAATGACGGCGAAGATGCTTACCTGATCGATGCCACCGTCACCATTCGTGATTTGAATAAAACTCTAGAATGGCAGCTTCCGACCGAAGGCCCAAAAACATTGAATGGCCTAATTACCGAATACTTAGAAACCATACCGCAGTCAGGAACCTGCCTGCGCCTTTATGGTTACCCCATGGAAATCTTACAAATTAAAGATAATATCGTTAAGAGTGTGCGCGTTATGCCAAAACTTTACGCACCGCCTAGCGATGGACAAAACTAGGACCCAAAATGACACAGAAGAAAGACAATTTTTTCTTTAAGCTTTATAAAAAAACTGTTCTGGACCACCCTCTGGTCAGCCTCATTGTTGTTATTTTACTCACCGTTTTAGCGGCTTCTCAGTTACACAAGTTCAGACTCGATGCCTCCGGCGAGTCGCTGGTTTTAGAGAATGACCAATCACTCGAATATTATCGTCAAGTTAATGAAAAGTATAGCTCTGACGACTTTCTGATTATTACCTGGCAACCTCATCAAGGCTTAATGAGCGACGAGTCTATTAATGGTTTGGAATCGTTAACTGACGAGTTACAAACAATTCAAACAGTCTCTACTATTAACAGCATTCTTAACGTTCCGCTGATCGAAGGATTGACCCTTGATACCGATGCTCTTGGCGAAGAGATACCGACTCTACAAAGCCCAGCGGTTGACAGGAGTGAGGCTCTGAAAGAGTTTATATCTAGTCCTATCTACGAAAATTTACTCGTCGGTGAAGATGGTGAATCCAGTGCGGTTCAGATCAACTTCAAACGTGATGAGAAATACTTTTCACTGTTAGATGCCCGCGATAAGCTGCGCACAAAAGCATCGAAGAGCCAGCTTTCGAGCCATGAGCAGCAAAAGCTTGAGTCGATAGAGGATGAGTTCAACGACTATAGCAAAGTCGTTTCTGAGCGTACTAGCGCTATTATTGGTGAAGTCAGAACAATCATGGAAGATTACCGTGATGTAGCCACAATGCATCTCGGCGGTATTTCCATGATCACCAACGACATGCTGAGCTTTATCCAGCATGATATTACCGTCTTTGGCATTGGTATTTTGCTCTTTATCATGCTCGCGCTATTTGTCTTTTTTGGAAAAGTACGCTGGGTGATACTCCCGCTATTTTCTTGTGTTGTTACCGTAATCATGTTGGCAGGGCTGCTAAGTTTCTTAGATTGGCGCATCACCGTTATTTCGTCGAATTTTCCATCGATATTACTGATCGTAATATTAGCGCTTAATGTTCACTTGGCAGTCTACTATCGGGATTACATTTCTGCTAACCCCGATTCAAGTCAGGACTTAAGAGTATCGACCACCTTAAGAACAATGTTTTGGCCGTGCTTTTACACCGCCCTAACCACTATCGTAGCTTTTATTTCATTGCTGATTAGTGGCATTCGACCAGTCATCGATTTCGGTTGGATTATGACGATTGGCATCGTGCTCGGTTTTATCCTGACTTTCGTTATTTTTCCAAGTTTTATACAGCTACTTAAAAAAGATAATCACACCAGTGGCACCAGCATTACCTATAAGATCACTAATTGGATCTATAGCTTTACTGTAAACTATAAAACCGTAGTCTTTCTATTAACCGTCGGTATCATTGCTTTTAGTGCCTATGGCATCACTCAACTTAAAGTTGAAAATCGCTTTATTGATTACTTCAAACCTAGCACCGAAATTTATAAAGGCATGACCGTCATTGATCAAAAGCTTGGCGGCACCACCCCGTTGGACATCGTGATTGATAAAGGTGAGGAGCAAGCTTTAGTTGCTGATGATGAATTTGAGGATGAGTTTGGTGACGAGTTCGATAGCGGCGTTTATGACGCTGGCTACTGGTTTACTGGCGCTAAACTCAAGCAGGTTGAACGTATTCATGATTATATCGATAGTCTAGAAGTTACTGGCAAGGTTCAATCTATCGCGACTTACTCTAAGGTCTTAGAGACAATGAATGACGGTGAGTATCCTGACGAATTAACGCTCAGTTTAGTCCATCAAAAAACACCTGACGAAGTGCGCTCTGTTCTAATGTCACCTTACTTATCGGAAGATGGCGACCAGACTCGCATTAATATCCGCGTACAAGAAACCAACCATAATCTGAAGCGTGCAGAGCTTATTCAGTCTATTAACGACTACATCGTGAATGAGGAAGGGATTGCGCAAGATAAGGTTCATTTCACTGGCATGCTAGTATTGTATAACAATATGCTTGAAAGTTTATTTGATTCGCAAATTAAAACCATAGGCGCGGTCTACTTAGCAATTTTATTTATGTTTATCGTACTATTCCGCTCCTTTGTATTAGCTATTTTGGCAACGATTCCCAACGCTCTTTCTGCCGCTCTAGTACTCGGAATTATGGGTTGGTTGGGTATTCCTATGGATATGATGACCATTACTATTGCAGCGATTGTCATCGGTATTGCTGTCGACAACTCGATCCACTATGTACATCGCTTTAAAGCTGAATTCCAGAAAGATTATAACTATTTAGACACAATGAAACGCTGCCATGGCAGTATCGGTAAAGCTATTTACTACACTGGCGTAACCGTTATTTTTGGCTTTGCCATTCTTGCCCTGTCAGAGTTTATTCCATCAATTTACTTTGGACTACTAACAGGCTTAGCAATGGCTGTAGCACTATTCTTAAACTTAACACTATTGCCGCTGATGCTAATTACCATCAAGCCGCTAAAAGCTAAAAGCTAATTCGAGAACGAATAGCCTCTTTAATGCAGGTATAAAAAAGCCGCGGAAACCGCGGCTTGCTCACGTCTTTAAAATTAATTAACCATAACTTCTACAGAGCCCTAACGCTTGCGGCGGAATACCATGCCAGAAGCTAGAAGTAGCAGTAACCACAGACTAGAGCTACCGCCACCACCGTCAGAAGATTTTTCCTGAACAGTCACACTTTTTGACGCCGTAGATTCGGCACCAGTACTATCGGTTATGGTTAATACAACTCCGTAAGTTCCTGCTGAAGTGTACACATGACCTGGTGTCGCACTTGATGATGAGGTTCCATCGCCAAAGTCCCAAGAGTAAGTGTAATCACCATCACCACCGTTGACATTTGAGCTAAAGTTAGCACTTAAACCATCAGTTGAGTTGCTTATAACAGCAGTAATCGGTACAACAACATTAATTTGCTTCGTCACTTCGACTGCTTGCTTATCACTACTAGTAACCGTCAGCGATACTGTGTATTGATTCGTTAATTCATAAGTATGCTCGCCTGCTTCAACGGTAGTCTTAGCACCATCACCAAAGTCCCAGCTGTAGCTAAACTCAGGAGAGCCACCGATCACGCTTGGCGAAACTGTCACTTGGGCACCATCGACTGATAAGACGATTTCCGCCTGTAACTTTTCAGCAATCGACACTGTTTTTGTTTTGCTATCAACAGTAGATTCACCGTCAGTTACTGTTAACCTAACCGTGTAATCACCGCTTTGTGCAAAAGTATGAGTTGGGGACGCTTCTGAAGAAGCTGCAGAACCATCACCGAAGCTCCATGCATAGGTATAGTTATTATCACCACCCTCAGTTGCATTGTTAAAAGTTACTGTCTTGTAATCAATATCCAAGCCAAAGTCTGCATTAAGAGCCGGCGTAGCTTTTGATATTTTTACAGTTGCTGAGCTGCTATCTCCTGCTTGAGCTGTAACCTCAACAGACAAACCATGTGTCGGCAAGTTCAAACCTGACTCTGGCTGTTCAGGAAATGAATAATCCAAGCTGTCATCAAACTTTGCAGTTGGCTGTAGGTTAGAGTCACCGCTATAGCTTTTTTGTGCGTATAAACCGAAGGCTGCGTCGATAACTTGTAACGTTGAGCTAGCGATACTGTCGTAACGCTTCACAGGGTTCTGATCTGCATCTACGACACCCAAGAACCCATGACCAGGGTGCTCTTCTACTTTATTATCTGTATAAGCTTCATCTGCAAACCATACTAAAATACCTGGAGTATAAACCGAATCGGCAAAGCCACTGTCTTGACCATTTTCACTTCTTAATTGAACCCAATAATTTTGTGGTTTACCGGGTTTTTTATCATCCACACGAAGGAAGCCATTCAATGAAACACTTCCGTCAGTCTCTGCACCGTCATTAAAGAAGTTAGAGCCGTTACTTAAGGTAATATCATCAGCGATGAAGCCATAACCGCCAACTGCAGGATCAGTAACATAGTTGATTGAAACCGTCACCGAATCACCAGCGTAGGCTGACATATCAAAAGTAAGATCAACCCACCCTAGAGTACCTTCTGCGCCAGCAATATCTTTCGACTTACCAGTAATGAAGTTTTTGACACTGCTGTGATATTGGTTATTCACTTTCGTGTGATTGCCTGCAAGCGGTGTACCATTAACCAGCACTTGCGCATAATCATAATCCACCTCAATATCCCAACGAGCTTTCATGGTAAGGGTAGTAGTACCTGATGCAGGAATATCCGTATCAAATGACAAGCTATTATCCATGTAATGGCCTTCATCTGAGTAGTACTGGTAAGCACCAGAGTACGGTGCTGCAAAATCTACTAGAGGCTGCGGCATATCGATTCGAATCTGGTTGGTAGCATTATGATTAACCGCTTCCACCAAGTCGATAGATTGGGAGCCTATAGCCATCGCTTCAAAATCGATAACTTGCTCGTCAATCCAGTTGCCACCAAGTAGGGATTGAAAATATGCTCTAGCATACGGACTAAAACCTGTTGGTTCTGTTCCCCTAATAACGCCTGCCCAGCTGCCGCCTCCCATCACCGACCATAAAGCAACAGGAGATCCTATGGATGAGCCTGAAATATCATACTCATCGGGAACACCTAGGTCATGACCAAATTCGTGAACTACAACACCCGTAGCTGCATCTATCGGCTGTACGGTATATCCGAAAAGTTTCTTATCGGTGCCAGGGATTGTATAACCATTGGTATTCGTATCAACAAAGAAACGGTGAGACCAGATTGCATCAGACCCTAAATCACCACCACCAGCTTCTTCGCCGATACTCGAGTGGTAAACCATCACATGATCGATAATACCATCTGATTCATCGACATTACCGTCTCCATCTAAGTCATAAGGATCTTCAATATCATAGTCACTTAAATTAATACTATTCGCCGCAACAGCTTTTGTTACAGCCTCTTTAATTAATGCTGGAACGTTCGTATCTTTAGCGTCACTTTCATCGTCATTTGCACCATAGTGCTTTGCATTGTTATCAGCAGTAACCCAACCAAATGTTTGACCTGTAAAGTTAAATGTTCCACCGGACTCGTTTTGATAATACTGATAGCCAGATGTAAAGTTTTGACCACTTGGGCCTGTAAAGCCGGTCGTAGAGAACATTAAATCTTGGTAGTGAGATACTGGGTATGAGCTGTAATACATATCAGTATCGTCTGAAGTTAAACCGTGACTGCTATGTTTTAAATCAGGGAAGTCAATCAACACAGCTAAAACTTTTACAGTTTTATCAGCGGCACTCTTTTGTGCTAACTGCTCGTTCTTAATATATGCATCGTGGTTCTTTTGTAAACGCGCTTGCTCTATCTTAGGGAGTTTGACCTTTTGGTTATTCATTCCTTCAAGATACCGCGAGAGCGCAGCGTCACGCTCCGCTTCAGAAGAACTTTCGGTAATATCTCCGCGTTTTTCGAGCCAATAAATAATCCGTTCTTCATTCACGAGGGCTGGATCGATAGGCGTAGGTGACTGATTTTTTGTCACAGCACCGCTGACGCTAGGTAACATCGCTGCCGCTAGCAAGCCAGTAAGAAGCTTTATCTTCATTATTTCTTTCCTTTTACACAATTAATATAAGCAGAATTCTTTTTATTAATATAATCTCGAATGACTGTCTCTTTCTCAGAGCGAGTCATATCGTCAGTAATAAGTCCCTTTTGTTTTAGCATAGGCTCTAACTTCCAAATGTTTTGTGGCATTGGAGGTGCGCTACACATTGGCTTAATGGGAGTCTCGTTAACGCCTTCATCGCTAGTGCCAGTGTTTTGATTAGCACAAGAAACTGCAAGCAGGCTCAGTAAAGCAAGCGATAGAATTGTTTTCATTTATAGGGTATGAGGATTAGACAGGGATATATTTGAATCGATGTAAGTCATATCTGCAAGGGCTTAATCCACAAGACATACTTTGTTACACTTTGCTAAGTTGTACAGAATTAGTTCAATTAATCGAAATAGGTGCTTAACCGTTTCAAAATGTTTTAAAGACAAGTTTAATTCTTGTAATACACTGAATTACAGACAAAAAAAGAGAGGCTACACTAGCCCCTCTTTTTATAACATAAGAAAATTTTATGTATAACAGATTACTGGCTTATCAAGGCCATTTGCTGTTGGTCACGTAACTCAAGCTGTTTGACAACATAAGGTGCGGACACTCCTGACTGAGCGATCAGCTGTGGATCAAACTTCATCATGATAGAACCCTCGCCTGCAGCTAAGTTAGCGGCACTATGAGTCATCATAGCTGGCTTTAAGTTTCCACGACTGTCTGTGCCATAGAGCACGGCTCTAACTTCGTAACGGCCATCCACTTTAGCGTTCACAGGAATTGTCGCTACTGGACTTTGCTTTTGCCCAGAAATCACGGGCCCGGCTGACAATTTTGCTGTCTGCTCTGCAAATGCAAAAGGTAGCTGCCCGTTTCGCTGTACAAGCTGCCCGTTAATCTTCACCTGAGTTTCTGTATGCAACTCCCAAAGAGCGCCTGGAGCTGAGTTCGCCGACATATTCAATGGCATATTCATCGAAAATCCGTCTTTTGAAGGCATGAAATCAACTGCGAAAGTTTTGCCCGACGGAGAAACCAGTTGCCCTTTGATATTGACAATCTTCTCAGACAAACCATGGCTGAATACCTTGGCATCAACCTTAAGAACTTCATCATTAAGGTAATTACTCTTATTAGCCGTTAAGTGCATCTCAGTATCGCTGTGTTTTTCAAACACATTGATGCGATATTTTGCATGACCTGAGATTCCTTTTTCTGCTTTGAGGGTGAAGCTTCCCGAGCCTAAGCTATCTTCTAACTTAAACCCCGTTGTTCCTTGCTGGAAGCCCATACCATTCTTTTGCATAGCTTGACTGCTAACCAAAGTATCGAATGCCTTTCCCTTCTGGAATAGTTTTCCTTTTGGTGTTTTGACTGATAGTTGCTGAGGTTCAATAGCGCTTTTACCATCAAAAGCAGAAATACGCACTAGAGCCCCTTTTGCTGAGGTATTCAGTTTAACTCCTGATTTTAACTGTGTCCCGCTAACATCCATCATGTATTGGCGGCTTTGTACATGAGCTTGTTTTTGAGAAAAATCAAGCTGGCTGATCTCATTAATAGGAAAACTGTAACTGATATTTTTTAGTTCTCTTTGAGTATCCGGCTGAGCAGGAGCACCGCTTTCAGGTGCACCAGTATAGGCTCCACCACGTTGAGATTTAGAATTAGCGTTTCCATTAGCCACAGCCACGCTACTCAAAGAAATGATCATCGATGTTAAAACAATAGATTTCATGACAACTCCTTAAATTCGGTTACGCAAGAAAGCATCTAAACCAAAGCACTTACGTCTACTTTGTGCGTGGCTCAAAGGTTCATCACCATAAGTTTTACTGGTGTCATAGAACCAAACTGATCCAGCAGCATTTTGCGAGCTACAATTTAGAAAGCCGTCAGAACAGCTATCGAGCCAGTTTTGAGTAAACTCAAGCCCAACATTTTGCGCATAGCCACCGCAGTAACTGTCTCCATCCCAAATTGCTGACTCAACATCCGTTCCTACAACACTGCGGAATGGTTTTGGTAACGCTGGGCGACCTGAAGTGCCGTACAACCAATTCGCGTTATAACTAGCCATCCAAGCCTCTTGTTGCATGCGAACCGCATCATTCTTATAACCTAACAACCAACCTAAGGCTGACTCAAAAACATTGCCATCAATAACCGCATCCGCCAAAGGCGTACCAGCGCTAGACGGCGCCAGAGCTATGACTTCATCAATTCGGTTAATAATATTCGGATATCGACTGTCCCAGGTTGGGTTCGACATAATCCAGCGTGCAACATTACCACCGTTAGAATGAGTAATGAGCGTCAAACTCGTGATATTCTTTTGGTTAATAAATGTCGTTAATTGGCCAGCTAAGCAACCAGCAGCGCCAGAGGTCCACATATATTGCTCAAAGTCACAATTAATGACCGTGTAATTACTTGAGTTAGGAAGACCTTGAATAACTGACTGAACAAAGCTACCCGTCCAGTAATCATTATAGGCATCGCTTTGACTACCCGTGCCATGGACAAATGCCACGCCAGTATTAGCCTGGCTCAGTCCAGTAAAGGTGAGCGCTGCTGTTAGCAGCAATAGTTTTCTAAACATCGACTACCCCCATCGGTGTTATGTAACGTTTTGGATGATTTATAATAATAGCCTAGACACTCATTAGAATAACTAAGCCGAATAGATTTATAGCATCAATATTTCTTACTGTAAAAAACGATAGTTTAAAACTAACAATGAAAATTTAAAATTGGATACTAAGTGATACAAACAGGTAAGTCATTGTAAATAAAGAGTATTAATCACTCATCAAAACGCAAAAAAATTGATCAAAGAGTATTATTCAAACAAATAAGACTTCCCATAAGCTAAATATGACTTATTAGTCAGCTGTTTCTAATGTTTTTTAGGGGTCTAGATCGCTGGTACAACCAGATTTAAAAATTATTTGTGACTCAGTTAACAAAAATATATTAAGTGCGATGAAGAATATCATCATTCGGAACGTGCCGATCCTTTGAAAAAGAAATTTAGGTATCGTCGTAGTTAGAAGTCTGTGTCAGAAATTGTCCGATTAAACGAAGCATTAATGGTGACAGAGCAAAGTGTCGTAACAGTGAGTACTAGAAGATATCAAATAAGATGGTACCAGAGGGCGGACTCGAACCGCCACTCCCGTGAAGGAATCGGATTTTGAATCCGACGTGTCTACCAATTTCACCACTCTGGCATTGTTTCTTTCTAACTAACACCGGGCCACTATTGATCAGTGTAACGCTCTGCGTTACTCGACGTGCACCGCTGCGCGGCACTCCCTACATCCTGTAGGTCGTCTACCAATTTCACCACTCTGGCATCAGATTTTGATACTCTTTCGAGTCTAAGAACTAGCCCGAAAGAGCGTCGCATTATAAACCAATAACCTACTTTTGCAATACTCGCAAAGCCTTTTTAGGCGCTTTCTTGCTCATCTTTAATCAAGCTGAAAATTTCCTCAACAGGAGTATTAAAATAGTCTGCAATTTTCAACGCAATAATGGTCGAAGGGACAAACTTTCCCACCTCTATGGTGCTAATGGTTTTTCTTGAAACACCTATTGCATCCGCCAGTTCACTTTGACTCATCCGATGCTCGGCCCGAAAAACCCGTATTCTATTATCGAGTTCAGGGTGCATAATTACTCCTCAAGTCCTTCCAAATCATCGTCACGTGTTAACCAGAAGAAGCTAATGCTAGCTGATAACACCGCTACAGCAAACAGCAATACGAAGTAAAATTTCAGAGGAAGTCCCAAACCGTCTAAAAACTTAGAAAGTCCTAATAAAAACACCAGCGTTAGGGTTAGTGCTATCCAACCGTTTTTAAAGCTTGCCAACATAGCTCCGGAGATAAAACTCTCTGGCTCATTTGGCACAAAACTCTTACCAGTCAGCTTTTGCTTGATAACTGGCCATAAAGAGACAAACGTCACTATCACGGTTAGAGCTGAACCAATAATAGCTGCAAAATCTAATATCTCATTCAGCCTCCCTTTTGCTGTCAGCACTTCAGCAAGTAACACTAAATAAGTAACCCCACATACCAACATGCCGCGAGCAACGCCCGTTTGCACTCTATCCACTATTTCTGCACAATTCTTTTGATTCATAGTTCTACTCCGTTAAATAATTCTGCTTGGCTTCTGCGCCAAAGGGTTACATAGTGACAACTAAAAATACCTCAATGAAACCCTAGAGTGTCATTATGACCATTTAACAACCCAAGTCAAGAACTTTCACTAGACACAAAAAAGCCCGATACTGAGATCGGGCCTGAAATTCCAATATTGAAGTTATAACTGCTTCAATTTAGTTACTATTTTCTAATAAGGCTTGTTGTTCATCCTCAATAAATTGCTCAATCTGATCTTCCAACACGCTTAACGGAATTGAGCCATTAGCCAAAACTGCATCGTGAAATTTACGAATATCGAAGTCTTCACCTAGCTCTTTCTCCGCTTTTGCACGCAGCTCTAATATCTTCAGCTCGCCCAGCTTGTATGAAAGTGCTTGTGCTGGCCAACTAATATAACGATCAATTTCGGTGCGGACATTATGAGTCGATAAAGCCGTATTACTCGCCATCATATTAATTGCTTTTTCACGACTCCAACCTTTAGCGTGCATGCCAGTATCAACCACTAAACGCATCGCTCGCCACATTTCATAGGTCAATCGTCCAAAGTTGCTATAAGGATCTTCATAAAAACCAGCTTCCAAACCTAACTTCTCGCTATATAAACCCCACCCTTCACCAAACGCCGAGATATAAGTATTTTGGCGGAATTTAGGTAAGTCAGTTAACTCCTGAGATAATGCAGTCTGAAGGTGATGACCTGGCACAGCTTCATGAAGCGTTAATGCTTCTAGGTTGTATAACGGACGCTTTTCCAAAGCGTACGTATTGACCCAATACTCACCCGCTCGGTCACTATCAATCGGCGCACCAGAGTATCGGCCAGTGGTATATTTAGGAGCAATTTCTTCTGGCACCGGAACCACACCATAAGGTTGGCGCGGTAGCTTACCGAAGAATTTTGGAAGCTGATGATCCATCTTCTTTGACATATAAGCAGCTTCTTTCAAGAGCTCTTCAGGCGTTTTGGCGTAGAACTGCTCGTCGGTACGTAAAAAGTGTAAGAACTCCTCGAAGGATCCTTCAAAACCAGTAGTCTCTATCACTTGCTCCATTTCTTTACGTATACGAGCGACCTCTTTCAAGCCAATTTCGTGAATCTCATCCGGCGTTAAATCTAGCGTGGTGTAGTGCTTAATCTGGTTTTGATAAAAAGCTTTCCCATCAGGATAGTCGTAAGCTGCAATTGTTTTCTTCGCAGCTGGTAAATATTCATCTTCAAAGAACGTCAGATACGCTTGGTACTGAGGCAATACTGTCGACTTAATCACTTGAGCGGCTTCTTTTTGTAATGCTTCTTTATCCTCAGCACTCAATGTTTCAGGCATATTATTAAAAGGGCGATACCATACAGTATCTTGGGCATCGTCTTTGATATACACCCTAATACTGTCGCTGTAACCCTCTAACACAGCTCTTGGTACCGTAAAGTGTCTCTCCATACCAGCTCGCATGTTAGCTACATTCTGCTGAAAAAACTGAGGGATCGCTTCTAACAAAGCAATATAGTCTTCATAATCATCACTTGTACGGAAGCGAATCGAGTTGCCTAAGTTTGTGGTTTGAGCATGAAAACCGTACTCCGCAGTTAACGGCATTTCATAGGTTTTGAAGTCAATTTCTGCAACGTCTTGCTTCAACTGGGTCATCATCATGTCATAACTGATCTGCTCGTCGGCCAACAAGTTTTCACGCTTAATACTATTCAGCTCTTCGATCAGCTCTTCTAGCTTCGCTTTGCGCGCCTGAAAAGCAGCAGGACTAACATCGCGCAGTTTTCCCTTAGCAGACTCATCACCTTCGCGGGCAGCCCACACAGGGTTTTGCGACATACGATATTCTTGCACATCTTCAAAGAAGTCATTCAACCATTGGCTATAATCTTCACCAGCAATGGCAGTGACGCTACTGGCCAGTAAAGCACCAGAAATCATTAACTTTTTAGTAAATTTCATCAGTAGTTCCCACTCAAACAAACAATTTATCTTTTATAGCAGGAATAACTTACTGATGAAAGTCGAGCAGAACAAATGCTGTAAAAGAATGTTTCGGCTAGTCTATAGCGCCCTACTTTGCTAGACTAGCGCCAGTTTTAGGCACTCGCTTTTAGCAAAATAACGTTGGCGCAATAATGACACAAGAATCTCAGCAAACCCTTATTACCACACCAGCCTCAATCACAAAAAAACTGGGGGCATGGCTTTACGATATTTTAATTAGCGTCGCTATCTGGTTTTTATGGGGCTTGTTCACCTTTCCACTCATTCGCTGGATGCTAGGTGTTGAGGACATGAATACTGAGACCGGCTGGCAAGACACCATAACTTACCAAGTCTACTCGCTGTTTCCAACGCTATTACTATTGCTCTATTTCGTAGGCTCGCACGTTCGTTACGGCCAAACCGTTGGCATGAGCGCATGGAAAATTATGCTGGTTAAAGATAGTGGCAAAGCGGTCACTTTTGGCCCTGCAATGGTTCGAAGTATTATTTCAGTATTGGGCATTGGAATGCTAATCAGCCCGTTCACCAGAAAGAATCTTGGCTGGCACGATATACTGACAAAAACCAGAGTAGTGGCTTTGCCGGATAAACAGAAGAAAAAATAGGGAGTAGCCCTAACGTTTTCTCCTTTTATAATTTTTTATAGCTTTTTGAGTTAGGTTTCACAATCCTGCCAGATAATAGATACACAATTGCCGGTAGCCCAACAAGACAAAAAAACAAGATGGCTTTTCCAACCGAAAGTTTGTAGTTAACACCACTGGCTATAGGGCTATAGGTTAGTGCAGAATACAAATACCAACCCGACAATATAACTATAATTAAGCTTATTACCCTACCAATAACGCTCTGAATTTTACCTTCTGTAAAACACAAAGCAGCTAATAAAAAACAAAAGAAGGAAAACTCATATAATGAACTTTGCCCATTAAGGGAGATCAACCCTGTTACAAAGAAAAATAAAAGTGCAATGGAGCCAATTAAATATTTAACCCACGGCTTAATCCATTATCAATAGCTTTAACAGCTTCCCTATAGAAAGAGATCAACCGGCTCGCCTCAGTAAATACCAAGCCGCTACTGAGAATATCAGTGGTGGCATGAGTGCCCCGAGGAAGGCTGGCACTCCAGCCACTAAACTGACTGGCCCAAAAGAACGAACGGCAAAGAAGTAGACCATCCCAGTTAGCACACCAACCAAAACCCTAGCTCCCATCGACACGCTACGCATGGGGCCAAAAATAAACGAAGCCGCTAAGATAATCATGACAGCGGTACTGATTGGCTGGAAAACTTTCTGCCAGAAAGCTAGGTCATAATTTTTTGTATCCAACCCATTAGTCGCTAAATAAGTACGGTATTGATACAAATTGACGATGTTCATATTTTCAGGTTCTACGCGCAGCGAGGATAAGTTATCCAAACTGATATCGGTTTGCCACTCTTGTTGTGTAAAATCTAGTCGCTCCACTTTATCAAAACGAGTAGTTGTATCGCGCACTATATCAACGCTTTTTTCAGAGGACTGGTCATTTGTCGAGTCAGAGCCTAATTGAGTTATGATACCGTCGTTGAGTTGCCAAGAATCTCGAATAAGCTCCGCAGAATCGGCGTGAACCATTTTCGTTAATTCATTATCACGATTAAACTCATACACCGTGACATCGCTGAGTCGTGATGAGCCTATGACTTCTCCTACATGAACCATGTTCGCGCCGTCTTTTAACCAAAGACCTTGGTTACTATCCACAAACTGCTCACCATACAAAGCTCGATTGCGTAAGTTTTCTGCCATTAGCGTCGTTTTAGGCGCAACGTACTCACCTAAAAACACGGAAAATGCAATCAGAAGCAAACCATAGGACAAAGCTGCCCCAATGATTTGCCATGTAGTTTTACCCGCAGCTCGCATCACCGTGAGCTCACTCCGAGAAGCTAACATCCCCAATCCGGCAATCGAGCCAATCAAAATCGCCATCGGAAAAAATTCATAAATGTATTGTGGTGACAGCAGCAAAGCGTAAGACAGTCCATCAATAAAGGCATAGGTTCCCTTATCAAAGTCTCCACTTTCATCAATCAAAGCGAATAACACGCGGATAATCGCAAGCGTAATCAGCGTCATTAAGGACGTAGCTAGTATGGTTTTGCCAATATAAAATCTTAAGATATTCATGCGTCACCACCCCCATTGGACGGCGTACCGGTGTTCTTGGTATTTGCTCGGCCATGAGAATACAGCAACCTTGCTGCCAAAAGCCCCATCACCCCATAAATAGGAATAAAACCGAGCCAACCAGGGATTTTCTCAGCCTCTATCCATTTGCGGAAGACTACGATTAAAACAATATAAGCAATGTACACCATCAACGCTGGTAGCATTTTTGCAAACTTACCCTCACGCGGCCTAACCCGGCTTAGTGGAATTGCTAAAAAAAGCAAAAAAGGAACAGACAACGGCACAGCTAATCGCCAGTGAAGTTCTGCCCAGCTTTGACCATCCGCCGTTTCGAACAATTCTATGGTTGGTGTTGCTGATATTTTGCGTCGGGACACAATAGAGCGCTCAGCTTCTAAGCGAGCATAATAATTTTCAAACTCGGTAATTTTGCGAACATTCTTGTCAGCGTCCAGCTCATACACAAAGCCGTCATTGAGCTGTAAAAAGTTTTTATCTAAGGATTCATCGTAATAACGCTCGGCAGACTTTGCCGAAATGATTCGTGTATAAGGGCTATTCTCTGCGGGCAGTTCAGCTAAAAAGAAGTTACCTAAATGACTGGAGCTTTCTGAAGAGTCGGCGTACACGACTCCCTCGCCTTCTTGAAAGATTTGAAAGCGCCCCGGTTCCAGCATGCTAAGTTCAAGCTTACTCGCATGCTCATCTCGAATTTGGTAAGTGGTTTCATTGGCGACTGGGGCCAGCCACAAAGCTACCGCTCCGCCAATTAACGCAACAATCACTGCAATAGGAATAAGCAAACTGATTAATTTTCGTTCACTCACACCAACAGAGCGCAACACCGCCATTTCACTATCAACGTATAGTCGACTGAAAGCTAATAAGCAGCCTAAGAAGAATGCTAAGGGCAGCAAAAAGCCCAAAAGAACTGGCGAATAAAGCAATACCATTTGCCATACCATAGTCCCTGTAATGTCCCCAGATGCCGCCTGCGCTAGGTATTTCACAATCCGCTGGCTTACAAAAATAGCAAACAACACCCCTAAAATAGCGAGGGTGCTAGTAAAGACTTCACGATTTAGATAACGACTTAATATCAAGTTTTTCTCAGACCCTTACCCCATTGATTTACTGGTATTTATGAACATATCAGTTAAACTATGAGCACGGTTTATGCCAATATCGGCATTATAAACGAAAATTAACAATTTGCAGGTGATCTATGGAATTCTTTGTAAAGAGTGGTAGCCCAGAAAAACAAAAAACAGGTTGCTTAATCGTAGGTGTATTTGAATCTCGTAAACTGTCTGCTCCAGCGCAGCAGATCGATGACATTAGCGAAGGCTATATCAACTCCATCGTCAAGCGCGGCGATATGGAAGGTAAATTTGGACAAACATTGTTACTTCATAGCGTTCCTGGTACTAGCTGCGATCGTGTCCTATTAGTCGGTTGTGGTAAAGAGCGTGAGTTTGACGCCATTAAATACAAAAAAATCTGCGGCAAAGTGATTAAGCTATTAAATGAAACTGGCGCGACTGATGCCATCAATTCATTGCCTCTACTTAATGTTAAAGGCCAAGAGCTTTACTCTAAGGTTCGTTTTGCTGTAGAAGCCGCTAACGACAGCCTTTATGTGTTCGACCAATTAAAAAGTGAGAAGCCAGAAACGCGTCGTCCTTTACGTAAAATGACGTTGTTTATTGAGTCTCGCGGGGATTTACCGGAAGGTGAAAAAGCGATTAAGCACGCGACCTCAATTACAGCAGGTCAATCATTAACCCGTGATCTCGCAAACCTGCCGGGCAATATTTGTAACCCAACTTACTTAGCCAATAAAGCTGAAGAGTTAGCCAAAGAGTATTCGTCCATCACCACCAATATCCTTGACGAAGAAGAACTTAAAGAAATGGGGGCTGGCGCCTTCGTCTCTGTCTCACAAGGTTCTGACCAGCCGGGCAAATTAATTTGTATGGAATATAACGGCGGCACAAAAGGCGACAAGCCATTAGTCTTCGTCGGCAAAGGTATTACTTTCGACACTGGTGGCATCTCGCTGAAGCCTGGTGCCAAAATGGATGAGATGAAATTCGACATGGGTGGTTCAGCCTCTGTATTCGGCCTCATTAAATCTGTGGCTGAGATGGGCCTACCGATAAACGTCGTTGGTGTTGTGGCTGCGGCAGAAAACATGCCAAGCGGCAGAGCCACTCGTCCGGGCGACGTGGTGACGTCTTTGTCAGGGCAGACAATTGAAATTTTAAATACTGATGCTGAAGGTCGCTTGGTTCTGTGCGATGCACTAACCTATATTGAAAAATACGATCCTGAAATCGTGATTGATATAGCGACGCTCACCGGCGCGGTTATCGTTGCTCTTGGCCACGAAGCATCTGGCGTGATGAGCAACAACAATGCTTTAGCCAATGAAATTGAAACCGCGAGCGACATGGCGACTGACCGTGTATGGCGTCTACCGATTTGGGACGAGTATCACGAACAACTGAAAAGTAACGTTGCTGACTTCACGAACTTAGGCGGCATGCCAGCAGGTAGTATCACAGCGGGTTGCTTCTTATCGAAGTTCACCAAGAAATACCGTTGGGCTCACATTGATATCGCAGGTACCGCGTGGAGATCGGGTGCTGAAAAAGGCGCTACCGGTCGACCGGTACCATTGCTATCTCAAATCGTCATCAACCGTTCTAAGTAGGCTGTGACACCATGACCCAAGTAGGTTTTCACTTACTGGAAAGTCAATCAGGCGCGGAGGCATATCTGCGCCTGATTGGTAAGTGCGTGCAGAGCTTGTACAAGCAAGGACGAAAAGTTTACATCCACGCCAAAGATGAACAACAGGCCCATGCAGTCGATGAGTGGCTGTGGACACAAGAGCTGAATGACTTCGTGCCTCACAATATCGTTGGAGAAGGCCCGAATCGACCGCCTCCGGTTCAAATCGGTTACGTTTCTCCTGAACAAAAACCGCCCGAGAACCAGCATGATTGCTTGATTAACCTTAGTGGTGAAGTACAGCCATTCTTCAGTTACTTCCTGAAGTGCTTCGAAATAGTTCCCAACGAAGATACAGAAAAAGAATCAGCACGCGAGCGATATAAATTTTATCGTGGGCGCGGCTACCCGCTTGATCATAAAAAATATTAGGTATGAAGGCAGCGCTTACTCAAGAGAGAAATATTACTCCCGGGAGTATCGCTCTTGCGTTAGCTAATGTTGCGCCCCTTATTGGCGTTCTGCTCGGCTACTGGAATGCTTTTGATATCGTATTTTTGTACTGGTTCGAGAACATCATTATTGGCTTATTCACAGTCATTAGAATGACCATCCGCCCAGACACGCCGACGTTATTTAAATTTGGCGGCTTATTTCTAGGCGCCTTCTTTTGTGTGCACTACGGTTTCTTTACTTACGGACACGGCAGCTTCATAGTCAGTTTCTTCGATGAGCAGTTGCTGGGCACCGACTCCGACATAAACAGCAATATTCTCAACGTCGCTGGTTACATGCTTTCTCAGCGAGGCATTCAAATTACTATCGTAGGAATGTTCACCGCACACTTAGTGGAGTACATCATTGCGTATAGAAATCGTGATATTGAGCCAGCACCTAAAGAAATGTTCAAACCTTACAAAAGAATTATCGTACTTCATATTGCTATTATTTTCGGAGGCTTCATAGCCATGCTATTCGATAATTCTGTCGGTGTCGCTTTAATTATGGTCGCGCTTAAAACCTATTTCGATTTAAAGCCTCCAAGTTTTGCCACCAATAGCAGTGAGTCACTCGATAAAAATATTAGCGATGAAGAAGCGCGGGAGAAAATCCGGCAAAGCCTACTCAATCCTGAGATAAAAATTAATGGTCAGACTCATCAGTTCAACAGCGTCGAAGAAATGGTGGACTCGGAAATATACCAAAAACACTCCAAATGGATTCGTTGGATGCTTCCCAAAAAGCATCTTATGCTTTATGAAGAAGTTTTAGCAGAATGTATAAAAAAAGAACAGTTATCAACGATGTCTAAAGAACCAAAAGATATAAAGCCTGTCTAATTTTTGTAATATTCCGTCAAGAGTGATATTTCTTGTAGGAATAATGTCATAATAGCAACACATTACTAAAAACTGTATTTCTTCTAGGAGCAGCATGAAGGGCTTCACCAGCTACGCATTAAAAAACTTAAAAAGCACTGGCAGTATCGCTCGTAGCTCCAAATTTCTAGCAAGAAACCTTGCTAAGCAAATCCCAGACGACGCCAAAACCATTATTGAGCTTGGTGCTGGCGATGGCATCATTACGCGAGAACTCCTTAAATGCATGCCCGAAAAGGCGAACCTCACTGCGTATGAAATTTCAGAAGAGCTGCTACCTTTGCTACAGCGCATTGAGCATCCAAGGTTTAACCTAAAGCACAACTCGGCGCTGGATATCGTTCAGGACTTCGCTATTGATAGCGTTGACTGCCTCGTTTCATGCCTTCCTTTGGCTTTATTCCCTTTGGAAATGAAGCATGAATTATTGACCCACATCCGGTCAGTTCTAAAACCAAATGGCGTATTTTTGCAATATCAGTACTGGCTCAGTGATAAAGCGCTTATCAAAGAGTACTTTCCCCATCTAAAAACGAACTGGGTACCATTAAATTTACCACCCTCCTTTGTCTATACGGGCAAAAAACCTGAACAAAGCGAAACTGTTTAACACATTATTTATCAATGAGTTAAGACTCGTCTCTTAACTCTTTTGAGATTAATACAGCCGAATAATTGAGGTGTGGGCTCCCTTAACTTCAGGGATTTAAGAATAAATATCCACCAAATATAGATATCTCGCTCACAAGCGTTATAATTCAAGGCTTTGTTACTGAAACTGCAGAAACCACGATATCACCATGGATAAAGCATACAACCCGCAATCAATCGAGCAAGACACCTATAAGAAATGGGAAGAAAACGACTACTTCTCACCAAAAGGCGGCGCTGAGGGCAATGACGACAGTTATTGCATCATGATCCCACCTCCAAACGTCACGGGTAGTTTGCACATGGGCCATGCTTTCCAGCATACCATCATGGACGCGCTAACCCGCTACCATCGTATGAAAGGTGAAAACACCTTATGGCAACCGGGCTCGGATCATGCCGGTATCGCTACTCAGATGGTGGTTGAGCGACTATTAGACCGTGAAGGTAAGAGCCGTCATGATCTAGGGCGTGAAGCATTCGTTGATAGAGTCTGGGATTGGAAAGAACAATCCGGTGGCACTATCACCCAGCAGATGCGCCGAATGGGCGATTCTTGTGATTGGTCGCGCGAAGCCTTCACCATGGACGATGATTTATCAGAGGCTGTGTTAGAGACCTTCGTTAAGCTGCATGAAGACGGCTTAATTTATCGTGGAAACCGCCTAGTGAACTGGGATCCAAAATTACTTACCGCTGTTTCAGACCTTGAGGTTGAATCCCATGAAGCAGACGGTCATTTATGGCACATGCGTTATCCGCTTAGCGATGGCTCGGGACACGTTATTATCGCAACGACTCGACCTGAAACTATGCTAGGCGACAGTGCTGTCGCAGTCCATCCTGATGATGAGCGATATCAACAGCTCATTGGGAAAACCATTGATTTACCATTAACTGGACGTCAGATTCCAATTATCGCTGATGATTACGTTGAGAAAGACTTCGGTAGTGGTTGCGTCAAAATCACCCCTGCCCATGATTTTAATGATTATGAAATGGGGCAACGTCACGATCTTGAAATGATCAACATCCTGACACCAACGGCTCATATCAACGATAATGCACCAGAAAGCTACCGCGGTTTAGATCGCTTTGATGCACGCAAAAAAGTGATTGAGGACTTTGAAGCATTAGGTTTAATGGAAAAAATTGAGCCACATAAGCTTAAAGTTCCGAAAGGCGATCGCAGTGGCGTGGTTATCGAACCATACTTAACACCTCAATGGTATGTGAAAATCGCACCCTTAGCTGAGCCAGCGTTAAAAGCCGTCAAAGATGGTGATATCAAGTTTGTACCTGAGAACTGGTCGAATACTTATTATCATTGGATGGAAAACATTCAAGACTGGTGTATCAGCCGTCAGCTATGGTGGGGCCACCAAATTCCAGCTTGGTACGACAACAAAGATAATGTTTATGTTGGCCGTACCGAAGAAGAAGTTCGCGAAAAACATAACTTAGGTGATATTGAGTTACGCCGCGATGAAGATGTTTTAGACACTTGGTTTTCGTCTGCATTATGGCCTTTTGCCACACTCGGCTGGCCAGAAAAAACACCGGAACTAGAAACCTTTTTGCCGACTAGTGTGTTAGTCACTGGCTTTGACATTATTTTCTTCTGGGTTGCCAGAATGATCATGATGGGCTTGAAGTTTACAGGGCAAATTCCGTTCAAAGAAATTTATATTACGGGCCTAATTCGAGACGAACAAGGTCAGAAAATGTCAAAGTCCAAAGGTAATGTTCTCGATCCAATCGACATTATTGATGGCATAGAGCTAGAAGCGCTGGTCGATAAGCGCACCACTGGCATGATGAACCCAAAAGCCGCAGAGAAAATCGCTAAACGTACCCGTAAGCAATTCCCCGATGGAATTGAAGCTTACGGTACTGATGCTATGCGCTTTACCTTCTGCGCTATGGCGTCCACTTCGCGTGATATCAACTTTGATTTGAATCGTGTTGAAGGTTACCGTAATTTCTGTAATAAAATCTGGAACGCCGCTCGTTACGTCTTGATGAATACTGAAGATCAAGATACAGGATTAACCAACACGGATATGGAGCTAAGCGTAGCGGATCGTTGGATTATTAGTGAATTGCAAAAGACGATTACTGAATACGAAAAAGCTATTGAAGTTTACCGTTTCGATCTAGCTTCAAACGCTCTTTACGAGTTCACATGGAATACTTACTGTGACTGGTACTTAGAGTTATCTAAGCCTATTTTGTACAGTGACGGATACTCAGAAGCCGCCAAGCGTGGTACACGCCATACGCTCGTTAATATCCTAGAATCATTAATGCGCCTGCTACACCCTTTCATGCCATTCATCACTGAAGAAATCTGGCAGAAAGTTGCGCCACTAGCTGGTAAAGTCGACGATTTGCGCCCTAGCATCATGCTGCAAGACTTTCCGGAAGTTAATGAAACGCTTGTGGACACAACGGCTGAGCAAGATATTGAGTGGCTGAAAAAAGTGATTGTCGGTGTTCGTAATATCCGTGGTGAAATGAATATTGCACCAGGTAAACCTCTCGACGTCATGTTTAGAAAAGGTTCTGCTGCGGACAAAGAACGTTTAGACAGCAATAAAACATTCCTCAGTAAATTAGCTAAACTAGAATCAATTAAGTGGTTAGAGTCAGATAAAGAAGCGCCTATGTCCGCCACTGCCTTAGCAGGTGACATGGAGATTCTAATTCCAATGGCTGGCCTGATCGATGTTGAGCAAGAGTTAGCTCGCCTAGACAAAGAATCTGAAAAACTTGATAAAGAATTGCAACGCATCTCTGGTAAGCTTAACAATCCAAACTTTACCGACAAAGCGCCGGAAGCGGTCGTCGCCAAAGAAAAAGGTAAGCTTGAAGAAGTTGAGTCTACTTTGAAGAAAATCGAAGAACAGCGACAGCAACTGAAAACACTTTAATCAACATTCAAATAAAAGAAGGTGGGAATATGATGAAAAAGTTAGTATTAAGTAGTTTAGTTTTATTCGGTGGTTCAATGTCTGCTATGGCAGATAGTCAAACGAATAAACATTATATCCTCGTTACCACCCACCAAAATGATATTGGCGAGATTTGCCCTGAAATGGACGAAGGGCAAACGCTAGATTTTGAATTCGAATCAAATCATGAAATTGAGTTCAACCTTCACTATCATGAAGGCGAGATTGTTAAGTACCCAATCGAGCCACAAAAGCTTAGCTCACTTAACAAAGTGTTCAAAGCGCCCATCAAGCAAACCTACTGCTTAATGTGGAAAGGGTTAAAGGAAGAGCCTTCTAAAATTAAAGTAAATTATCAAATTCTTCCTAGCAACTCATAATATATCTTAAGTCAGGGGCATCAAAGCCCCTTCTTAGATACGTTCGCTCTAAATACAAACCTCTTCTGCTGGCTGACGCATATTGTATTGAGTCGCCATAACTCGGCCATAAGCCCCTGCATTTTCAATCAGGATTAAATCCCCTTCTTGTGTTTCTGGGAAAGGAATTTCAACGCCTAGCTTATCTGTACTTTCACAAATCGGACCTACGACCGTAGCTAGATGTTCTCTCTCAGCATCCAGTCGTGACAAATTGACGATATTGTGGAAAGAGCCATACAATGCAGGTCGCATCAAAGAATTCATCCCTGTATTCAGCCCAACGTAATAATAGTTCTGCTTCTGTTTCACCTGTGTCACTTTCGACACTAACACACCCGTATTCGCGGATATATAACGACCAGGTTCAATCCATAATTGATATTGTGGAAACTCAGCTTTCACAACCTGTAAGCTTTGATCAATCTGACTCATGGTAAGCTCTGTTTGTTGAGAGCGTTCTTTAATCCCAAAGCCACCACCAAGATTTAAGTATTGCACATTAGGGAACATTGACGCTGTTTCTGCTAACAAACGCGCATGCTCAGCCCAATGCTCATTGGTTAATATTCCGCTACCAGCATGAGCATGCAGTCCAACGACCTGGATGTTATGTTTTGTTATCACTGGGGCTAACTCTTCCAATTCATAAATTGGAATTCCAAACTTTGAAGTTGCACCCGCTGTTCTGACATTCTCATGGTGACCTTTACCAATGTTAGGGTCTACCCTTAAGAAAATCTCTTTTCCATCGAAGATTTCAGGCCAATGCTTTAACGGATAAGTGCTATCCAGCGTCAGGCGAATTCCTTTTTGTAAGATTTCAGCATACTCTTTTTTGTCTGCAAAGTTTGGCGTAAAGAAAATTCGCGACTTATCAATGCTCGGGAATAAACCCAGCACATGGTTAACTTCTCCACTAGAGACGGTTTCGAAGCCAATTCCAGTCTCATAGGCGGTCTTTAATACATCCTGGTTATTATTGGATTTTACGGCGAAAAACACCCTATCCACAGCTGTGATACCTTGAAGGTTTTGAATGTTTTGTCGTATTGAGTCTAAATGGTAAATATAGGCGCTATCACGTTCTGCCAAACACATTTCAATGGTTTGTTTTTTATCTTGCCACCACTTTTGATTAACTTCCGATACTCCTGTTTGCTTGAGCTCTTTAGCTGTGGGACCCAAAATTTCGCTATTCGGATTATTGGTAATTAATAACTCATGAAGCGCTGATATCACTTTATTACTGTGTTCATCATCAATTACGAACGTTAAGTTTAAATCCGATGCAGCTTGCGACAATAAGTACACTTTATAGGTTTCAAAGATTGAAAATGCTGGTGCGATTTTGTGCAAGATAGCGCGAACATTTTTCCCAACAATTGAAACGGCTGAGCAGTTGTACATCACTTTTACACGACACATTTCTGACAAATCTTTGACTAAACCTTTAAGCTGTTTCTCCGTGATCACCTGCGTCAAACTATCCAAACTGACCGTGATATTGGTTTCAGATGTAGATACTAAATCAACCGATACGTTATGTTGCTTAAACACCACGAAAATATCCGCTAAGAAACCGGCCTGTTGCCACATGCCTTGGCTTTCCATTGAAATTAATGTAATTTTCTCCTTCGCAGTAATTGCTTTAACCATGCCCCAGCTATTTTCGATTCCGCTAATTACCGTCCCATCGATGTCAGGATCGATGGTCGAACGTATATACACAGGGATTTGGCTAATTTGTGCCGGACGAATGGCACGAGGGTGTAGTACCTTAGCACCCGCAGATGCCATCTCTTGCGCCTCCTCATAATTGAGTTGCTTTAACAGTCTAGCGCTGGCGACTTGATTAGGATTAGCCGTAAAGATACCAGGAACATCGGTCCAAATTTCTAAACGCTCCGCTTCAAGTTTTGCTGCAAAATACGCTGCCGAGGTATCCGAGCCACCTCTTCCAAGTAATACTGTTTCATCGTCACTGGTGTTTGCGATAAAGCCCTGAGTAATGACGACCGAAGTATCCTCTATCGCCTCCAGTAAAGAGTCATCACGCTCAAAGTGGCAGCTGGCGCACAAGTAATCCATATTACGAGTTTCGTGAGCAAACAAATATTCACGCGCATCCAGCCATTGAACAGGCTCATCAAAGATCTTGCTCAGATATGTCTGCCCAATAGTGGTTGACCACAACTCGCCCTGAGACATTACTAAAGCTCTAACTCGGTCGCTTACCTCGCCTAAAAGGTGAATGCCGTCTATCAACCGCTTTAAATAGCTATAACGCTCATCGAGGAGATTTACGGGTAACTCCATCTCTGCCAGCAACGCTTGATGAATACCGACCAATTCATTAAAAGCGTTTTCATATTCACCCAGCTGTGCAAGTTCTATTAACGCTTCAAGGCGGTTAGAAACAGTGCTAACCGCTGAATGCACAACAAAAGTCTTCTTACCTTTAGCACGTTTACGCTTAATAATACTCGCAATAGTATCCCAGTTCTGTCGAGTAGAAACGCTCGTTCCCCCAAATTTAAGCAAGTGCCAAGAATCGTTTGTTGCCATTCTTATATTCCTCAATAACTTATATTTTGATTAGACACAAAAAAACCCGCAAAGGATTTCCTGTGCGGGTTTTAAATAATGTTTAATTAACGTTTTATTTACCCACAGCAGAACAAGATGCGTTTTTTAAGCACCTTTTTGTCGTGTTTCTTGCTATGGTTCTCGCTGTATTTAGCGGCAGTAAATAATAAATTCATTAAGCGAAATATAAGTTATTGAGAAATATTGTCAAATACATTTTGGTTATTTATTGCGCTTTTTTTTAAAAAATGCTTTAAGCTGCTCTGAACACTGGTCTTTTAATAAGCCTGAGCTAACATCGCAATGATGGTTAAATGTTTGATATTTAAGAATATTTAAAACAGAACCACCAGCACCAGTACGAGGATCTTCTGTAGCAAAAATCACTTTTGACACACGGGCGTGAACTAAAGCCATAGCACACATCGCACACGGCTCTAATGTCACATATAAAGTGGTATCAACTAAACGGTAATTCTGTAGAGCCTTCCCCGCTTTTCGTAACGCCACCACTTCCGCATGAGCCGTCGGGTCATTACTCAAAATCGGCTGATTAAAGCCCTCAGAGACGACTTCACCATCTTTAACCAATACAGCACCAACAGGCACCTCGCCCTTCACCTTAGCGATCTCCGCTAATTCAAAAGCTCGTTGCATGTATTGGTGATCTTGTTCAGTGAAGTTTGTCATTTAGTATATTAATAATACCTTAGCTTAAATATAAAGCTTAAAGTGATGAGTAGTACATTACACTTTTCTTTCTGTCTAACCACAGGGAATCCCTTTGGGGTAAAGAAAAGGGCAAAAAGAAAAGACACCCCTGTCGTTTGATGCTTTGCATTTCCCTCGATCAATATAATTAATGACGCGCCACAAAACGAAACGTCCTGTTTCGTCTTTGTTAAATCAGGCTTCCTGCCTGATTTACGCTATTATTTTATCGTTCTCGGCAAACTCCAAAGGGAAAACAAATTTGCCTTCAATTTCAATGCTATCGTTTATGGAAAAGTGTTTATTAGCAAGTAAATCTTTAAATTTAAGATTTTTGGCATAAGACAAGGCAAAAGAGCGCACAGCGAAGGGAGTTTACTCATAGTAAATGACCAAGCGAGCACTCTTTTAACACAGTATTATGCCAAAAAGATAAATTTACTCCCACTCGATAGTAGCTGGCGGCTTCGACGAAATATCATAAGTCACACGAGAAATGCCGTCGACTTCGTTAATAATTCTTCCAGAAACCAACTCCAAGAACTCATACGGTAAATGCGCCCAACGAGCAGTCATGAAGTCGATGGTTTCTACCGCGCGAAGTGCAACAACATAATCATACTTACGACCATCGCCCATAACGCCCACCGAACGTACTGGTAGGAATACAGTGAACGATTGACTGGTCTTATGATACAGGTCATGTTTATACAGCTCTTCGATGAAAATCGCATCTGCGCGTCGTAGCAAGTCAGCGTACTCTTTCTTCACTTCACCTAAAATACGAACGCCTAAGCCTGGCCCTGGGAAAGGATGGCGATATAGCATATCGTAAGGTAAGCCGAGCTCTAGACCAATTTTACGTACTTCATCTTTAAACAATTCACGTAGTGGCTCAACTAACTTTAACTCCATGGTTTCTGGTAGTCCGCCCACATTGTGGTGTGATTTAATGACATGCGCTTTACCGGTCTTGGCACCTGCTGACTCAATAACGTCTGGATAAATTGTGCCTTGCGCTAACCATTTTGCATTGGTTAATTTTTTAGACTCTTCATCAAAAATATCGACAAAAACCTTACCAATGATTTTACGTTTAGCCTCTGGCTCATCAACACCTTTCAGCTCGTTTAAGAAACGATCTTCGGCATCAATTCGAATAATATTCAAACCGAAGTTGTCGCCAAACATCGCCATAACTTGATCAGCTTCGTTTAAGCGCAGCAAACCGTTATCAACAAACACACAGGTAAGATTTTTGCCAATTGCTCTATGCAAAAGCATTGCCGTTACTGATGAATCAACGCCACCGGACAAGCCAAGCACGACTTTATCGTCGCCGACTTGTTCTTTAATTTGTTCAATAGCATCATCGATAATATTTTCAGCAGTCCATAAGCGCTCACAACCACAAATCTCAGTAACAAAGCGATCTAATAAACGTCCGCCTTGCTTGGTGTGTGTTACTTCTGCATGGAACTGGATACCATAGAAAGGTTTTTCTTTATGTGCCATAGCAGCAATAGGAGCATTATCGCTCGAAGCAATCACTTCAAATGATTCAGGGACTTCTAAAACCTTATCACCGTGACTCATCCAAACGTCTAACAATGCCTTTCCTTCCGTATTAAAACGGTCTTCAATACCGTCTAATAAGTCGTTTGGCGTATTGATAAAGACTTCAGCATAACCGAACTCACGCTTCTCAGAGCCACCAACTTTGCCGCCAAATTGGTAAGCCATGGTTTGCATACCATAGCAGATTCCAAGAACAGGAATGCCTAACTCAAACACTAGTTCAGGCGCTCGTGGCGTGCCCTCTCCAGATACCGATTCAGGGCCACCTGATAAAATAATACCTTGTGGATTAAATTCACGAACATAGTCGTCGCTAACATCAAAAGGTACCAGCTCACAGTAAACACCAATCTCACGAACTCGACGTGCGATAAGTTGCGTGTACTGAGAACCAAAGTCCAAAATCAATATACGGTGATCATGAATATCTGTTTGCATCTTCTTACCTTTCTAGGTTAGCTACTCATACTATGAGATAAATTCCCACAGCTGAAAAAAATCAAAAAGCCGCAGTAAAATTCTGCGGCTCAATATATCCTTTCAAAATATTTAGCAGAGGTAAAATGCTTAAGTTCGACGCAAATAAAATTGAGCTTGCGGAGTTTGTTGATAACAAATGAGCAAAAACTCAATTTTATTTAACAAAGAGATTAAGTATTTTAACCTGCTAAACGCGATAGTTTGGTGCTTCTTTCGTTATTGACACATCATGCACATGACTCTCGCTCATGCCCGCATTAGTCACTCTCACAAACTGAGCTTTAGTGCGAACGTCTTCAATGTTTTTACAGCCAGTTAGGCCCATGCTTGAACGTAAGCCACCCATCATTTGATGGACAATCTGCGTCATGCTTCCTTTATAAGGAACACGACCTTCGATACCTTCAGGAACGAGCTTGTCTGCTGCATTTGAGCTTTGGAAGTAACGATCCGCCGAGCTATTCTTTTGTGACATTGCACCTAAAGAACCCATACCACGGTATGACTTATAAGAACGCCCTTGGTACAGCTCAACTTCGCCTGGCGCTTCTTCTGTACCTGCAAGCATTGAGCCAACCATCACGCTGTAAGCACCAGCAGCAATCGCTTTACACATGTCACCCGAGAAGCGAACGCCTCCGTCTGCAATAAATGGAATGCCTGTGCCTTCAAGTTCTTTAGCCACGCTTGAGATCGCTGAGATCTGTGGAACGCCCACTCCAGTTACGATACGAGTGGTACAGATTGAACCAGGGCCAATACCGACTTTAACGCCGTCCGCCCCCGCATCAACTAATGCACGCGCACCAGCACCGGTAGCTACATTACCACCAATAACTTGTTTGTCTGGGTAGTTTTCTTTGACCCACTTAACACGATCAAGTACGCCTTGCGAATGACCATGTGACGTGTCTACTAGGATAATGTCTACCCCAGCTTCGACAATAGCAGAAATACGGTCTGGAGTTTCCGGTCCCGTACCAACAGCGGCGCCAACGCGTAAGTGACCATAACGATCCTTACAAGCATTAGGCTTCGTTTCTGCATTATTAATATCTTTAACCGTAATCAAACCTTTTAAATCAAAGTTCTCGTTTACGACTAATAGCTTTTCGATTCGGTTTGTGTGTAGCTTATCTAAGATTTCCTCTTGGCTAGCGCCTTCTTGAACCGTGACAAGACGCTCTTTTGGCGTCATTACAGATGATACTGGCTGGCCATCACGAGTTTCAAAACGGATATCACGATTAGTCACAATGCCGACTAGCTGATCGCCCTCGACTACTGGCATTCCAGAAATACCATGCTGAGCAGTCATTTGCTTTAACTGGCCGATGGTTGTATCAGGAGTAACAGTAATAGGATCGCTGACGATACCGCTTTCGAATTTTTTCACGCGGCGAACATGTTCGGCTTGTTGCTCGATAGACATATTCTTGTGAATGAAGCCCATCCCACCTTCTTGCGCCAACGCAATAGCAAGACTTGATTCTGTCACAGTATCCATCGCAGCGGAAACAAGTGGAATATTTAGAGCGAACTCACGGGTAATTTTAGTACGCAGATCAGCATCGGCTGGTAGGACAGTAGAGTGTCCAGGTACTAATAAAACGTCGTCAAAGGTTAGAGCTTCCTCTATAATGCGCATAGGGTGTACCACGTATTATTTAGCGTCAATGCGACAGGCACTGACTAGATGAAGCGCGTTATTATAACGTGCCTGTGCTGTACAGGTAAATAGGAAAACAACTAAATAACTCATTTCAACGTCCAGATTATGATAAAACCGATTTTAGAGCCGCAAGAACCTACTCAACAACGCAAAATTTACTCCGTCACCGAGCTAGCACTGAATGTTCGCAGGCAACTCGAGGCCGAAATTGGTCAAGTCTGGATCACGGGAGAAATCTCTAATTTAGCGACTCCTCGCTCAGGCCACTGGTATTTCACACTAAAAGACTCCGATTCACAGTTTCGCTGCGCCATGTTTAAAAACCGTAATCGAAGCGTGCGTTTTACCCCGCAAGACGGCCAACAAATCCTGATGCGGGCTAAGATTAGTTTGTATGAACCACGCGGCGATTTACAGCTAATCGGCGAATACATGGAGGCGGCGGGTGAAGGTGCTTTGCAAATAGCTTTCGATCGCCTAAAACAAAAGTTGAATAGCGAAGGATTATTTGACCCTGAACTTAAGCGCCCTATTCCAACGTTTCCTCACAAAATCGGCATTATCACCTCTGCTACAGGTGCAGCCATTCGTGATGTTTTAACGGTGTTAAAGCGCCGCATGCCACAAATCCCCATTATTATCTACCCTAGTCAGGTCCAAGGCGAGAAAGCTGCCAAAACCATTATAGAGCAACTTAATATCGCCAATGACCGAGCTGAGTGCGACGTCATATTAGTCACGCGCGGTGGCGGCTCATTAGAAGATATGTGGTGTTTTAACGACGAAAAGCTGGCTAGAGAAATCCGAAAAAGCAAGGTTCCCGTAGTATCTGCTGTCGGCCATGAGGTTGACACTTCGATCAGCGATTTGGTTGCAGACTTACGCGCCCCAACGCCCTCAGCCGCAGCCGAAATGCTGGTACCCAACCGTGCAGATATCATCCATAAATTCCAAACCGTAGAGCGCCGCTTAGCCAATGAATTCCAACACAAGTTGCAAATTCAGCAAGCAAGGTTGGATAAGTTAACCTCAAAAATAGTACATCCAAAGCAAAGGCTGGCACAAAGTGAAACTGATCTGGCAAGGCTTATAAAACAACTTCACACAGCCCAAAAACGCTTTATAGAGCAGAAAGGTGCTAACTTACGGAATGTTCATGTTCGATTAAACAGCTACAAGCCACAAAAACATCTAGAGCAGTCACAACAGCGCTTAACAGCATGGCAAAAACAGTTACAACAAGCTATCAAGCAACAATTGGGACTGTCACAACAAGCCTTTGCGTTATCCGCACAAAAACTTCATGATATCAGTCCGTTAGCAACGTTAGATCGTGGCTACACCATCACCACAGATGAGTCCGGTAAAGCCTTAAGAACAGCAAAAGACGCTAAGAAAGCGAGTGGGTTAATAACGAAGTTTCAGGATGGAGAGGTAAAAAGTAAGCCCGAATAGACTTACTTTTTGCCAAATTTCTTAATCGCACGTTTCTTTTTCAAACGTTGACGGCGTGATAGCTCTCGACTTTTATTGGCTTTATCCGCAAAAGGGTTATCGCCTTCTTTAGTTTCAAGACGAATTGGCGTTCCAATAAGGTTTAATTTCTTGCGGAAAAAGTTAATTAAATAACGCTTATAACTTTCTTGTAATTTACTGACTTGCTTACCATGGATCACGATCAATGGTGGATTATGGCCACCCGGGTGAGCATAACGAAGCTTAATTCTACGTCCTTTGATCGCTGGTGGTTGATGACGATCATAAGCCTGCTCGAGCAAGCGCGTTAATTGAGAAGCAGTCATTTCAATCAGGGCACTTTCCCAAGCTTCATCAACCGACTCCCACAAATGACCTACGTTAGAGCCATGTAACGCTGAGATAAAGTGAAGCCGCGCAAAATCAACAAAGCCTAAACGGCGATCGATCTCAGTTTTAACATCGGCTCTTTCTTCCTCGGTCATGCCATCCCACTTATTTACGGCTATAACCATTGAGCGGCCGGCGTCAATCACATGACTAATCAGACTGAGATCTTGATCGGTGATCGGTTCACGAGCATCGACAACCATGACAACAACGTTAGCATCGCCTATCGCTTGAAGCGTTTTTAAAACCGAAAACTTTTCTACGGTTTCTTTGACCTTTCCTCGCCGACGCACACCAGCAGTATCAATCAGCGTGTAAGGTTTTCCGCGACGCTCCATTTCAATATAGATACTATCGCGAGTGGTCCCAGGCATATCGAATACCACCACGCGATCTTCACCTAGAAAACGATTAATTAAAGTAGATTTACCCACATTTGGGCGCCCGACTACCGCAAGCTTCAAACCACGAGCCTGAAGCTCTTCGATGGTTTGATCTTCTTCGTTAACAGGCGTTAACTCTAAACTCTCTAAAACGGTATCAATAAGAGTGGTAACACCACGTCCATGCTCAGCCGCAATCGGCAAGATAGTGCTGTAACCAAAGCTGTAATACTCAGCTAAGGCTGCTTCCGCATGCACACCATCGGTTTTATTAACCACTAAAATTACTGGCTTTTGCTGACGGCGTAACTGTTCTGCGACATACTCGTCTGCCGCTGTCATGCCGGTTCTTGCATCAACCATGAATAATACGATATCAGCTTCATCAACCGCCTGTAGCGATTGTTTAGCCATTAAGTCATCAATACCCTCTTCGTCACCGGCGATACCACCAGTATCAACGACGATAAAGGACTGGCCTTTTAATTTAGCCTGTCCATATTGACGGTCACGAGTTAATCCAGGAAGGTTAGCTACAAGGGCATCGCGCGACTTGGTCAGTCGATTGAATAACGTAGATTTGCCGACATTGGGACGACCAACGAGCGCGATAACAGGAAGCATACAAATTACTCTTCAGAATCTTCTTCAACTTTGTTGAAGACATACATAAAACCAAAACGGCTCGTTAAAATCACTTCGTCGTCGCTTACGATTGGCTTATGCGCAAAACCGTAATCATCTAAATGATCCCGCGCCACTATCTCACCAGTCGATTTATCCAAGAAGTGAACATAACCTTCAAAGTCACCCAGAACCAAGTTATCACCCAGCTCCGCCGCCGCAGTAGGACTGCGATACTTTAAGCCTTCTTGTTTCCACGAAACTTCGCCAGTAGTACGATTAATCGCAACAATAGTGCCATCTGTCGTGACTGCGTAGACACGGAGTGTATCAACAGTTAAATCTTTAACTGTTGACAACTCTTCACGCCATAAATAACGACCACTACTCAAGTCCATGGCGATAGCATAACCATTATAACCCGCACCATATAAGGTGTTGCCATAAACAACTGGCGTGGTATCAACATCGACAATTCGTGAAATGTCAGAGCTACCACGAGGTGATGACACTCGCTGTTCCCACAACAGGTCGCCAGAGTCGATATTAAATGCTGCGATCTTTCCGTTGGCAAAACCAGTCAAAACGATTCCACTTGTTGCTAGTGGCGCTGAAGTACCGCGAATGGTTAAATTCGGAATGACTCGGTCATAGAACCACTCTTGATCACCATTATTGCTATCAAGAGCAAAAATACGGCCATCGGCAGTTCTAACAACAATTTTAGTTCCTTCAATGGCTGGTTTCGCTAACACTTCACTAGATACATCAGCGCGCCAAAGCTCAGAACCATCCTCAACGTTAAGGACGATAACCTTTGCTTTTTTTGAACCAATAGCAACTAATCCTGCGTTGGCGCTGATACCGCCAGATAGTGGTTCATTCAGCTCAACTTCCCACACGATATCGCCAGACTCGCGGTCAAAAGCCGTTACTAGGCCAGTGATGTCAGCAGTGATAACGAAATCATTCCAAACTGCTGGCGTTAAATCATTAAACTTATCATCAGCGCCTTGACCAACTGACTCCGACCAACGAACGTCGATCTCGAACTGCGACTCAACATCCACAAGTTCTGTTGGTTCATTGACAACTTCATCAGAACAAGCCGCAAGCAATGCGCAGGCTGCTAATGTAGTCAGTAATTTAGATTTAACGTTTAATGTCATATATTATCCCGTTGAAGAATACTCGTCGTAATCACGATATTTTATTAATTATTTCTCGATCCCAAACTCAGATAAACGCAGCGCTAACATAGGGTGAGGTGATGTTTTTGAAGCATCGCGCGCTTGAATAAACGTATTTTTCGCAGCTTCACGATCACCCTTAGCCAATTGAGCTTCACCTTTCACTAACAAAGCACCAGACACATATGCCTTAGACTTAACTGAGTCAGCTTCACTGATCGCAGCGTCGTATTTATCTTGTGCAAGAAGAATTCGGGCTAAACGCACCTGTGCTACTGGAGCAAAGGTCTTGTTACCTTGGTCAACAACCCAGCGTAAATGTTCCGCTGCACCGTCTAAATTATCCTTTGAGACTTCTATTTCTGCCAGTTTTAGAACCGCCAAAGCCGCATAGCTAGAATCACTAAAGTCCTGCTTTAGAGTTTCAGCTTTTTCGGTAAACTGAGGCTGTTCATCACTACCAGCAACAATGCTATCTACAGCTTCAGCATAGTGCGCAGACGCTAACTCAGCCTGCTCTACTTTATGATCTTTGTAGTAATCCCACCCGAAAATACCACCAAAACCGATAACTGCCCCCAAAATAATGGCTTTACCGTTTTCTTTCCAAAAGGTTTTAATCGCTTCAACCTGTTGTTCTTCTGTTTCATACTGAGCCATCTCTGGTCTCCTAACTCTATTTCTGTTTAATTAATGATTGCAGCTGTTCTGCCACATCTGACTGAGCCAACTGTAATTGATCTCGTTGTTCACGCAAGAACTTAACACCAACGCTCTGCTCTTGCACCTCTTGCTCACCGAGGACTAACGCTAATTTAGCACCGCTTTTGTCAGCGCGCTTAAATTGTTTCTTAAAATTACCACCACCGAAATTATTGCGTACACGCAACTCAGGCAGTTCATCGCGTAACTTTTCCGCCAACTGTATGGCATTAACTTCTGCCTCGTCACCCAACGCCACCATATAAACATCAGCTAACGTTGGAGTAATAGGCTCAATTTCTTCAAGCAGCGCTACGATACGTTCAAGACCCATAGCAAAGCCACTTGCAGTCGTCGCGTGTCCCCCTAATTGCTCAGTTAGACCGTCATAACGACCACCAGCACAAATCGTGCCTTGAGCACCGAGTTTATCAGTAATCCACTCAAACACGGTACGATTATAATAATCCAGACCACGCACCAAGTTGGTATTCACTTCGTACTCAATACCATTGGCCTCGAGTATTTTGCGCAGCTTTGCAAAATGCTGCTCAGACTCTTCATCTAAATTCTCAGACAACTTCGGAGCATCTTTTACTAACGCCTGAACTTCTGGATTTTTACTATCTAAAATTCTTAACGGATTGGTGCTTAAACGACGCTGACTGTCTTCATCCAGCTGGTCTTTTATTGGCTCTAGAAAAGCAACTAACTTATCGCGATAAGTCGCACGAGCTTCGTTAGAGCCTAACGAATTAATTTCCAGTCGCACCGAGTCCGATAAACCAAGTTCACGCCATAAGCGAGCAGTCATCAAAATTAACTCAGCATCAACATCGGCAGAAGCGATACCAAACGTTTCAACGCCTAGCTGGTGAAATTGGCGATAACGTCCTTTTTGCGGGCGTTCATGGCGGAACATTGCACCGGTATACCACAAGCGTTGCTCTTGGTTGTACAGTAAACCATGCTCAACACCAGCTCGCACACAGCTCGCCGTACCTTCCGGGCGCAAGGTTAAACTATCCCCGTTGCGATCTTCGAAGGTGTACATCTCTTTTTCCACAATATCGGTGACTTCACCGATAGAGCGCTTAAAGAGCTGAGTTTTTTCCACGATTGGCATGCGGATTTCCGAATAGCCGTAGCTATCCATTAAACGACGTAAGATCGTCTCCAACTTTTGCCAATATGGAGTCTGTTCCGGCAATATGTCATTCATGCCGCGAATTGCTTGAATTTTCTGCGCCAAAATCAATCCTGATTCGTTCAAGTGATAATTTTTGTGAAAGTGCGGAATTATAGCGAATTTGGCGAAAAACAGTAGTTATTTCGCCGAATTTTCAGAAATTATAAGGTTTTATGCCGAATCGGCCATCTCGAACTAACCATCTCGAACTAACCATCTCGAACTAACCATCTCGAACTGACCATCTCGAATCAACCATATTGAATCAACTAAGTATTATTATTTAACTTCTTCAATCGACAATTGTTCAGCACCCTTCGTTTTTTCATCGGTTTGGGCTTTTTTCGCAGCAATCTGAGCACGAATACGTGTTTCCAGCTCATCGACCAAGTCTTCATTTGCCACTTTGTGGCTTTTTTCACCGTCCTGGTACAGCATGCTTTTCTTAAAACCACCGGTTAAACCTACCGAGACTTCTTTTGCCTCACCAGGGCCATTAACCACGCAACCAATAACAGCAACGTCTAAATGCTCATTAACATCCTCAAGACGCTCTTCTAAAGCGTTTACAGTCTTGATCACATCAAACTGCTGACGCGAGCACGATGGGCAGGCAATAAGGTTAATACCACGTTGACGTAAGCCTAAGCTTTTTAGAATATCGAAGCCAACTTTTACTTCTTCAACCGGGTCTGCGGCCAATGAGATACGAATGGTATCGCCAATACCTTCTGCCAGTAACATACCTAGCCCCACTGACGACTTCACGGTTCCGGAGCGGAAGCTGCCCGCTTCTGTAATGCCTAAATGCAGAGGGTTATCAATTTCTTTAGCTAAAATACGATATGCCGCAACCGTCATGTAAACATCTGACGCTTTAAGGCTGATTTTGTAATCTTTAAAATTATAACGCTCAAGAATTTCAATATGACGATAAGCTGACTCAACCAAAGCTTCAGGCGTCGGCTCACCGTACTTTTCCTGGAGGTCTTTCTCCAATGAACCTGCATTAACACCAATCCGGATTGGAATATTGCGTGCTTTTGCCGCATCGACCACCGCTTTAACCCGCTCTTCGGCCCCGATATTGCCTGGGTTGATACGCAAACAGTCGACGCCATACTCCGCAACCTTCAACGCAATCCGGTAGTCAAAGTGAATGTCAGCGACCAAAGGGACTGGAGAGAGCTTTTTTATTTCTTTAAAAGCTTCCGCAGCTTTCATCGTAGGAACTGATACTCGAACGATATCAGCCCCCGTATTCGCTAGCGCTTGTATTTGCTTCACTGTTGCTTCAACGTCATTAGTATCGGTGTTGGTCATGCTTTGCACCGCAATTGGCGCATCACCACCAACAGGTACATTTCCAACCATGATTTGACGAGACTTACGTCGCTGAATCCAAGAAGGGCTGTTCATATTACTCGGTTCTCGCTTGCCGTATACAGTAACGGCTAAAGATATTAATTGATAAACAAGTGGTTAAGCTGTCGATTGATCTGCTTAGGAATCACCTAAGCTGAGTTTAGCCGCGCGGGTGTCAGGGTAGCCTGACAAATCGACATCGTTACCAGCATAGGTTAATTGTACCGCTGATGGCTTACCTAAGGTCAAGTTATATGGCGTTTGTCCGGATAATTGCAAGCTAGTGCCGGCAGATTTAATCCCTAGCGCCAAGACTTTACCCGAAGCATCCTGGATACGAACCCAACAATCGCCAGTAAAAACCAATGATAAGTTGCCACCCGCACTAGTATTTTGATTTATAGCTGTTTGAGAGTCAGTAGAAGCTTCAGCGCTCATCTCGAGCCCAGCATTCGTCACTGACTGCGGAGGGTCAACATTACCATCATCCAAAGAGTTGCTCGAACCTGCTTCTCCATCAGAGCTTGTCTTGTCAGAATCGGCCTTGTCAGATCCAGTCTCTTGAGAAGAACCTCCACCTTGTAGCGGTAAACTGCCATCATCAGCCGTGGTTGTTCCACCAATAGGCAGACCACTGCTATCAGCTGAATCTAGCTGTAACCCTTCGTTATCGGTGCTTATCGTTTGCTCTTCCTGACTATCAGGTACAAACTTTTTCCATAACTCTTTTTCCACCACCATGTAATAGATAGCAAAAAGTAAAGCCAGCACGATCACTGTCGTAGTTATTTTAAATAGCCAATTACCTGAGTTCATTGGCTTATCAAGCTCTAAGCCTTGTAGCCCAGGTGGTGGCGTACTGAATAACTTGTTTTTCTGACAGTACTCTCTAAAGTTCGCACAAACATCAACATCATCGATGTCTAGCAATTCAGCATAATTTTTTAAATAGCCGCGATAGAAAGTGACTGGCAAATCACTGCTTTCGTAATCATCTGCTTCAATCTGTTTCAATACCTGAAGAGTTAACTTCAATCGAGTAGAGACTTCGTCTAAAGACAAGCCCTGCTCTTCCCGACTTCGCTTTAGCAGCGCTCCGGGGCCAAAGTCATGTTGTTGTGTTTGCTGCTCAATTTCGTCTGTCATAACTTATCGAATATTTAAGTATTCTGTCGCTTGCCGCGAATTTGGGAAAAGTTGCATTAACTTCTCCCCATAACTCTGCATGCTGCCTCGGCGGCCAGTTTCCATGGCAACTTTATAGCCCAATAACAAAGAGTTTGCAGTTGGTTTCGTTCGGCCTTCAAACCGATACAAGTAGTCCTCAGCACGCTTAGCATTCCCTTTTTGATAATGAACGCTAGCTAGACCATACAACGATTTATTTAAATTTGGGTTAAGAGTGAGGGCTTTTTCAAAATATTCTTCAGCTTGCGTGAACTGCTTCGCATTCATGCTACAGAAACCTGCATTTTCATAGGTTTCACCAACTGATGTATAGTCAGGCTTAGCAATGGCTTCTAAGAAATACTTAATGCCTTCTGAGTACTCCTTTTTCGATTCGCACAAGAAGGCTCCGTAAGCATTTAAATAATCAGGATTGTTTGGCGCTTCATCTAACGCTTCGCGATAATAACGATCAGCCTTATCATACTCATAAACAGCTTGATAATAGTAACCCAAACCATAAAGCACATCCGGTAAGTCAGGGTTGTGCTCGTAAGCTTTGACTAGGTTCTGCTTAGCGCGCTCCATATAACCCGCCTCGATGTATTTCAAACCAAGGGCCAATCTGGACTGAGCCGCTTTTTCGGCATCATACTTACTTTCTGACACTACGATGCGATCATTCGTCGCCGCTTTAGTCGAGGTACTCGTTGTCGTCTGACAACCACTTACCGCAACAACGGCTCCTAGCACAATCCAGTTAACATACTTCATCGATACCTACCTGTTTTAATCGTTATATTAATTCTACTTTATACCAACTTTATTTATACCAACGCTCGAACATCAATATCACCGGAAGAGTATTGCGCTCGTCTTTGTTGACGTTTCGTTTTATCGTTGATTTTACCCGCAAGCTGACCACATGCAGCATCAATATCATCACCACGCGTACGACGAACCACCACGACGAAACCATTTCGGTGTAAATAATCACTAAATGCATCGATTGATTTCGATGTCGACGTTTCATAATGCGTCTGTGGAAACGGGTTGAACGGAATTAGATTAATCTTACAGGGCGTATTTTTCAATAGCTTAGCCACTTGTTTTGCATCTTCTATGCTGTCGTTAACATCTTTCAGCATGACATACTCAACAGTGACCTTACGTGCTGCATTCGATTTTTCCATATAACGATGCACACTAGCCATAAATTCTTTGATCGGGTACTTTTTATTGATAGGCACTAAAACGTCGCGCAACTCATCATTGGCAGCATGTAAAGAAATAGCCAAAGCCACATCAATATCATCGCCCATGCGATCCAACTGTGGCACCATACCCGAAGTACTCAAGGTCACACGACGCTTGGATAAACCATACGCATAATCATCAAGCATCAGGTGCATTGAATTAATCACCGGCTGATAGTTAGCCAGAGGCTCGCCCATACCCATCATGACCACATTAGTAACAGCACGATCATCACTTTTGTGCTTACCGTTAAGGTAACGCGCTGCATGCCACACCTGGCCAATGATTTCAGCGGTGGTTAGGTTACGATTAAAGCCTTGGTAGCCCGTTGAACAGAAACTGCATTCAAGCGCACAACCCACCTGTGAAGAAACACACAGAGTGCCTCGGTGACGCTCAGGAATAAACACGGTTTCAATAGCCTGCCCACCAGGAATTTTCAGCGCCCACTTAATGGTGCCGTCGCTAGACTCCTGAACGTTTAATACTTCAGGGCCTACAATCACAGCAACATCTGCTAACTTTTGGCGGCTCGCCTTACTGATGTTAGTCATATCGTCGAAATTATCGACACCAAACTGATGAATCCACTTCATGACCTGTTGAGCACGAAATGGTTTTTCACCAAGTTCTACAAAGAACTCGACCATTTCATCGCGCGTCAGGTTGAGTAGGTTGGTTTTTTCATTAACCGGTTGAGAGTTACTCATTAGGAATACCTTTTTGCGATTCTAATCACCTGCTTTGGCTAGGCGATTTAAAGTTTTGCGACAATAGCCACAGAACCAAGTGTACAAATTTTATGCTATTCTAGGCGCTTCGCACCTCAATAGCAAAAAAAAGAAAAAGGGATGAAACAACTTCATCCCTTTTATAAGTCTTAAGCAAATAGTAAGACTACTAGCTCTGCATCCAACTTAAAAACGAATAGTTTTGTTTAAGTTCGAGAGCCTGAATATTTTTAGCGCAGGTGACCTATCTGGTCATTGAGCATGAAAAATAATCAAGCAACAAAGAAATTAGACAAAACAAACGTTTTTAGCGAGTGCGAGGACAAATTTCGTCTGAGCTGAAGAAATAACCGATCTCGCGCTCTGCTGATTCTGGGCTATCTGAACCGTGTGCTGCGTTTTCGTCTACAGAAACCGCGTAATCCGCACGAATAGTACCGCGCAGAGCTTCTGCTGGGTTAGTAGCGCCCATGATTTCACGGTTTGCTTTGATAGCATTTTCGCCTTCAAGAACCTGAACCATTACTGGACCAGACGTCATGAAATCTACTAATGCGCCGAAGAAAGGACGCTCTTTGTGTTCCGCGTAGAAACCTTCTGCTTTTTCGCGAGAAAGGTGAATCATTTTAGAAGCAACGATGCGAAGATCTGCACGCTCAAAACGTGAATAGATTTCACCAATAACATTTTTCGCTACTGCGTCAGGTTTTACGATAGAAAAAGTACGTTCAACAGCCATTTTAGACTCCAATAAAAGTTAAAAAACAATAAAATCAATATCTTGCTGAGATTAACTTCTCAGCACAGCCTGCCTTTAAACAAGCTGAGAATTCGTATCACCGCCACCGAGCTCACAACACAACCCCACTAGCCAGCGCTAAAAAAGGGGATAGCAGTCGCTAACCCCTTTAAAATCGCGCGTATTATACTGAATGCGCATTATTTGGGCAATGGCAGCAGAGCCTTAATTAGTAATGGGTCATCATATTATCCAAGTGCACCACCGACTCAGCACTAAGAGGGATGTGACTATAGCTGCTGGCTCCCGGTGCATAACTGCCTTTGATTTGAATTTTGATTTTATAAGAACCAATATCCAGCGGCTGCCCGTCTAGATCTTTCAGCGCTAACTCCCCGCCAAAACGCTCCGCACCACCCGGCTTGATTTCCATAGAATGCAACGCTTGCGTGAACATCATATCTGATGACCACAAGCTTACTAACGTATCTTGATCGTCATACAAGTAAATTTCAAAGGTCTGGCCCGAGGTGAAATCTAATTTAATCGGCTCATCCGAATGATTGATTAAGGTAATAGAAGCTTCAATAGCTTCCTCTTTATTCAGCATCACAGTTTCTGCCGGAAATTGCGCAGAAAGCTCAATGCCGTCTTGGTTTGGTAATGTCATATCCCCCACCTTAGCATGCTCTAATTCAAATACAACGCTGCCGATTAATGAGTCCTCAGTCCATTTAACCAATCCCACACTCGGTACAAACCAAGCGCTTTTTAGTCCCGCATCATGACAATACCCAGAAAAATCGAGTCGGATAGCATTGTCGAAAGAACCGGCGGGGATCCCGATATTAGCTGATTTTTGTGCTAAAACCGCCCTATCAGTACAGCCATCAATTCTCACCGAGTACTCGGTCCCAACCGAATCGTTAATGTCCAGTAATAAATCCAATTGTTGCGACTTATTCATCCAGTAAACCTGTTGACCATCATCAGAAAGCCACAACCATTGCCCCTCACGTCCGAAGTAACTTGTATATTGCTTCCAGTTCGCCCCCATGGCATCCACCACTGAGGTGGTCACAACGCTCCCATGCGAACTTTTATAGCTGCGGTAATCCACTGGTGATGTCATTACGTAGTTTTTACCTTGCTTTTTAGTCGATTTGTCTGCGTCATGGCTTGCCGCCGCAGTACAAGCAATGAAAGTGCCCGATAAACCTAATAGTAACTTTCCTAAAGTATTCATGTTCTCTCCTCAAAAATAATATATGTTGGTTAAAGACAGGACCTATTATTTTCAAAAAGAGAGTGGTTACCAGTTAAGTAATTTTGACAATTATGACAAACGCATTTATCTACAAATAAATCCTAGATTTTGCGAGGTCTTTGGTGCTATTTGGGAGTCGCTTAATACGTTATGACAATTTGATGACGTCAGAATTGCATTGGTGAGGACATCTAATCATGCCCTCTGGGAACTAAACTGTTGGAAATCGCTTATGAATAAAGCAAGTAAAAGTAACTCTACTGGTAAAGAGTCGGGTCGGTAAATCCTTGAGTTTCAAAACCCTGCTTTCTAAGCATACAAGAGTCGCACTCACCACACGCTCGCCCTGCATCGTCAGCTTTATAACAGGAAACCGTTGTCTGGTAATCAACCCCTAGCTGGATACCTCTAGCAATAATCTCAGCTTTAGTCATATCAATTAAAGGCGATTCAATATGAACCTTACGTCCTTCTACACCAGCTTTCGTGGCTAGGTTCGCCATGTCCTCAAACGACTGAATAAATTCGGGCCGACAATCAGGATAGCCAGAGTAGTCCACGGCATTTACACCAAGAAAAATATGGTGAGCCTCTAGTACCTCAGCCCAGCCCAGTGCAATCGAAAGGAACACCGTATTGCGAGCTGGAACATACGTCACAGGGATTGCTTCTTCGGCAGCGATGGCTTCACCAGTAGGAACATCAATAGAATGATCGGTCAGAGCCGAACCGCCTATTTCCGACATATCTAAATTGACTTCGATATGCTTTTTAGCCCCAAAATGTGCTGAAATGTTCTTAGCCGCTTTTAACTCAGCAACCGTGCGCTGACCGTAATTAAAGCTCATGGTATAGCACTCGAAGCCTCGCTCTTTAGCAATAGCCAAAGCTGTTGTCGAGTCCAAACCACCGGAAAATAATATTACCGCTCGTTTTGTCATTTGTTTCACTTTTAAAATTCAATAATAAAATTGGGCTTAACAGCTTGTATGTATGAAAGTGCCAATTTCTCTTATGTTCATTTTTTGAACGAGCAAAAAACGAACCAAAAAACTCGCCCCAAAAGTTAGTCGCTCCGCGCTCCCCTCATTATCAAAAATTATTGAACGTGCCGCAAAACGAAACCTCCATGTTTCGTTTTTGCTAAATTGGGCTATCCTTGCCCAATTTACACTATAATTTAGAATAATGAGGCAAACTTTTACGGGGAATTTTAGTGCTAATATTAAGCTAACAACACCAATAATACTTCCAGAGCTATTTAAGGACGAAAATACTTTTTTGCCAGTTGCTCCACACAAGACTGTAGATATTAACGCTAGATTGGAAGCAGGGAAAATGCTCAGCCTGCGCGGCATTCAATCAATTCAAACACGGAGCTTACTTAGGTAAGTGAGTATTTTGAATTGATTAGAATAACAAAGCAGATGAGTATTTTAACAATTCCAATCAAACTCCTGTACGCTCACCCCAGATAACTTTATGCAACTGAACCTGCATCCTAACCCTCAATCGATCCTTCAAAATCCACCCGGCCAATGTCTCATATTCTACTTGACCATAACTTGGCGAAAAAAGTACTTCACACTTATCAGTGATGTTGTACTTATCGACGGTCATTTTGCACCAGTCGTAATCTTTTCGGCTACAAATAACAAACTTCACTTGGTCGGTGGGTTTGAGATGATCAATATTTTCATAAAGGTTACGAGCCATTTCACCTGAGTCAGGGGTTTTCAAATCCATTACCACCATGACCCGTTTATCGAGCACTGAAATATCATGCGCCCCACCCGTTTCGGTCGAGACGTTATAACCTTTCTCACAAAGCAGTTCGTAAAACTCATAAGCTCGTTTCTGCGCTAACGGCTCGCCGCCTGTCATGCAGATATGTTGGCAATTATACTGCTCGATATCGACTAAGATTTCTTCAAACGTCATCCATTCGCCGCCACCAAACGCATAGTCTGTATCGCAATATGTGCAACGTAACGGGCAACCCGTGAGGCGCACGAAGACGGTTGGCAGTCCTACGGTTAGACTTTCGCCTTGTAACGAGTGGAAAATCTCAGTGATTCTTAATTTGCTCAAAATGAACCTAAAACAGGGAAGTGGTTAGAAATTGTGCGGATTGTAACAAAAAAGCTGTCTCAATAGACAGCTTTTCATCGGATACATAGCAATTTAGCGTTTAAAGCGAACTTAGCTTCACCTTCGCTAACTTACCAGCGGTCGTGTTCGGAAAAGTATTAGCGAGTTCTTGGTAAGTTTTCTTAGCTTCTGCTTTATTACCGTTTAATTCATGAGTCTGGGCAAGTTTTAACATCGCCTTATCTTTAATTTCCGTATCTGGAAACTGGCTATAAACCGCCTCAAACTCAAACGCTGCTTGCTGATACTCTTTATCATTGGCGTGTAACTGCCCCAAGATATAGTGAGCATTAGCGGCTAAAGAGTGCTTTGGATATTCTTTAACAAAGCTTTTGAACGAGCTTTTGGCGAAGGCGTACTCTTTATTACTAAACTGTGAAAAAGCTTTATTATAAGCTTTTTGCGCATCACTTAGGTTCTGCTCATTGTTTCCGTCACTCGAATCATGGCTTTGTTCGCCTGATAAGTCTGCTCCGGCTAAACCTCCTTGACTCGCTTCGCTTAAACGACGGTCAAGATCGGCATATAATTCTTTTTGTTGGCGTTGTAGTTTCTGAATCAAGTAACCTTGTTCTTCAGATTTTCCACGCAAATAACTCACTTCTTGCTGAAGCTGCATTACCTGACGCATGAGTTCGCCGACCAATTGATTTTGGTCATTTTCTTGGTATTTTTGAATCGCTTCAACTGCTTTCCCATCAACCACTGGGGCAGCAGCATTGCCCACAGCAGATGCTGTGAGCAATGATAATGCGATTATCTTAACGTAACGATAATTCATTCTTTTCAATTATTACTCTTATCAAAAATTATTGATATTTAATTTCTACGCGACGGTTTTCCTGCCAAGCTTGCTCAGTGTGACCTGGGTTAGCTGGAGACTCTTCACCAAAGCTAATGACTTCGATTTGGCTACCAGAAACACCATAAGTTCTCATTAATTGAGCCACTGACTTTGCACGACGCTCGCCAAGAGCTAAGTTGTACTCAGGAGTACCGCGCTCGTCCGCGTGACCTTCAAGAATCACTTTCTTACCAGTCGCCTGGATGTGCTTAGCGTGAACTTCTAACAACTCCATGTCGCCGCTACGGATAGCGTCGCTGTCGAAGTCGAAGTAGATTGTAGTGTTTTCCAACAATGCCGCTATACGTTGTCTTTCAGCTTCTTCAGCAGCACGCTGACGTGCTAACGCTTCAGCTTCAGCATCTGAACCATCGTCTTGTTGAACTGTTGTATCAGTAGTATCGTCTGCTGGCTCAGTTGTGCTACATGCAGCTAAAGCTAATGCTGCAAACAAAGCCAATAGTAATTGTACCGAACGTTTCATTGTCATCCTCCAGGATTGTTTTTTAACTTATTACTAATTACAAAATATACGGAGACCACGCCGGTGCTTTTACTTCACCAACGTTGGCCGGTAGTCTTGCTTTAAAGCGTCCATCCATTGATACCGCACTGAGAACTTTTTGCTGCCCGTCCACTGTAGAGAAAATAATCATGCTACTGTTTGGAGCAACTGACAACGACTCATCCAGACTCGTTTTGGTTAAAACGGTCAGGTTCCCCGTGTCGATGTCTTGTGCGGCTACATGGAAATTACCATTGTTTTGATGAACCATAACAATAGTCTTCCCGTCTGGTGCAAATTCCGCACCAGCATTGTACCTTCCCTCAAAGGTTACCCTGTCTGCATCGCCTCCTGCAAGCGAAACACTATAAATTTGCGGTTTTCCTCCTCGATCTGAGGTGAATATCAAACTTTTACCATCTGGATTCCACGATGGTTCAGTATCAATCGAGTAATGTCGCGTTAAACGAGTCAGCCTTTTAGTCGCTAAATCCATCACATAAAGCTCAGGATTACCGTCTTTAGACAATACCATCGCCATCTTCGAACCGTCTGGCGACCACGCAGGAGCACTGTTAAAACCTTTATAGCTGGCGATAAGTTCGCGCTGCCCACTTGCAATCGTTTGGACAAAAATTTCCGAACGACCGTTCTCAAAGCTGACATAAGCTAATTTATTCCCATCTGGTGACCATGTCGGCGACATAATCGGTTTTTTCGAGGAAAACACGTTGGTTTGATTAAAGCCATCGCTATCCGCAACATTTAAGTTATACGGCTTAGCAGCCAGACGATCAACTTGGACGTAAGCAATCTGGGTTGCAAAAGCTCCTCTCTCACCTGTTAAAGCCTCATAAATCTCATCAGCAGCAATATGGCCAGCCCAACGGAAGTTATCGCTATTGACCAGCTTAGTCTTCAACACCATCAAGTGGAAAGACTGATCGACTAGTGGGTAACTACCCGATGGAATGCTCGACTCCATAACCGCCTTGTCGTTATAAGGATCGATCAGATCATACGACACCATATACTTACCAGGCGCAGTTTCTTTAACCACACCATAGACCACGCCATCAACACCCAACTCTTTCCAAGCATCAATATCAACGTCCGTGATTTGGCTTGGGCTCTGCGGAAGTTCAGCCGTTTCTACTGGCTTAAACTTGCCACTCCGCCTTAAGTCATCGGCAATAATCTTCGCAAAGTCATGGGGTGGCTCGACTTTGACTTCCGACGCACTTTCAAATTTAAAAGGCACTACAGCTACCGGACGAGCATCATCGCGCCCTTCTGTAATGTAAATTTGCACTTCGGCATTAACCGCAAAAGCCGTTAAGCCCAACCACAATACCACTAATTTTTTACAAATATGTTTCATAGAGTCTCTACTCTCTTTGTTTAATTTTTGCTCTCTTGTTCGAACGTTATACCAATTATCCTTAACTCCTCAATGACATCAGGGTCCTCAGGAAAAGGTAAAGGCTCGGATCTATGAACCGCCGATAACCCAGTATTACAGGTAGCATCATCAGTACCATTAACAACCTGAGCATCAAGCACAACCCCGCCAGGTCCTGTTCTAATTTGAACTTTACACTTCCCTGGATTCTTAGGCTTGTACCAATTTTGCTGTATCTTTGCGTCAATCATGGCCAAATATTTATCACGCTCGGTCATAACTTGCGCTTTCTTAACATCACCTTCCATAGCGTCAAAGAACTCACCTTCTTGAGCTGCTAACTCTTCTAGCAATCTTTGCTCTTCTTCTTTGCGCTTACGCTCTGCTTCCTCACGCTTCTTACGCTCAGCTTCTTCTTTCTTTCGCTTTTCCTCGGCTAAACGTTTCTTTTCGGCCTCTTCCTTCTTGCGCTTCTCTTCAGCCAAGCGTTTTTTCTCAGCTTCTGCCTCTTTACGCTTACGTTCGGCTTCTTCTTTCTTGCGCTTTTCTTCTGCCAAACGTTTCTCTTCAGCTTCTTCCTTCTTTTTCTTTTCTTCCTCAAGCTTTTTCTCAAGCGCTAACTTTTTCTTACGCTCCAGCTCGGCTTGTTCTTTAGCGCGTTTCTCGGCTTCAGCTTTTTCTTCAGCCTTCTGCTCTGCTATTTTCTTTTCGCGCTCAAGTTTTTCTAGACGCTCTTTCTCTTGCTGCTGCTTTTTTAAACGCTCTTCTTCACGTTTCTTGTCTTGATCATCGCTTGGTGGCGGAGGATTGGTTTTAGGCGCTTGCGCAATTCGAGCTTGGATCGGTGCATCCACATACTTGTGTTCAGGAATATTAGGTTCCCAAATAAACTTCCATATAATAGCGACGATAAGTGCTAAATGTAGCACCACCGATAGAATAATAGCTAAGTTTTTTTTCTTATCAGACAACTCGATTCACCTAATTAGGTTGTTGCGTCATTAAACCAACATTTTCTATCCCTGCGACTTGTCTTAACTGATCCATCAATTCAACCACATCACCATAAGGCACTGACTTATCACCATTAATCAAAATTGGAGAGTTAGGTGATGTTTCAAGCTCTGTCAGAACCGTGTCCAATAACTCTTCTCGGCTCATAGCCTCTGGACGCCCTCCCGCGGTGCTACCAATTTCCAAAAAATATTCGCCATCAGAATTAACGGACACAATAAATGGTGTACTTTCTTCTGGAGACATAGGCTCTGCTTCAGCGGTAGGCAAATCGACCTGAATACCAGCCGTAATTAATGGCGCTGTAATCATAAAAATCACCAACAACACTAACATCACATCAATGTAAGGAACCACATTGATTTCTGCGTTTAGTCGGCGTCTTTGTCTGCGTACAAGTTGCGGCATAATAATCGACCTTAGCTGTGCGCCTTGCGGTGCAATATACCCGAGAATTCTTCCAAGAAGTTCTCATAACGGATTTCGATACGCTGCAAACGGTTAGTAAAACGGTTATAGGCAATTACCGCAGGAATCGCAGCGAACAAACCCATCGCCGTCGCAATCAAAGCTTCCGCAATACCTGGCGCAACCATGGCTAGCGTTGCCTGTTTAACACTACCCAGCGCGATAAACGAGGTCATAATGCCCCACACCGTGCCGAATAGACCGATATAAGGCGTTACCGAGCCAACTGTCGCTAGAAACGATAAGTTCTGCTCCAGCTTTTCGACTTCACGGCTGTGCGCCACGCGCATGGCACGGTGAGTACCGTCCATCACCGCCTCTGGGCTAACGCCGCTTTGCTGGCGAAGACGCATAAATTCTTTGTAGCCTGCCAAGAATAAAGACTCTAAACCTTGTTTCTTTTGCTCGCTTTGAGACAGCTCTGTCGATAATTTGCTCAGATCGATACCTGACCAAAATTTATCCTCGAACTTCTTACTTTTTCTTGAGGCTGTATTTAGGACACCAGAACGCTGGAAGATCAACGCCCAGGACATTATAGAAATGATCAAAAGTAACAGCATAATTAGCTGTACTGGAATACTGGCTTCTAAAATTAGGCCAGCAATGGACATGTCATTAGCACCACTCACGTGCAATCTCCTCTTGTAAATAATGTGGCATAGGAGCAGGCGTCATGGTGTCCATATCAACGCAAGCCACCCGAATTGTTGCCTTATTCACTAGTTGTTGTTTAGTTTCATCGGACTCATCTACAAGACAAATCTCTTGCTCAAAAATAACACTCGCCTTTCTAACCGAGCTGATTCGTGTTTTCACCACCAGCTGATCATTAAAACGAGCCGGTCTGAGATATTTCGCATCGACATGAGCTACCGCAAACGCCAGCCCTTTATCGATCAATACATCCTGTTCCCAGCCTAATGAACGCAACCATTCCGTACGACCGCGCTCGTAAAACTTCAAATAATTAGCGTAATAAACTACGCCAGCCACGTCAGTGTCTTCGTAGTAGACCCTAACAGGCCAATTAAATTCACGCGCCATTCTATTTAAGCCTTAGTATTATAACGTTTTGTTTCTGAAATAGTGTTAAAGCAATCCCGAAAACAATTACTTAACGAAAATTTACTTATCAAAAGAACCATCCGAAGAAGGGATGATTCCAAAGTGCTCATAGGCATGTTTTGTTGCCACGCGGCCTCTAGGCGTCCGCTGAATAAAGCCCTGCTGTATCAAAAACGGTTCTAACACATCATCAATTGTATCGCGCTCTTCACCAATCGCCGCGGCTAAGGTGTCTAAGCCTACGGGGCCACCGCTGAACTTTTCAATAATGGTTAACAGTAGCTTGCGATCCATGGTGTCGAAGCCCTTAGCATCCACATCCAGCATATCCAAAGCACGATCCGCCACCTTATCGGTAATCAAGCCATCAGACTTAATTTCGGCAAAATCACGCACTCGGCGTAGTAAACGGTTAGCGATTCGAGGCGTACCACGAGAACGACGCGCGATTTCAAGTGCGCCAGACTCTTCAATCTGCAATCCCAAAATCTTCGCCGAACGCATGACGATGCCAGTCAGATCTTTGATATTGTAGAACTCAAGACGCTGCACAATACCGAAGCGATCGCGTAATGGAGACGTTAACAGCCCAGCACGAGTGGTCGCGCCGACTAAGGTAAACGGTGGTAGCTCGACCTTGATTGAACGCGCCGCAGGACCTTCGCCAATCATGATATCCAGCTGATAATCCTCCATCGCAGGATAAAGAACTTCCTCGACGTGTGGGCTTAAGCGGTGAATTTCATCAATGAACAAAACATCATTAGGATCTAAATTGGTCAACATCGCCGCTAAGTCGCCCGCTTTTTCCAAAACAGGGCCCGAGGTATGTTTAATACCAACATTCATCTCGTTAGCGATAATGTTCGACAGTGTGGTTTTACCTAGGCCAGGAGGGCCAAAGATGAGAACATGATCCAGCGCCTCTTTGCGCATCTGAGCCGCTTTCAGGAAAATCTCCATTTGCTCACGAACTTTTTCCTGCCCCACGTAATCTTGCAAAGTTGTCGGGCGAATAGCACGATCAAACTGCTCTTCGTCAGTGGTTTCGGTCGGATTTATTATTCTGTCATGTTCAATCATGGATTTTATGTGCTCGCAGCACCAAAAGCTTTAATGCGGTTAAGTCTACCAAGGCTCAGGCTTGGATGGAACCAAAACCAATCCTTTTCCACATTTGGCCAGAATCCGCCTTTTTCTTGTTAATTTAAGGGGTTAGGTGAACATTTGCTACGTCACTCAGATTGTGTCATTCCAAACTCGATTTGGAATCTTGCTAAAGGTAGCTCAATATCCGCATAGAAAGATCCAGAATTACCTAAAGGTATTCCCGTTGGTCACCATTCAGGATGACAAAACTTTAACGCTATCAGCTCCCTTCCAACTCTTCATTCAGCATCAGCCAGTCTTCTTCCAGCGTTTCCAAGCGTTGGTTCACCTCGCCATACTCTCCGCTGAGCTCCGCTAACTTGCCTTTATTCGTCTCTTCATAAAGGCTCTGATCTGCCATGACATCATCAAGTTCGGATTTGCGTTTTTGTACCTTTTCCATTTCCTGCTCAACCTTTCGCAGCTTGTTTTTCAAAGGCTGCAAGGCTTTACGCTTCTCCGCCTCAATTCGACGCTGCTCTTTACGCGAGACTTCAGGTTGAGAATCGGAAGGCGTATCTTCAGTCTTTTTTTCACTCAAGCTGTCTTTGTTCGAGCGATCTTTATTCGAACGACGTTCCAAAGACGATTGTTCAAGCGCCCACTTGGCATAATCGTCCAAATCACCCTGGAACGGTTTAACGCCACTATCAGCCACTAGGTACAAATCATCAGTCACGGTACGTAACATGTGCTTGTCGTGCGACACCAGCACCACCGCCCCTTCAAAACCTTGCAAAGCCACGTTCATGGCATGGCGCATTTCCAAGTCTAAGTGGTTAGTCGGTTCGTCCAACAGCAATACATTCGGCTTCGAATAGACGAGTAACGCCAGTACCAACCGCGCCTTCTCACCACCCGAAAACGGTGCTACTGGTTCCAGCGCTTTATCGCCATTAAAGTCAAAGCCACCTAAGAAATTTCGTAATTCCTGCTCGGTCGCGTCCGGATATTCACGCTGCAAATGCTGAATCGGCGACATTTGTGGGTGCAACTGTTCGAGTTGATGCTGCGCGAAATAACCAATGTTTAAATGCTTGGCCTCGACACGCTCACCCGCCTGAATCGCCAGCTCGCCCGCTAGCACCTTAATTAAAGTCGATTTACCCGCACCGTTTTTACCCAAAAGGCCAATTCGATCGTTCGGTAGTAAGGTAAAGCCAACTTTATTGAGAATCGTTACTTGGCCGTCTTCTGTATCGCTCTCTACCTCATAACCAGCATTGACTTCTTTTAGCTGCAATAAAGGACTCGGCACATGGCCAAGCTCTGGAAAACTAAAGTTGAATGGCGAATCTACGTGTGCCGCGGAGATTTTCTCCATACGCTCCAAAGCTTTAACCCGGCTTTGCGCCTGCTTGGCTTTGCTCGCCTTTGCCTTAAAGCGGTCAACGTAGGATTGCATGTGCGCGATTTCTTTTTGCTGACGTTCGTAATTCGCTTGCTGCTGCGCCAACTGTTCCGCGCGCTGTAGCTCGAAGCTAGAATAGTTACCGCTATAAAACTTAATCCCCTGTTGCTCAATATGCGCAACACGATCAATCACGCGGTCGAGAAAATCCCTATCGTGCGAAATCAACAATACCGCGCCTTGGTAAGATTCTAACCACTTTTCCAGCCACACCACCGCCTCGAAATCCAAGTGGTTAGTCGGCTCATCAAGCAATAACAAATCCGAACGACACATCAACGCCTGCGCCAAGTTCAAACGCATGCGCCAACCGCCCGAAAAACTCGATACTGGTAACTGCTCCTGATCCGCAGTAAAGCCCAAACCGTGCATCAAAGCCCCCGCACGCGCTCGCGCCGCATAGCCCTGAATCGTGTCTAATTGTTGATGAAGCTTACCGATGGCATTACCGTCTTCCTCAGCTTCCGCCTTCGCCAAAGCCGCCTCAATCTCAACAAGCTCAACATCACCCTCAATCACATACTCCAGCGCCGATGTCTCCACCGCAGGCGTCTCCTGACGCACGCTCGAAATCGTCACGTTCCCCGCCATCGAGAAATTGCCCGAATCCTCCTCAAGCTCCCCACGGATCAAAGCGAACAACGACGACTTACCGGTGCCATTAGCCCCAGTTACACCAACCTTATCCTTGGGATTGATGATGAAACTCGCGTCTTCAAATAACACTTTTTTACCACGGCGAAGCGCCATGTTCTCGAAAAACAGCATGGAATTACGGATTGATAAAAGTTGAGGACATTATAAAGGTAAGTCGTGCGAGTACAATTGGAATCGCTTAGAGATACCGAGATCTCGGTATCCCAGCAATCACTTTCCATAACTCACTGATCTTGCTAGTATCCTCAATAACAAACACGACATTGATGTCTGCTTTGCTGGGTATTAGCTATAAAAACGGACATTAAAAATAAACAATTTAAAATCAGAAGGTTATCAGCGTTATCTGGTAATATAATGTTATAAACACAAGGAGGTACTTTGCCAGCAACCACAACTATCGAAGTAATAGACACCGCCGTCAAAATCGGACTGGGTGGGGCTATCACTTTGATTGGCACTTTATTGGTAACAAAGCTCAATCACAGCCACGATCACTCAAAAGAAAAGGGAAAACGACATTATGATGCGCTTGAATCCGTTGGTGCTGATGTCGAAGAAATAACTCATGTTTCGTTGAGGTACTGGGCACTGATCATTGAGTGGGTAAGAAATCACAGCCAAGGCTTGGACCTCACAGACAAGCGAAAAGAAGAGCTGGAAAAAACTAAAGATGACCTCTTTGATTCGTTTAAAAGCCTTACAGTGGCAGAGTCGAAGCTTTTGCTGCTGGGGCTCGATGAACCAGCAAAGTTGTTACGCGCATACGGCGAGTACCTGAAATCGATGCGACGCAACTGCTATTACGAGAAAGAGTCTCTTACAGAGCAGACAATGAATGAGGTAAGAGAAGAGCTTTTGAAAAAAAGGGAAGTGCTTTTCTCCTCCCTATCAGCGGTATATAAAAGTGGCTTATAACAAGGCAATTAAGGTTGTTTCGGGCCAGAATTAATGGAATTAATGGGGTCAGGGAATTAATGGGGTCAGAGTACATTAATACGAAGGGGTTATTGGCAGTTCCCGGTAATACAGTTAGCTTTCTGAATCGTCATTCAACATGGAGTATATATCTTGAATAATTTACAAAAAATTGGTGGATTCGCAGCACTTCTTGAGGCTGCTATTTACATATCAGCTTTCGTATTTTTTGGTATGTTCTGGAACTCCCCTGCGGATGTGGACTCAGTACAAAAGTTTGCTTATCTAGCAGAAAATCAAGTTGCTCTTTATATAGTAAATCTAGTTATGTACGTGCTATTTGGTATTCTGTTGGCTGTATTAGTACTAGCGCTGCATGAATGCTTGAAGATGAAGACACCACTCCTTTCTCAAATCGCTTCTATTTTTGGGGTTGTTTGGGTGGGTTTGGTAATTGCTAGTGGGATGATTTCAAATATAGGTTTAGCTTCTGCTCTAGAAATATCAGCTAAGGATCCAGAACAAGCTATGACCGTCTGGCAGACTGTTTATTCTGTAGTCGAAGGCATGGGGGGTGGAAATGAAGTTGTTGGAGGTTTGTGGGTACTATTGTTAAGTATTGCAGCTCTAAAAGGAAAAAAACTACATAAAACACTTAACTACCTTGGGCTTTTCGTTGGCATGGTCGGTATTCTCACTATTTATCCAGCTGAAGTGTTAACTGAGATATTTGGTATAAGCCAAATTTTATGGTTTTCTTGGTTGGGAGTATCTATGCTCGCAAATAGTGAACGTTAATAAGTAGGATCAGAGTACATTTCAGGGCTAAAATATGTTTCTTAGCGATAAACAAACAATTAAAAAGTACAAAAAAAGCGAGAAGAAGTTTTGGCTACTACCTCCCTTTGTTTTTGTGTTAGCTTTGATTTTAAAATTTACTGCAGGAGTCGAGTTTAAGGTAGGACTAAGCTTAGGAATTGTATTATCTGGCTGGCTCCTTCTCGTAGGTATTGCCTACTTGGCGCACCGTCATAAAGTAATCAGCTTAAGAAGTGGTTATTATTTTAAGCATGAGAGTAAATTAAAATTCTATCTGATTCTGAGTATCACCTATTTTTTTATATTCTCAATGCTCGCTATACCGTTCTTTTTATATTACATCCGACTTACAAAATAACTTGGTTAAGCAAGGCTAGATTGGGACTTCTGAACTCACTTCGACCTAGAGTTTTAAGTTATGAAAACACTTTATATAGCTTTAATATTGAGTCTTTGGCCTCTACTTTTTTTCCTTGGTTACGTGAGCCTATTACCACAGGCAATGGAGTCGGGAGAGCTGGAAAATAAATACAGCAAAACTTTCAGATTTATACAGTACTCTACTGGCTGGGACCACTCAGGCACGGTCTCAATTTACCTGATGATTTTATTGATGCCTGTTGTTTTTTTAGGTTATGCGTTCGGCTTTTTTCAGTCTTTTATGAAGGAAAGAAGCGCCAAAGTGTTTGGTTATTTTGTCGGGGCGTTAAACCTATTTTTAATCATTGCCATTATTGGATACCTATCAGAAATAATGGAGTTGAATTAATGGGGTCAGAATTAATGGGGTCAGAGTACCCCCCCCTTCACCACACTAATTAATGAATGGAGAAATCAATAGACACGTAAAAATCATCCAAGCGGTTACTGGGGTAAGTTACCGTGATGGTCTTATTGCTAGCAGAGTCACTACTTAGCGTATAGCTTTTCGCTTGGTTTTCTTCATCCTCGATATTCATCAGAGTTGTAACACCGGTATCTGTCAATTGTAACCCTGACTTCTCAACCAATTTGTTGACTAATTCTTTCTCGGTAAACAAGACATTACCTGACTTCATGGCTTTAGCATCGACGACACAGGTTCTCTTGTCATAAGTCGAAACCCCGATATTAAGGCCATTAATATCAGCCACTAAAACATCAGGGTAGTCCTCATCTGGCCTCCACTGTGGTTGTTCAGGCTTATCGAAAACATCTTCGCTGCCGTCATACCCAAAGCAATAATCCATAAACACATCGACAAAGGTCGATAAGTATTTATCGCTGCTGTCTTGTGGGGTGCCACCTTGTCCAGACTGTTCATTGCAAGCGGTCAACGGTAATATTAAAAAAATAATCACTCGTAAAAACATAATAGGTTTGTCCTGTTGCTAAACTGACTGAATGCTTACCTGCATAGTATTTGATTAGGTGATAATACGACTTCTGCCTGGTTGACGACAATAAGCGTTAAACAAGCGTTGCTGGGATGATAAATGAAATTGTTCTTTCATAGCAACCACATGATGTATTCTTCCTGAGATAACCTACTTCTCAAGTGCTAAAAATCCTCATAACAGCTATAATGGTGCTTTATCGCTCCTCCTCTGCTGGAAACCTGTATGTCTGAAGAAATTAATTATAAGAATAATCCGTTAAATGGCGTTGGCTTAAAAGCCTTGGTCACTGAGCTATCTGAGCATTATGGCTTTGAAATCCTGCACGCTTATTTAAACTTAAATTGCTTCAAGACCAACCCGAGCATCGAATCGAGCGTTAAATTTCTTAAGAAAACCGAGTGGGCACGTGAGAAAGTCGAGGCTTTTTATATGTACCAGTATAAAAACTTACCAGCGGTGTCCTCCGAACAGTTTCATATCCCACCGCGCGACCGAATCGTGTCTGATGACGAAAAAGTAGGCGAACCAGCTAAGTTAAGCTTGGAAGATGCTGAGAAGTTGCAGGAAAAGCGCGCTAAAAAAGCCGCGGAATACAATAAAGGTGGCGGCAAAAAGTATGGCCGAGACAGTGGTCGCAAAAACAGATCTAGCGATTCGCGCGGTCGTGACTATAATAAAAGAACTGGCGGTGGTTCTAAAAAGAGCTCATCGGATAGCAGCGATCCTTGGGGTCAATGGAAAAATAAGTCGGACGACTAAGTTGGTGATAAGGGCTTATCGTGGATAGGAATGCGCCTTAATATTGGTGTAATGACAGTAATTTAAGTTATTAAAAAGCGGAGTTTTGATATGGGTCTATGGGGATTTTTAAGTATTTGCGTCATCGCTGGCATTATTTTTGCCATGTATACGGCTTATCTGGATCATAAAAAAGCGTTGAGGAAGATGGAGTTAGACGCTCAAAGTACTGATTCAAGTTCAACTAATAACGATTAATCTAAACAGACGATACCGTAGCGTAGTAGTAACAATATTAGGAGGTAACATGCTGGGAAGCAGAAAAGACAAATCTATAGGGGCTAGAGCCCTATCTTCAGTAGCATCACTCATGTTAATTGGCTCTATTGTTTTTGTAATCATCGCTGGGTTCAACTTATACGTCACCTCTATACTCGCTACAGGTATATTAGGTTTAGCCGTACCTAGCGTCATGTCGGGCGAGAATGTTCTTGATATGGTGATTGGATTCTTCGAGGCTTTTGTTGAAGGCATCATGGAAGCAGTATTTGGTATTTTCGAAGCTTTTACGTCAATTTTCGGCTAAAGGAAGGTCATGGCTTATTATCAAGCACTCGTTCATGGATCTAATTTCATCCTTAACTTTGACGGTGATGAAAACAAAGCAGGTGGATTTTATACAACCAGAATAGTTAAGGCTGCTAACCATGATGAAGCGGAATTAAAAATAATTGAAATCATTAAAACTGACCAAAATTTACATAATGTTTCTGTAAAGCATAGAAGCACAACACCAAAACTATACGTAGAAGAGCTAGCCATTATATCTTGGTTTCAATATATTAGGAGCAAACCAGGTTCAGGTTATACCTTTTATATTGGGGAAAGCTAGTTTAACTAAAACTTATCCAGTTATGTGAAAGCGTAAATGATATAATCACTTAAACATTTATATAGATGAGCTTGATATGAAATTATTGGTTAGAAACCTTGCTCGTACGACTACTGAAGAGCAGGTCACATCATTATTCGAGGAATACGGCACGGTTCAGTGGTGCAAATTAGTCATGGATAAGACCACAGGTAAATCGAAAGGGTTTGGCTTTGTTGAAATGCCAAAGCCTGGCGAAGCTAAAGTAGCGGTTAAGCACCTGAATGCTCGAGATGTTGATGGTAATAAAATTCGAGTTAAAAAGGCTGAAGACAAGGAAGAGTAACGACTACCTCTAAGAAATAAAAGCCAGAAGATTATTCCTCTGGCTTTTTTAATGTTTTTTTCAGCTCTTCAGGCGTTTCTGTGGTAATGACCAATTCACGCTTTTCATCTTTAAACTTCAAGCTAACCGCTTGCTCTGCCCTGCCGATATAGCCCGTTTGCTTTATCGCAATTCGGTAACCATAACCTAAAAAGTCAGCTGCTGGGTTACCTTCGTAATCCCTGATGGTCTGGATCGTATCTAACGGAAACTTTCGTTTCCCTATGACACCTAAGCTCATGACCAGTTCATTGTTATCTACACGAGTAATAATTTTCAAACGCGACACATAGAATGTTAGTAAGGCTGTAGCAATGAAAATAATCAGCGCCCAATGGCTTGCGATAGAATTTTCCCCAACTTCGCGCCCTAAAAACTCTTGAGAAATGTAGATATAGGCGAATAGCCCGGTCACGATTAATAATAGCACCACAATCGCGGCTATGATTTTTGATGGCATTACTGCCTGTGTTTCACGGTATACAGTATCTTTAGACGTCATAAGTCACTAGTTGCTGGAATCTGTTAACTCTAGTTTAGTAAACTTGCTTCTAATTAATCAATCAAAAAGCATATTTCTCAGCCATGGAGCCAATAATAGGTTAAAAAGTAGTCATACTTTGTTACAACACATCGCTGGCAGGAAACACCCTCAGAGATAGTGAATGATAAGGTAGCGCTACACAGGCTAGTCAACAGGATGTCAAAGTGAACTCAATTCAAGCGTGTAAAAACACAGTCACAGTATCAAGAAGTCGTTGGTTCGCGACATTGGGGCTAGGAAGTCTGCTTTTCGCGATTGCATTATTCACGTCTCACAGTTTCCCATCTATACTTTTCGATCTCCCCACAAGCGGCCTTACCTTCGCCTATATTGCTCCGGTTTTTCTTCTTCTAACGCTGATTGCCGTATTTTTGTCGCTTAAACTGGTTAACAATAACTTCAAAGATATTGGGTTAACGTTAAAATCTTTTAGCAAAGAAGCGTTCATCGGCTTATTAGTCGCGTTGGTCTGGACACTGTTACAGTTCCTCGTCATTATTCCCGCGACAGGCGGCGAAGAGAGAATGGACATCGTAGCCAATCTTGAGCAACTAGGAGCGAGTTATTCAGGATTATTCGCGTTCCTGCTCATGGCGGTATTAGGTGGCGGTATTGCTGAAGAAGTATTTTTTCGCGGCTTCTTTCTCACTAGCCTGCGCAGTAGTTTTGGAAACCGTAGATGGCACACAATCCTTGCCGTCGCGATCACTACAACCGTGTTTGCTCTACTCCATGGCTATCAAGGATGGATCGGCATCATTGATACTGCTATTTATGGCGGCCTTTCAATGTCGTTACTCTATTTATGGCGAAGAAACCTTACCGCCTGTATCGTGGCACACGGGCTATATGACGTATTTGCAGTCTTGATACTGTTTTTTATGTACTAACCAACCAGAGTTTGCCCTACTCCCCTAAAACAACTAGACTCTTTGTATATTATTCATACAAAACAATAAGATAGGATGCACATGAAAAAATATCTTTCCTTGCTGTCAGCGTCGACGCTAGTTTTTATCCTTGCTTTCGCTCCTGTTAAAGCCGCTCAAGATTCAAAGCTGACTGACGAAGAGAAAGCTTTGTGGGAGGAGGTTTTCGGAAAAACCGCGCGCCATGAGCAAAGTAATCCTAAATCCGTAAAACAGAGTACTCAAAACACCGCCAATATCAGCGGTAGCTGGGTCGGTTATTACGAGTATGACAAACCGAGGGGGCAGCCTGCTAGCATGTTCAATGTTGTCATTAAGGACTTGGGCGAGAAGTTTCTGATGACTTTTCTAGAGCCTAGGGATGACGCGGAAGAATATATCCAGTGGGGAGTCAATACTACAGCCAAGCGGCAGGGTAAGTACATAGAGTTTGTGAAAGGCTATTCTCATAATGATACCCCGATAATCTATAACTTAACCATTAGCCACAATGGTACCATCATGGATGGAACCTGGAAGGTAAGCGATAACTTTTACGGCAGAGCGTTTTTCTATAAGGTTCACCTGAAAAACCTGAAAAACATTAGGCAAGGAACTATTGAGTAGAGGCGGTATCGCTACTTTCAACTGCTTGGTTCGTTGGTTGCTCCCAAGACTCTTGTTCTTCTATAGCTTCTTCCGAACCCCTAGCGGCAGCTTCTTTGATCCATGTTCGATACTGCTTTAGATCACTTTCAACACCTAAGCCAGCGCGGTACATTTTCGCTACCTTAACTTGGGCACTCAGCTCTCCCTGTTCCGCTGCTTTTAAATACCACCTAAAAGCTTCTTTGTAATTTTGCGGTACGCCGTAGCCTTTTTCATAAAGGCTCGCTAGGTTGGTTTGGGCATAAAAACTGCCCATTTCAGCAGCTTCGAGCCAAAGCTCTCGTGCTCTAGCAATATTTAAATCAACTCCAGCACCCTGATAATACATAAAAGCAAGCTCGTTAATGGCATCGACATGATCATGATCGGCTGCTTGAGTTAACCAATGTAGCGCTTTGTTATAATCAGGACTCACTCCTTTGCCGTAGAGATAGTTGCTGCCTACTTGATACTCGGCTTCAAGATAACCAGCCTCGGCTGCCTTTAAGAAAAAGTCGTGCGCCAACTCCAAGTCTGTATCGTGACCACGCCCCCTCTCAATCATCCAAGCATAACTATAATATCCTTTTACAAAGCCCGACTCTCCGGACTCCAAGAACCAGCCCAATGCTTTTTTATCATCCTGCGGAAGGCCATTACCCTCAAAGTATGCCAAACCCACGTCATACATCGCTTCATTCTGTCCAAAATCTGCAGCTCGAAATAACCAATTCACATATTGGGTTTTATCTTTCTCATACAGATCACCTTCATTATAGGATAGAGCTATGTAGTAGGCTGCGTTAGGGTGCCCCTGATTAGCAGCCATCTTATACAGCTCAGAGGCTCTGAAGTAATCTTGCTCAATTAAATCGCCGCTATCATATAGGTGCCCTAAACTATACTGAGCTTCTGAACTGTTGTTCAAAACAGCCCTAGAGTACCAATGCACAGCTTTTTCTATGTTTTGCTCAACACCTTCGCCATAGTGGTACATGCTTGCTAAGTTATTTTGTGCAGATGATATGCCTTGTTTCGCAGCCTTCTTATACCAATAAACAGCTTTTAATTTATCAGCTTCTGCTCCTAACCCCATATCGTACATATAGGCAACGTAGAACTGAGCATAACCATCTCCCTTTTCAGCCAAAGGGTAGAAAAACTTATAGGCCATGAAGTAATCTTCATTTTGATAAAACTCATAGCCCTTATCATATTGTTCTTCTTCACTAAGCTCTGAGGCTTCACTTGAAGTGATTTTTTTAAGAAGGTCAGCCACAGTCATATTGCCCTCTAACCCTTTAATATCATCAGCAGAGATAACTGTAACAGGCTCAAGATCTGCTAACTCTTCTTTCGAAATACGCTTGCCAGTGATTTCAATCGACTCTTCATTGGCATAGGCAACACCGAAGTACAATATAAGGCTTGTGCATAAGACAAACTCCCTGATTGCCATAAGCTATCCTGCTAATTGTCTTAACGCTAAGCGAATCAACTCTTCGCTCTTTAATCCTTCACCTTCGACCTGTGCTACAGCTTTACTCGCCTGCTGAGGCTTGTAGCCCAACGCTACTAGTGCGCTGACAGCTTCTTGTGTCACGTCGCCAACTCTTGAAGGCGTTGTTGTTGTCGCGGAATCTTCTGAGCTGGATGATAGCCCTGAAACTGACCAGTCTTTTAGGCGATCCGACATTTCAACCAGTAAGCGCTCAGCAGTTTTCTTACCCACGCCCGGTAATTTAACTAATCGATCAACATTGCCATCATGTACCGTCATCACAAATTCATCTGCTTCCATCCCTGACAAAATAGCCAGCGCAAGCTTCGGCCCGACGCCATTCACTTTAATCAACTCACGAAACAAGGTCTTATCTTTATTACTAATAAAACCGTAAAGCGCATGGAGGTTTTCTGAAATAGAAAGGTGTGTGGCGACAACTGCTTCAGCTCCTTCTTCAGGTAACTGATAGAAGGTAGTCATGGGAACTTGGATTTCGTAACCCACCCCAGCACTGGTTTCAATAATAATAAATGGAGGTGTTTTTTCTATAAGTATTCCGCGAATTCGACCTATCAACGTAATCGTCCTCTTGCTATTGTTTTTGCCCCTTTCAACTGCGCTAAACCTTGGCTGGTATTGGCGTGACACAGAGCGATAGCTAAAGCATCGGCAGCATCAGCCTGTGGGCTTGAAGATAATTTTAAAAGCATTTTAACCATGTGTTGTACTTGAGTTTTATCAGCAGCACCAGTCCCCACAACCGACTGCTTAACTTTTCTGGCTGGGTATTCAAACACGGGTAATGCATAATGCGACGCACCAACGATAGCCGCTCCCCTAGCTTGTCCTAGCTTCAGTGCAGAGTCTGCATTTTTCGACATGAATACCGACTCGATGGCAAACTCATCCGGCTTAAACTCTAAGATCAATTCGCACACGCAATCAAAGATTTTCTTAAGTTTAAGATCCAGGGACTCATCCTTAATACGGATACAGCCGCTGGTTATATACTTAGGTTTATTGGCAGGAATATCACCCCCAACCTCGATAATACCGAAGCCAGTAATGCGTGAACCGGGGTCAATCCCAAGTATTATTGCCATTTAACACTCCAATAAAGCATTATCTACTTTGTTAAAGCATGAGTTTAAAATACTCATTTATTGCGCATAACCTCCGTGTTGAAATTCATGCTTTGCCTCGTAGCTAATACTTTCAGAATCGTTAATTTATTATATTAGCTGAAGCTCTTTTGAAACAAAGCCAAGCAAATGAAAATATCATACCATGGCTAAAAAATATTGCTGTGGGATTTTGTATCTGAAACGGTCATAGGTTGGGTTGGGTTAGCCTTGCGTAACCAATCAGAATTCGAAAGGCGTTGGACCCATGGTATCCTGAGGGGGGTTCTCTCAAACAAGCCTCGAGATGACGGTTATGAGAACAATGCTATACTCAGCTAATTGTGCTCTAGGTGATACTTTGAACGGCAAACTTGTACATTCCGCATTCACTTCGGGCTAGAAATGAATTAGATGCAGGTGAGGCGCGGCAAAATTTTTATAAAAAGCGGAGTTTACAAAATGTAAATGAGCACTTTTATAAAACTTTTAACAAAGTCTCAGCAAATATAAACATTTCTATAGATTATCGTATGATTCGGCTGGAATATCCGCATTCGTATAGACGTTTTGTGTATCATCCAACTCTTCCAAACGATCAATTAGACGAATGACTTTAGCACCTTCGGAGACATCAAGCTCGGCTTGAGTTGAAGGTAACATGGTTACTTCGGCATTTTCCGCTTCGAAGCCAGCGTCTTTCAACGCGTCTTTAACGTCTAAATAAGTTTCTGGAGTGGTTAAAACTTCGAAAGAGCCATCGTCATGAGCGATAAAGTCTTCGGCACCTGCTTCTAAAGCAGCTTCCATTAACTCATCTTCATTGAAATCATCACCGAAAATAAACTGGCCGCGCTTATCAAACAAGTAAGCCACAGAACCACTGGTTCCTAAGTTGCCGCCATGTTTAGTGAAGGCATGGCGAACTTCGCCCACAGTGCGATTTTTGTTATCAGTCATGCATTCGACGAGAACTGCGACGCCGCCAGGGCCGTAGCCTTCATAGCTCAACTCTTCGTAGTTGTCACCATCTGCGTTGCCAGTACCTCGATCAACGGCTTTTTCTATGGTGTCTTTTTTCATATTAGCGCCTAGCGCTTTATCCATGGCGGCACGCAGACGAGGATTATCGTTTGGATCACCTCCACCTTCACGAGCGGCTACTACCAGCTCACGAATGATTTTGGTAAAGATTTTTCCACGTTTTGCGTCTTGGGCTGCTTTGCGGTGTTTGATGTTTGCCCATTTTGAATGACCCGCCATAAATACTCCTCTCGAACTTTTGGTCGTCACAGTTTCTTTGTTATAAAATTTGTTCGAGCTTGTCATTTACTAGCTGTAAAATCTGCACTCTCTCAAACTTTATGCCTCGAAACTGTTTAGCCCAAAGTGTTCTATTACTTTGAGCCCTGTTAAATTAAACTTGCCCAGTCGACCTTCTTTTCTTTGCAATTTACACTATTTCAGACTGTCATTCCGTGCTACGACACGGAATCTTATAACTTTAAATTACTCGCCTTTCTTTTTAATTTCGATGCCTAATTCATCAAGCAGTTTATCTTCGATTTTGCTTGGTGCCTGCGTTAACGGACAACTTGCTGTTGTGGTTTTAGGGAACGCGATAACATCACGAATCGAATCTGCGTTGACCATTAGCATGACGAGGCGATCTAAACCGAACGCTAACCCACCATGCGGAGGACAACCGAACTTTAGAGCATCTAGTAAGAAACCAAACTTTTCACGCTGCTCTGTTTCATCAATACCCAAAATACCAAAGACTGCTTCCTGCATCGCTTCGCTATGAATACGAACAGAACCACCACCAACTTCACTACCGTTAAGCACCATGTCATAAGCTTTTGATAAAGTCCCTGTCGGGTCTTTTTTCACAGCATCAACATCGTCTTCTTTCGGTGCCGTGAACGGATGGTGTAAGGCATGAACTTGACCGTCTATTTCTTCAAACATTGGGAAGTCTACAACCCACAATGGTTTCCATTCGTCTTTGACTAGCTCTAAATCCTGCGCTGTTTTCAAACGCAATGCGCCCATAGCATCAGCCACGGTCATTTTAGTGTCTGACCCGAAGAAGATAATGTCGCCTTCCTCTGCTCCAACTTTCTCAATAATCTTGAGCGCAACATCGTCACCCAAGAACTTAAGCACTGGGCTCTGAATACCCTCAACGCCAGCGCCATTAATCTTCATCCATGCCAAACCTTTCGCGCCATAAACCCCGACAAATTTAGTGTATTCGTCGATTTGCTTACGACTGAACTGAGCACCACCTGGCACCCTTAGCGCCGCCACACGGCTTTTCTTGTCGTTTGCCGGTCCAGCGAAAACCTTAAACTCAACGTCTTTAACTAATTCATCAACCGTGACCAGCTCAGTATCCATGCGTAAATCAGGCTTGTCTGAACCATATCGCTCCATCGCTTCTGCATAAGGCATACGAGGAAACTCTGGTAGCTCAATATCTTTTAGCTCTTTGAACAAGTGACGAACCAAGCCTTCCATCAACTGCATGATTTCTTCTTGGTTCAAGAATGATGTTTCAATATCCAGCTGGGTAAACTCAGGCTGGCGATCAGCACGCAAATCTTCATCACGGAAGCATTTAACAATCTGATAGTAACGATCAAATCCAGACATCATCAACAGCTGTTTAAACAACTGAGGTGATTGAGGAAGAGCGTAAAACGAACCTTTATGAACACGGCTTGGCACTAAGTAATCGCGCGCACCTTCTGGTGTCGCTTTGGTCAAAATCGGTGTTTCGACATCAATAAATCCGTGCTCGTCCATGTAGCGGCGCATTGCGCTAGTCACTTTATGGCGGAAAATAATATTATTCGCCATTTCTGGGCGGCGAAGATCCAAATAGCGGTATTTTAGACGCTGCTCTTCCGAAGCTTCTAAATTTTCATCAATAGGAATCGCTGGGGGCTTAGCGCGATTAAGGATTTCGAGATCTTGTGCTAAAACCTCGATCTCTCCTGAAGCCATGTTTTTATTTACCATGTCTTCAGGACGCGCTCGAACTTGACCTTTAACTTGAACCACGAACTCACTACGCAATTGCTCTGCTAAACTGAAAAGCTCTTTAAAATCAGGATCAACAACCACCTGAATCACACCAGTGCGGTCGCGCAGCTGTAAAAAGATTAAGCCACCTAAGTCACGACGGCGATGAACCCACCCAGACAAAGTAACTGTTTGATTTTCTTCATTTTTTGATAATTCACCACAATAGTGGCTGCGCATTTCAGTTGCCATAATTCTAATTTCTGCCTGATGCTTGATGTCTGATTAATATAATACTGTTTAAAACACTGTTGAACGCTATTCCATTAAGCGTCCGAAATGACGCCATATAGTACGTGAGACAAGGGTTTGTCGCAAGTTACTGCTGACGGTTTCGAGCAGAAACATTGTCATAAAAGCGTCTCACGGCTGCCATCAGCTTGTCATATTCCTCATAAATAATGCCACTTATGAAGATAACTATAGATAAGCCACTGTCGGATACCTCTCTTTTAAGGCTGAACCAAGCCAAACTTCACCGATTCAGATCCAATAAGGTTAGTTTCAACAAGCTAGGCCTCAACAAAGAAAGTCTCGTCATGAAATATCGCGACAAAAAAAGTCTCAACCGGTTTAATGCAAACCAACAAGAGGTGACACTATGATTGATAGCAAAGAAGTCGTAGCTCAGTTTCTACCTAAGCTAGAAAATTCACCCAAGCTACAGTCTGGCGCAACACGGCTGCTGGCTCGTTTATTTCACCAAGATGAAGTGAACGACTTCATTGCTCAAAACAAACATATGTCGCATGTAGATTTCCTTGAGGTTGTTAACCAGCGCCTCGGACTGAGTTATACCGTTTCTAACTCAAGCCTAGAAAACATACCGGTTTCAGGCAGAGTGGTCATTATCGCGAATCACCCCCTTGGCTCGCTTGATGGCCTTGCTCTGCTTGCGCTAGTTCAATCAGTCAGAAAAGACGTCAAAATCGTGGTTAATGAATTATTATGGTCTATGTCACCATTACGCCCGTTCTTTTTGCCCATTAATAACATGAGCAACGGCCAAAACCCTAAATCGAAGTTGCACAATATTCAGCAAGCTTTAGAGGCAGAAGAAGCGGTGATTTTTTTCCCAGCTGGCGAGGTCTCACGATTGTCACCCAAAGGAATTCGTGATGGTAAATGGCGTTCAGGCTTTTTGAAAATGGCCAAACACACAAAGTCGCCTATTTTGCCGATTCATGTTGGCGGTAAAAACTCACGGTTTTTTTACGGATTTTCGCTGATAGCTAAACCTCTAAGTGCCTTATTCTTAGTCCGAGAAATGTTCAAAAACATCTCGTTAACACTGCCAATTAATGTCGGTAAGCTAATTCCCTTTTCGTCATTCAGTGGCATGCTACCGAGTAGCAAGGAAAGCATTACACGTTTCAAGCAGCATGTTTACGGCCTTAAACGTGAGCGTGAGGGATTGTTTGAAACTGAGAGAGCCATAGCACACCCCGAAAGTCGTAAAGTGTTAATTGACGAATTAAATTGCTGTGATCGCATTGGTGAGACCTCGGATGGTAAAAGCATTTACTTATTAGAAGATACGCAAGACTCAGCACTTTTACGTGAGATTGGTCGATTACGGGAAATCGCTTTCCGCGCAGTCGGTGAAGGCACTGGCAATCGCCGCGACATGGATAAGTTTGATTACTACTACAAACACATCGTGTTGTGGGATCAAAATGATATGGAGGTCGTGGGCAGCTATCGAATTGCTGACATTCACCAACTCAACCAACAGCAAACCCTTTATTCAGAGACTTTATTCAGCTACGAGGAAAGTTTACAGAAAAAATTCCCAATAGCGATGGAGCTTGGTCGTAGCTTTATTCAACCTAAATATTGGGGCAAACGAAGCCTCGACTACTTATGGTTCGGTATCGGTGCTTACATTCGCAAAAACCCTCACATTCGTTACCTTTTCGGTTCCGTTAGTTTGAGCAATGACTACCCTAGTTACGCCAAAGATATGCTGGTTTACTACTTTAGCAAATACTTTGGCGCTGATATTAACTTGGTTCGTTCCTTTAACCCATATCGCATTAAACCCGTACAAAAGGCCAAGCTTGAGCGACTATTTAATCATTTAGAACAGCCTGAAGCGTTTAAAGTATTAAAGAAAGAATTGTCCACCATGGAGACGTCTGTACCAACCTTGTTTAAACAGTATAGTGACTTATGCGAAGACGGCGGCGTGACATTTTATGATTTTGGTGTAGACCCTGACTTTGGCGACTGCATAGATAGCGTTGTCTGGATTGACATGCTCAAGCTCAAAGAGAAGAAGCGTAAACGCTATATCGATTAAATTTCAATTTCATCATTTTTAAAACAAAACAATAAATCTTTTGGTAATACTACTTTTGGCCTGCAATACTCCCTATCAGCATTGCAGGCTTTCTTTTACGAACACTTCCTTTTTAAAAGTAATAACGCTATAACTTGAGTTACTAAAAAATACTACACATCTTCTGTACAAGGAGTTCATCATGAGTACTACTCACATTAATTATGTGGAGTTTCCAGCAACAGACTTAACCGCAACCCAGTTATTCTTTGAGAAAGCATTCGGTTGGAGCTTTACCAGTTATGGCCCTGAATACAGCGCATTTTCAGACTCAGGAGTCGAGGGAGGATTTTTTAAATCAAAGCTCAGCGCCAATACCAACAAAGGCAGCGCCTTAATTGTGCTTTACACGGAACAGCTGGAAGAGACGTTAAATGTTGTAGAGAAAAATGGTGGTTCGATAATCAAACCTATCTTCGCTTTCCCTGGCGGCAGACGGTTTCACTTCACTGAACCCAGCGGTAACGAATTAGCAGTTTGGTCTGACAAATAATCCTGCTAACTACGGAGTCATTCAGTTTAAAGTTGCGAGCGTAACTCGACCGTATTACCTTCCGGATCTTGGATATAAATTGACTGACCGAAGCCTTGTGCACCATAGCGTTTATCAAATCCGTCAGTCTCGATGTCATGCAATTTTAGATGGCGTTGAATAGCTTCTTCGGATATAGGTTTCAGTTGCAAACAAAAATGATCAAGGTTGTTGTTTTTCTCGGTGGGTGCGCCACCACCCATACGCCCCAGTTTTCCGTCGACAGTCACTAAATCAATTAGAGCGGTTCCTGCTCGCAGTTGTATCAGCCCTAACTCTTCTGAGGTTTCGCGTTCGACCCGACACCCAAGGACGTCACAATAAAAGTTTAGCATCTCTTTCAGCATACTGGTGCGGAGTACAATGTGATCAATTCCTGCAATTTCTAACATATGATTATGAAGGTTTATCCGTTTACCAATAGCTTAGCGCTGGATAGATTACAATTCCAGAGCGGTACTATTGATTTTAGCAAAGAGCTCTTAATTATTTTCTTATTAACAACTCTTCCAAAACTCTCAGGTAAACATGGCACAACTGATTCAGCTCATTAATCGAAACACACTCATTAGCTTGGTGGATAGTTTTATTGCAAGGCCCCAATTCAATCACTTGCTTTGCCAGCTGCTTGATGTAGCGACCATCCGAAATACCGCCTGCTGTAGTTAACCTAGTTTTTAACTGAGTTTCTTGTTGAATAACTTTCTGTACGGTTTTTCTAAGTTTTCCACGCTTGGTTAGATAAGGTGAAGCCTCGTGTTCCCACTCAAAGCTCGCTTCTAAACCATATTTTTTGGCTTTTTTCTCAACATAGCTTTTGATTTTTTCGAATGAGTTACGCGGGGAGTATCTAAAATTAAACACCATCTCTAAAGTTGCAGGCGTCACGTTCATGGCCCCACTTTCAGAATGAACCTTGACCAATTGAAAACCGGTTGATGGAAAGTAACGGCTCGGCATATCCCAACGTTTTGTCGCCAGCTTGTGAATCAACTTTGATGAATGATGGATAGGGTTACTTAAATGCTCAGGATAGCCCACGTGGCCCTGCTTTCCCTGAATCAAAATTTTGCCATTAATCGATCCTCGACGACCAATACGTATCGAATCGCCAAGCTGCTTTTCGGTCGTTGGTTCGCCGACGATTGCATAATCAACGGTTTCTCCGCGGCTTTGCAATGTTCGAATGATATGTTGCGTACCATCAATCGCCTCACCTTCTTCGTCACTGGTCAGCATAAAGCCTATCGACCCTTTATGTTGCGGATACTGCTTCACGAAGTGCTCAGTAGCGACGACCATAGCGGCCAAACTACCTTTCATATCCGAGGCACCACGCCCGTAAATCATGTCACCCTTTATAGTTGGAACGAAAGGCTCAGTCTCCCACTTGGCATTTTGTCCCGGCGGCACCACATCAGTATGGCCAGAAAACACGACAAGGGGCTGGTCATTGGCTGGTTTGGCTGTCGCAGTTTTACCCACATCTATTTTGCAATGTTTCGCCCATAAATTCGTTACTCCATTCTTATTGAAGTACTCAACACTAAAGCCAGCGTCCTTTAGCTTTTCGGCTACCAACTCACTACAACCTGAGTCGTTCGGCGTAACCGATGGCTTGCGGATTAAAGCTTGTGCCAACTCTAGTATAGAACCCTGATATTTTGCTTGCTGCATCGGCGCAACAGCATAAGGAAGATCGGGTAACCCTTTGAATGATTTAAACATAATAACCCTCTTCTGTTTTGCCCTTTATAGCCAAGCAACATGACAGGTAAAGGACATAAATATGACAGTTTGATGTTAGAGTTTGAAAATCAATAACTTATATGTGCTGGAGTGGCTTTATATTGGCAATAAGTTGTATTAGAGTATGACCATTCATCGTTAATAAACTATCTAATATGAAAACAATTATTCAAATAGTCTTATCGACCCTATTGCTCGGTCTGCTAGGGGTTTCGTCAGCCAAAGCTCTGCCTACGCTACTGCATAATGTAAAGGGGTACACTTTTGAAAAAGGTGAGTTAAAGCAGTTTGACAGCATTTTGTTCGAAGATGGAGTAATTTTAGCGACAGGAGGCCAGGAAGAGTTATCCAAGATCCATAGTTTTAGCATTTCCATTGACGGTAAGGGAAAAACTCTATTACCAGGTCTGATTGATGCTCATGGGCACATACTTGGGTTAGGTCTAAACCTGATGCGCGTCAACCTTCGGGGCATTGACTCAGAACAAGAAACAGTGAAAACAATTGCAGAGTATGCAGAAAACAACCCTGACACTCGCTGGGTCTTAGGTCGTGGGTGGAATCAAGTTTTATGGCTCAATAAAGAGTTTCCGACAAAATCCTCCTTGGATAATATTATTGCCGATCGCCCTGCTTGGTTAAGTCGAATTGATGGACATGCAGGCTGGGCCAACAGCAAAGCTCTGAAACTTGCTGGTATTGACAAAAATACTCCCGATCCCGATGGTGGAAAAATTATTCGTGACGAGAACGGTCAAGCAACCGGCGTATTGATTGACGCCGCTATGGCGTTAGTAGAGAACAAAATACCTCCTCTCAATACAAAGGAGCGTAAGACCGCTTTAAAGCTGGCGTTTGAACACTTAATGAGCTTAGGTATTACTTCAGTACACGATGCTGGCATAGACTTTGAAACTTATAAGCTAATGCTAGATCTTTCAGGCAAGAATCGTATCCCACTAAGAGTATACGCAATGCTAAGCGGCGCTGATCCGCGTCTGGAAGCGATGTTAAAATATGGCAAAGTTGACCAACCATTCCTAAAAATTCAATCAGTAAAGCTTTATACCGATGGGGCCTTAGGAAGCCGAGGTGCGGCTTTGCTTGAGCCTTATTCAGATGAGCCTGACAATAAGGGACTATTACTTACAAATCCTAAAAAACTCGGTCAATATTTAGAGTTAATCACTAAATATGGATTCCAAACCAACATTCATGCGATTGGTGATGCGGCGAACCATATGGTGCTAGAGCAACTGTCTAAACTGGACGATGAAGATTCGGCTAAGATCTTACGTCATCGTATTGAGCACGCGCAAGTTGTTGTTCCTGAGGAAATTCCGATGTTTGCCAAGCTTGGCGTTATCGCCTCAATGCAGCCAACGCACGCAACCAGTGATATGAATATGGCTGGTGATCGTCTAGGAGAAGAACGATTAGAGGGCGCATACGCTTGGCGCACTTTTTTAGACAACGATGTCATTATTGCGTCAGGATCAGATTTTCCAGTGGAAAAAGCCAATCCATTCCTTGGACTTCACGCCGCTGTAACGCGTCAAGATTCAGACAACCTGCCTGAAGACGGCTGGATTGCTTCACAGAAGTTAACAGTGGCAGAAGCTCTTAAAAGCTTCACCATTGATGCGGCTTATGCGGGTTTTTGGGAAGAAAAAATTGGCACTCTAGAGAAAGGTAAAAAAGCAGACTTTATATTAATCGATAATGATATTTTTACTATTTCAGAAGACAAAATCGACGATGTCCAAATTATCGAAACTTGGATTAATGGAAAAAGAGTCCACTAAGGACTAACTCGAATCACAGGCAATAAGTTCACAATCGTTGAGCTTATTGCTTGTTTCGCATTGCCTCTAGTTCGCTACGCTTGATTCGTTTTATTGGAGGATTCACCCAGTAAGTATCGACATTAGAGTGCGATGTTCTACTAGCCTCTTCAATATAAGCCATTTTCTCGTAATCTAGAATAAAGACATAATCATCTTCAGCGGAACTCTTAACAAGGTAATTACGATCAGACTTTGAGCTACAGCCAGCGAAAAACACGGCCGCAGAAGCTACGATTAGCGTTGTTTTCAGGATAGTCATTACTACCTCCTTCGATTCATTAAATCGATCAGATAAAGAAACACCAAACTACTTCAACTACGCTTTTGTCATTAAGACACCACCATTGTACAAAATTTATACAAAAAAATCTGGTAAATCCTTGGATTAATCACCTTTAGCAGCTTTGTGGCAAAAATAAACCTTGCTACAATAGCTCACTATTTTAATACTTATCACCACAACTAGGGACACTAATGCGTAGTAGTCAATACTTACTTTCTACCCTAAAAGAAGATCCAAGCGATGCAGAGCTAGTTAGCCACAAGCTAATGCTAAGAGCTGGCATGATCCGCAAAATAGCTTCAGGTTTATACACTTGGTTGCCAACTGGACTGCGCGTACTTCGTAAGGTTGAGAACATCGTCCGCGAAGAGATGAATAGAGCTGGCTCCGTTGAGATGCTAATGCCTTCTGTTCAGCCTTCTGACTTATGGGAAGAGTCTGGCCGCTGGGATCAGTTTGGGCCAGAGCTACTACGTTTTCATGATCGTCACCAACGCGATTTTTGCTTAGGCCCTACGCACGAGGAAATCATCACGTCAATTATTCGTGACGAACTCAGTAGTTACAAACAGTTACCGGCAAACTTTTATCAAGTTCAGACCAAATTCCGCGACGAAGTCCGCCCACGTTTCGGCGTAATGCGCTCACGCGAATTCATCATGAAGGATGCCTATTCATTCCATATTGATGAAGAGTCCCTAGATTCAACCTACCAACAGATGCACCAAGCATACTGCAACGTATTTGATCGTATTGGCTTAGATTACCGTCCAGTTCTAGCGGATACTGGCGCCATTGGTGGTAGCGGCTCTCACGAATTTCACGTATTAGCGGAATCCGGTGAAGATGCTATCGCTTTCAGTACCGAAAGTGATTATGCGGCTAATATCGAAAAAGCCGAAAGCTTAGCGCCACAAGGCGAAACAGCGGCTGCTACTCAAGAAGTCGAAAAAGTGGCCACACCAAACTGTCGCACGGTTAAAGAAGCCGCCGATTCTATGGGCATCGAAACTGCCAAAGTGCTTAAAACATTGTTTGTTGAGGGTGCAACTCAAGATCAGCCTGTTATCGCACTGTGTCTGCGCGGCGATCATGAGCTCAACGAAATTAAAGCAGCTAAGCACGAGTTAGTCGCCGATCCTTTAGTGCTAGTCAGTGATGATACGGTTAAAGCAACCGCAAACTGCGCACCCGGCTCATGTGGACCACAAGGCTTAAACATTCCTGTCATTGTTGATCGCGATGCCGCGATGATGAGCGATTTCGCCTGCGGCGCTAATGAAGAAGGCCACCACTTAACAGGCGTTAACTGGAAGCGTGACGCAGATTATACTGACGTGTGCGACATTAGAAATATCGTTGCAGGGGATCAAAGTCCTGACGGGAAAGGTGTTCTTGAAATTAAGCGTGGTATCGAAGTGGGCCATATTTTCCAGCTTGGAGACAAATATTCCAAGTCAATGAACTGCACCGTATTGGATCAAAATGGTAAAGCTAAACACTTATCCATGGGCTGCTACGGTATTGGCGTATCAAGAATTGTTGCCGCCGCTATTGAGCAAAATCATGATGACAATGGCATTATTTGGCCAGAAGCAATCGCCCCGTTTAAAGTTGCGATTATTCCAATGAATATGCATAAATCTGAAAGCGTGCAGCAGGTTGCTGAAGCTTTATATCAACGTTTAGAATCTCTAGGTATCGAAACTTTATTCCTCGATCAGAAAGAAAGTCCGGGCGTAATGTTTGCCAATACGGAGTTAGTCGGTATCCCTCATCGCCTTGTAGTTAGTGATCGTGGCTTAAAAAATAATACCATTGAATATAAAAACCGTGACAACACCGCCAAAGCGGACCTTGAAGTTGAAAATGTTGTAGATTATATTCAAGAAACACTCGGCAATAATTAAATAATAAATTCAGGATGTTACGAACCACACTAATAACATTAATGCTTGTAATTTGGGGCGCAACTGCTTTCGGGCAAGAGCGCCCCGATGAAGCATTCGCTCATCAGCTCAAAAGCTTAATGGACCAAGAAAACCATTTTGATGACAAGTATGATGCAACCGTGTGGATGAAGGACATGGAAGGCCGCTTAAAACGTCGAGCACCCCATATTCCTTCCGCTGAGCGCTTTAAAATTTTGACGTTGGTTCATCGTTATGCCAATGAGGCAGGCGTAGATCCGCAGTTAGTTCTTGCCATCATGGAGGTCGAAAGTAACTTTGATCGCTATGCGCTTTCTGTTGCCAATGCTCGCGGGTTGATGCAGATTATGCCTTTTTGGAAGAAAGAAATTGGCCATACCGATGATTCATTGTTCGATATGGAAACCAATATCCGCTATGGCTGCTATATCCTAAAGCTGTACATCGACAGAGAAAAAAATAACCTTACCTACGCCCTAGGTCGTTACAACGGTTCTCGTGGCCGCGCTAAATACCCGAATAAAGTTTACGCAGCACTCCGCAAACGCTGGGCGCTATAATATGACTGACAGCAAAGTGGCGAATGATGAGCTCGACGATAATTCAGCAGGCCTCATTCTCTCCGGCGGTGGCGCACGCGCAGCTTACCAAGCAGGCGTCCTAAAAGCCGTCAACGAAATATTGGGCGAACCCAAACGCTCTCCTTTCAGAATTATTACAGGCACATCAGCTGGCGCTATTAATGCCGCAGCCATGGCCAGCAATAATCATCAGTTCGACTATGGAACCAAACGTTTAGAACAAATCTGGAGTAACTTTAGCCCGGATCAGGTGTATAAAACGAGTCTCCGTACTCTAAGTAAAAATGCATTTCGTTGGCTGTGGAATATTTTTCGTTCAAGCCAAAACCTTAAACAACCACTGTCGCTGCTCGACAACACCCCTCTAAGAAACCTCCTTGAAGAAGTCATTCGTTTCGACGATATTGAGAAAAACCATCAAGCTGGTTTGCTACGAGCCGTTTGTACGACTTGTTACAACTACAATACCGGCAACTCTGTTAGCTTTTTTCAGGGACACCCTGACCTTGTGGAATGGAAACGTTTCCGCCGTTATGGCCGCAAGGATAGACTCACCGTCGATCATCTTTTAGCATCCTCAGCGATCCCAATGGTTTTTCCGTCACAACAAATCGACAATGCACACTTTGGTGATGGTTCTCTACGCTTTTTAACACCGCTCAGCCCTGCCCTCCACCTTGGCGCTGACAAACTGTTTGTCATCACTGTAAAGCCGCTCCGAGGCGAACCCGAGCATAAGCCTACGGTTCCTACGGTTGGAGATATTGGTGGGCACTTGTTCGATAGTATTTTTATCGACAGCTTAGAAAGTGACATCGAACGTTTGATACGAGTTAACTCGCTTCTGGCGCATATTCCAGAGTCGGATGTGGTCCGCGATCAGCTGCCTTTAAAGGCTGTTGATTCTTTTATTATTTCGCCGAGTATTGAACCCGCCGAGTTAGCAGGACAATATTTTAAGAATTTACCCAAAGGTTTGCGATTCTTCTTTAAACGTATCGGCGTTGACGGCGAAGATGGCAGTGGCATTCTGAGTTACCTACTCTTTGATAAAGGCTTTACTCGCCACTTAATCGAGCTAGGTTATCAAGATGCCATCAACCAAAAAACAAACATCAAGGCTTTCTTCGAGTAACTAATCTCATGAACAGCTTCCAATCGTTTTTCGAGCGCTATGACATAAATTCCGCGCCCTTCATGCATCAGATGCGACAAGATTACCGCAGAAGAAAGCCGTTTGCAGGTTTGACTATCGCACACAATGTTCCATTAACGGCGACGACTTTACTGAAAGTTGCCTGCCTCAAAGCCTCTGGAGCATCCGTTACGGTGACCAACCCAAGCTTTATTACAGAGTCCTCAGTCGCGCGGGAAGTCTTAACCTATGAAGGAGTTCAATATGCACCACTCACAGAACTCAAAGGTTCATTCGATTTTTTGTTAGATTGCGGCGCTGAACTGATTCAACAATGCCAGGCAATGCGAGGTATTGTCGAATTAACTCGCACAGGTGCCATGCGTTACGAACAATTAAAAAATACCGACGTTCCAGTCGTTTCAGTTGATGACACACGTCTAAAGTCTCTGGAAACTTGCCTCGGTACGGGTGAAGGTGTTTACCGCGCCATTACCGAGCTGCATCGCGAAGCTATTGATAACAAAAAGGTTCTAATCTTCGGGTTCGGAAAAGTCGGTACCGGCATCGCCTATTACTTTGCTCAAAAAACACCACATATTAATGTGGTTGAAATGAATCCTGAACGCTTGTCGTTGATCGAATCCAAAGGTTACCAAGCAATATCAGCCGAACTTCCCCTGCATGTGGAAAGCGCCATAAAAGATGCCGATATTATTATTACCGCGACAGGTATCAAAAATTTATTAAGCCTTAGTTATCAGAAAAAATGGTTTAAAGGTAAGGTTCTCGCTAACGCTGGGGCAGAAGATGAATTTGGCTTTAACTTTTCCAAGAAGGATATTTTGGCTGACAAAAAACCCGTCAATTTTGCGCTCGAAGAGCCCACATTGATGCCCTTCTTAGATCCTATATTCTACGCACATAATCTGGCTATCGAAGATATCTTATGTGATAAAACAGCAGGCTTTAGACCACTTAACAGGGCTCAAGATCAAGCTATTGTCCAACAGTGGGCATATCATCATGACTGGACACTCGAACAACTCAACAATACCTTTTAGTAAAAAAAACAATCACAAGTGTTCGTTGTAAATCGCTCTCACTTCACCATTAAGAACAATTAATAAGACATGGTCTCGCTGCCAGCTCGGAATCTTATGCTCCTGAAAGTAGTTCTTAAGACTTGTCGTATGCTCAGCATTTCGCTTTCGAAATTTTTCACCACCGCAACGCGTTGTAACCAAAAGAGACTCTCCCACAAGTTCAGGATGATTTTCCTGTAACCAGTGTTGGGAAATCATTACATGGTGATCAAGTTTCAAATCCTTAATACCATCCCACGGCATCTCGTTAACGGCTATTGTTTTTGGTTGTAAGCTTACCCAAACCAAGCTCCCTTGGAAGCGTTTTATACTACCGCCAGAAAAGTTAATGCTCGGCTGCATATCTTGTTCTGCCTGCAACATCTGAGCTCTTACTTGCTCTAATACTTTTTGACTAGGCATTTCTTGATCAAGAGTCTGTAACCAGTAGCGAAGCAGGTTACTTTGACGCTCAAGGGGTAGCTGCTTCACTCTATCCACGCTTAAACCTCGTGGCTCCTCTAGATAGCAAGTATCGAAATCTTCGGCGGCAACTGTTTCTACGATTTTTTGCGTGCCTGCTTGCAACTCACTTGCTCGTGCCAAAGTACTTTTTAGCTGCGGCCACTCTTGTTGCAGTAATGGAAATACTTTGTGTCGCAAGAAATTTCGGCGATGTTGTAAGTCTTTATTGGTAGGGTCTTCAACAAATGCTAACTGGTGTTGTTCGCAATAGCGCAAGATGTCGTCTTTAGAAACCTGCAATAAAGGACGAGCATGGTAGCCGCAACCAAACTCAATACACTCCGGCATTGCAGACAACCCTTTAGGCCCCGCACCTCGAAATAATTGAAGTAACAAAGTTTCAGCCTGATCATCTTGGTGATGCCCAGTAACCAAGTGCTCTCCTTCCTGCAAAAGATTCAAGAAAGCATCATAGCGGGAGCTTCGGGCTTCAGCTTCTAAGTTACCACTAGACTGAACATCTACAGAAACCACGTCGAAATCCACACCTAATGACCGGCAAAGCTCTCGGTTAGAGTCTGCCCACTCTGATGAAGCACTCTGTAATTGGTGATCGATATAGACTGCTCGAAGCTTCTCTTTTGGAATATGGGCAGACAAAGCGTGCAATAACGCTACAGAATCGGCGCCACCGCTGAGAGCAACTAAATAGGACGTAGGAAGTGAGGAAGAATTTTGAGCCAGAAACTGTTTGATAGCAGCAGTTACTGGCTCTTGATTAGGCATATTATTAAAAGTGTTGGATTAGCCTTCGGCGACTTCACCAAAGTCCATAAACTTATCGAAACGTTGTTTAAGTAACGTGTCCATTTCAAGCGCTTCAACATTTTCGAGATCTTTAACCAACTGAGCTTTTAACGTTTTACCCATATCTAAGTAATTACGGTGTGCACCGCCTAAAGGTTCTTTAACGATGTTATCGATCAATCCAAGCTCTTTAATACGCTCGGCGGTAATACCCATGGCTTCTGCAGCTTCTTCAGCTTTTTCAGCACTTTTCCAAAGAATTGAAGCGCAACCTTCTGGCGAAATCACAGAGTACGTCGAATACTCAAGCATATTCATCTTATCGCCAACGCCGATACCTAAAGCACCGCCAGAACCACCTTCACCAATAACGGTAACAATAATCGGGGTTTTTAATGTCGCGATTAGCTTTAAGTTACGAGCAATAGCTTCGCTCTGACCACGCTCTTCAGCGCCACGACCAGGGAAAGCTCCTGGGGTATCGACAAAGGTAAAAATCGGAAGGTTAAAGCGCTCAGCCATTTCCATAAGACGTTTCGCTTTGCGATAGCCTTCTGGACGAGACATACCAAAGTTATGCTTAATTTTAGCTTTTGTATCACGGCCTTTTTGATGACCAATAACCATACATGGCTTGCCTTCAAGACGCGCTAAGCCGCCCACAATAGATGCATCGTCAGCAAAAGCACGATCACCCGCTAACTCATCGAAGTCTTCAAATACATGCTCGATATAGTCACGGGTATAAGGGCGCTGCGGGTGGCGCGCTAATTGCGCAACCTGCCACGCTGACAAATCAGAAAAGATTTTTTTGGTTAAGTCTTTAGACTTTTTTTGCAAACGCTCAATTTCTTCACTGATGTTAATATTCGAATCTTCACCAGTTAAGCGTAATTCATCAATCTGCGCCTCAAGTTCTGCAATTGGACGCTCAAAATCTAAAAAGTTTAAACTCATGCCTAATCAACTAGTTTATTTATGGCGTAATTCCTCTATTCTAACCCAAAATCATGGCCTTATAAAAGGTAACTTTACTCTCAGCCCCTACTGGTCGGTACTCTGTATTAATTTCAAGCAAACACTTGTTTAAAAAAGTCATACATTCAGTTCCGATTTTGGCTAGTGTAAACCACAAATAGTGATAGCATAGCCTTATGAATATCGGCACACCAACTAACATGCAAAGCTACCAAAGGGCACGACTCGCCAGAGACTCTCGCTACGACGGCAAGTTTTTCGTCGCGGTTAAGACGACCAAGATCTACTGTCGTCCTATTTGTCCTGCCAGCCCTCCCAAAGAAGAAAATGTGGTCTACTACCAAAACGCAGCTCAAGCGCAAGAAGCCGGCTTCCGACCCTGCTTACGCTGCCGCCCAGAGGCAGCGCCGCAATCTTCAGCATGGCTCGGCAACGAAGCCATACTTAACAAGGCTATGCAACGCATACAGTCTGGAGCACTGAACCAAACAACAATCGAAGGCTTTAGCGCTAACTTAGGCATCAGCGACCGTTATTTACGTAAGATATTCCAACAACACCTCGGCATGTCACCGCAGAGCTACGCCAATCACCACCGTTTGATGCTCGCTAAACAGCTCCTACAGCAAACTCAGCTCTCAATCACAGATATTGCGCTCAGCTCAGGCTTTAATAGCGTCCGACGTTTTAACGATAGCTTCAAAGAAACCATGAAGTTATCACCAAGCCAGTTGCGTAAAAAATCCAGCAACAAAGATTCCCAAGCCGTTAACATAGAGCTACACCTTTACTACCGGCCTCCTTACAACTGGCAGCAAATGCAGCGGTTTCTCAAGCAACGCGAGTTGCCAGCCATAGAGCGCGTAACTGACAACAGTTACAGTAGAAGTTTTTATATTAACCAGACATCAGGATGGTTTGAGGCTACTCACCAACCACACAAAAACCGTTTTAATGTCAGAATCGAACTTAGTGATAATAAGCAGCTGATGCTCTCCATCGCGCACATTAAAACAGTGCTCGACCTAGACAGTGACGTGAGTATTATTGAACAGCATCTCGCGAAAGATGCTGCCTTAAAGCCTTTGCTCACCAAAGGCTTACGTCTACCCGCCTGCTGGGATACGTTCGAAGCAGGTATAAAGGCCATCTTAGGGCAGCAAGTTTCTGTCAAAGCGGCTTACGGTCATACGCAACGACTGATTGAGCATGTGGGCGGAAGCTATAGCGACCACTACAGACTCTTCCCGACGGCTGAACAGGTGATGAAAGCTGATCTTAGCTTCTTGAAAATGCCGGGACGCCGTAAACAAACACTGACTGACTTCGCGACTTGGTGCTATACCAAGGGGCTATCTGGGGAGAAGAACTACGAGCTTGATGAAATACTGGATATTAAAGGTATCGGGCCGTGGAGTTATGAATATATAAAACTGAGGAGCGGCCAAGACACTGACGCCTTCCCAGAGAAAGACTTAGGCGTGCTTAAGGCATTAGAAGCACACCAAATAACTGACACAGATAGCTGGAGCCCTTGGCGAAGTTACGCCACGCTTCATCTATGGAATACTTTGTAAAAGGTAATAGGAAACACTATGACGATGTATTACCAACAAATGGACTGCCCTTTTGGCACAGTTCACCTTTACGCTACAGACAACCATTTAAAAGCGTTATTGTTTAAACCATGGGCGAAAGTTGACGAATCAAAAGTTACCATGCAATCGAATAAGATCATTGATCTCACAAAGTCCCAGCTCCAAGAATACTTTAAGGGCAAACGCCAAACGTTCAGCATTCCACTAGAATCTGACGGCACCGATTTCCAGCAAAACGTTTGGCAAACCCTGTTAAATATCCCTTTCGGAGAAACTTGGAACTATGGTCAGCTAGCATTATCGATCGGCAATAAAAACGCCAGCCGAGCCGTCGGCGCAGCTAATGGTAAAAACCCGATATCTATCATTGTTCCTTGCCACCGCGTTATAGGTGCTAACGGCACATTAACCGGCTATGCTGGAGGGCTGAGCGCTAAAGAATGGTTGCTCAAACATGAAGGCGTGTTATAAATAAGTATCCCTTACAACTGAAAGGTTAACAATGGCAATAACAGCTGAGATTATTGTATGGCTCTTCGCCTTAGGGCTCATAACCTTTGAGTTCCTTATCTTGTTGGCCAAACCCAAGGCTATTCAATTCCTCAATGCTTTCGTCAAAACCCCATGGCACCATTTCCTCGAACAAACACTTCGCTTAATAGTTGGCGCCTCCATCGTCGTCCACGCGCCAAACATGGCCTTCAGCGAATTCTTTGGCGTCTTCGGTTGGGTTATTATTATCACTTCCCTCATGCTAGTCGGTTTACCATGGCGCTGGCATCGCACTTTTGCCCAAAAAGTGATCCCAACCGTCATTAAGTTCATCCAACTTTACGGTATTTTGTGCCTCGCCTTAGGCATTTTCCTCATATACAGTCTCGTCTAGTACCCCTGTAACCATTTGATTTATATAAAGTGTCACCTTAATGTCAGGTGACATCAGCGCTACTGTCCCCTTTATGACGTGGTATACTCATCGGTGTATTTTGATAATACAGGCTCACTCGATAGCCACTACACAACAACGGCTTGAAGCTTAACTCAATACTGATATTAGGATTGGAAACATGATTGTAAGAAAACTACGATTACGTAACGGATGGTCACAAGAACAACTCGCCGAAATGACAGGACTTAGCGTCCGCACCATTCAGCGTATTGAACGCGGCCAACCCGCCAGCCTAGAAAGTCAAAAAGCTCTCGCCGCTGTATTTGAAGTGGATATCGCCACGTTTCAACCTCCTGAGTTAAAACAAACCAAACCTCAGGAACAGCAAACCAAGGAGCCTGTTATGAACAAAACCGACACTAACGAACTATCTGAGGTCACAAAGCGCCCAGTAGAAAACGTCTCTGACGAGGAGGCAGATGCCATGGAATACGTCAAAGGCATTAAAGACTTCTATGGACATATAGTGTTTTACATCATCTTCACTGTAATATTTATTTTTACAGGAAAAATTTCAGAGATGCTCATCCCATGGGGTGCCTGGACACTTGGGCTTATCATTCACGGACTCCAAGCCCACGAAGTCATCAACATCTTCAACATCAACTGGGAAAAGAAGATGGTGGAAAAGCGACTAAAGAAAAAGCTTTAATAATCTTGTCATCCCGCGGCTAGACCGCGGGGTCCAGAGTCTTTTAAAGTAATGAAGTACGTCTTTGCGTACCTTTTTAGAAATAGACTCGAATAAGGAGCCAATTTGCGCCCACACTACATCGCTTGGAGTGTTTGCTTAATCCCTATCATTGCAGCGCATGGGGCATTTTTTCTTGGGTTATGGGAAGATGTGGCTAGAGAATGCGTACCCTACTTTCAAGGCTGTACATCAATAAGCCGAGCAGCTCGCGAAGGTCATGCCATCTTTATATTCCGCGGCCTAATGATGCCAACCGCTGCTTTACTCGTGCTTTTCTGGTACCTACAAAGCATCTCGCTACAAAAAATCACACATAAGCAACATCGAACCATATTCATACTCGGCGGTATCGGCGCACTCTTCCTAATACTCTACGTCAACTTCCTCGGCACCGAAGGTGATTTTTATCAATTTATGCGCCGCTACGGAATCACTTTCTACTTCGCCTTAACCGTCTTAGCGCAAATGCTCAGCATCCGAAGCCTACAAAAAGCCAGACAGTCATTGGATAGACAATCGCAAAAATACCTAAAGATACAGTTCATCTTTATGATACTCTACTGGTGCCTCGGCATCGCCAACGTCATCATCAAAGCCACCGGCGTCAGCTGGGCAGATCAGGCTGAAAACATCATCGAATGGCACTTCGCCCTATACATGTCGCTTTACTTTGGATTAACCGCCATGATGTGGAAACGAAACAATTTTAGTTGGCAGTTTAAAATTAACGGTTAAAAGACAAACAAGAACCACATAGCTAGAACAGCTAAAAAGTTAATAGTAAAGATAAGCCCTCTTAAGCGAATATTGTCAGTCAGTATCTGCACAAAACTATGAATCAAACGGCCAACAACAAACACCCAAGCCAACCAGACCTGCACAGAGTCAGCCCCACTACCCTGACTAACTAGTAATACGCATACCGCATAAAAGAACAACGGCCACTCAAACTGATTCGACAAATTCGCACTAATACGCAGCTCAACCCCAGCCCAAGATTTTTTCTTAGACTTGAGAAAACCCCACACCGCAGGCGCACGCACCACCGTAAGCAATACATAGAGAAATGCCACCCACAGAACGTGGGCCAGCATTGGATAAATTAATAAGTTAGAGTTCATAGCTGCACTGTATTATTACATTGAATTTTTTACAAGTGACGCCCCCTTTTCCCTTAGGAGCTAGCCGAATGATTAAAAGTTATAGCGTAAATTAGGTAGGACACCTAATTTAGCTAAAGCGAAACAAGGAGGTTTCGTTTAGCGGCGCATCGATAACTTTTTTTTATAATGAGGGAAGCATGAAATGCCTAGCGACTGGGTGCCCTTTCTTTTGGTTCATTTTCTTTGGGCATGCAAAGAAAATGAACAAACAATACTCAGGCCACAAGATTTTGAATCTAGTCTAGGATGACAAGGATTCCCGCTTATCTCTAAAGAGATTCCTTCTAGTCACGCAGAATGACGAAATGAATTAATATGACAAAATCTCTAGATTCCGTATCAAGTACGGAATGACAGGAGTGATTAATACTCCACCCTAGCTTCAACACACCCAGAAATATGCTTCAACGCAAAGACTAAAGCATCAGCAGGCTGAACCGACCACTCTGATGATAATTTATAGTCTGCAGATAATTTAGCTTGTTGATATTGCAAATTAACCACAACTGGGCAAGCGCCGTCTTTATGTTGATTAAGCTTTTCATGCAACTCAGTCATGGTGTCAGGGCCTGTGACTGTATCGGAAACGGTAATCACAATTTTTTTACAGTATTGCTCACGTGCCTGCTCGAAGGATAAAATACTATTAGCACTAACGCTGGTGCCGCCGGAGTAATCATCATGACGAGCTTCGCCGTCAATAACCACCACGCTATCTTTGGTTAACACTTCACGGAACCGCTCGAAGGTTTCGGCGTACACAGTGACATCACACCGACCGGATTTATCATCAATGGTTAGAATACCCATCTTGTCACCGCGCTTGGTAATCATGACGCGCATAGCGATAATAAGTCCCGATACACGAGAACTTCTGCCTCGCCCAGTCGGTTGCAGATCGCGTAAACGAGTCACGTTCATCTGCTGAATTTCAGGCACATAGCGATCGATCGGATGACCTGTTAGATATAAACCAAGTGTATCTTTTTCGCCTTGCAGAACCTGCTCATCGGTCCAAGGCCGGACTCGAACATATTGATGTTGCTCGCTCGCAGTGGTCGCGACAACGCTACCGAACAAGTCGTCCTGCCCTACTTCTTGGCTTTTATTAAATTGTTCAGCGGCTTTTATCGCTTCATCTAGAGAAGCCATTAATGTCGCGCGGTTTGGCCCAAGTTGATCAAGAGCTCCTGCGCGGATTAACGACTCAAGTACACGTCTGTTAGCTTTCTTCAGATCGACACGGCTACAAAAGTCGAATAAGTCATCATAAGGACCGTTTGCTTCCCGCTCGGTAACAATACTCTCAATTGCTCCTTCACCAACACCTTTAATCGCACCGATACCGTAAACAATGCGTCCTTCTTCGTCTACCGAGAAGCGATACTGACCTTTGTTAACGTCAGGTGGTGTTATCGTAATATCCTGCATTTCAGCATCTTCGACATAGGTTACAACTTTGTCGGTGTTGTCCATATCGGACGACATAACTGCCGCCATAAACGATGCCGGGTGATGCGTTTTCAGCCATGCCGTTTGGTAAGCGACCAAGGCATAAGCCGCCGAGTGAGATTTGTTAAAACCATAACCCGCAAACTTTTCCACCAAGTCGAAGATTTTCATGGCCAAATCGCCATCGACACCGTTCTTCTCAGAGCCTTCTTTAAAGATGCTTCGCTGCTTTTCCATCTCTTCGGCTTTCTTCTTACCCATCGCACGACGCAAAATATCGGCGCCGCCCAGCGAGTAACCGGCTAAAACCTGAGCAATCTGCATCACCTGCTCTTGGTACAAAATAATACCGTAAGTCGGGTCTAGGATTTCTTTAAGCCATTCATGTTGATAATCTGGGTGCGGGTATGACACTTTATCCAAACCGTGTTTACGACGAATAAAGTCATCAACCATGCCCGACTGAAGCGGTCCGGGGCGGAACAAGGCCACTAAAGCGATAATATCTTCGAAGCGGTTAGGTTTAAGACGTTTAATCAAGTCTTTCATACCACGCGACTCTAACTGGAAAACAGCTGTGGTATTAGCCGCTTGGAGCAACTTAAATACTTCAGGATCTTCAGTGTCTATTCGAGTGATATCGACAGGATTTTCGCCGCGCTTTGCTAAAATATTATTTGTAGTTTCTAGCGCCCAATCAATGATGGTAAGCGTTCGCAAACCCAAGAAGTCAAACTTAACAAGGCCCGCGCTCTCGACGTCATCTTTATCAAACTGGGTAACGACATTGGCGCCTGTTTCATCACAATACAGCGGTGCAAACTCTTCCAAGTCGCCAGGAGCAATAACGACACCACCCGCGTGTTTACCCGCGTTTCGCGTGACACCTTCAAGCTTTCTGGCCAAATCCCACACTTCACGGAAATCTTCATCAACTTCATACATTCTAGGAAGTTCGGGTTCTTGCTCATAGGCTTTTTCGAGCGTCATACCGACTTCAAAAGGAATCAGCTTAGCGATTTTATCGACAAAGCCATAAGGATGACTAAGAACACGCCCCACATCTCGTATTACCGCTTTCGCCGCCATAGTACCGAAAGTAATAATTTGCGATACACTATTTCTGCCGTAGCGCTCGGCGACGTATTCAATAACCCGATCTCGCCCTTCCATACAAAAGTCGACGTCGAAGTCAGGCATCGAAACACGTTCAGGGTTCAAGAATCGTTCGAACAGTAGATCAAATTCAAGTGGATCTAAGTCGGTAATATTCATGGCGTATGCTACTAACGAGCCCGCACCGGAACCACGCCCTGGCCCTACTGGGACACCATTGTCTTTCGACCATTGAATAAAGTCCGCAACGATTAAGAAGTAACCCGGGAATCCCATCGAGTTAATCACGTCGAGTTCAATCTGCAAACGCTCGTCGTATGGCTTGCGAATTTCTGCAAAGTTGTCAGCTTGGCGATCATATAAATGATCGAGGCGCTGCTCTAAACCGTCTTTAGATACTTGCTCAAAATATTGGTCAATGGTCATCCCTTCTGGGATCGGGAATTCAGGCAAGAAATACTCGCCCAGTCGCAGGTCCATATTGCAACGCTTAGTAATTTCGACGGTATTTTCAATCGCTTCTGGAATATCGTCGAATAACTCAACCATTTCATCTTCAGATCGCAAAAACTGCTGTTCGGAGTGATCTCTAGGGCGGCGCGGATCCGCTAACACTCGGCCTTGGTTAATACAAACACGCGCTTCATGAGCATCGAAATCATCTTTCTTCAAGAAACGAACATCATTCGTCGCCACCACAGGCGTACTCGAACCTTGAGCTAAACCGATAACTTGATGAATATATTCGTTCTCGAAAGGTCGTCCGGTTCGTTGTAATTCAAGGTAAAAGCGATTCGAGAAATGGTGATTCCAGAAGCCTAAACACTCAGCGGCCTTGTCCATCTTTTCCGCTAGCACAGCTTTACCAATATCACCCTCTTTACCGCCAGAAAGAATAATCAGGCCCGAATTTAATTCGCCTAACCATTCCTTTTTGATCAGAGGTAAACCACGATGCTGGTTTTTAAGATAGGCGCGAGAAATAATGTATTTGAGGTTAAGGTAACCGTCAGTGTTCATACACAAAGCAGTTACTTTAAAAAAAGAATCTTCTTCGTCTGGATCTTGAACAAGAAGATCAGCACCGACGACCGGCTTAATACCAGTCTTCACAGCTGTCGAATAAAACTTGACCAAACCACACATATTCATTTGGTCAGTCATGGCAATAGCAGGAACTTTCCGCTCAGCACATTCACCCAATAGAGATTTCACTCTTACCAGGCTATCTACCATCGAGTATTCGGTATGAACTTTTAAGTGAACAAAGCGAGGTGCCATATTTTAACTTGCCATCGTTGTATTTTAGTATTCGTTCGAGGTTTTATTTATTGTACACAGCATCGGTTGAGCCTAGTTTATTCAGTATTATCGATGCCTAAGGACAACCATTATAAGGAGGTCGATGTTACATTGCAGTAATATTCTTTTGCAGCAAGTCTCAACTCAGACAGTCAAACGACTTTATAGATTTAATTGTCTCTGTACAGGAGCATAAGACTTCCTGTGGATATCCGTAATACCCAGCTCTAATATAGCCTCACGATGCTGTTTGGTCGGATAGCCCTTATGTTTTGCGAATCCATAGCCAGGATACTTCTCCTCCATCTCGACCATCTCATTATCACGAGCGACTTTCGCCAATATGGACGCTGCGCTAATCGCAGGCTCTTTGCTGTCGCCTTTAATAATTGCCTCCATGGCACAATCAAGCTTTGGGCAATGATTACCATCAATCAACGCTAATTCAGGTTGATGAGAAAGGCTTTCAACGCTACGTTTCATCGCTAATAGGCTCGCCTGTAAGATATTGATCGCATCAATCTCCTCAACCTCAGCACGACAAATTGACCAGGCCAAGGCTTTTTCCATAATCTCTTCTGATAGCGCCTGACGTCGCTTTTCTGTTAACTTTTTTGAATCTGCAAGACCTTCAATTGGGTTTTCTGGATCAAGAATAACAGCAGCAGCCACCACCGGGCCCGCTAATGGGCCTCTTCCAACCTCATCAACGCCTGCTACCAGCAATGGTCGTGGTGTTATCATATCAGCCATGTTCCAATACCTCTTGCTGTCGAAGACCGTTCTCTGACCACCAGTGTTCTATTGAGTTAGCGGCATAAACATTTGCGTCTTTCTTTAAAGTATTGTGCCACTCTACAAACTCTTCATGCACCTGGTTCCAGCGCTGTCCGTTATTATTTTCATCGTCACCAATCCAGGCTCTGACCTCTGCAAAAAGGTTATCAGGCGTGCAATCTTCTTGAATTAACTCTGGAAGAAGTGTCTGTTTCGATAATAAATTGGGAATAGCAAATGTATCGATCGTTAGCAGCTTCTTAAAGATTTTGTAACTGATAGAGCCCACTTTATAAGCCACCACAGTAGGGCGTTTGATCAGCATGGCTTCTAACGTCGCAGTCCCGGAAGCCATGACAATATAATCAGAAGCCGCCATAGCGGTTCGAGACTGACCATCTATGAGCTCTATATCCGGTAAAATCTGATGCTTGTTTCTTGCTTCTTGCAATTGCTGCTCAAACTGGCTTCGACGCTTTGCGTTTGCCATTGGAGCAACAAACCGTATGTCAGGATAAAACTGCCTTAGCAGAACGGCCATATCAATAAAGTCGGCTCCGAGTAGCTTCATCTCCGAGCCCCGGCTTCCAGGCATCAAACATACTAGCTGTTTATTATGTTCAAGGCCGAGTTCATCGCGGGCGTCATTTTTGTGCGACTCAACAGGGACTTCATCAGCCAGCGGGTGGCCCACACAAAAATTATCAATCGCATGACGTTGATAGATATCCTGCTCGAATGGAAATAGACACAACATTAAATCCACAGCTTTCTTAATCTTATGGATGCGTTTAGGCCGCCACGCCCACACTGACGGGCTAACGTAGTGTACCGTTTTAATCCCTTTTTGCTTGAGCTTTTGCTCTAAACCGATATTAAATTCTGGAGCATCAATTCCAATAAAAAGATCTGGCTTGGTATCAGTCCAGTAGCGTGCTAAATCTGCCCGCATTTTTAATAGCTCAGGGAGCTTCTTGAGAATTGGCAACAAGCCCATCACCGATAGTGATTCCATCGGGTAAAGGTTAGCGCAACCTTCTTTTTGCATTAAAGGGCCAGCGATACCTTCAAACACTGCATGAGGGTACTTCTTTTTTAATTCTGAAATTAATCCAGCACCTAAAATATCGCCGGAGGCTTCCCCGGCGACAATAGCAATTCTTTGGATCGATTTTACAGGTAGCATGAGAACTCGCTATCTTAGAATGCCGCGCTCTACCGACTCTAGAAACTTAATAAGGTAGTCAACACTCTCATCTTCGAGCTGGGACATTTCTGCAATCGCCTCATCAATTTTTAAGGATTTTCGATATAGGAAACGGTAAGATTTTTTCAGTGCGCTAATAGTCTCTGCAGAGAAACCACGACGCTTCAAGCCTTCAGCATTTAAACCATAAGGCGCATTTTCAGCGACCAACACAAATGGCGGAATGTCTTTGCTAATAGCACAATCCATACCAACAAAAGCGTGATCGCCAATTTTACAAAACTGATGAATTTTAGCGAAACCGGATAAAATAACAAAATCACCAACGACGACATGCCCAGCTAAAGTCGCGTTATTGGACATGATAATGTTATCACCCAACATACAGTCATGAGCAATGTGTGTATAGGCCATAAACCAGCCGTTATCACCAATACGTGTTTCACCACGGTCCTGAATCGTTCCTCGGTGTACCGTACAACATTCTCGGAACACATTGCCGTCACCAATGATGGTTTTAGTTGGCTCGCCCGAATACTTTTTATCTTGATTCTCTTCTCCAATTGAAGAAAACTGATAGAAACGGTTATTTTTTCCAATTTCCGTGTATGAACCGATAACCACATGCGGCCCAATTACGGTGCCTTCACCAATAGAAGTGTTTGCACCAATAATTGAATATGGCCCAATTTCAACGTTATCCGCAATAGTTGCGGTTGAGTCAATAATAGCGGTCTGATGAATCACACTAAATCCTTACACGATATCTTTACGAGCACACATCAATTCAGCCGAGCATACAACTTTTCCATCAACGCTCGCCTTTGCACTAAACTTCCACATGTCACGCTTTCGCTTGATAACTTCCACTTCCATCAACAGTTGGTCGCCAGGCTCAACAGGCTTCTTAAAACGAGCACTATCAATACCAACAAAATAATATAACGAATCTTCGCTCGGTAGGTCCTCTGTGGTCTTAAACGCCAAAATGCCAGTAGCTTGCGCCAAAGCTTCTAACATCAAAACACCCGGGAACACTGGGCGGTGCGGAAAATGGCCTGGAAAAAATGGCTCATTTACGGTCACGTTCTTAATCGCAGTGAGTTTCTCACCACGAGTAAAGTCTAAAACACGGTCGATCAATAAAAACGGATAGCGATGAGGCAAGTGCTTCATCACTTCGTAAATATCCATACTGTTCATTTCGTTCGGCTGTTTATCATTACTCATTTTCACTATCTCTGTCATTTTTCAATTGAAGCACCTCTTTTTCAAGCTGCTTCATTTTGCGCCACATCGTATCCAGTTGCCTGAAACGAATCGCGCTTTTTTGCCATTCTTTATTATCTTGGTGTGTCGTACCTGATGAGTACGCACCTGGCTTAGTAATTGATTTATTTACGAAAGTCGTCGCCGTAATATGGGCTTTATCGCAAACACTCAAGTGCCCCAAAATGCTTACTCGACCTGCAATTGTACAATATTTTCCAATCACCGCACTACCAGCAATCGCAGTACAGCCCGCAATTGCTGTGTAATCACCAATTTTTACATTATGGGCCACATGGATATGATTATCCAGCTTGACTCCATTACCAATAACTGTGTCCTCAAGCGCCCCACGATCTATAGCCGTATGAGAGCCAATTTCAACATTATTACCAATGGTTACACCGCCTACTTGCGGTATTTTTATCCACTCACCCCTGTCATTGGCATAACCGAATCCATCAGATCCGAGCACTACATTAGCATGAATAATACAGCCATCGCCTAGACTTACCCCATGGTAAATAACCGTATTCGGATAAACGCGTGAGTCAACTCCGATAACGCAGCCTTGACCGACATATACACCGGCGTCTATAACAGCGCCGTTACCGACTACAACGCCAGCCTCTAAAACAACATTAGGCCCAACGTATACGCCTTCGCCCAATGTTACATCATTAGCGACCTGAGCTGATGAGTGAACACCAGGTATAGGACAAGGTGTACTATCAAATATTTGCGCCGCTTTAGCGAAGCCCAAATACGGATCAGCCATCACCAATAGATTACCCTCTGCTTGCTCCGCGACCTCTGGAGTCACAATCAAAGCCTCGGCTTCACACTCTGCAAGCCTGGATATATATTTTGGATCGTTAATGAAACTGATATGACTTTTTTTAGCCTTATCTAACGGCAAAACCGCAGTAATGATTAACTGCGGTTCTCCTTTAAGCTCTGCACCTAAATGCTCGGCTAACTCTTGAAGTGTTTTTTCCAAAACAACTCCTATTAACTAGTGATTACTTCGACATTTCTTGAAGTACTTGCTCAGAAACATCTTTAACTTTTGGGCCCATGTAGCGCACAGCACGGCGATCAAGCAATATGTCATAGCCAGCTTGCTTGGCAATTGCTTCAACAGCTTGCTGTAGCTTTTGACCAACTTTTCTCATTTCTTCTTGCGTACGACGTTGAAAGTCTTCCTTGAAAGCATCTTCCTTCAACTTAACATCAGAAGCACGCTTTTTAAGTTCACGCTCAGTTTTGGTACGCTGAGAATCAGACATCGTCTTAGCATTGTTAATGTAAGCCGTTCTGTCATCTTCAAGCTTTTTGAACTCTCTTTCAAGTTGGCTTTTGCGACCTTCGAACTCTTTTCTTAGCGTCTGATTGACTGCATCGCGTTCAGGACTTTTTGCCATGATATAGTTTGTATCAATAACAGCCACATTCATTTCTGCGCTCGCCAAAGCAGGAAGCATGGTTAAACTCAATAGAAATGTAAATACTAACTTTTTCAAAATAAATCTCCAATTAATTAAAATGTCTTACCAATGGTAAAGGTAAAAGTTTCAGTATCGTCAAAAGGTTCGCTTTTTAAAGGACGAGACAAACTAAACTGTAAAGGTGCAAATGGCGAGTACCACTGCAAAGATAAGCCGTAAGAAGCTCTGAAATTACTAGGGTCACCAAAATCTGGAACGGTGGTTATAGCGCTGTTTGGACTAATACTCAGGTTATTAAATCGATCACTATCGAACTCAGTATCCCACACATTACCAGCATCTACAAAGACACTGGTTCTCACATTGGAGCTATCTTCCAGAAATGGTGTTGGAAAAATCAATTCGAAAGTATTGATCGCTTTTGCATTACCACCAATGGAATAGCGACTGACGGCAACTGAATCAAATTCTTCAGGAAGGTATACGGTAGTGTTGCCAGTACCTGGGACAGTTCCTGGTACAGAGATAGACGTTCTAAACCTTTGAATATCTCGTGGTCCAACTGTATTCCCTTCGAATCCTCTTAATGAATCACTACCGCCAGCGTAAAAATTAGTGAAGTAAGGTAATGATGGAGTATCACCTAAGCCATCACCATAAGCTAAGCTACCTCTCCAAGAAAAAATCCAATCGCTTCGACTGCTTAGTGGGAAATAATAACCGAAGTCGTAAGTCGCTTTATAAAACTCTAAATCACCAACTTCAGTGCCTACTTCTAACCTAAAGCTGTGATCGACACCTTTATTAGGGAAAACGGCTCTATTCAAGCTGTTATAACGGTAACCCGTATTAACAGAAAAAATATCAAACTCAACTTCAGAGTCTGTTCTAGCGTTAGCTCCTAACAACTCAAAAAAGTCGATGACTCTTTGCGAGCTTGTCACAGGTGACGTTAGATTATTTTGTGAAATTCGAGCACCGGCACTAACGTTCGAGAACTCTCCAACAGGGAAGTATAAGGTCGAGCCTAGAGCTACTGTATCAAGACTTTGTGCAATTAAGTTCAACTTACCATAGTCGGTCTCGCTGTAATTAACTGATGTACTTAAAGCAATACCACTCTGTGTAAAGTAATTGTCCGTATAGTTGATATTCGCACTCTTCACAGCTTTATTAGTACTGATGCTAATAGCAGCCGAATCGCCCGAGCCAAGGAAGTTCTTATGCGACAATTCGCCGTTAATGCTTAGGCCATAAAAGTCGTTATAACCCAGTCCGCCACTAATTTGTGCAGCGTTTCGTTCTTTAACCTCGAAATTGACGTCGGCTCTGTCGGTTGTGCCCTCTTTTCGTACAGTATCAACCTTCACTTCTTCTATAAATGGTTGTCTTTGCAGCAGCAGTTTCGAGCGCTCAACTAATGCCGAAGATAATGCCGCACCCTCTTGAACGCGAGTTTCTCGACGCAAAACGTTCTCATCAGTAGTCACATTACCTTTAAAGTTCACGCTATCTACGTAGAAACGCTCACCTGGTTCAATCAAAACCGTTAGTTTTGCTTCGGCCGTATCTTCATCTACTTCAGGAATGGTATTCACTTCCGCAAAAGCATAACCATAAAGTCCTAAAACTTGTTTTATTTGCTCTTCGGCAAAAGTCATCGCAGCGGCCGAGTAAACATCGCCACTTTTAAGTGGAATTAAGTTTCTAAAGACACTTTCGTCAAGGGTAAAGTCTCCAAGAATATCAATTTCGGAGATATTGTAAATTTCGCCTTCGGACATTCCGATGGTGATATAAACATCTTCCGTATCTTCAGATAATGAGATATCGGTCAAGTTAACCGCAAACTTTAAATAACCTCTATCTTTGTAATAAGAAGCCAAGGTTTCAAGATCTTTTTCTAAGGTCGTACTGGAGTATTTATTATCGTCTGTAAAAAAGCTAAAGAAGCCTCCAGTGCTTAAGTCGAATTGAGAAATTAACTCTTGGTCCGAATAAACATTATTTCCAATGAGGTTAAACTCTTTAATCCGAGCCGAACCACCTTCTTTGATATTAATGCGTAATTGAACACGGTTGCGTGAAAGCTCAACAAGCTTTTTCTCAACCGTTAAATGATAATGGCCATTCGAGTAGTATTGGTTAGAAATTTCTTGCTCAATTTTATCCAATACGAAGCTATCTAAAACTTCTCCTTTAGCGATACCAGCGTTTTTCATCGCATCTTCTAGCTGTTCGGTTTTAAGAACCTTGTTACCCTCTAGAAGAATGTCTGAGATGATTGGACGCTCTACTACAATAACCTTGAGGTCATCACCATCTTTCTCTAATTTAACGAAATCAAAGTTACCCGTACGATACACCGCACGAATTACAGAGGGAGCACGAGCATCATCAATCGTTTCACCTACCCGAATAGGCAGATCCGTAAAGAATGTGCCGAGAGAAACACGTTGCAAACCTTCAACTTGGATATCCTTAACTACAAAAGGCTCTATTGCCTGAGCTTTAGTAAATAATCCCGCTAAAACTAATGCAGTTACCGTTTTTCTTATCAAATGCATCTAATCTTGTCTCTATTGGTTTATTCGGTCTATGTCAAAAAATAGCGCTACAGCCATTAACGTAAGCAATAATATGATGCCAACTCGCATCCCAAGTTCCATAAATCTTTCAGAAACTGGTTTTCCTCGCACCAACTCGGCTAAATAATACATCAGATGCCCACCGTCGAGCATAGGGATTGGTAGCAGATTAACAAAGCCCAAGTTGACGCTTATCATAGCGAGATAAAGCAAGAATGCAACCATCCCCGCCTGCGCTGTCTGCCCTGCGCCCTGTGCAATTCCCACTGGCCCGCCGAGGTTTTTCACAGAGAGCTTGCCGGTGACTAACTTACCCAAGAAACTGGTAATTCGTTCAACCATCTGCCAAGTTTCTAGTGAGCCCTTTCCAACAGCCTCAAAGAAGCCATAATGAATGGTATTAAAACCCTGGAATCCAGCACCAATGCCTATAACCCCAATATCCTTAGAGCCCTCTCTAACGGCTGGAATTACAGTAAAGGTTAATTGATGGTTATCACGCGTAACAGTCACTTCGAGTGGCTGGTTAGCACTTCTCTGGACAATATCGCCCATAGTGCTCCAATAAGGAATGTCCCGACCATTGATACTGACAATTCGATCTCCAGACTGCAAGCCAGCTTCAGCCGCGGGCATCCCCTCAGCAACATGACCAATGTCGGCAGGCCCATCAAAGGCCCCGAAATCCACACCCAAAGCCTTAAATAAGTCTTTCTGCTCTTCAGGCTCCTGCCATTGCTTAATATCCAAGGTAATCGTTTGTGCTTCCTGGCCTACAGGCTTGACTAATACATCAAGTCTTTTGTCATCGCCAATATGATCAAGAAAGGCAAATAAGGTATCTTGTGTGCTGCTAACTTTTTCACCACCGACTTCCAGCACCTCACTTTTAGCTGGAAAGCCAGCTTTCGCAGCTGGAGTGTCTGGGTATACTTCTGTGACAAAAGGTTTACTAACGGATATGCCAAGCATGAAAACGAAAGCATAAATTAATATCGCCAGCAGGAAGTTAGCCATAGGCCCAGCCAAAACAATCAGGATGCGCTTCCAGACTGGCTGCCGGTTAAAGGCATAGGGTAAGTCATCGTCGTCCACTGTGCCTTCGCGCTCGTCGACAAACTTGACGTAACCGCCCAAAGGAATCGGCGCGACACAAAACTCTGTGCCATGTTTATTAAAGCGACTCCATATCGGCTTACCAAAACCCACAGAAAAGCGTAAGGCTTTGACCCCAAGCTTCTTCGCCACCCAGTAGTGCCCCCACTCATGGAAAGTCACCAGAATGCCGAGCAATATTAATAAACCAAAAATACTCCAAAGAGCTGTGGTCACGGTTTTATCTCCAAAATATGTCTATTATCTACTAGTGGTAGCTCGCCATCTGCTCAACAAGTTGTTGCGCGAAGTCTCTAGCATCCTTATCCGCAGCCAATACCGCGTCCAAGGTCAATGCCTCAGCATACTCGGTCGAGGTTAACGTTTGCTGAATTAGATCGGCGATTTGGGTAAACCCAATCTTTTCATCAAGGAAAGCTTGAACGGCAACTTCATTAGCCGCATTCAATCTTGCAGGGCTATTTCCGCCCTGTTTCATCGCCTCACCCGCCAAAGCGAGGCAAGGGTAACGTTCTTTGCTTGGGCGATCAAAGGTCAATTGCGATATTTCCATAAAATCTAAAGGCGCAACACCCGCGCTGATACGCTCAGGGAACGCCATGGCATGAGCAATTGGTGTCCGCATATCTGGATTACCCATCTGCGCTAAAACCGAACCGTCGTTATAGCGAACCATCGAGTGGATAATGCTTTGTGGGTGCAGAACGACCTCAATCTGCTGAGGCTCAACATCAAACAGCCAACAAGCCTCAATCAACTCTAAACCCTTATTCATCATGGTCGCTGAATCCACCGAAATTTTACGCCCCATGACCCAATTAGGGTGAGCGCAAGCTTCGTCCGGCGTGATCGTCGCAAACTCAGCTAAATCTTTTTTCAAGAAAGGCCCGCCTGAACCGGTCAACACAATATTATGAATTCCACAATGTTCAATACCCTGTTCAACAAAGTGCTCAGGTAAACATTGAAAAATAGCATTATGCTCACTGTCGATAGGCAGCAAAGTCGCGCCATGATTCTTCACTGCGTCAATGAAGATGGCGCCAGACATCACTAAAGCTTCTTTATTCGCCAGTAAAACCTTTTTACCAGCTTTTGCAGCAGCCAACGTTGGCAACAAGCCCGCAGCCCCAACAATCGCAGCCATCACCGTATCCACACGTTCATGACTGGCGACAAAGTCTAAGCTGTCAACGCCATGTAAAACCTCAACATTAAGCTTTTTATACTCGACGAAAGCTTGTAACTCTTGAGCTAACTCAGCATCCGGCAAAACCGCATAAAGCGGCTGATATTCTTCACACTGAAGTTTAAGTTGTTCAATATTACGATGAGCCGTTAAAGCAAATACTTGATATTTATCAGGATGACGACGGATAACATCTAAAGTGTTTGTACCAATAGAGCCCGTCGCTCCGAGAATACAGACTTGTTCAGGCGTGTTGTGCGTGGATTGATTCATTGAGTTAGCCTAAATCCTTACGCCAATAATTCCAACCACAAGACGCCTGCGACGAAAAATGGTGCGACTGATAAGGTGCTGTCTAACCGATCCAGTAAACCTCCATGACCCGGTAAAATATTACTACTATCCTTAATATTTGCCTGACGTTTTAGCATGCTCTCAAAAAGGTCGCCAAAGACTGACAAAACCACCATCAGCACCACAAACACTGAGAATTTCAGCCAGTCCAGCTCTAATGATAGTAAAGACGCCACGACCATACCCACGATTACAGCCAACACTAAACCACCGATAGCCCCTTCCCATGTTTTATTTGGACTGACCACAGGCGCTAACTTTGTTTTACCCAATGATTTACCGGCAAAATAAGCGCCGACATCGGCTCCCCAGATGATCATCAGCATAAGTAATAACATCCAAGCGCCAAGATTATAATCGACATGAATCAACAAGCTGCGGATAACGACGATAGCTAGCCATGCCGCCGCTAAAATAACGATGCCGAACAATGCCCTTAACCACGGGCCTCGAAATAAAACGTTCGTCGCTTTTGGGTACAATATAACCACTATCGAAGCCACCACCCAAACCAGTAACGCAACGCTTAATAATTTAAACGGGTACGCCTCATACCACAGCAAAGGTAAGCTGGCTTCACTAAAGAAGCTCTGTTCATTAAGCTGATAAAACAAAACGCCAATGGCCGCCAAAACCAAAATTATAAACCCAGTTTGACCAGCTTTATTTGTTTGCAGTAAGCGTGACCATTCCCAGGCTAAAATTCCAAATATAGGCACTAAAATAGCGGAAAATGTCAATAAATCCGGTAAAAATAACAAGCAAACCACCAGTGGTAGCAATAGAACAGCCGTTATAACTCTTTGTTTTAACACAGTATTCCCCTATTTATTCGCTGTGGCGACTTGTTCGCCAGTCTTACCGAAGCGTCGCTGACGTTGGTTGAAATCATCGATCGCGCCTTTAAGCGCCTCGCCATTGAAATCAGGCCAAAGCGCATCGCTAAAGTACAGCTCAGAATAAGCAGCCTGCCATAATAAGAAGTTGCTAATGCGTTGCTCACCGCCTGTGCGAATCAATAAGTCTGGTTCTAGGCCATTAGCAGTCACCAACGCCGCCTGCAGAGACTCCTCGGTAATATCGTCACCACGCTCAGCAAGACTTTGGGCTGCCTGCACGATATCCCAACGCCCACCATAATTGGCAGCAATTTGTAGGTGTAGGCCATCATTATCTTGAGTTAAGGCTTCTGCTTTGTCGATGGCCTTGCGTAATCGGCTATCAAAGCCATCTTTGTCGCCAATAACAGACAATTTAACGTTATTTTTATGCAGTTTTTTCGATTCGTTTTTAAGGCTAGTGGCGAAAAGCTCCATCAAAAAACTGACTTCGTCTTTCGGACGGTTCCAATTCTCGCTACTAAACGCAAATAACGTCAGGTACTTAACGCCCAGCTCACCACAAACCTCCGCCATCTCACGAGCACGCTCCATGCCTGCCTTATGGCCCATGACACGCTTTTTACCACGAGCCTGCGCCCAACGGCCATTACCATCCATGATGATAGCAATGTGCTGCGGAACCTTTTGCTGTAAATCACTTGTTTGTGAGACACTTTTTTGAGATTCAGCTTGTTTGATAACGCTATTCTCCGACACCCGATAACCTTGTGATCAATTAATCATTAATTATATACGAAAACGCCGTGAAAAGTTTCACGGCGTTGAAAGTCTTAAAGACTAATGCACAAACATTAGATCTCAAGTAATTCTTGTTCTTTCTCTTCTAACAACTCATCAATTCGAGCAATTTTAGTATCGGTCAGCTTCTGAATTTGCTCTTCTGCACGACGTAAATCGTCCTCAGAGATTTCTTTCTCTTTTTCCAATTCTTTTGTCGAGTTATTAGCATCACGGCGAATGTTACGAACCGCAACTTTAGCATTTTCAGCTTCACTACGAACAACTTTAATCAGTTCTTTACGGCGCTCCTCGTTCAACGGGGGCATGGTGATACGAATAACCTGACCCGCTACGTTTGGCGTTAAACCAAGGTCTGATTTCAAAATCGCTTTTTCAGTATCCTGAATCGCACCTTTATCAAAAATCTGAAGAACTAAAGTACGGCCTTCTTGAACACTGATACTTGCGACCTGATTGATCGGTGTATCAGCACCATAATAAGGGACCATAATATGCTCAAGCAAGCTAGGATGTGCGCGGCCAGTACGAACTTTTGCAAGATCGTGCCTGAATGACTCAATAGTCTTATCCATACGCTGATCGGCATCTTTTTGAATGTCATTAATCACAGAGATATCTCCTACAATTGCTTGTTTTATTCTTAATGTGGCTATTATGCCTAATTACACAGCTGATTCAATCTTAAAGGTGGTCCCTTTAAGGGTGAATTAACGTGCCTTCGTCTTTGCCCAAAACTGCTTTTTCAAGCGAACCCGACTGGGTCATGTCGAATACACGAATATTTTTCCCATGGTCACGCGCCAAACAAAAGGCTGTAAGGTCCATGACCGCTAACTCTTTATCCAAAGCTTCTTTGTAGCTCAAGCGATCATATTTAACTGCACTCTTATCCTTTGAAGGGTCAGCAGAATAAACGCCATCAACTTTAGTCGCTTTTAGAATGAGTTCAGCATCGATTTCAATGCCGCGAAGACAGGCCGCTGTATCAGTGGTAAAAAATGGATTACCTGTCCCAGCACAAAAGATAACAACACGCCCTTTATCTAAAGCGTTAATCGCGCCACGACGAGAAAAGCCCTGACAAACACCATCGATAGGCATTGCAGACAGCACTTTCGCTGGCTGTTCTATGCGCTCGAAAGCATCCTGTAAAGCTAGGGAATTCATTACAGTCGCCAGCATGCCCATGTGATCACCGGTCACACGGTTCATGCCAGCTTCTGATAATTTCTGGCCGCGGTAAATATTACCGCCACCAATCACTACACCAACTTCAACACCTTGCTCACATAACGATTTGATTTCATTAGCGATTCTTTGCAAAACTTGAGGATCGATACCGAACGCCTCACGCCCCATCAAAGCCTCGCCACTCAATTTCAATAAAATTCGCTTATAAGCTAAGTCGGCCATAGTGTTTCCTTCTTATTAATATGTAATTTCTAAATGTTAATTATTGAAAACTAACCCAGAATTACTTTTTCATTTGAGCAGCAACTTCAGACGCGAAGTCTTCGTCTTTCTTCTCAATTCCTTCACCAACTTCGAAGCGAGTGTAAGAAATCACTTTCGCGTTGCTTTCTTTAAGAAGTTGACCAACTGTTGTTGAAGGATCTTTAACGAAGTTTTGGCCTTCCAAAGTAATCTCGCCAACAAACTTCTTAATACGGCCACCCATCATTTTCTCAACGATTTCAGCAGGCTTGCCTTCCATATCTGGTTGAGCTTTGATGATTTCTTTCTCTTTCTCAATAACCGCAGGGTCAACGTCATCAGCTGTGTTGAACTGAGGGTTGCTCGCTGCAACGTGCATCGCCACGTCTTTTGCCAAATCTTCGCTACCGCCTTCTAAAGAAACGATAACACCGATACGACCACCGTGAATGTATGCACCGAGAGTATCGCCATCAACTTTTGCTACACGACGTACCGTGATGTTTTCGCCGATTTTCGCGATTAAATTAGTACGCGCTTCTTCAACAGACTCGCCAGAAGGCATAGCCGCAACGTTTAACTCTTCAGACGTCGCAGTTCCATTCTTTAAAGCTGTATCAACAACATCGTTAGTGAATGCTTTAAAGCTTTCATCACGGGCAACAAAGTCAGTTTCAGAGTTAACTTCAACTAAAACGCCAGTGTTATCACCAGATTTAGCTAAAATAACACCTTCAGCAGCGATACGGCCTGCTTTTTTAGCGGCTTTCGCTTGGCCTGATTTACGCATGTTATCGATTGCAGTTTCAACGTTACCGTCAGCCTCAACCAACGCCTTTTTACATTCCATCATGCCAGCGCCAGTGCGCTCACGTAATTCTTTAACTAATGCAGCAGTAATTGCCATGATAGTATCTCCGATAGATTCCTCTGCTCATCAAGACAGCAGAATACATAAACTAGAATAGTATAAACTTGGGTGTTTAAACCTTTATGAAGCTTGCTAGCTATATGAATTTAAAGGTTTTATACAAGTTTCTTCAAAACTTCCTTCAAAAAAGGGGGCGAGGCCCCCTTTTCAAACAATCGAATGGTTTACACTCGAATGCCATATCCGAGAAGGGAAAGCGATTACTCTTCGCCAGCCTCTTCAACAAACTCGTCGCCTTTATCAGCAACAGTATTGCTTTGCTTACCGTCAAGTACTGCGTCCGCTACTGCACCGCAGTATAAACGAATCGCACGGATCGCATCATCGTTACCTGGGATGATGTAATCAACGCCTTTCGGGTTAGAGTTTGTATCAACCACAGCAACAACAGGAATACCCATCTTGTTTGCTTCTGCGATTGCAATGCTTTCGTGTTCAGCGTCGATAACGAACAATACGTCTGGAAGACCGCCCATGTTCTTAATACCGCCGATAGACGCTTCAAGCTTGTTCATCTCACGAGTGCGCATCAAACCTTCTTTCTTCGTCAAACGCTCGAAAGTACCGTCTTCAGACTGTTTTTCTAAGTCTTTCAAACGGTTAATAGAACCACGAATCGTTTTGTAGTTAGTCAACATACCGCCTAACCAACGCTTATCAACGAAGAACTGACCACAACGAGTCGCTTCTTCTTTAACGATTTCAGCAGCAGCACGCTTAGTACCAACAAAAAGGATTTTACCTTTGTTAGAAGCGATTTTACCTAAGTAATTCAACGCGCCGTTGAACATAGGTACTGTTTCTTCAAGATTGATGATATGGATCTTGTTACGCGCACCAAAGATATATGGACGCATTTGAGGGTTCCAGAAACGAGTTTTGTGACCGAAGTGCACGCCCGCCTGTAGCATGTCACGCATACTTACTTTAGACATAATAAATTCTCTTTAAGTTAGGGTTAAGCCTCCGCAAATCCCATTCCCCGACCTTAGAGCTTCAATCAGCAAAAAGGCACCCCGGCAAATGTGTCGACCTGCGTGTGGATTTAGTTTAGGCCCGAGTTACAAAACGCACTTTCGAGCCACGGCGCGCTTTATACCATTTTTCAGGGGTTGAGGCAACGTTTTTGGTTGATTTAGGTGGTTATTTGTCATCCTGGGATACCGTGGGTGGCAAGCGGGAATGCCATTGGCGCACTTCCTTCCATCAGGATTTACGGGCGACTCACTTGGGCAGCTGCACTGTTCAAACTCCCCATATAAGGCTGCCGCATGACTATAAGTCAATTTAAAGGTATTATGTGCGTTGAGCGTCAAGTAAAAAATTAAAAATAATATATCAAAACAGGGACTTAAAAATGAATAACAAACTAATATTATTGGCTTTTATCACTTCTTTCTTAGTTTCTTGCACAAGCATTAAAGTACAAGAGTTAGATCCAGAGCATCAAATAAGCCATGTTTGCATCCAAAGTAATCCAAAAGTAATCGTTGCTGACTTTTTGCCAGTAGTACAAAGAGGCTTTATGAAGCATGGAATCACTACGGAAGTATTTGAAGGTGAAAAACCTTTCTACTGTGACTACTATTTAACATATACAGCCTTAAAAACATGGGATATCAGCATGTATATGCATCATGCAGAATTGTCACTTTTTGAAAATCACAAAATGCTTGGTTACGGTGAATATCACCTCAATGGTAAAGGTGGCTTGGCTCTCAACAAGTGGGCTAGTGTTGAGTCAAAAATGATGCCTGTCATCGATCAACTACTCGCAGGTTACACGCCAGAAAAGGTAAAGCTCTTTAAAAGCAAGCAAACGCAAGCAAACTCTAAAGAAGCAAAGCCTGGTGTGACTGAATTAGCATCTGGTGAAAACACAGAGAAACAGTTACGCAAACTCAGAAAATGGTTCGAAGAAGGCCTTATCAGTAAAGAAGAATACAAAGTCGAAAAAGAGAAGCTTCTTAATCAATAACCTTCGCTTAAGATAACTCATTCCTTCAGGGTGGCTTAGTGAGCTGCCCTCTAAAGTACTTTGACATTATCCCCCCAAACAAGCTGCCTTCTTTTAATTCACAGGCTTGCTATACTTTACCACCTCAGGCGTCAACAAAAGGTATTTTCGTTTGCCAGAATTAAAAACCGTGGGTCTTTTCGCTATAACTGCTCTGGCAGAAATTCTGGGGTGTTACTTGCCTTATCTTTGGTTGCGCCAGGGAAAATCAGCTTGGCTACTTCTGCCTGCTGCGGTTTGTTTGGTGGCATTCGCTTGGTTGCTGACCTTACACCCAACAGCTGCGGGCCGTGTGTATGCAGCCTACGGTGGCGTCTATGTATTTATGGCGATCATGTGGTTATGGCTCATTGAGGGTATTCGCCCAACACTTTGGGATCTTGTGGGTTCGGGTGTAGTGCTTTTAGGCATGGCCATTATCATGTTTGCACCACGCAATACTTAGCCTGCAAATAGTGGAGGGCAAGTACATTTATTAGGGTGTGGATTTAAGTCAATAACCTATTTTCAGATCAATCGCTGTGCGGTTTTAAACTCAATTCCAGCCATAATCTAGCGATATATCATTATCAATACTCAAATATACAATATCGCTTATTCTAATACTTTTGTACCTGTAATTTGATCAGTATAACCTTCCTAACGTTCACGACTCCTGAAATGTTCATAACCCCATCATATGTAAAGATATAGTAAGGTTAATAGAGTGTTACGAATGAATTCGTATAATCAAGGTTATACAACTAATCGGATTAAGGTGGCGATATGAGCCAGTATAAAAACACTCCATACTTTTTGTTATTGTTAGTTTGTTCTCTAAGCTTTGTTTGTAAAGCTGAGCCCGTCGAGATAGGTAATACAACCTTCTCTCACTCGCTACTAAATGTTGGGGCTGGCGAATCAACAATCTTAGCTTTGGATTTTAATTCAGATGGTCACCAAGATATTATTATCTCTAATTATTCAGACAATAATATTGTTGCTTATCAGGGGGATGGTAAAGGAAACTTCACAGAAACTGGTCATTATCCTGCGGGTGACAACCCTACAGATATGTCCGTGTCAGACATCAATGATGATGGACTTCTCGATGTAGCTATCGCTAATCATGAAACATCTCATGTGACATTGCTTTACGGTGATGGGGAGGGAAGTTTCAAAAATGCACCTCACTCACCGCTTAATATTAACGTAACCCCCCACCCACACACAGCTCAATTAAAAGATCTAGATGGCGATAGTAAAGTAGATTTGATTGTAGATAACCGCACCCACAATGGATTAAGTGTATTCAAAGGACTTGGTGATGGTAACTTCGAAAAAGATGGACAGCTTATTGATGTAGGTGGCGATCCCTATCTTGGCTTTACAGCTGGCGATATAAATGGTGATGGAAAGTTAGACTTAGCGACACCAAATCAAGATGAAATTGGCATAGCTCTCAACACTAGTATAGATAAGCAATCGTTTTCTTTAAAAAACCCAATTCCATTCGAATCTTCATTTGCGGCTGAGTTAGCTGATATGACTGGTGATGGAAAAATAGATTTAATTGTGGCCTCAACAGGAAACTCTATGGTTATCATCCCAGGAGACGGCCAAGGACTTTTTCTTGAAAAAGATAAAACGTCTATCAGCGTAACTTCTGGTGCAAAGCAGATTGCTACCGGGGATATTAACGGTGATGGTATTAATGATGCTTTAATCAGCAATTGGTCTGGGGATATATTAGTTGTATTAGGCAGTAAAGATATTTTTGAAACTGTTACTTTTAAACATCCAAATATTCCTAATCCGTGGGGAATAGTAATAGTAGATCTAAACGAAGATGGGAAAAGTGATTTTATCGTTGCTAGTGGAGACAATAAATTAGCTGCGGTATACCTTAGCCAAGATCAGTAACTGTTTCCAGGTACCGAAAACTGGAAAAACTGGCTCAAAGAGAAAATTGGGAACTGGACAAGCATAGTCTCGAATAAGCGACGTGCCTTTGAGGTTATTTCCTATCCATTGCTCGACACCCAAGCTAACTGAGCTCAAAAGACTACACTAGGAACAAATATCCCTAAACAATTAAATTTCCAACTGGCTTGACATGTAACCTACAAGTTACTAAAGTAACGCATAGGTTACATCGCTCGATAATTAAAGATAAGGGATATTCTATGGAACTCAACAAAGTAGACAAACTGGTTCACTCAAGAGCTAAAATTTTAATCTTCGCGGCTTTTGCCTTTGCTTTATGGCAATTTTCTTGGATAGGTTCAGATATCATTAAAGGTACCGAGAGTAGCATTATTCATTTAATTACAGGGTTAGTTATACTTGGTTCAATGTTATGGGTGGCTGCTTGTTATTTTTTCTACTCTTTTAGCAAAAAAGTAAAGAAAGCCAATGCATTCGAAGCTCTCAATGATGAATTAACCCATAAAAATAAACGACAGGCCTTTATGGCGGGCTATTTCACTCTCTTTGGCATGATTTGGCTGTTGATACCAGCGACAGATTTTTGGGACTTAGACTTACTATTGTTCATAAGAACTATTGCGGTATTGGCAATTATTGTCCCAATTCTATTCTTTTCGTATTTAGAATTAAAAAACGATCAAGGAGCCGGATAGTGCAAAGTGAGCAAAAGTACTTTGCCAATCACCTGAAACAGTTGCGAGCTCAGCATAACTATACTCAGGCTGATTTAGCAGAATTGGTAGGCGTTACCCGTAAAACCATTAACACCATTGAAAACCGTGTTTTTATTCCTTCGGCTTTTTTGGCGCTTAAGTTAGCACAAGTTTTCAAGATTACGGTGGAAGATATTTTTTATATCGAAGAGCATTAATAAAAAGTTTAGAGGGGGTACCTCCCCCTTCCGATACTTACATGTTAGGTTACGCTGTCAGCTAACCCAGTCTATAAAACCAAGGAATAAAATAAATGCACATTCCTAACCATTTTAAAGAAAATAATATTCAAAAACTCCAGCAATACATTCAAGATTATAGCTTTGGGTTATTAATTATTGCTGATGAAGGTGGCATCGAAGCTAATCATGTCCCTTTCCACCTAACTCACACCGAAGATAGCTCCTTTGGTATTTTACAATGCCATGTCTCACGAAAAAATACTGTATGGCAGCGTTTAACTGATGGGCAGCCTGTTCTAGCCATCTTTCAAGGACCTGACGCTTATGTTTCACCTTCATGGTATCCAACTAAAAAAGAAACGGGACGCGTGGTACCGACCTGGAATTACTTAGCGATCCATGCCGAAGGAACAGCACACGCTATTGAAGATCCAGAGTGGATTCATCGCCACCTACAGCAGTTAACCGATCAACATGAGTCAGCGATGAGTGAGCCTTGGTCTATCAATGATGCACCTTCGGACTATACAGAACGCCTGACACAGGCTATCGTCGGTATAGAGATCAAAGTCGAAGCTTTATCGGGAAAATTAAAGGCGAGTCAAAATCTACCAGAAAGAAATAGAGAGGGAGTAAAGGCAGGTCTAAAGGAGAACGGTGAAAACCGTGGACTTACCATGTCTCAATTTATCAAATAGTTAACAAACGTAACCCAACCCATAAGTAAGTTGTTATATATAAATGAAGAAAAACGACAAAAAAACCGAAAAGTTAATCATTAAAACACTCACTGATGCCTGTCACATACTGACTGAATCGGTGGAGGGTTTTGAGTGGCTAACTCATTTTGTGGATTACGATACATTTCCACAATCTTTAGAGATCGTTTGTATCTTTGATACTGAATATTCTTTGTCTAAAGCTTTACAGGAGCACCAAGATAGTTTTATTGGCTCTGTCATTAGCGATAAACTTCAATCGATCAATGTGCCTTTGAAAAACAATGCGAAGCAGATTAGTTTCGATTCTGAAGAAGCTTGCGAAAAAGAACACAATAGCAACTGGACTAGACGACTCCTATCTCAGTAGCCGCTACGCAAATAAATCAAATATAAGTAGACAAGGGGCAAATAAGCCTATACTCTGGCTACCAGCTAGAAAGAAGTCTCTATTTTCATCCTACATTTCATTGTTTTATTTTAATTCTTTGTCCTGCAGTTTCTAAATATCAGTCTACATTACAGCTATTCAAGCCTCTTGAAGGCACCCTTATATTTATATTACAGGATATTATTATGTCTAATACAATTATAGGAACCGTAAAGTGGTTCAACGAAGCAAAAGGTTTTGGTTTTATCGAGCAGCAAGAAGGTCCTGACGTGTTTGCACACTACAGTTCAATCAGCAACTCAGGTTTCAAAACTTTAGCTGAAGGCCAAAAAGTTGAGTTTACGGTTACTGACGGTCAAAAAGGCCCACAAGCTGAGAATATTGTCGCTGTTTAATTACTAGCACTCTATTTCAAAAGGGCAGCTCTTTCGAGGTCTGCCCTTTTTTATGGTCTTCATGAATGTTTCAACGGATAAAACTATTAAACTTTGAACTTCCTGCTTCAATTATTCAGACCGGCATATTAAACTTGATTGTTAATAATTGGCCAAGGGAAGGTTTATGTCGCTCACCGTTTTAATTCTAGGTTGTTTCTTGCAGTTTATTTTTGCAGGCTTTCAGATAATGTTTGTGATATTTAGCGCGTCGGGGGCTGTAAATACTCACACCATCAAAGGCCTGAAGCTCAATTTATTAAATGCATCGATATTTATTTTGCCACTGGCGAGTGTCATCACCGTTATTTTGCTCATCACTTTTTACGTCAATAACTCACCCCTCCTCTCAAATTGGTGGCACGCTATTCCGGTAGCGTTATCAGTAGTGTACTTGGTTTACGTCACCGTGCTTACGAAAGGAGAGTCTACGCTTAATAAACACCAGAGAACTGAATAGAGCATGTCCAAACCTAGTCTCTCAGAAGGTGTCGTGCATAGCCTTCCCAAGGATTTAAAAACATCTATTACCAATGATAGAAGCGTCGTAGAGATTTGGGAAAATATAACGCCTCTGGCTCGTAACGAGTGGATTTGTTGGGTTGAAAATGCGAAAAAAGTCGAGACACGCCAGCGTAGAATAGCTCGTGTTAGCTCAGATCTTAAAGCAGGTAAGCGCAGGCCATGCTGTTGGCCCGGCTGTCCTCACCGACAAAAGAAATAACTACCCCTCTTTGTCTGCAATAAGTTGATCATCTAACTTCTTAGCAGCCTTAAAAGCTGGGCGCTCAACTAACCTAGCTGCATACTCTTCGAAACCTGGACGTTGTTCCATACTGCCGAATTGAAGCCCCCACAAAACATGCGAGCCAACATAAACATCCGCAGCTGTGAATTTTTCACCCACTACATATGGTGAGTTCAGCAACTGTTCTGATAAAACATCCAGCACCAGTTTATAGTTACCATAACCGACCATTCTTTCTTGCCCATCTTTGACATCAACGCCTAAAGAACGATTCACGATAGCGGCTTCTAGCGGCCCTGCGCTAAAGAACAACCAACGGTAGTACTCGGCTCTATTGTCTAAGCTTGGCGCTAAACCAACTTCGGAGAATGCGTCAGCTAAATAGGCGCAGATAGCCGCACACTCAGTCACCACCTTGCCGTTATGAACAATCGTCGGCACTTTGCCCATGGGATTAATTTTCAGAAACTCTTCAGACTTCATATCCTCGCCATATTCAAGTATTTCTTGGCGATACTCAGCACCCACCTCCTCAAGCATCCAGCGCGCAATTTGGCCGCGAGACTGCGGGTTAGTGTAAAAGTTTAACTTGCAATCTTGGGAAGTGGAAATAGGCATATAAAGCTCCCTTTAAAGAAACAGTAATTGCCCACTTTACCTGAAATCAATACAAAAAAGCCATCCTAATGGATGGCTTTTCCGATACTGTTTTGCCAGTAACTATTACAAGTCAAAACGATCCAGTTGCATCACTTTTGTCCATGCATCGACAAAATGATTAACGAACATTTCTTTTGCATCATCAGAGGCATAAGCTTCGGCAACCGCCCGCAATTCTGAGTTTGAGCCAAAGATTAAGTCCACTGGTGTGGCTGTCCACTTTAGCTTTCCAGTCTCACGATCATGACCTTCGTAAACACCCTCCGTCGTAGACTTCGACCACTTAGTATCCATACTCAATAGATTGACGAAGAAATCATTACTCAAAGTCTTAGGGTTATCCGTAAAAACACCATGTTTAGTGGCATTCACGTTGGCATCTAGAGTTCGTAAACCGCCAACAAGTACCACCATTTCAGGCACAGTTAGAGTTAATACATTAGCTTTATCAACTAACATCTCAGCGGGTGATAAGCGACTATCTTTACTAAAATAATTTCTAAAGCCATCCGCTGTTGGCTCAAGATCAGCAAAAGAGCTAACGTTAGTTTGGGCTTGCGTTGCGTCGGCACGCCCTACTTCAACTGGGACTTTTACGTCATAACCAGCGTCTGAGGCCGCTTTTTCAATAGCCGCCGCACCACCTATCACAATCACATCTGCTAGCGATACTTGTTTTCCGCCTGACAGTTCATCATTAAATTCTTGCTGAATATCTTCAAGCACACCTAGAACCTTTGATAATTCGTCGGGATCATTAATCGGCCAATCCTTTTGCGGCTCCAAGCGGATACGCGCACCATTAGCGCCACCACGCATATCTGTCCCACGATAAGAGGAAGCTGAAGCCCATGCAGTTCTGACTAACTCAGGAATTGTAAGTCCAGAGTCTAAAATCTCCTCTTTGAGATCTTCAATATCACCCTCACTGATAAGTTTATAATCAACCTCCGGCACCGGATCCTGCCACATCAAAGCTTCATCTGGCACATTATCGCCAACGTAACGCGCTCGTGGCCCCATATCTCTGTGGGTTAACTTAAACCAGGCTTTGGCAAACGCTAACTCAAATTCCTTAGGGTTTTCCTGGAAACGTTTTGCGATCTTGCGATATTCTGGGTCAACCTTTAGCGACAAGTCTGTGGTAAACATGATCGGCGCATGACGCTTACCCTCGATATGAGCATCAGGAACTAAATTAGAAGCCTGACCATCTTTAGGAACCCACTGAGTTGCACCTGCTGGACTTTTTGTTTGTACCCACTCGAAGTTAAACAGATTATCAAGGTATTGCGTGGTGAACGCCGTGGGGTCTACAGACCATGCGCCCTCTAATCCACTGGTAAAAGTATCTTCTGCATTACCCTTACCACATTTATTTTTCCAACCGAACCCTTGCTCTTCTGTCGATGCCGCCGCAGGTTCTGCGCCAATACAGTCGGATTTTTTAGCACCGTGTGCTTTACCAAAGGTATGGCCACCAGCAATCAAGGCAACGGTTTCTTCATCATTCATTGCCATTTGTCCAAATGCCGTCCGTATATCTTTTGCTGCCAAAAGTGGATCAGGCTTACCATCAGGACCTTCTGGATTAACGTATATCAAGCCCATCTGAGTCGCTCCCATAGGCTTCTTCAATTTACGATCTTTACGATCACCATGAAAACGATCCGCTGCTAACCATTCATGCTCAGGCCCCCAGTAGACGATGTCGGGCTCCCAGTCGTCTTCACGACCACCCGCAAAGCCATAGGTTTTAAAACCCATAGACTCCATAGCGACAGTACCTGTCAGAACCATTAAATCAGCCCATGACAGACTGCGTCCGTACTTTTTCTTGATAGGCCATAATAAACGACGTGCTTTATCCAAGTTAACGTTATCTGGCCAACTATTCAGCGGCTCAAAGCGCTGCTGACCACCGCTGGCACCACCTCGCCCATCTGAAACCCGGTAAGTACCTGCGCTGTGCCAAGCCATACGAATAAAGAAAGGCCCATAGTGACCATAATCCGCTGGCCACCAGTCTTGCGAGTCAGTCATCAAGTCTGCAATTTCTTTCTTCAGTTTCGGTAGGTCTATTTTGCTAAACTCCTTGGCATAGTCGAAATCTTCGCCATAGGGATTTGATTCTGGTGAGTGCTGACGTAAAGGTTCTAAGTCAAGCTTTTCGGGCCACCAATAGTCATTGGTGGGGCTGTCACTTTTCGACGCTGATATCGCTATTGGCGATACCAGCATAGTTAAAGCGACTAATAATGAAACGGATTTCTTACGCATAATATGTACTCCTTCACCTTCGATTAGCTACCAAATTACTTTTTAGTATATACCTTATAGACTGATACAAAATTTTTAAAAAACTATGGGCAAATAGAGTTTAGCTATTAGTATTATTAATGCATCGACGCATTAGAAGTATAATAAATAATAACAAAGATCATCCTTTTTTTAGTTGGTATGATTAGTAATATCAATATATAAAATACAGTAACAGCGACTTAAGACTTGGCGCCGAGTACCTAGCCAGGAAAGCGGTTAATGATTATTGCGACTCTATTTACGACCGAAAAAAGCTAGAGCCTAAAGGGAGCGAAAGTGGTTTGAAAGGCGCTGTTAAGGTGGCAAGGCTGAAAACTAAATAGAAGGAGGTAGAAATCAATATGATGAACCTTGGACTCCAACCATTAAAAGACAAGAACTATACAGCGGCATCACAACTCAATGTGTATCAAGAGCAAGTTGGCTTTGTAGAAACCATTAATACTATTCTTGGTTATATTGATAAGAAGACTCACGGACATATCATTATTAACAAAGAAGAGCCTGACAACGAAGAAATTGTTGGTTTTTTCCTAATTGATACAAATTACTCACGCATTTATGACTTTTGTTCGAATCACGACTTAGGTCTGCGTTCTTTTTTCATTGATAAGAATCATCAAGGTCATGGTTATGGGAAAGGAGCTGTAAAGCTATTATCAGACTATTTATTAAATCAATACGCCACAGCCAGCTCGGTATATTTAACCGTAAACTGTAAAAATCCATCTGCTAAACATTGTTATGAACAAGGAGGTTTTATTGATACTGGAGAGCTTTATTTCGGGGGTGATTTCGGACCTCAACATATTATGAAGCTTTCGCTAAATATTGGACTCGCATGAAGCAACCTATTACTGGCTACCACAAGGACGAACTTGATGACTGGGTTGCTGAGTTGGCCTGTGGTCATTTCCAGCATGTTCGCCATAAACCGCCTTTTATTAATCGTGCCTGGGTCGAAACTCAAGCAGGACGAGAGTCTAAACTGGGACAGCAACTTAACTGTAAGAAGTGTGATGAAGGTACGCCCAAAGACACTAAGTAAACTAAAGCTAAGTAAATTAAATCCTACCTAAAACAAGCGAATTCACTATAATGACCCAACTTTTAAAAACAGGCGTTCCATAATGAGCACACTCCCTAATTGTCCGCAATGCGACTCAACTTATACCTACGAAGATCAGGCTATGTTGGTATGTCCTGAGTGCGGCCACGAATGGTCTAAAGATGCGACTGAGCAGAATGAGCCGTCAATAAAAGACTCTAACGGCAATCCACTCGAAGACGGCGACACCGTGACCGTGATTAAAGACCTGAAAATTAAAGGCTCGTCGCAAGTGGTTAAGGTGGGCACGAAGGTTAAGAATATTCGCCTAGTTGAGGGCGATCACGATATCGACTGTAAAATCTCTGGTATCGGCGCCATGAAACTGAAGTCTGAGTTTGTTAAAAAAGTTTAATCAGCAAATAATCTTAGTCCATTAAAAAAGTAGCGGCTTTTATACCGCTACTCTTGATTAACGATTAACGTAACCTTGGTCAATATTCATAAATCTATTAACCAAACATATAACCAAAGATCCAAAGATAGTTTCTAGAATTACTCTAGGCTAAACAAGCTATCGTCAAAACGCTGGTTATAACTAACATCGGCCTGCATTTCAAAGCCTGAGGTGCCGTCCGAAAAGCCCTGGGTGACATTAATTTTCACTGGTAACTGGCTCTTTGGATCAATCCAGACTCGTGTTTCAATACCACTCTCCTCAAGCAGGTACCCCGTTAGTTCAACGCCTGAAAAGTTTTTTGTACCGAGGGGTTGAGCCTTCCCTGGGTCGACATCCAAGATGAGCTTGCGCCAATACAAAGGGTCTTCCTGGGCGCTTTGTGTCGTGTCACCTGCATCAAAAGAAAACGGAACCGTTTGATTTGAATCCGACAGTTTCATCACACCTTTGCCCTGACTAACGTCCATGATATTGATGAAAGTTGGCTGTCCATTATGCCCCATGGCGTAGTTTTCGATCCGTAACTGTCCAGACTCTCGGTAATACACTTTAATATCCATCAAGTGTTGACCTGACGTTGTCATGGTTGCGCTGTAGAAAAAGTTGCGAGCCTGTTTAAAGGTTTCAACCATACTTGCGAAAGACGTCTGCGGTGATGCCGAAAAAATAAATATCGCCAAAGCAAAGCTTGCTGCAGCGCCCATAGAGCCTGCTAGCTTTAAACCAGAAAAGTTCATGGTTTCTTTCCACCAAGCAGATAGTTTTTGAAAAACGCCTAACTCTTCACTATCTTTCTCTGCTTCAATCGCAACCGCTCTCAATAAATGCTCTTGTGCTCGTTCAATATCATCTGGCAAAGGCTCTTGAGTTTTAAGATTCTCAACCGCTTTGTCCAAATTGTGATCAGCTGTGTGCTTCATGCTTCTCTCCTGTATTCTGACTGTGACTAAGTAAGCGGGCCAATTTTTGCCGAGTTCTATTAAGAATGATGCCGACGTTACCGGACGTTAGTGCTAAGTGTTGAGCAATATCGTCGTAGGACAATTCCTCCACAAAACGCAAAACAAAAACTTTTGCTTCTTGTTCGGTGACTTTTGTCAGAGCATGTCGAAGTTGCTGAATATCCTGTGTCAAAGAAAACTGCTTTTCAGGTGTAGGAGCTGAGTTGCTATGAATCGATAAGTTATTCTCAGCGCCATCATCAGCAAGACTCTGCTCCGATAAACGATGCTTCTTTCTTAATAAATCAAGGCTGGCAGAAGTTGCCATAGTCGTCAGATAAGCAGCCCAGTTATTCACTTTGTCGAACGCCTTGGGTGTCTTTTTAAATAGCTTCATGTAAATATCTTGAGTGATATCTTCGGCATGATGGCTATCCCCTACAATGCGATAAGCTGTAGCGAACACCTGTCGTCCATATTGATTTGCTAATTTAGCAATATGCTGCTTCTGTTTCTTCTTCAACGTTCTTCCCCGTTAAGTGGCCTCACTACTATAGACGAAACCAAAGGAATGTTTCTTACATAAATTTGCAAATCCCTTGTGTACATCCATTTTGGCCATAACCATCTTTCTGATAGGATGAACTTCAGCGCGTCATAAACAGAGGTAAGTAACTATGAAATATTTATCCTTAACTCTCGTCAGTTTATTGGCTTTAGGTGCGACTGCTTGTTCGAGTAACTCTGACAGAACGAAGAAGGAAGAAGCCGAACCTATTAAGGGGAGCTTGCAGTGGTGCCGTATGTACCACGACCCAGCGACTTCTGGTGAAAGAAAGCCTAATGCAGCTCGATACTGCGAGCCAACGTTTGAACGCGATAGAAGAGAAAGAGATGAATCTATCTTGAATGATGGTGCAAAAGTAGAAGTCAAAAAACCGTTGTAGACTCACTCTCAATATTTTACTTAGATCAAGAGGCCGAAAGTCAATGCCCCAACCTTTCCATTTAGCGATACCTGTTCACGATTTAGATTCTGCTCGCCAATTTTATGGGGAACTACTCGGTTTTGAAGAAGGCCGTTCCAGCGAACACTGGATCGATTACAACTGTTTCGGCCATCAACTTGTGGTGCATTTAGACGAAACCCTGGAGCCACAAACAGCTAATACCTCAAGCGTTGACGGTCATGGCGTGCCGATACCACACTTTGGCGTTGTTCTGGATATGCTGCAATGGCGTGAATTGGCTGAGCACCTTAACAAGCACCGCATAAAGTTTCTGATTGAGCCTTATATTCGATTCGAGGGAAAGCCAGGCGAACAAGCCACTATGTTTTTCAATGACCCGTCAGGTAATGCCCTAGAGTTTAAAGGTTTCAATAACATGGATGATTTATTCAAAAAATAGTCTATTAAGCACCACCTAAACCTTTTTTGATAGATAGGTGAAAACCCTTATTTCTTATTTTTCAATAAGTTGCACTACCTATGCCTAGGCGTTATATTGAGAATGAACCTTAACATTGACGAGGTAAATCATGAAAGCATTATACTTAATTTGTATCTCAGCTTGCTTAATTCTTGCCGGTTGCGCCAGCACAACATCTTACGCGCCAGCAGAAACTGCAAAAGACTATGGTTATTACAGCACTAAGCTTGGGAATGACAGATATCGCATCAGCTTCAATGGTAACACTTCAACCAGCCATAACACGGTTAAAGACTATGCTCTACTAAGAGCCGCAGAATTAACACTGCAAGAAGGTGGCACTTGGTTTCAGGTCGTGGATCGAGGCTCAGACAAAGAAACTCGCAACACTCCTCGCACAGAAGTTCGCAGAACAGATGTCATCGAGCGTGACTGTGGGCTACTAGGCTGTGAAACACGCCGTCGCCCTGCTTACACGACAACGATCGGTGTTGAACCTGGAGCGGAGCGCAGCAAGTACAGCAGTTCTCTCGAAATCTTAATTGGTAGCGGTGAAATGCCAAGCGATGATGGCCGTTATTATGACGCTAAAGACCTAGCATCTACTCTTCGTTCAGCGATGTAATTCTTTTTTACATAAATAGACATACTCAGAACGCGTCTTTTGACGCGTTTTTTTCTGCATTGATTTTTTAGTTCAGAAGTCTATTATTGGGTATAACAATCAATAACCTTTTATAAGCTATGCAAAACAAACAACCCGAAGGTAATCATGGCACTACCTACATCGGCGCTTTCATCGCGATAGGTGTCGGTATTGGTACCGCGCTCGGTGTCGCAATGGGCAACATGCTCATGGGAATGGGAATTGGCGTCGCCATCGGACTAGTCATAGGCATTGGGCAAGAAGTTAGAAAGAAAAAATCATCTTCTAACAAAAAGTCATCAGACGATAAATAAGCCCATACCACACGAAACTCCGAGCAAAACTCAAAAAGGGATTACGAGGTATAGCGTTAAAAGTATAGCGTTAAAAGTGCCAGTGGAGCGAAATATCAAAAGTGCAATAAAAGCTTTTGGGAGCATCGGGGCAAAGCTTTAATTACTTGAGGATATAAAGCCCCGGAGCCAATCTGTCAGAGGGCTAAGCTCGACTCATTAAACCATTCTATTAAGTTCTAACAGAGAAGCCTATCAAGTTTCCCTTGTCGCATACAATTCGTTAGAATAGACGCCTATTTAGCTAGCCCTTTTACTCGTACGGCTAGTCACAACGAAAGGTATCAACTGGTTATTGTATGGGCATTCAGATAAAGACTCCTGAAGAAATTGAAAAGATGCGCGTTGCAGGCCGCTTGGCCGCAGAAGTTCTTGAAATGATTGGTGAGCATGTCAAAAAAGGCGTCACCACAGAAGAACTCGACCAAATCTGCCACCACCACATGGTTCATAAGCAAGGTGGCTATCCAGCTACTTTGAATTATGGCGGCTCAGTCTATCCAGTTTCTTTAGACGATGAAGGCAATCCGACGCAGCCTATCGCGACCGATGGCGGTTTTCCAAAGTCTGTCTGTACTTCTGTTAATGACGTGGTCTGTCACGGTATTCCCAATAAAAAACCGCTTCGAAACGGCGATATCTTTAATCTAGACGTTACAGTCATTAAAGATGGATATCATGGTGATACCAGTAAAATGTTTGTCGTCGGCGAACCAACACCACAGGCTAAAAAGTTGATTAAAGCAACTCAAGAAAGTCTCTACATAGGAATTGATATGGTCAAACCCGGTGCACGTTTAGGCGATATCGGTTATGCCATTCAAAAATATGCTGAGGGCAAAGGCTATTCTATAGTTAAAGAGTATTGCGGGCATGGCATTGGAGCAAAATTCCATGAAGAACCTCAAGTTACTCATTACGGTCGTCCCGGTACAGGCGTAGTACTAGAAGAAGGCATGACTTTTACTATCGAGCCGATGGTCAATATCGGTAAACGTCACGTTAAACATAACAAAAAAGATGGTTGGACTGTGCTAACTAAAGACCGCTCGCTATCTGCCCAGTGGGAACACACATTACTGGTAACCTCTACTGGCGTTGAGGTTTTGACTCGTCGCGAAGAAGAGTCCTTCTAGAACAGGAATCCTGAGTGGCAAGTCCTGATAAGTTTAATTACCTTCCTAAAGCAGCCGAGTTGCTCAAAAAGAGCCAGTCGGCTGATGGTGCTGATCGCCTAAAAGTTTATAAAGACTATCTTCAAGCCGGTCTTGATGCTCTAACCAAGCAGTTTCAAAAAGGCACCAGTATTATTCAGCTGCTACGAGCCCGTAGCGCTTTAATGGATCATATTTTAACCACTAGCTGGTCGCAGTTTTCAGTAAATAGCCATTCGGCACTCATTGCTGTTGGTGGCTATGGTCGTGAAGAACTCCAGCCCTATTCCGATATTGATATTCTCGTGATTCTGACCGAAGAAGATAGTCTGGATGTCGATAGCGATGACAATGCCCAGGGCAGAAATTTAGAGCTAGAAGCTTGGCTCGCATTTTTATGGGATATCGGATTAGAAGTAGGCCATAGCGTTAGAACCATTGCCCAATGTGAATCGCTGGCCTTAGAAGATATCTCTGTAGCGACCAACCTCATTGAGTCGCGATTTTTGTGTGGTGATCGTCAACTGTTACAAGCGCTTAATAGCAGAATAAAGCAGCCAGAGTTCTGGCCATCAGAAAAATTCTTTCGAGCAAAGCTCGATGAACAAACAGCTCGCCACATCAAGTTTAAAGAAACGTCTTTTAACCTTGAACCAAACATTAAGTCGAATCCTGGTGGATTGCGAGACTTACAAGTCATTCAGTGGGTAACTCTAAAGCATTTTAAAAGTAGTAGCTTACACGACTTGATAAAGTACGGAATTTTCACTCGCAGAGAATACCGGAGTTTACTCAATGGTCAGCAATTTTTGCACCGTGTCCGTTTCGCGCTTCATGTTTTAAGCGGTAAACGTGAAGATAGACTACTATTCGAGCATCAAAAGAAAGTTGCTGAATGGATGGGCTTCGAGGATCATGATAATAAGCTAGCGGTTGAACATTTAATGCAGCGTTATTACCGCGCCGTGATGATTATTCGTAATCTCAACGAACTCTTCTTACAAATCTTTGAGCAAGAATACTTACAAGTTAATCAAGACACGGAGTACGTCGATTTGGATGATGACTTCTATCTTCATAATCAACGTATTGGCATCAAAGAGCCTGACTTATTTTTGCGAAAGCCTCATGCGCTCATTAAAATCTTTCGACATATAGCGCTCAATCCTGAAATCATTCAGATTGAAGCAAAAACCATGCGGAAGATTCGCTCTAGCCAACAAATGGTAAATCGAAAATATCGCCGTGATGCGATTAATATTAGTTACTTCAAAGAGTTCTTAGCCACCAAGCAGTTAACCAGTCGTGGCTTCGCGCTTATGAAGCGCACTAATATACTAGGCGCAATGATTCCCAAGTTTGCACAAATCGAAGGACAGATGCAGTTTGACTTGTTTCATGCCTATACCGTGGATGAACATACACTGTTCTTATTGCGCTATATCATTCGATACAACAAACCAGAATTTCAGCACGAATTTCCGCTGTGTCGAAAGATTATGAAGACACTAGTCGACCCAACGCCACTCTATCTTGCAGCTATATTTCATGACATTGGTAAAGGACGTGGTGGCGATCATTCAGAACTAGGAGCTATCGACGCTCTCGAATACGCTAACTCTATTGGCTTAGAAAAACACATTGCCGAGTTGGTTGCTTGGTTAGTTAAAAGCCACCTCATTATGTCACTAGTCGCTCAGCGTAAAGACATTAGCGATCCTGACGTTATCGAAAACTTTGCTAACCATATTCCATCGATTTTACACTTAGAACTCCTCTACGTATTAACCGTTTCCGATATCCGGGCAACCAATCCGACCTTGTGGAATTCGTGGAAAGAGTCTTTACTGAAAGAGTTGTTTTTAGCAACTAAGCACTACCTCACTCAGTCTACGCCTCGCGCTAACCAGACTGAGATGATGGAAGATACGCGCCAGCAAGTTATCGAACAATTTACCAAGTCAGGCGAAACCATTGAGCCGGTCAGAGAATTACTCATCGAACTTGGTGATGACTATTTATTACGCTATCACCCCGAGCAAATTATTTGGCAAACTGAACAGTTATTGTCACAACCTGAGCTGCCTTATGTGGCGATAAAAAATCATCGCTCACAAGCCGGTACTGAAGTCTTTATCGCAGTGGAAGATCAACCCGATTTATTTGCAGCTATCACTGCACTGCTAAGCCAGAACCACTTAAATATTCAGGCTGCGACATTATTTACATCGCCTAAAGGTTTATGTCTGGATACCTTTATCGTGCTCGACGAACAGGGTTACCCTCTTTCCTATGAGCAGCGAATTCAGGAAATTCAAGATAACCTTATCGATGGACTTACAGATGTAGAAAATCGTGGCTTTACTGTGAGCCGGGCTGTGCCTACTCGCTTAAAATACTTCACTGTTAAAACACGCGTAGCATTTATCAATAATGAAAACAGTCCTTTAACCACCTTAGAAATAACTGCGTTGGATCGACCGGCTTTACTGGCAAATATCGGACAAGCTTTTCGTGATTGTGAAATAGAGGTTCACTCAGCCAAGATCGTAACTCTGGGGGAACGCGTCGAAGATACTTTTACCATCAGTGATCGCAATAATCAGCCGATTACTGATGAAGCAGCTATTGAACATATTAAACAACATCTGGAACAGGCGATTAACGCTTGATTCAATTATATTAATAGGAACAGTTATGTCTTTGCAAAATACGATAGAACAAGCTTTCGAAAACAGAGACACGCTTTCAGTAGACTCAGCGCCAGCTGAAGTCAAAGAAGCCGTGTCAGAAGCCTTAAACCTTCTAGACTCAGGCGAAGCACGTGTTGCTGAAAAGCAAGACGGCGACTGGATTGTTAACCAGTGGCTTAAAAAAGCCGTGCTTTTATCATTCCGCCTTAATGATAACAAAGTCATCAATACTGATATGGCTCAGTTTTATGACAAGGTACCGATGAAATACCAGGGCATGAGCGAAGAGGACTTTAAAGCTGGAGGTACTCGCGTTGTGCCTCACGCTATCGCTCGTCACGGCTCACACATCGCTAAGAACGTAGTGTTAATGCCAAGCTACACAAACATTGGTGCTTATATTGATGAAGGCACGATGGTCGATACTTGGGTTACTGTAGGCTCTTGTGCGCAGATTGGAAAAAATGTGCACCTTTCTGGCGGTGCTGGTATTGGGGGTGTTTTAGAGCCACTACAAGCTGGACCTACCATCATCGAGGACAACTGCTTTATCGGCGCACGCTCAGAGGTGGTAGAAGGCGTTATTGTCGAAGAAGGCGCTGTATTGTCAATGGGCGTATTCATTGGACAAAGCACAAAAATCTATAACCGTTTAACCGATGAAGTCACTTATGGTCGTGTTCCTGCTGGCTCGGTTGTGGTTCCAGGTAGCTTGCCATCAAAGTGTGGCAAATATAGCTTAAGTTGCGCGGTCATCGTCAAACAGGTTGATGCTAAAACTCGCGCCAAAACAAGCGTCAATGAATTGCTACGTTTAGGTAAAGAGCAAGCTTAAGCTTTAGCTCTTAACCTTTAGCCAAAGACACAATAAAGTAGGGTTATTTTCATGATAAAAATTTACGGCATCCCAAATTGTGATACGGTCAGAAAAGCCCTTAAGTGGCTTGAAGCTCAGGATATCGATCACGAGTTTATCGACTATCGAAAAAATCCATTAGAGCGTTCAACTTTAGAAAGCTGGGACAAGGCAATTGGCTGGGAAAAATTGTTGAATAAAAGAAGTACCGCTTGGCGTCCCCTTGAGCAGTCTGTAAAAGATAATATAGACCGCGAGTCAGCGATTGATTTAATGCAAAATAAAGTCACGCTAATAAAACGTCCAGTCCTTGTTAAAGGTGACAAAGTTCACTTAAGCTTCAAGCCAGAGCAATACCAAGAAATCTTTAGTTAAGGCCTATTTATGAGTATCGATGTCATTGAGTTAACCAAAAATCTAATCAACCGCGAATCAGTGACACCTGTCGATGCAGGCTGTCAGGAACTGATGATGGAGCTATTAGGTCAGCAAGGTTTTGAACACGAAGTCATGAACTTCGAGGACACACAAAATTTTTGGTCGGTGCGTAAAGGCGCAACAGATGGCCCGGTATTTGTGTTCGCTGGGCACACCGACGTTGTTCCTGCTGGTAACTTAGATGACTGGCATACGCCTCCTTTTGAAGCCACTGAGAAAGACGGTTATCTTTATGGGCGAGGCACTGCTGACATGAAAGGTAGCCTCGGAGCCATGCTTGTTGCAACAGAACGGTTTACCACCGACTACCCAGAACATAAAGGCTCTATTGCGTATTTAATCACGAGTGACGAAGAAGGTCCTTTTATTAACGGTACTGTTCGTGTGGTTGAGGAGCTGATGAAGCGCCATCAACCACTAGATTATTGCGTGGTCGGCGAGCCGTCGAGTACCGCGGAACTCGGGGACGTCATTAAGAATGGCCGTCGCGGCTCTTTAACAGGTTTTTTGAAAGTCTTAGGAACTCAGGGTCATGTCGCCTACCCGCATCTAGCTGATAATGCGATCCACAAATCTTATCAGGCGCTGAATGCTTTAGCTGAAGAGCACTGGGATGACGGCAATAACTTTTTCCCTCCGACCAGCTTTCAGATTGCGATTGAAAAAGCAGGAACCGCGACTAACGTTATTCCTGGTGAAAAGTATGTGGAGTTCAACTTCCGTTATTCTACAGAGTCCTCCGCCGACAGCCTTAAACAGCGGGTCATAGATATTCTTGATAGTTATAAACTAGACTATGAGATCGACTGGAAACTCAATGGCGAACCTTTTTTAACTCCTGAGGGTGAACTGCTGACTGCTGCAAAGAATGCTATTCGAGAATCCTGTAATATAGAAACTCAAGCGTTAACCAGCGGAGGCACTTCCGACGGTCGTTTTATCGCCAAAACAGGCGCTGAAATCGTTGAGATTGGCCCCGTGAATAAAACGATTCATCAAATTAATGAATCCGTTAAAATCGCTGACTTACAAAAATTAGTTGATGTGTATTACAACGTTTTAAAAAATTTATTAACTAAGTAACGATATGACAAGCGTAAAAAACTCTATGATGACACCTGAGCAATTAATTGGTCTAAATCAAGACCACCTCATTAACATTGCCAACAATACTGAACTGTTAGGTCAAACGTTCGAATGTCACCACGAAGTTCTTATCCCTATTGCAAAACTGATACGCCAATCTGAACTTGATGGCGTGCCACTACGCATCGTTAGTAGCTATCGAAGCTTTGAACGACAAGCTGACATCTGGAATGCAAAATTCAACAGTGATGTTGAACTGAACCTCCGTGATGGTTCTACGGTTAACTCGTTTGAGTTATCTCAGAAAGAACGAGTAAACGCAATATTACACTATTCTGCCATCCCCGGGACTAGCAGACACCATTGGGGAACTGATTTTGATGTTTTCGATGCAGCCGCAATCGACCAGGGCTATGACGTTAAACTAGTTGAGCAAGAGTTTGACGAGAATGGTCCTTGCTCAAACTTAGATGAGTGGCTGGATTATAACCTTGAGAAATTTGGATTTTTTAAGCCTTATCGCGAGGATAAAGGCGGCGTTGCCTGTGAGCCTTGGCACATTAGTTACAGGCCTATTGCTGAAAAAGCTTTAGAAGAGTTTCCGCTCGAATTTCTTAAAGAAACACTCAGACAAAAGGACATCGGCGGTAAGGAAAATATCAATTCAAGACTCGAAAGCCTAGCACGAAAATACGTGTATAATATTTGTACTGAATGAAGGAGTATTTATGTTAAAAGCGATTTTAATTACTTTGTTGATATTCGCTATTATTGGCGCAACGCTTTTTGTACTTAAGAGAAACAATAAGTTTAAAGTACCTAAAGGCGTCAAACCTAAACCTTATAAAGACGACGAAGATGATTACTGATTGCGCTGTTAATCCAGCTTACCAGTAACTACCGTTAGCTTTTGCTAAAACCTTGAACCCTATCCTTAAAAAGCTGTGTTAAGAGTTTTTTTCTAAGAATTTTTTAAATATGGCTTTAGCTTCATCGCTATTCAAAAGCTCGGAGAAACTTCGCGCTTCTCGCTCGATAGCTTTGCTGACCAACCCTGAGTTTGAACGCAATAGCTGGCGACTGACTCTTAGGGCATGAGCTGGCTTCTTAGCGAGCTTCTCAGCTTTACTTTGTGCAATATCATAGTAGTTTTCTATAGAAACTACGTCATTAATGATACCTAGTTGCTTTGCTTTTGGGGCGTCGAACGGCTCAGCCAATAGCAACAACTCGGCCGCTTGAACATACCCTAATTGGCGAGGCAGCAAATAACTTGAACCAGCTTCTGGGCATAAGCCTAAGTCAACAAAGGGTAAGCTAAAGTAAGTTTGTTCCGTGGCGTAGACTAAGTCACAGTGAAGTAACAGCGTGGTGCCAATACCTACGGCAGGCCCAGAAACAGCAGCAACCATAGGTTTATCGAAATTAGACAGTTCGTGTAAGAACTTTAGGACCGGACTTCCTTCTTCCAAGACAGGTTGCTGTAAAAAGTCGGCAATATCATTACCCGCACAAAAGCAGCCATCGCTTCCCTTAAATAAAACCACATTAACGTCATCATCACTTTTAGCGTTTTTCAAGATCGACGACAGAGTGTTGTACATTTCCGATGTTAAGGCATTCTTTTTATCTTCACGGTGGAAGTCGATATGCAGAACATTATTGATCAACTGCGAAGTCACTAACTCGGACATGTTATGGCCTCTTGGGTTTGATAGGTATTAACAAAACAAAAAGATAACACATCCGAGCAGATAGATTCACCTACTTTTGGTTAAAACCTGTTCCAAAATCCCCTTCCATTTGGGCTGACAAATAAGCAAATATCACGTAAGCCGCTGTATTTTGGTTTAAAGACTCAGGATTTACTTTATCCAAGGTATCATTTGGCGTGTGATGATAATCAAAATAATCAGTACCATCTTGCCGTAGTGAGAACACAGAGATTCCTTTGCCTCGTAATGGAATTAAGTCTGGGCCACCACCGGCTAGGTTGTTGCCATAACTGATGCCTAATGGTTCCATCACTTTTGCCATCTGCTTAACAGCAGAAAGAGCCTCTGGCTTAACTTTAGAGTCGATGCGCCATATTTTACCTGCACCAAAGTCTGACTCCGCTGCTGTTATGATATTTTGAATATCATCTTTATGAGCCTCAGCATAAGCCTTTCCGCCGACTAAACCTTGCTCTTCATTGGCAAACATAATCACACGAATCGAACGTTTCGGGCGCTCCGGCAAACCTAGAATGAGTTTAGCCGCCGCAGTCGTGATACCGATACCAGCGCCATCGTCTAACGCTCCTGTGCCTAGATCCCATGAATCAAGATGTGCTCCGATAATCACGTATTCTTCAGGTTTTTCGCTACCGGTGATTTCGCCAATCACGTTATGACTGGTGTATTCTTCACCATTTTGAGCACCAATATTCATTTTGACCGTTACAGGATTTCCTCGACGAGTCATGTTTTCTAGCAGGTCGGCATCAGGAGCCGATAAAGCTGCTGCTGGTATTTTCTTAACTCCATCTTCATAACGCATAACTCCAGTATGGGCCATGCGATCGGTATCTGTACCGATAGAGCGAATTAAGATACCGACAGCTCCTTTTTTAGCGGCAGCAGAAGCACCCTGGCCTCTTGCTGCAACCGCAGGACCATACCCCGAGCCATCTCGTGCACGCTCCATCCGATTCCTGATAAAGACAATTTTTCCTTCAGCAGCATTGGCTGGCGCGCTTTCTAAAGCGGCCAAGTCATCAAACTGTATAATTTCAGCGGACAAACCTTCTTCTGGCGTAGCTATACTGAAGCCTAACGCTGTAATGACTAACGGCTGTGGATATGGAGCCACTACTTCAGCGGTCTCCACGCCGCGCTTCCAAGTCGGGAACGTCACCGGTTCAGTCCATACTTTGTCGAAACCCAGCTCTTCTAATTTTGCCACTCCCCACTTTACCGCAGCAGCGTCACCCGGAGTGCCAGCCATTCGAGGGCCAACCTCAGTGGTTAATGACTCAACGATATCGTAATCCATCGTAGTCTCTAACGCCTGATCACGAAGTTCAGCAGCCACCCTCAAGTCTTCATCGCTAAAGCTTGGAACTTGCTCAGCAGTAGCATTTAACGACATCAAAAATGATGCAGCGATTGCCAAAGGAAAGATTTTTAATTTCATAGCACTCTCTATATCGTTATCTTTACAATTTGATTCCAAGTAATCACTCAGATCTATTTATTCACTCAGGGCATCACACTTGCCAAGATTGACAGCTATCGCACACAAGAGCTAGAGTAGCTAAAAGCTTAGCCCGAGGAAAACCATGACTACCATATACGATTATTCAGCCGTTTTAAATAATGGCCAAGAAGTTTCACTCAAGGATTATGAAGGAAAAGTGTTACTGATTGTTAATACCGCTAGTGCCTGTGGCTTTACCCCGCAATATGAAGGCCTAGAGAAGCTATATCAAGAATTTTCAGGTCAAGGATTAGAGATTTTAGCCTTCCCTTGTAACCAGTTCGGTAAGCAAGAATCAGGCTCTGATGATGAAATCAAAGATTTTTGCGATCTGAACTTCAATATTTCTTTTCCACTATTCCAAAAAATCGACGTGAATGGTGATTCTGCTCATCCGGTTTATCAGCACCTTAAACAAGAAGCTTCCGGCTTTTTAGGCTCTCAAAAGATAAAATGGAACTTCACTAAGTTCCTAGTCGATAAGAATGGCAAAGTAATTGATCGCTATGGTTCGGTAACGAAGCCTGAGACATTAAAAGACGATATAAGGAAGCTACTTTAATGCCGACATTAAAAGATAAGGTTATTATCATCACAGGTGCTAGCCGCGGTATTGGACGTGCTATGGCACTAAAGTTTGCTGGGGAAGGCGCGACCATCGTCATCGCTGCAAAATCAGATAAACCCCACCCGAAACTGCCCGGCACGATCCATACTGTGGCTAAAGAAGTTGAAGAGGCAGGAGGCAAAGCAATTGCCGTCGCCCTTGATGTCCGCAAAGAGCTACAAGTCAAAAAGTTATGTGACCAAATTGGTGAGCAGTTTGGGCGAATCGATGCAGTTATAAACAATGCAGGTGCGATTAGCCTTACCAGTGTTGAAGATACTTCGCCTAAACGTTACGACCTAATGCAACAAATTAACTCACGCGCCGTTTATTGCTTCGGGCATTATGCTCTGCCGTACCTCAAAAAATCTGACAACCCGCATATTCTTAACCTGTCTCCACCGGTAAACTTAGGCCAGCAGTGGTTAAAAGACTTTAGTCCTTACACCCTTTCCAAATACGGCATGAGTATTCTAAGCAAAGGAATGGCCGCCGAATTTAAAGAACACAGAGTTGCGGTTAATACCCTATGGCCACAAACGTATATTGCGACAGCAGCAATAGAATTTGCAGTCGGTAGTAAAGATACATTGAATTACGCCAGAAAGCCTGAAATTATGGCTGACGCTGCCAGGGTGGTGCTAACCCACCCTAGCGATAATTACACAGGTTTATGGTTAATTGACGAAGAGGTCTTAAAAGCGGCCAAAGTCACAGACTTTACTCAGTACGCCTATAACCCAGAGTTCGAAGATCAGATTAAAAAGGACTTATTTTTAGATTAATATTTCGGTGGTATTAGCGCCCTAGCAGCTGCAAAATAAACTGTGCGATATCATCATAAAAGAATAGTGCAGCTATTATCAAAGCTAATAAAACCATTATCCCAGATCTGTTTCCTGACTCGCGCTCAACCACTGGTGAGTTTTCATAGTCTAACGTAACGGGCTCGTCTTCATAAGGCAGATCTGGCAGCTCGATACCTAGGTCTTCCGATGCTTCCTGCGCTAAGGAACCGTCTAGGCTCTCTGCGACTTCTTTGACCGCCCGAACCTCTAAAGTATCAGCGGCCAAAACAATATAATTAATTTGGTCTTGTGTCGTCTCATAGTCTACTTCAATAATCACGTCATCCTTGCGCCAACGATAAGTACCTTGATAACGATTCTGGTCGTAATTTTGCCCCAAAGTTTGGGTAACGTCCGCCAGACGGCTGGTTAAACGAAGCGGGCCGACAACCTGACCAATGCTTTGGTTACTTTGATCCGTATGATTAACTAACGTAATACTGCTTATAATGAAGTCTTTTGCCTGATGAGTGACGGAAGACCTTGGTGATAACTTCTTTATGAATTCGATCTCAAGCGCCGAATCATAAAGTTCTAGGCTAGCTTCAGTAACACCTTGTGATTGATATAAATCGACCGAATTCCAACTTACCTTATGCTCACGAAAAAAACGTTGCACTTCTTGACTGGCAGCTGAGCGGCCGACTAATGATAGATAATCCTGGGACATAAACTTAGTGTACTGATTCCTTTTTGATTCACTGAGCAAGAATAGAGAATAAAGCCTATTGTTCAGTTTCTGCGATGGCAAATGCGACGGCAACATCACGTTCGTCGCTGAGACTTAGATGCACTATTGAAATCGCATGCTTACTGGCCCACTCTTCAGCATTCTCCTGCAAAATAACTTCTGGCTTACCGAGTTCATTCGTTTGCACAGTTAATTGCTTAAAGTCGATACCTTGTCGCATCCCAGTACCAAGAGCTTTACTTATAGCCTCTTTAGCAGCAAAGCGCTTTGCTAAAAAAGCGACTTTATTTTTCTTAGTCGCGAATATTTTAAGCTCCACGGGCGACAGAATGCGTTCAGCAAACTTGTCGCCATGCCGGCTAAAGGAGCGCTCTACGCGCTCCAAATTAACGATATCCGTGCCTATGCCAAATATGGCCATTGACGTGCTTCCACCATTAACTTCTTCATTTCCGAAACAGCATTATCAAGGCCGCTAAACAATGCTCTGCCAATAATGGCGTGTCCAATATTCAGCTCGATGATTTCTTTTATCGCAGCTATCGGTTGAACATTGTGGTAGTGCAAGCCATGCCCAGCATTAACCTGCAAACCTTCCCCAACAGCGTGTGCTACTGCGCGTTGTATTTTAACTAACTCTAACTCACGCAAGCGCTCACTTTCCACATCGGCATAATGTCCGGTATGTAACTCAATGAGCGGTGCACCTACTCTTGCAGCTGCATCAATCTGTTTTTCATCAGCATCAATAAACAGTGATACCTGAATGCCTGCATCGGCCATACGCTTGCAAGCATCTTTAATTTTGTTTTCTTGCCCGGCCACATCAAGGCCGCCTTCAGTGGTCAGTTCTTCACGTTTCTCGGGAACTAGACAAACGTAAGTTGGCTTTACTTTTTCAGCAATACTAAGCATTTCATCCGTCACCGCCATTTCTAGGTTCATACGGGTTTGGATGGTATCTGCCAAAATTTTTACATCGCGATCAGTAATATGTCGACGATCCTCACGTAAATGTACCGTGATGCCATCTGCGCCATTTTGCTCAGCCGCAAAAGCTGCTTGAACTGGGTCAGGGTAATCAGTTCCACGAGCGTTTCTTACTGTCGCGATGTGATCGATATTAACCCCGAGTAGTATTGGATTTTTCATGCTGTTATCCGTACAAAAGCTATAAATGAAAGGTTATGTAACCTTGGGCTTGGGGAGTTTTGTTTGTCGCTGATTTAGGACCACCAAATATCGCTCCTTGCGCCGCGATTACTTTTATTTTAACAGCAACAGAGGCGACAAACAAAAGCACCCTAAGGCCTATCGAATAGCAAGCGTTTGTTGTAAAAGCTTGCGACTGTTTAGTTCTTTATATCCAACTAAAGGATCTATAATAGTACGTCCAATCTTTCTCGCCAGCGCCAAACTGCCCGACTGCTCCCAGTCATGATTAGCGATGGCTTCAATATGTTTACCTTGAGCTTTTAAAGCATTTTTTGGAGCCTGTGGCAGTATCACAAAACCTTGCTCTGGCAAAAATCCATAGTCGAGCTCAGAGTCGATGGTATCACCATGGATATCATGCAACCAGTCAATGCCATAGCCGAGTTCATCAATGAGCTGTAGCTCAAATTCTCGAAGAACTACCGAAGGATTTTCATTGCCGCTTAAGCGAAATAACGCACTTTGGTAACACTGAAAAATATCGGGGTGTGGATCCCACTGAATAAGCAACTTCAACATCAACTCATTCATATAGAGTCCAGAAAGACTTGGCACTCCTACTAACGAATAGCTTCGCTCGGTAGCTTCGAACCCCTTTAATGTTTTTAGTTCGCTTCGCCCGACCCAACTGATAGCCAAAGGTTGAAAGGGTTGTAATAGAGCTCTTTTATGACTATTTTTGCTGCCTCTTACCCCACGTGCTAAGACGTTACAGCGTCCATGATCTAAAGTGAATAACTCAAGGATAAGACTGGATTCTTTGAAGGGACGCGAGTGCAATACAAATGACTGAGCCAACTCAACGTTATTCATCGATGATCGTCATAGCCCAAAGACTTTAGGGCACGTTCATCATCGGCCCAACCATCTTTAACCTTAACCCACAGCTCTAAAAAGACCTTACTATCAAACAGTTCTTCCATCTCAATCCGAGAGTCGCGACCGATCTGCTTCAGCCGTTGACCACCCTTACCAATAATAATAGCCTTTTGGCCTGGGCGCTCGACGAGAATTAAGCCATTAATATGCAAAACACCGTTGTCTTTGAATTTAAATTGCTCAATTTCAACAGTTGAAGAATAAGGGATCTCATCACCAAGCGTACGCATTAATTTTTCGCGAATAAGTTCCGCGGCCATAAAACGTTCGCTGCGGTCAGTAATATAATCTTCTGGATAAAACAGGTCGCCTTCTGGGAGCCACTGCTTCAGTGTTTTTGTCAACTGTTCAAGGTTTTGGCCTCGTAGGGCTGATCCCGGGAACACTGCATCAAAATCACACTGGTCAGTGATTTTAGTAATATGCGGCAATAACGCTTCTTTGTCTTCAATCTTATCAACCTTATTCACAAATAAGATCTTCTTGCCTCTAGCTTGTTTTAACTTCTCCAAGACAAACTCGTCATCATCCGTCCATTGTGTGCCATCCACCACAAAAACCAAGACATCAACATCAACCATAGAGCTGGATGCAGCTCGATTCATATACCGGTTAATGCTTCGCGCTTCTTTACGATGTATCCCTGGCGTGTCTACGAAGAGAATCTGTGCCTCATCATCCGTATAAATACCCAGAACACGGTGTCTTGTGGTTTGGGGTTTACGAGATGTGATGCTAACTTTTTGCCCAAGGATGTGATTCATTAAGGTTGATTTACCGACATTTGGCCGGCCTAATACCGCAACATATCCACAACGGAAAGGAGCTTGCTGTTCAGGTTTGTCTGTCATGCTTGTCAACTTAAGACGCTAAGGCCTTTTGTAATTCAGAGAATGCTTTTTCGGCAGCTAGCTGTTCGGCAGTACGACGACTGCTACCAGTACCGAAAGTTTTAATGGATTTTTCAGGAATCTTACAAACCACTTCGAAGGTTTGTTGATGCGCTTCACCGCTCACACTCAGTAATTCATAATCGGGAAGTGAAAACTGTCTCGATTGCAATAATTCTTGAAGACGAGTTTTAGGATCTTTCTTTACTTCTGCCGGATCAAGCTCAGTTAAGCGTTGACCGTAAAGTTTCAGAATTAAGCTATTGGCCTGCTCAAAGCCAGAATCTAAATACACCGCGCCAATAACCGCTTCAAAGGCATCGGCTAGAATGGATGTCCGGCGAAAGCCTCCGCTCTTTAGCTCGCCTTCACCCAGCTCAATATAATCGCCCAAATCTATTTCTTTAGCGATCACTGCGAGTGTTTTGCCTTTAACTAAGCTGGAGCGCATACGGCTCAATTGACCTTCATCAACATTGGGGAATTGAGCAAAAAGAGCCTTGGCGATTACCATACCCAGTACAGCATCTCCTAAAAACTCTAGACGTTCATTATGGTGATTCGAGGCACTACGGTGCGTCAGTGCCTTTTTGATAAGTTCTCGGTTGGAAAACTGGTAGTCAAGATGACTGCAAAACCGATCTATTTGTAACTGACGTTGACTCATCTTGACTGTAGTAAGCTCACGTTAATTTAGAGGTTCTTCATGTTTGAACTCAACCAGAGCGCTAACATTACCAAATAGTGAAATTTTATTATCGTACTCGATATACAAGGCTTTTCCGCCAGTGATGTCTTTTATTTCGACGTCATCAACTTTAATGATATCAATGTTATTCACACTAAAACGACCAGAAATAAGACGCTGAATATCTGATTTGCTTGAGGAAGAGCTAGATTCCTCGGCAACAGACACTAGAGAACTCTTAATACTAAAGTATTCCATGTAGGCTGGAAGGAGCTTTATCGCTAAGTACATGAAAAATAGAACAATAGCCATGATAATCAACCAGCCTGCGGCAGTCATACCACCTTGATATTGTTTATTCATGATCTTATTTTTTGCTTGTTGTCGACCGAACATTTTCCCCACTCTCCTCAACAGTAAAACTTACTTTTTTTCAAGTAGTTAGGAACTAGTTTATAGCTCCAGCTCTACTAAAGGATATACCTTTTGGTAGATGTTTGCCAAATAAAACTGGTTCGTCAGTAAAAGTTACAAAAAGCCACTTGTAAGCTGCTTTACCAATTATCCCCTCTTCGTGCACAAAGCCCCACGCACGCGAATCCTGACTACCATCACGATTGTCGCCCATCGCAAAGTACTTGCCCTCAGGAACAACCTCAGTCCAACGGTCGTCAAGGCTTCTTACTCTGCCATTGCTGACGCCATTACTTAAATAGACTAAATCATGGGTTTTATCGTTAATGGTTTCTTTGTAAGTATCAAAATACTCGCCTTGAGGCACTAACTCTTCTACTTTATCAGAGACAAATTCAGGTTGAATAGTAATCGGATCACAACCTTGAGCACTGACATTTGAATTTTCAGTACACTGGGGAACAATAGTAATAGTACCGCGATCCCACTCGATACGATCGCCGGGTACACCTATTAAACGTTTAATGTAAGCCTGTTGAGGCTCATGTGGTGGATGAAATACGATCACATCACCACGCTGAGGTTCGCTAACATCAATTAACTTAGTGTTAAGCGCTGGTAAACGAACGCCATAGGCAAACTTATTCACTAGGATAAAGTCGCCATCATAAAGACCTGGATTCATGCTGCCTGATGGAATTCTGTAGGGCTCGAATAGGAATGAACGCAGTACCAATACCAAAGCAATAATAGGGAAAAAAGAACGGCAAATATCAATTAACGCAGGGTATTTTTCTTTGCCCTTTTCATCGTATTCAACAGTCCCAGATTCGACCCGCTTTTTTTGCCACAAAAACTTATCTAGCAAAGTCACCGCACCTGTGATGAGGGCTGCGACCAACAGATAAAAACCAAAATCGAAATAAATACTTGGCATTATTTTTCCTTACCAACATTAAGAACAGCAAGGAACGCTTCTTGTGGAATTTCAACTTTACCCACTTGCTTCATTCGTTTCTTACCGGCCTTTTGCTTTTCTAATAATTTACGCTTACGCGAAACGTCACCACCGTAACATTTGGCTAATACATTTTTGCGTAATGCTTTAACAGTTGCCCGTGCAATAACATGGTTGCCAATCGCTGCCTGAATCGCGACCTCAAACATCTGACGTGGGATAATTTCCTTCATCGCTTCGACCAGCTCACGTCCACGGAATTGAGCCTGATCTTTATGCACAATCAGAGCCAATGCATCTACTCGATCACCATTGATCAGGATATCTAAACGAACCAACTCATCCTGTTGGTAGCGCTTGAAGTTGTAATCCAAGGAGGCATAACCACGGCTAACCGATTTAAGTCGATCGAAGAAATCCAACACCACCTCGTTCATCGGCATTTCATAGGTTAGAGCAACCTGATTGCCCGCATATTGCATTTTGGTTTGAACGCCCCGTTTCTCGACACACAAGGTCATTACCGCACCAAGATGCTCTTGCGGTACTAAAATATTAGCTTCACAAATAGGCTCACGGATCTCGGCAATGTTCGATAACGGAGGTAATTTTGAAGGGTTATCAACATATACCACTTCGTCATCGGTATTTAAAACCTCATAAATTACGGTTGGCGCAGTTGTGATCAGGTCAAGGTTATATTCTCGCTCTAAGCGCTCCTGAATGATTTCCATGTGTAGCATTCCGAGGAAGCCACAACGGAAGCCGAAACCTAAAGCAGTCGAGTTTTCAGGCTCGAAAAATAATGATGCATCATTCAGACTAAGCTTCGCTAAGGCATCTCGGAACGACTCATAGTCGTCTGAACTGACCGGGAATAGCCCCGCATAAACCTGCGGCGTGACCTTCTTAAAACCAGGTAATGGCACTTCAGCTTCCGCTTTAGCTAGAGTGATAGTGTCACCGACTGGCGCGCCTTGAATGTCTTTAATGCCTGCAATGACAAAGCCTACTTCACCAGCTCTTAAAATATCAGTGTCGTGGCGTTTTGGCGTAAAAATACCGACATGGTCAACCACATGCGACTTACCGGTCGACATGATTTGCATTTTATCGCCTTTCTTGATGGTGCCTTGCTTAACACGAACCAGCGACACAACGCCTAAATAATTATCAAACCATGAATCTACAATCAACGCTTGTAATGGAGCATCTGGATCGCCCGATGCCGCCGGAATATCTCTTACAATCGCTTCCAACAGCTCCTCAACACCAACGCCGGTTTTAGCACTACACTGCACCGCTTCCATCGCTTCGATGCCAACGATGTCTTCAATTTCTTGAATCACACGTAAAGGATCGGCAGCCGGCAAATCAATTTTGTTCAGCACTGGAACAACTTCCAAGTCTTGCTCAATCGCCGTATAGCAGTTGGCCAAAGTTTGTGCTTCGACGCCCTGCGCCGCATCCACCACCAGCAAAGCACCTTCGCACGCTGCCAATGAACGAGATACCTCATAAGAGAAATCCACGTGTCCGGGGGTGTCAATAAAGTTCAGCTGATAAGTATGTCCATCTTTTGCTTCATAATTCAGCGTCACACTCTGAGCTTTAATGGTAATGCCGCGCTCACGCTCAAGATCCATAGAATCCAGAACCTGTTCTGCCATTTCACGCTCAGTTAGGCCTCCACACTGCTGAATGAGACGATCTGATAACGTTGATTTACCGTGATCGATATGAGCAATGATGGAAAAGTTACGAATATAGTCGGTGTATGCCATATATGTTCCGCTGAAACCTTCTAGTCTTTTTTACACCCAACAGCCTAACCTTTTGATTATAAAGACTTTATTATTGTTTATTCTTTAAAAACACGATTAAGAGTTAATTGGTAAGTGACTGTTTAGAAAATAGTTTATAAGTAAGCGGCCTATTTTAGCTAAATCCATGAAAAAGGCCAGCTAAGTTAGTCCTCAGCTGGCCTTATAGCACGGGTTATTCGAGTTCTATCACTAGGAAATCGCTTCCAACACCTTGGCGGACGATTAAGACAGCGACCTTACCCTTATCCGGCAACGATGAAATTGCTTTTTGGAAGTCTTCTGGGCTGCCGATAACCGTACGGTGAAGTTTCTGAACAATATCGCCCTGACGTAAGCCTGCTCGAGCTGCAGGGCTTTCACGCTCAACGTCACGAATGATCACGCCTTTTTCGATGCCTGTCGCTTCTTTGAGATCCGGTGTTAATGCTGTAACGGCAATACCCAGTTCTTGTTTACCAGTATCTGAGCTTACTGCAAACTGCCCATTCGCATCACTCAAGGTGACCTCGATAGTTTCTTCGTCGCCATTGCGAACGATAGTCAAATCAACCTCTTCTCCCGCTGGCATTTGACCAATATAGAAAGGCAAATCTTGCGACTTACGGACTGGCTTGCCATCCACCTCAATCACGACGTCTCCAACTTTAATTCCAGCTTTGTCAGCAGCCATATCTGGAAGAACACGAGTGACCAATGCGCCTCCAACATCAGTTAAACCAAACGCATCCGCCTTATCCTGATCAATTGGCCCAAAGGACACACCTAAGAAGCCCCGATTGACTTTGCCGTCCTTTAAAAGCTGCTGACGTACATTGTCAGCAAGATCGATAGGGATAGAGAACGATAGACCGCTACTGATCATCGGATTGAATATCATAGAGTTAATCCCTACCACTTCACCATCTAAATTAATCAATGGACCACCAGAGTTACCGCGATTAATCGCGACATCTGTTTGAATAAAAGGAACATACTGCGAGCCAACTTCGCCGCGCCCCTTGGCGCTGACAATTCCTGCCGTAACGGTGTGCTCAAGGTTAAATGGCGCACCAAACGCTAACACCCACTGCCCAACTTTTAATTTTTTCGTGGTGCCAAGTTTCAGCGCTTCAAGCTCCTGGTCACCCGCATCAATTTTTAATAATGCCACATCAGTGTTGGCATCGCTTCCCACCACTTTGGCATCAAATTCACGGCCGTTATAGAGTTTAACAACAGGTGTCTCGGCTCCATCAATAACGTGATGATTAGTCAAAATATAACCACTGTCATCGACGACGAAACCAGAACCGCCACCACGGCCCACAACCCGCCCCCAACGCTTGACCTCTACTTTCACACTAACCACACTTGGTTGAACTTTATCCACCAACTTTGTGAAATCTGGAAAGGATTCTGCTTGAGCGTGTCCGGATACAACCACCAACCACGCAACTACAGTTATAGATAATAAACGCTTCAACATTTTTGCCTTCTCCGCAACTTTGTTTTAACTGTTATCAAAAAATAACTCTTTGATTATTGGTCATTATTAGAGCCTGAATTGCACCACTGGTTCCCACAGGTTCGACAACATCTAGTCAGCAGATGTTACGATTTGTGTCACTTCAATCGGTCTCTTTACAATTTTCAACAAAACAGGCTCTAACTGCTGTTGTGCGGACTGACGACTGGCAAGCCAACGAACGCCTAAAAAGCCAACCGATAGCCCTATACCGGCACTGGCAATAGAACCCAGTTCCGTAAGGTCGGGTAGGAATAGGGAAGATAGGGTTAGTGCGAGAATAAGGCAAAGCAACGGAAACAAATACACCACCAAAGACGCCTTAAGCACTAAATCTTCGGGAATACCCACTTCAACCTCATCATTAATATGGGCCTTTAATGTATTTTTTAAAGGTGTGACAAACACCTTATGTGAAAAAGCTTTGTTTACAATTCCACTGCCGCAGGTTGAGCTGACTTTACAACTGGAACACCTGGTCTTGGACTGGGTCTGAACCCAAACCGTATCTCCTTCAGCGGCAACCACCTGGCCAATCTCAGTAAACATAATAATTAACGTCCATAAAAAAACCCATCAAACGATGGGTTTATTGTAGCTTAATCACTCTGAAACACCTACTTTAACGAATGTCATCTCTTAACAAGGTGTCTCTGCTCTCTAGGCCAAGCCTCACTATCAGCGATATTTGCTTTGGAGATTATTGCTTAGTAGCTTCTTTGGCTGACTGCTCAGAATCTTCTTTCACACGCATCGGGACTTGCACAGGAATCACTTTCTGATTACTCACTACACGCACCGTGGGTAAACCACTCGCACCTGTAATTTTACGCGTTAACGCTTCATGCTTAAGGAACATATCGTGCATAGTTTGTAACTCTTGGCGATCAGCGGTTGAAGCAACTGCTGTATTGGCCAAGTTGGTGCTAGCGACGGTAGCGTTAGTGGTATCTGCTGAATCGGCAGTAGCAGCGAAGTTAGTTTGTGCGCTATTAACAGTACCCGGCTGTGTATTAGATACATTGAATAATGCCACAATCGCCACAGAGGCAGCGATAGCAAAGCCACCAGCTTGCTTCCATACACGATTAGGGAAAGGAATAACGTTATCTTTTGGTGCTTTCTGACTGGCTTCATGGCTGTCTTCTTCAGCAATCGCCTTGCTCACGCTTGCAGAAATATCCAAGTCCATATGTTGAGCTTCATCACGCATAACTTGGCCAATCATATGGTAACGAGTCCATACAGCCATAGATTCACTGCCCTGCTCTAAGCTTGGCTCTTGATCTTGCAGATCAGCCTTACCATCGACCCAAGCAGATAAAATCTCTTTATCAAAACGCTTTGTATTACTCATTACCTTTACCTTTAACATTATCTCGCTTCATAGCTTTCTGAGTTTTATGGTCAACTCATGAAGCTTATAAAAGCATCGCAAACCATTGAATTATTAACTATTTATCAAATTTACAAATACCAACACTACAAACTTGCTTTAAACTACTTATACCAATTGACTGGGTTGACTGTAAAAAGTTCACAGTTTTTGTAAAAAAGTTTGTATATTCAGTTTATTTTCAGCAACTACTCACTGCAGCTTAATTTTATGAACGCCACCCTTGCTCCAGTAAAGGCGCAATCTTTTGATCAATCGCATCGCGCGCCCTGAAAATCCGCGAACGAACAGTCCCCACCGGACAGTCCATCGATTCCGCGATATCTTCATAACTTAAACCATCAATTTCACGCAGCATGATGGCGGTACGTAAATCTTCGGGCAACTCATCGATAGTTTTAAAAATCAAAGTCTTAATTTCGTCACGAAACATAAGACGCTCAGGACTTCCAGAATCCCGCAGCGCATCGCCACCGTCATATTGTTCAGCATCAGACGAGTCAATGTCACTGCCCGGCGGACGGCGACCTTGTGATACTAAAAAGTTTTTCGCAGTGTTTATCGCAATTCGATAAAGCCAAGTGTAAAAAGCACTATCACCACGGAAGTTAGGTAAAGCACGATACGCTTTAATGAACGCCTCTTGTGAAATATCCATGACCTCGTCTTGGTCACGCACAAATCGTGAAATTAAATTCATAATGCGCTGCTGGTACTTAGTTACCAACATATCAAAAGCTTTTTTATCGCCCTTTTGGACACGCTTTACTAACTCTGAGTCTACATCAGCCTCAGACATACTGTCCTCTTCTCATCAACTGTCCCCGTTATTGTTCTATTTGCAGGGCAAATATTATATTCATTAAATGCTGTAATGCCTTATTGCTATAAGCCGTTTTATAGAAAAAACTAACTGAAAACAAGTGACTGTGGTAAAGTCAGCACCATCTTATTGCGTATTTTGCTTGGAAAACGATTACGTTTCCACTGATTCGTAAAGAACAAAGACCCAGTTAACACAAGAAAAGTTCCATCACGGTATAAATTTTCATGTCTCACACTACTCAGGACCTCACCCATTCCACCGATGTTTTAGTCATCGGCAGCGGCGCTGCTGGACTTTCTGTCGCATTGCGCTTGGCGCATAAAGGCAAAATCACCGTATTGAGCAAAGCTGAAGTCACCGAGGGTTCGACATTTTATGCCCAAGGCGGTATCGCAGCGGTTTTGGATGAAAACGATACGGTAGATTCGCACGTCGAGGATACCTTGGTTGCGGGAGCAGGTCTATGTCACGAAGAGGCAGTACGCTTTACGGTAGAGCATTCGCGTGAAGCAATTGAATGGTTAATCGAGCGTGGTGTGGCTTTTAGTAAAGAAGACGAGCACTACCACCTAACGCGAGAAGGCGGTCATAGTCAGCGCCGCATTATTCACTCTGATGATGCTACTGGTAGAGCGGTTTCCACAACGTTAGTTTCAGCGGTTCAAGCTGAGCCGAATATCAACATTATGGAGAACTATATCGCGGTAGACTTAATTACCGGCGATAAAGTTGGTCTAAACCATAACCGCTGCCAAGGCGCTTACGTTCTAAACCTAAAAGACGATCGCGTTGAAACAATTCGGGCACGTTTTGTGGTTCTAGCGACTGGCGGAGCCAGTAAAGTTTACCTTTATACCTCCAACCCCGATGTTGCTAGTGGCGACGGTATTGCCATGGCTTGGCGTGCTGGTTGTAGCGTGGCCAATTTAGAGTTTAATCAGTTCCACCCAACATGCTTGTACCATCCTGAAGCTCGTAGCTTTTTAATTACCGAAGCGTTACGCGGAGAAGGTGCTTTATTGCGCCGTCCGAATGGCGAACGTTTTATGCCAGAGTACGATGAACGAGCAGAGTTAGCACCTCGTGATATTGTCGCACGAACCATAGACCACGAAGTTAAAAAATACGGCTTTGACTGTGTTTATTTGGATATTTCTCATAAAGAGCCTGAGTTTATTAAGAGTCATTTCCCGACGATTTACAAGCAATGCTTACAGTATGGTATTGATATCACCACGGATGCGATTCCAGTCGTTCCTGCGGCGCACTATACTTGTGGTGGCGTTCGCGTAGATACCAACAGTCGAACCGATATTGGTGGTCTTTATGCCGTGGGGGAAGTCGCTTTTACCGGACTACATGGAGCTAACCGGATGGCCAGCAACTCACTGCTAGAGTGTTTGGTCTATGCCCAGTCTGCTGCGCAGGATATTGAGGAGTCTTGGAACGATATTACCGAACCCGCCGAACTGCCTCCTTGGGATGAAAGCCAAGTCACTGACTCGGATGAAGAAATTGTGCTCACTCACAACTGGCACGAATTACGCCAATTAATGTGGGACTATGTAGGGATTGTTCGAACTGACAAGCGATTACAAAGAGCTTTACGCCGCATCGAGTTATTACAACAAGAAATTCACGAGTATTATTCTAACTTTAAAGTCAGCAATGATTTGATTGAACTGCGGAACTTAGTCTTAAATTCAGAGTTAATCGTTAGATGTGCCATGCAGCGCAAAGAAAGCCGTGGCTTGCACTTCACGCTGGACTATCCTCAGTTAGCCGAAAAGGCCAACGACTCGATTTTAACGCCTAACCCGTAGTGTAACCTTGGCTTAACTGGCTTTATAAAACTTTAAGGTGCGCGATAAGTGCCTGAAATCTGAGTCCTTCATGGCGTCACGAAACAGAATCAATTGCCTCACCCCTTTAGGGTGAGTCGGATCAAGCTCTCTAAATTTCAAAGTAATCCACAAGGGCCAGTTCACGCTATCTTTTTTTATTTCTATCGCCACTTTGAGATCTTTCTCGACAATAAACCATTGCCCTTCAAAAAATATAATCTCAGTTACATCATCATATAAATGATTGAGTTGCTTAATCTGCCAAGCCCCGAGTAATAAGGTTACTGGCATACCGATTAAGGCAAAAGTCCAATGCTCTTGCACCCACGCAGCGACTGCAAAAAGAGCCAAGAAAGCTACCCACAAAAGCGCAAAAACTTTTTTACTGGTCTTAGGTTTTTTCAGTTCAATACGAAAATTCATATTATTTTATTTGCTGGTCAACAAATTGTTTAATTGACTTAATGAGTTCGGCGTACTCATCTTTTGGCGCCTCGAAACCCATGATCCAAGCATATAAATCCGGATCAGTTTCTTCTAGAAACTGCTGATATTGAATGAGATCCTCCGAAGAAAATTCATGCCCGTGATTCTCCAGATACGGCAATAACACCACATCCAGCTCAAGCATGCCGCGACGGCTTGCCCATTGTAGCTTTTTCAACTCTTGTTCGGTCACGTTACGACCCTTTATGTTGATGAAATTTTTTGTTAATTATACCGTTATAATCAATCAATTTGGAAATTGGACTGCAAAACAATCCAGATTAAGAGTAAAATCATTACAGATAAGACATTCAACCCAGTGCCAAAGCGCACAAAGGTCGACAATAAGGGTATTATGAACTTTACCAATCAGGATGCTATCCAGCATATCCCCCAGTTACAAAACATCGCGTGTGAGCTTGGTAGCCTTGGCGTTATCGAAGTTTCCGGCGAAGACAGTCATAAGCTGCTGCAAGGTCAGTTAACCTGTGACATGAACCTCATCAACCAAGAGCAGGCAAGCCTTGGTGGTCTCTGCAACGTTAAAGGGCGTTTGCATAGCGTGCTTTACGTTATGGAGTTTGAACAATGCTACTTGCTATTACTGCCTAAAAAAATCTTGCCGCACGTGTTAGAAACATTGACCAAGTACGCAGCCTTTTTCCAGACTGAACTCAAAGATGCTAGTAAAGACTACGAACTATGGGGCCACACCCAAAAAGCCCCAGGCAATCATTCGGCAGAATTAGAAGTATTGTCAGTCACCAACCTTGATGGCATATACGATCTGCATTTGAACAGCCTCTTTAATGCTTCCGTTTTAATCAGCCGAAAGGAGCGAGCTAGCGAGCTGGTAAGTATGCTCGCGGGTACGACCCTAGCAGATAAAAATGCCTGGAATTATATTGAACTACAAGCCCACACCCCAATGTTCAGCGAAGAGTCCATTGAAAAACACCTGCCGCACAGTATTGGCTTACATCAGGTTGGTGGAGTTAGCTTCGACAAAGGCTGTTACACAGGCCAAGAGATCGTCGCTAGAATGCACTATCGCGGGAAATTGAAAACTCATGCGGTTCTCACTGCGGTTGAATCCGAAGTAGAGCTGAATGAGCTGGATACTATCTATAATGACAGTGATAAAAAAGTGGGTGAGTTAATTCGCACCACTATTTTTGACCAAAAGACTTACTGCTTGATCAGCCTTAAAGATAGTGCACTAGAAGAAAGCTTGTTTGTAGGCGATGACAAAGTGGCGACGTCGCTCCTCAACTAGCCAAGATAAGTTATACAACTCAAGAAAAAGGCGCCAAATAAGGCGCCTTTGTGATAAACAATTTATATAAGTCTTACTTAGACTCTTCTTCAATCGCCAAACGTGCAGCCGTAAGCAATAGCTCAGGCTTAATTCTGACTTTATAGTTCGGGTTCGCGTATTGGAACTGAATCATACCGTCAGTATCAAAGATATAGACCGCAGGAACAGGTAGCGTGCTTTTATCATCACCCGCTAACCGAGCCGTTTTTCCACCAATTGACTTCACCTTCTGGTTATAATCGTCTGAAATGTGGAAAGCTAGGCCAAATTGAGTCGTCGCCTTTAGTTGATAGTCAGAGATTAGCTCATAGCTTAGCTCTTTATCCTTACTTGTCTTTTGTAGTGCTGTCGGAGTATCAGGGCTGATCGCCAATAATTGGTAGCCCATCTCTGATAACTCGTCTTCAACCTCTTGAATTTGGCTTAATTGAGCATTACAGAACGGACACCAGCCACCACGGTAGAAAAGCAAGACTGTTGGCTTTTCAGCAATTTTTTCACGTAGATTGAATGGCGTGCCATCACTCGAAAATAAAGTGATTTCAGGTGCGCTCTGCCCAATCATGAGCGGTGATACATTATTCGGGTCATCAACAACCTTGGTTCGTTCCAACCCAGAAGCTGCAATCGACGCAGCGGCCATCAATGTGAATAAACTTAGTTGTAGCAATCGTTTCATAAATACCTTCTTGAAGTCATGATCATTAATTAACACCCTATTAGAGGGCCATAACCGACTTTTGTTACAATGAATGATAAAAAAAGCGGCACAAAGGCCGCTTTCTTGAGCTAGGTCTCACTTACGATTTCTGAGCTTCTATCCAACGCTTAATTTTAGTTTCCAAAATATTCAATGGTAAAGCGCCATCTTTTAGAACTTGATGATGAAACTCTCTAATATCAAAATCATCACCCAGTTCATTCTCAGCTAAAGTACGTAACTCACGAATCTTAAGTTGTCCGATCTTGTAAGCTAACGCTTGGCTAGGAATCGCCATGAAGCGCTCGGCCTCAGACACACGACGTGCTTTCGCTGCAGCAGAGTTTTTCTCCATGTACTCCAACACCTCTTCACGAGTCCAGCCTTTAGCATGCAAGCCCGTATCGACCACTAAACGAATCGCGCGCCATAACTCAGCGCCTAGAGCACCGTAATATTGGTAAGGATCGGTGTAAACGCCCATTTCTTTACCCAATGATTCCGAGTATAAGCCCCAGCCTTCGATAAACGCTGTAGTCCCGCCAAAGCGACGGAATGCTGGGATATCTTTTAATTCTTGCTGAGTTGAAATTTGAAAATGGTGACCTGGCACAGCCTCATGCAAATACAATGACTCAACCGTCCACGTTGGACGCGCGCTTAAGTCATAAGTATTGACATAGAAAATACCTGGACGCGAACCGTCTGGTGCGGCGCGTTGATATGACGCTGACGACGAAGACTGCTCACGAAAAGCTTCAACGGCACGGATTTCAAACTCAGCTTTAGGTATGACTTTAAATAAGTCAGGCGCTGTTTCATCCAACTTGGCACGTAAATTTTCGTAAGCCTGCAACATATCGTCTTTCGACTCAAAAATAAACTGAGGATCATTTTTAGTGAACTCAAAGAACTCTTGTAAAGTCCCCTCAAAGCCAACTTGCTCCATAACGCCTTTCATTTCGCCATGAATTCGAGCAACCTCATCCAAGCCAATTTGATGAATTTCGTCAGGTGTTAGATTGGTACTGGTGGTTTGCTTTACTTTGTATGCATACCAATCTTTACCATCAGGCAACGCCACCATGCCAGCGGTATCACGGGCAGCTGGAATATACTCGTCTTTAAGAAAGTCATGCATTTCAGTATACATAGGAACGACCATGGTCTTAATCGTATTAACGTATTCCTTGGTTAAGCGTTGCTTTTCTTCTGGCGAGAAGCTGTCTGGCATATTTTTAATAGGCGTGTAGAACAAACTTTGTTCAACATCGTCAACCATGTGTGCTTTTAATTGTGGCAATACTTTAACCATCAAGGCTTTAGGTTGAACCACGCCATTTTCAATACCTGTGCGCATATTGTTGATGAGTACGTCACCACTATTATATGCTTCAGTTAAACGGCTTAACCAATTCTCGTAATCTTTAACTGTATTAAACGGTTGCGCGCTTTTCCCCGAACCCAGCATTGCAAAAAAGTTGAACGGGTTATAAAACTGCTGAATCGGCTGCATATAATCAGGATATTCCGTCCCTTCGATGGCAGCTTGTCGCTCACCTTTGAAAATTTGATAGCTCAACAGGTCCTGTCCATCCAGAGCCGACTCATCAATTTGATTAATTTTATCGAGGTATCTCTTATTGAAAGCTAAGGCTTCTGCACGCCCTTTTTCACTACCAAAATCCCCCAGCCGATCGTTGTAGCGATCATCGCCCATGAAAGTGGCGTTTAATGGATTCATCTTTAGGTTTTCTTCCCAGTAAGTCTCGTAAATAGCTTTTGCTTTTTCTGCTTCAGACTGCTGAGAGGCCTGCTCCGCTGCTGGCTTTTCAGTGGTAACTTGCTGTGTTGTTGTCGCGACTTCTGCCGTCTTGTCACTTGATTCTTCGCTGCCGCAGGCTGTTAAAACCACAGCCATAGCGATAGCAGACATTTGAAATTTGAGTGATTTCATAGGACTCCTCATCATGCTTAGATTATAAATTTTATTTGATATCAATAAGTTGCTTTTATTTTAACTAGTATTTCAACACTTAAACAAACACTATACCCACTGCTGAAAAGCAAAACAAAAGGGAGAAGTAACAAAGTATTGCATATACCCATATGATTTCTAAGCCTCCAGTGATACAAATCACCAAAGGTTATGGACTTATCCAAACGACTACTAAGCGTTAATAGTTAAAATAAATAGCTTAAATAGTCGAATTGCCAACTGTTCAAACCAGATAAGTGGTTCAAATAAGGCATAATAATAATTCAATTTTAGCATGTGTTAGTTCTAACACTTAGAGTTTCCCTTTATGCAAAAATCTTCATACAGCAAGCAAGACCTGCTGGACTGTGGTCACGGAAAATTATTTGGCGAAGGAAACGCTCGATTACCATTACCTAATATGCTGATGATGGATCGAATTACCCACATTAGTGAGACTGGCGGCGAGTACGACAAAGGTCAAATTGTAGCGGAGTTGGACATTACTCCCGATCTCTGGTTTTTTGATTGTCACTTTGAATCTGATCCAGTGATGCCGGGTTGCCTAGGCGTTGATGCGTTGTGGCAATTAACAGGCTTTTTCCTGCCTTGGAAAGGATTGCCGGGCAAAGGTCGTGCATTAGGTTCTGGTGAAATAAAATTTACCGGCCAGGTTTTACCAACCGCAAAAATAGTAACCTATATCATTGATATTAAAAGAGTTATTACTCGAAAGCTTAAAATGGTTATTGCTGATGGTAGAATGTTGGTCGACAACAAAGTAATCTACACAACCAAAGACTTACGCGTAGGTTTGTTTGAATCCACAGACAACTTCTAGTAAAACGCGATAGAATAGTTTTAGACAACTTAGTAAGAACTTAAGTGAGTGTTATTGTGAAAAGAGTCGTAGTAACAGGCATGGGTATCGTATCCTGCCTTGGCAACAATGTGGAAAGCGTTAAACAATCATTGATTGATGGCAAATCAGGCATCAAGAAAATTGACGCTTATGAAGAGCATGGTTTACGCAGTCATTTAGCTGGTAAACCCGATATCGACGTGTCTGAACATATTGACCGTAAAAAACTCAGATTCATGGGCGATGCAGCTGCTTACTCTTATATCGCCATGGATCAAGCTATCGCTGACGCCAACCTTTCTGAAGAATTAGTTTCTAACTATCGAACAGGTATCATCATGGGCTCCGGCGGCGCTTCACAAAAAGCGCAGGTTGAATCCATTGACATCGCCAAAGAGCGTGGCCCGAAACGTATCGGCCCTTATGCCGTTCCTAAAACCATGGGCAGTACCACATCAGCTTGCTTGGCGACACCATTTAAAATTAAAGGTGTTAACTACAGCATTTCTTCAGCTTGTGCGACTAGTGCCCACTGTATTGGTAACGCCTTAGAGCAAATTCAGCTCGGTAAGCAAGACATCATGTTTGCTGGCGGCGGCGAAGAAGAAGACTGGCGCTTAACCGTGCTTTTCGATGCTATGGGCGCCTTGTCTAGCAAGTACAATGACTCTCCAGAAACAGCTTCGCGCCCTTATGACGCGACTCGTGACGGCTTTGTGATTTCATCTGGTGGCGGTTGTTTAGTTCTAGAAGAGTATGAACATGCGAAAGCCCGTGGAGCGAAAATCTACGCTGAAATTACTGGTTACGGCGCGACCTCTGACGGCTACGATATGGTCGCTCCTTCTGGCGAAGGCGCGGTGCGTTGCATGCAACAAGCATTAGCTAATACCAAGAATCCTGTTGACTATGTTAACACTCACGGCACTAGTACACCTGTGGGCGACACCGCTGAGCTCAACGCAATCAAAGAAGTGTTCCCAGACAAAGTACCATACATTGGTTCAACAAAATCATTAGCAGGACATTCTCTAGGTGCAACAGGCGTGCATGAAGCCATTTACTCGCTGATCATGATGCAAAACAACTTCATCGCAGCCTCAGCAAATATCACTGAGCTTGATGAAAAAGCACAAGGCCTGCCGATTGTTCAACAGCGCATGGACAATACCGACATCAAAAGCTTCTTATCTAACAGCTTTGGTTTTGGTGGTACTAATTGCTCACTTCTATTTGAAAAAGTCTAAGTGGCAAAGTGTTAAACTAAAAAAGCCCGCATTTGCGGGCTTTTTTCATGTCTATTATTTAGACTTTATCTTATCGATTTTTTGGAGCTTTTCCATAAACTCATTCTTGTCTAAATCACTCTTATATTCCAAGTTATATTTACTGTGAAAGTTAATGCTTAAAGTTACTTTATCATCAGTTAAATCAACGTTGTAACCATCTAAGTCTGAATAAGCGCTAATACCTTTGTAATAATGCTTATTACCACGCTTTTCTCCCAACTCAACTATTTTTTGGTAGGCGCGTAACGCCATACGAATATCAATTTCAGAAGACATAAAAGCTCCTTTAAATCATTTGGTATTATCCTAACGAAAAGTGACTACGATAGATACAAAAAAGCCCGCTAGAAACGCGGGCTTTAAACTCTCTATGCCAAGGAAAGTCAAAAACTAAGATTTTTACGCTTAGACGAGGCTTGAAGCAATTTATCTCGCGGAGTTTACTCTAGTAAATGAGCAAGATAATTGCTTTATAACGAAGTATCAGCGTAAAAAGATAGTTTTTATTCAGGACGCATATGCGGAAATAACAATACATCTCGAATCGAAGGACTATCGGTTAACAACATCACCAAACGGTCAATACCAATACCTTCGCCCGCTGTTGGCGGTAAGCCATACTCTAACGCACGGATATAATCCGCATCATAGTGCATCGCTTCGTCGTCGCCAGCATCTTTTGCTTCAACTTGTGCTTTAAAACGTTCAGCCTGATCTTCAGCATCATTCAACTCCGAGAAACCATTCGCTAATTCACGACCACCAGCGAAGAACTCAAAGCGGTCAGTCACGAAAGGATTGTCATCATTACGGCGTGCTAATGGTGAAACTTCTGCCGGGTAAGCCGTAATAAAGGTTGGTTGAATCAACTTATGCTCAGCAACCTCTTCAAAGATTTCGATCTGAATCTTACCTACCCCCCAAGAGTCCTCGATTTTTACGTTGCTGGCTTTAGCAATCTTTTTAGCCGATTCTAAATCATTCAACTGCTCGATAGAGACTTCAGGTAAATACTTAACAATCGCTTCTAGAACCGTCATACGCTCAAAAGGCTTCCCGAAGTCATAGGTCGCATCACCACTTTCAAAAACTTTTTTGCCAAGCACCGACTCAACAGTGAAACGTAGCATTTCTTCCGTTAGGTCCATCAAGTCATTATAGTCGGCATAACCCCAGTAGAACTCCAGCATGGTGAACTCTGGGTTGTGGCGCGTCGATAATCCTTCGTTACGGAAGTTACGGTTAATCTCGAAAACTTTTTCTAGACCACCAACGACTAAACGCTTCAAGTACAATTCAGGAGCAACACGTAAGAATAATGGCATATCCAAAGCGTTGTGGTGAGTTTCAAACGGCTTCGCAGTAGCACCGCCAGGAATTACGTGCATCATCGGTGTTTCAACTTCCAAAAACTCACGAGTTTCTAAAAAATCACGAATCGCTTTAACGACTTTCGAGCGAGCAATAAAAGTCGCGCGAGAATCTTCATTGACGATTAAGTCAACGTAACGCTGGCGGTAACGCGTCTCTTGATCCGACAAGCCGCCCCACTTATCTGGTAACGGGCGTAGAGACTTGGTTAACAACTTAATATCAGATGCTTTAACTGAAAGTTCGCCTTTATTGGTTTTAAAAACCGTACCTTCGATACCAACGATGTCACCGATATCCCAAGTTTTGAAATCATCATAAACTTCGTCGCCAACTTGATCTTTTCGCACGTAAGATTGGATACGACCCGACATATCTTGAATGGTGATAAAGCTCGCTTTACCCATGTTACGGAATAACATGATGCGACCAGCAACCTTAACCTTCTTACCGATTTCCTCTAGCTCAGGCTTATCTTTATCGCCGTATTCTTCGGCAATATTAACGGCTAGGGAGTCACGACGAAAGTCGTTCGGAAAGGCAACCCCCTGTTTTCGTTTCTCAGCCAACTTTTCTTTACGTAATGTAATTTGTTCGTTGACATCGACGACTGGGGTTTCTTGATTGCTCATTTTTTCTCTTCACCTCAAGTTAATTACTTTCTTCATTAAAACAAGTACCGACCTACGGTACGAAAACTCACATCATTTTTCTGTGAATACATCAGTTTTTTACTCAGTATAACCATCACGCTTCAAGCATTTCAGATGTTTTGCTAGGTTGTTGCAAGGCAACGCTTATGCTCTAACACTTTAAAATCTATACTCAATTTAGAGTGCTCTGTACGCGGTAGATGCGAGGAAAAAGTTCAATATAAACGCGCAGTTTACTGGAGTAAATGAGCATTTATATTGGGCTTTTAACAAAGCAGATACAAAGCACAGGCGCTCTAAACGCCAGCCTTAAGGGAGGCTTCGATAAAGCCATCCAAATCGCCATCCAACACAGACTGCGTACTACTCGACTCATGTCCGGTACGCAAATCTTTAATTCTGGATTGATCCAATACATAGGATCGAATCTGGCTACCCCAGCCGATATCCGACTTGGAGTCCTCCAGCGCCTGCTGTTCATCGCGCTGTTTTTGCATTTCCAGCTCGTACAACTTGGCTTTCATCATCTTCATCGCTTCAGCACGGTTTTTGTGCTGCGAGCGGTCATTTTGGCATTGAACCACAATACCAGTTGGAATATGGGTCAATCGTATCGCCGAGTCGGTTTTATTAACGTGCTGACCACCAGCGCCACTCGCTCGATAAGTATCAACTCTCAAGTCACCTGGGTTAACTTCAATATCTAGATCATCATCAACTTCTGGATACGCGAAGACCGATGCAAAAGATGTATGACGACGATTTCCTGAGTCGAAAGGCGATTTACGCACTAAACGATGAACACCTGTTTCGGTTCTTAACCAACCGTAAGCGTATTCGCCGTCCACTTTAATAGTAGCGCTTTTAATACCAGCCACATCACCATCAGATTCTTCGGTAACCTCGACTTTAAAGCCTCGACTTTCAGCCCATCGAAGATACATACGCAGCAACATACTGGCCCAATCTTGAGCCTCGGTTCCGCCGGAGCCCGCCTGGATATCAAGGTATGCGTTATTCTCATCCATCTCACCTGAAAACATGCGCCTAAACTCAAGCTTAGCCAGCATCTTCTCTAAGCCTTCAACTTCCGCCTCAATCATCTCAGCGCTATCAGCATCGCTTTCTTCGACCGCTATTTCTAGCAGATCCGAATGATCGGTAACGCCCTGTTCCAATTCTAGAATGGTATTGACCACGGTTTCTAATTTTGCACGCTCTTGACCCAGCGCTTGGGCTCGCTCCTGATCATTCCACACATCAGGTTGCTCTAATTCTTTAGTGACTTCTTCTAAACGCTCTTGCTTGGCATCAAAGTCAAAGGTACCCCCTAAGCGTCTCAACACGCTCAGACATACCTTTCAGATGTTCTCTTATTGGATTAACTTCTAACATATGTCCCCAAAAGACTATTTCGTGGCAATTCCACGCTATTTCTTGTGCAAAAGGGGCATATTTTAACCAATCGTAGGACAGCTGCATAGGCATAAACAAAGACATAACCTCAAAATCATGAGAAATCTTGTTAATTTCCCCAATAGCGCACGCTGAAAGCTGTCTGTGCATGGCAAACTGAATTAAGCAGAAGGATTTTGCTGAAACTTGGGCTAGGCATAGCTCAAGCTTCTGAGTGTAACCTCGAACAACCAAATTATAATTTAAAGCTTATTAGCTAAGGGCTTAGGCGGCAAATTGAAATTTTGAGGGCGGAGTTTACTAAGAGTAAATGACAACGAAAAATTTCAATTTAACAAACTAAGCGCAACGATAATGAGCTTTAACGACGCTTAGGAGTCCAGGCCCACACCATTTGGCAACTGATCGGCTCCTTCCCCTCCTCATCAGTCACCGAAACAGCAACTTCAACTTCCCCCTTATCCAGCGTCAAAATATCTTGTATTTGCGAGTCTGTGAGATATGCTTTAGCCACTAAGTCACCCTTTGCTCTTTTCAGGAAATCTACTTTGAGTGTTTTGATGACGGGCACCTTATCATCAGGAACATTCATGCCAACGACCATTCCTGTTGCTGTTTCCGCTATCAAAGCCATACCAGCTGCATGAATAGTTCCGATGTGGTTCTGTACTTTTGTTCGGTTTTTAAGTCTGAATTCAGATTCCGTTTTAGTAAGCTGCATTACTTCGACCTTTGCCGTACCAACGAGTTTAACGGTCTTCCTCAAAGCAAAGTTAAGTAAAGGGCCTCTTAAAAACGAAGGATACCCTTCTATCTTTTTCACTAATCGCGCTAAACGGTTATCGTTGCTCATGACTATTCCTCTAAAATTCACATCAATACTGGACAGACCAGACAATAATGGCATAACTCAGAATATGTGTAAAAAGATATTTCAAAATGAATTAGGCCGATAATATTGTGGTAATGTAAGTTTTTATTCAAGAATTGACCTGAAACCTATAATTACAGACTGGGGAAGAACATGACCAAAATAACAATTTTAAGCCTAAGTATCGCACTGGCTTTGAGCGCTTGCTCAGACGACAGTGACAAAAAGACACCTATGCCAACTCAGACAAATACCGAAGCTGCCGAATCTAAACCAAGCTCTGCAATGACTGCTGAACAAGCATCGGAGAAGCTTAATCAACTCTTTGCTGAGAATTTCGAAGAAGGTCTAGCCTTAAACCCAATCCAAGCGACGGCAATAGGCGACAAACGTTTTAATGATCAACTTCCTAACTTCTTATCGCCAGAGTTCCGGGAAAAGTCTCATAATTTTACGGTTAAATGGTTGGATAAAGTCCAGTCTATCGACAGAAGTTTATTAACGGGTCAAGATCGCCTGAGCTACGATGTTTTTGTTTATCAGTCTGAAATGGGGCTTGAGGGTGAGCAGTTTCCAAGCCATTTAATTCCAATCAACCAATCGAATAACATTGCCAGCTTCTTCGCTCAGTTGGGCTCTGGCAAAAGCTTACAACCGTTCGAAACCGTTGAAGATTACGAAAACTGGTTACAGCGTGCCGATGATGGCACTGCTGTCTTGGATCAAATCATCATCAACATGAACCAAGGCATCGAACAAAATGTGGTTCAGCCTAAGGCGCTGATGGAAAAAGTGATACCACAACTTAAAGCTCATATCGTTGACTCGCCTGAAGAGAGCGTCTTCTATCAACCAATTGCGAATATGCCAGAATCGTTTTCTAAAGAAGAAAAGGAGCGCTTAACTGCGGCGTATAAGCAATCTATTACAGAAAACATTATTCCTGCTTACACAAGACTGCATGACTTTATTAAAGATGATTACTTAGAACATGCCCGTGAGACGTTTGGTTTAAGCGAACAGCCTAACGGCGAAGCTTGGTACGATTACCAACTGAAAACTTACACCACCACGGGATTAACGGCTAACGAAATTCATGAGTTCGGCCTCAATGAAGTCGCACGTATTCGCGCTGAGATGGAACAAGTGATGCAAGAGGTGGAGTTTGAAGGTGACTTATCAGACTGGTTTAGCTATGTTCAAACCAATCCTGAGTTTTACTATGACAATGAGGAAGATTTATTACAGGGATATCGAGACCTTCAAACTAAGGTCAATAAGTTACTTCCAAGGATGTTTGATATTCAACCCAAGGCTGACTACGAAGTTCGTGCTGTAGAAGCGTATCGCGCAGAATCTTCTGCCGGCGCATCATACATGCCAGGGAGTCCTGATGGCTCACGTCCGGGCGTTTTTTACGTCAATACATTTAACCTAAAAGGCCAGCCGAAGTACGGCATGGAGACGCTTTCTATTCACGAAGCAGCACCTGGTCACCACTTCCAAATATCGCTGCAACAAGAAGTGGAAGGATTGCCAATGTTTAGACGCTTTGGTGGATTGAGTGTGTTCTCTGAAGGTTGGGCTTTGTATGCTGAATCAATCGGTAAAGAAATGGGCATGTTCACCGATCCAATGCAATACTATGGTCGTTTAAGTGATGAAATGCTTCGTGCTATGCGTTTAGTGGTTGATACTGGTCTCCATGCCAAAAGCTGGTCGCGTCAGAAAGCGATTGACTACATGATGGAAAACTCCTCAATGGCGGATACCGACGTTATTTCTGAGGTCGAGCGTTACATCGCATGGCCAGGCCAAGCGGTATCCTATAAGGTCGGACAGCGTGAGATTAGCCGTTTGCGTGCGGAAGCGGAAGAGAAGCTTGGTGACAATTTCGATATTCGCGAATTCCACCGTGAAGTATTAATTGATGGTGCATTACCAATGCCGGTATTGAAAACGAAAGTCCGTGAATGGATCGATTCAAAACAAAGAAGTTAATTTTACCCAATAAAAAGGAGCCTTCTGGCTCCTTTTTTTTAACAACAAATTTACAACTTCACGCTTACAGTTTTATATTTTTCACTAAACATCCATAAGCGACTTCATCTTGCCACCGATTGTCATACTTAAAATGCTCTTTGAAATAGCCTTCCCGTGACATACCAAAATGTTCCATGAGTTTCCAAGAGGCAATATTTCTTGGCTCACAATACGCAATAATTTTGTGACAAGGCCAATCTCTGATAACAATCTGTAAAAGGTTTTTCACCGCCTCGGTACCGTAACCACGACCATGATAATGACGATTGAATTTATAACCAATCTCAATATGTCCATGATGTTTGTTAGTGTATCGAAAACCGATATCGCCTATCAGTTTATTCTCTGACTGTAGTACAACCGCAGCTCCCATCCAGCGACCTTCCTCACCGTTCCATTCGCCAAAGTGATTGAGAAAAATATCATGAGCATCTTTTTTATTTGAAACTGGCATGATGTATTTCATGACATCAGGATCCATTGCATACTCACAATAATCCTCAAAGTCAGACTCTTTCAGTGGTCGTAAAATAAGTCGCCCTGTATCAATGGTTTCTTTCATTAAAAACTCACTATGTTATTTCGATAAACTTCCTGAGTAGTGGAAAATATAATGCAATCTTACTAGGTCGTTTGTCCACTTTTTCAACAACTTGCTGATACTGTTTTAATTGTGGTGTGTAGCGCTCAACTTCTGCTTCAATAAATTGTTCAACATCTGAGCCTTTATGATCGCCAGTTTTATAGTCCACAATCCAACGAACTCCCTGCTCATCAACAAAACTTCTATCAATAATAAAGTTACGAACTGCCTGCTTACCTGAATGTTCAATAACAGAACCCGTGAGCTCCCACTCACATCTAGCATCTTGGTGGTCTTGTAATAACCACTGTCCTTTCTTGTCCTGACTAACATTAATCAGGGCTTGTTTGGTCTTATCCAACGCTTGGGATACTTCACTTTCTGAATCAAGAAGTTCAGACAACTGACCTTTAATTGACTGATACTCAGTGTCAGTTAAACGGTTAAAACTGCTTCTGTTTTCTGCAATCAATTCAAGTTGTTTGTGTACAACTAAGCCCACTACTCGTGCCACATCACTGGCCCAATCAAAGTCTAATTCTTCTTGCTCAATAGTGTCTTGGTTACTTTGTAATAACTGATCATTAATTAATGGCGGCTGATAATTATCTTTGAGTCTGTACCATCCTTTATCAAAATCCTCTATAGCCTCTGAGCCACTCACAGTATCAATAGTGGTTATAATCTCATTAAACTGTCGGTCAATAACATTTTCATAATGAGGTTTTAAATAATGCAGTAGTGAGCGTTTATCAATAGAATTATAGTTCCACTCAGACTTTTCTTCGTTAAAGGTTAATTTCAATTCACAACTAATAATTAACCGTTTTTTCGCACGGGTCGCCGCTACGTATAAAAGGCGTGCGTCTTCATAAGCTGCTTTCTTACTTTGTATATCTCGAGCTAGTTGATAGATAGGTTCTTTTTGCTCTGCTGCCTGAATAGGAGCTAATAGATAGCCAGCCCTATCGTCCACCGAAAACTCTTCCCATAACAATAGTTGATGGTCATCTGCTCTCTTCTGGCGCTGTAACGACGGTAAAATAACCGTATCAAACTCAAGTCCTTTTGACTTATGCATTGTCATTATTTCTACTTGCGCCGTATCAGCCTGCTGATCAGCAAACAAATCACTGACGGCTGTATTAATTCGCTCTACCGTTAAAGGCCACTCTTGCTGCTCTAGCTCCAGAACTAGCTCAAACACCGCGTAAACATCAGTATGCTCAGACTGCTCCAACAAAATCGCTGGTCCACCCAAAGCTAGCCATGCTGACTCGACTAACTGACTCAAAGGTTTGCGTCCAGCATCTGCAAGTATCGGAACAATAACGTTATGAACTCTTTGTAGCCGTTTAATAGCTTGCGGACTTAGGCCCTCAACCGAACTAAATTGCTCTAACCAGTTCCAGTATTGTTGACCTAAAGCTTGGTGTAGATAAGTTAAATCAGGTAACTCAATACCTACAAATGGTGACTTAAAAAAAGCAATCCAAGCGATAGAGTCTTGCGGATGAAGCAGTAGTCGACATAAAACCATTAAGTCACTAACACACGGTTTGTGAGTCAGATATTCCATATCTTTTGCATAGTAACTGACGCCAACCAATTTAAATTGGGTCATCAGTTCCTGCGCGTGACTTCGCCCTCTGACTAGAACAGCTACAGATTCATCAGGATGTTGTTCAACGATTTGTTTGGTTCTCTCCGCCAACAGTTGAGCTTCATTTTGTTCTGCCAAATCAAAGTTGACTAAAAAGTCCACTGAATGATCATCATGATCAGGTTTCATTGCTTCCGCCGGGCTATAACTAACAGCTCCTAGCAACGCATCATCATTCGCCGGAAATATTTTATCAAAACGACGATTGACCCAATCAATCACTGAAGGAGACGAGCGAAAGTTAGCTGTTAACTGCAACGGGGTTACTGGAAAGCCGTTAATACCTTCTTGTTGAGTCTTAATAAACAAACCAACATTGGCTTCTCGGAAACGATAAATCGACTGCATGGGGTCGCCAACCAAGAATAGCGTTCGACCATCGTCCGGCTGCCAGCCAGCGATTAACTTACTGAGTAGCTGGTACTGCGTAAAAGAAGTATCTTGGAACTCATCAACTAAAAGATGAGAAATCTGATAATCCAGTTTTAACGCTAGCTCTGATGGCTCATCAAAATACCCCAAAGCTCTATCCGCGGCCAAAGCAATTTCAATAAAATCTGCTTCGGCATTGGACTGAAAATCTACCGTCAGTTCTACAGAGACTAAGCGCAATAAATGTAACAGTGAATACAAAATCTCTTGCTGTTCTGGGCTATAGACCGCTTCTGGCAACTGCATAACGTCGAGTAAAACCTCAGCAAAGTCAGGGATTTCAGCCCAGTCAGCAAAGAGTTCTTTTAACTCAGTCTTTATCGCTTTACCGATTTTCTTATCTTCACCTTCCAAATCACCATCAGCCAATAGGCCAATATTTTTATTCAGCTGTTTTTTGAAAGTACCCGATTTGGTTAAACAGAAGGATGCGATGGCTTTCCACTGGTCTAGGCTCTGATAAGTGAAGTCAGGCAAAACTTGTACATCTTTTAACGGTGCTAACTCATGGTTCGACTCTAAAAAGCCTGAAGCAAAATGGATACCTTGAATGAAAGTGCTATTTTGAAGTTTCGACTTGTAATTGGACAACCTCTCAATGCGCATTTGAGCAATTTGATTAATACCGTCTTCCAAGACATCAATATCAAGCTCACCTGCGCCCAGTAAACGTAACCACTGATCACGTTTACCCAACATCTGGGCTAATAATCCAATTAACTTTTCGACTTGATTATCAAGGTGAGCTAATAGCTTCAAGATGTGGAAGCCATAATCAGCATCATCTAAATAGTTAAGAATGGATTCCGCAGCTCTCTGGTAAGATTCTTGCGAATAATTGGTTATCGATAGTGATCCACCCAGACTGCTAAGTACCGGCATCTGGTTGGCAATCATGCTCGATAATGAATCAATCGTCGTTACGCGCAAGCGATGGCTATTTTGGAGTAAGTGCCATTCAAGTTCAGCATCCTTTTGTAGCACACTACGCGCTAATTGCCAGGTTACTTTTTCATGCTCTTCTTCTGGCTCATCACCTTGCGCTAGCAACAATGATTCAATTAATCGGTGACGCATTTCAGCCGCTGCTTTCCGAGTAAAGGTAATGGCAATGACTTCTTCTGGCTGTTCGACGCTGGTCAGTAAATTAAGTATACGCTGCGTCAACAAACTGGTTTTACCCGCCCCAGCCGGCGCCTGGACGATAAAAGATTGTTCGGCACTAATCGCTTGAGTACGAACTTGAAAGTCTGGAGGCGTTAACTTAGTCATGTTTACCTCCTTCTTTATTCACATCCTGAAATAGAGACTGGATGTTATTGCCACGCTGCGACCAGCGGCTTACCGCAAGGTGGTCACTAAAGTCTCCCGAGTAATCGGTTAGCCCAGCATTACCTTGCTTAAAATCACTGGCAATTTTATCCAGCATAGATCTCCATAACTTTATGGCCACAGAGAAGTCATCGGGATAAGGGTTATATTTAATTTCATGTAACGCTTTAACACCGTCCAACATATCGCTTTCATCAGTAATGCCAATATATTTGCAAGCCTTTAAATGCGCTTGCATAAATAAAACCCCAGCAACATCCTGCTTTTCTTGTTTGGCTGAACGCGCTTGCTCCGAAATGGCGTAAAGTAACAGTTGTGGCTCAGCAACAGGATCTTGGAATAGCGACACCAGTTTAGGCTGCCCTGTTTTATAATCGATAATCAATAAACGACCGTCGCTCAGCTGATCAATTCTGTCTATCACAATTCTAAAAGTTAATCCCGCGAGTTCAACTTCCCTAGGAACCTCAGTGCCGATTACCGTAAATGGTTCTCTGGATTTATCTAGCGTTAAAGATTCATGAATCAAAGCCTGTAAGCGTTGCACCTCAATATCCAAAAATGCTTGATTTTGCAGTAGGTAGATATGTCTAGAGGCTTCTGATAAAACAAACTGCGTGGTTTTATTGATGAGATCACTTAGTTGGTCTTTTGATAACGCTAGTAATGCCTTCTGAGTTTCTAATCGACTCCAAATCAACTGCATGGCTTTATGAAATAAATTACCGCGTTCCATAAAAGAGACACCCAAACCATCTTCTTCAAAAGACTCCAGTTCAAGTCGGTATTTTAAATAAGCATCGAATGGCGAAGCGGCCTGCATCCGCAACAATCCAGTCCCACCTTTGACACCAAAGTGTTCTTCTACTGCAAGCCCTTGGTCGTCATTATAGTATTCCAGACCCTCTAAACTTGGCCATTGAGTTAATACTTGAGGCAGGTCTGAATCCAATGGGCGTTTGCTGATATGACTCTCAGGCAATAACAACTTAAGTAAAGGACTCAACATTTGTTCTTGCTCGCCATCATACTCTGCGAAACTGATCACCAATTCAGGATTTTCAAATAGAGAATGAATTAAAGAACGAGCATACTCAACTTCACGATGGTGAGAGGAGCCTGGTAACTCATGTTTTTGATGTAACGCTTTTGAGATGAACGGATTTGGCGTTGCTTTCTGTGGTAACACCTGATCAGTCGCACCAACCAGCCATACAGCATCAAAGGTAACGCCAATAGCCTCTAACATCCCCATAACTTGCAAAGGTGCTTTAGGTTGCTGCTGGTGAAATGTTTGTTGCTCTAAATGCTCTTTTAATAAATTCAAGGCACGCGCGTAGTTAAGGCTATCGGGTAATATTTTCTGTAAACCTTGCGCAGACTTAATCGCTTCAATAAAAGTTTGTTGGATCTGGTATTCACGACTGTTTAAGCTGTGGTAACCCGTCCAGTGCAATTGAGCAAGCAAATCTAATACTGTTTTTATGTGAGCCTTAAAGTGATTCTTTACGCCGTGACCTTTATGGCTCTTAGCATGCTCACTTCTGGCATCAGCTTGTTGCCATGTATCAATAAAATCAAGCCAAGGTAATGTCACATTATGATGTCGAGAGAGCTTTAGTAAATCACCAATCGAATAATAGGCTTTGGTTGATTTTCTGATGACTAATTCAAATTGCGTTGCTTGCCAATGAAGCTCTTGTTCTCGGTATAAGTAAGGTGACAATAACAGATGCTGAAGCTGTTTTTTACTTAAACTTTGACAAGTTAGAGTCAACCAATCCATCGCCACTGCAACCAATGGCTGAGCAAATAATGACTGAGCAATCGAAAAGTCATGTAGAGGCTGTGACAACTCTTTTCCTTGAATCAAGCTCCCTACATAGAATTCTCGGTAAATTAGCCTTTCAATGTAAGACTGCTTTTGCTCAAGTTCAGGTACCACGATGGCAATTCTTTGTTCTAGGTTAGAGCTTAATTTGTCTTTTGCCCACCGTACTGCCGCCAGCAATTCCTGATTGGGCTCAGCTAAAGAATAAAGTTGTACATGATCTTTTGTGGCCTTCTCTTGAAAAACCCAGTTGATTACATTTTTACTACCTTTTAACAACTCTATTAAAGTCGTCTGCTGTGGGGTCGGCTGCTGGAAACCATAAGTGATGATGTTTGATGGTAATTGCTCAATAAAAGCTTCATGATGGTTTGCTAGGTAATTGGCTTGCTGGTGCATATCGATCCAGCCACGAGCTTTCAAATCTTGTTGAAACTCACTAAACCACTGCTGGAATGCTTCTTGATCCTGATCACCGGTCATCACATCCAGAGACTTGATTTGCCACTGCTGACAAACTCGCCAAGCATCAAAGCTCAAATGTTGCGTTTGCTTTCGATTAAGAAGTGGCTCGACGATATCAGACTTCGCCACCATCTGTTGCCATAAGTGTTGGCTTTGAGTGGTGCTGAGCCTTACTGGGAGCGATAATCCAGCATCTTGGGTCAGTTCCCAACAATAGTTAATAAAAGCACTCCAAGGCATAACCTTAAGGCTTGGCCAAACATCCTTTCCATCTGCAAGTTGCTGTGCGGCATATTCATCACGCAAAAAGCGCGACTGGCGGCGACTCGCTGTTATCACTAATGATTTTTCGGCATCAATTGAACGAAAGTCCATCGGGTTCCTTAGTGTTCTGTTTATCTCATCTGACGATTGGCTTTTATTTTATTGGCAATTTACCAATAAACGTCCACGATGTTTATTATCAATCAGTTCATCAAAGTATGGTGATATATCTTTAAGCTGAATTTCTTTACTTAAGATTTTGTCGAAATCGGGCAGTGGCGACGCTTCCCCAAATTCATTCCACAGCTTTTCTCGTAGCTCCATTGGGCAGTTTGTCGAGCTAACACCAAGCAAACTGACTCCTCTTAAAATTAAAGGAATAACGGTCGCTTGTAGCTTGGGACTTTGCGCTAAGCCGATACAGGCAATATTACCCCATAGATCAATATTCGCCATCAATTTACTTAATGTCTCACCACCAATGCTATCGATTAAACCGCCGTAGACACCTTTCGCCATGGGTTTGTCGCTCAACTCCAATTCACTTAAGGTTTTGACTTCAGTAGCACCTAAGTCAACCAAGTAATCGTGCATTGAGGACTGGCTGGTGACAGCAACAGTATCATAGCCTTTTTTACTCAAGAGATTTATTGCAAAACTGCCAACGCCCCCACTAGCCCCGGTGACCACAATAGGACCTTTATCAGGAGTTTGACCGTTCACTTCCATGCGATGAATGGCAAGCGCCGCGGTAAAACCTGCGGTACCGATAACCATGGCTTCGCGGCCTGAGTAATGTTTTGGTTGTTTCATGACAAACTGGCTCTCAACCCGTGCGTACTGAGATAAACCACCATCAAAACTCTCGCCTAATCCGCAACCGTTCACAATCACTGCATCACCCGCTTTAAAGGATGAATTACTAGACTCCACAACAGTTCCAGCCAAGTCTATTCCAGCATTTAAGGGAAACGTTTTCATGATCGCCCCACGCCCGCTAGCAGCAAGTGCATCTTTGTAGTTAATACTCGAATAGTCGACCTTAACTAAGATATCTCCACCGCTTAGATCATCTGGCTCCATATTGACCAACTGATGACGCACTTCAGGATCTTTAAATACTCGGCAAGCTAGAAATGACACAATAACTCCTTTGTTAACGCTATGAGCACTAAAACTTAAACCTATGACTCTATGATGTTTCTAAAGGTTAAATTAATTCTAGGCTCGTTGACTTTTAATTCTTTAGGTACTTGGTGTAACCAGTAATCTTGAGTTGTACCCTGCATGACCAATAGACTACCAGATGTCAGCAGCATTTTGTGCCTGAGCTGAGAATTAGTTTTGTGTTTTAATTGGAATTTCCGAGTTGCACCTAGACTGACCGAGGCAATCACGGGGTTATCACCCAGTTCTTTCTCATTATCAGCATGCCACCCCATACTATCCTGCCCATTGCGGTATAAATTACATAAGACACTATTAAAACTCGTGGTCAGCTCCTTCTCTAACTGTTCCTTTAACAACGCTAAGGGTCTAATCCACGGCATTGGCTGGTGAGACTTTCCTGAATACTGATATTCGGCGTCCTTATCGCCATACCAAGCAATAAGACGAGGTACTTTACGCTCTTTACCCGCTATCCAGAGCGTTTCCTCCTGCCACTCAACGAGGCTTGATAATGTATGATATAAACCAGAGGCTTGGTTATCGTCTATAAAGCCAGGGTGATATTGGACGGTAGCACTAGACTCGCTATCAGACTGATCAGCGTCCAATACTAAAGTTTCAGTTTTTTGGCTAAGCCCTAAATCAATTTGCTGCATAAAACTCTGGTAGGCTTTTGATTAACTGGGTATCTCTTTACTCAGTACTTTATTAACTCATAGCACGAAGCTATTTAACTAGAATAGATTATCAGAAATTAAACAGTTTGTGGCTTAAATAGCATGATTATATGAATAGGCTATTAACAATGAATCTAGCTTCAGCAGTTATCGTTAAAACAAAAAAGGCCAACCCGGTTAAAGGCTGGCCTCTGATTGTGTTGTTATAAGAGAGTAAGGAAATCAGTTTTTCAAATTACTTCTCATCTCTTGCTTCTTCTAACACTTCTTTTCTTTCGACAACTTCTTGCTCCCACTTTCTGCTAAACATACCAATTAACAGAACAACAGCACCAACACCGATACTAAAGGTCGCAATAAACTGGAATAGGCTAGGCATTTCTGAAACATTGTCAGGATCGAAGCCGCCAGCCAATAAACCAGCGATAATGCTACCGATAGAATAAGTAAATATGAATAGACCCATCATCTGACCCATGTAACGACGAGGCGATAATTTACTCACAGCGCTTAATGCGATTGGGCTTAAGCAAAGCTCACCGACTGTATGTAAGAAGTAAGTTAGAATCAAAAAGAATGCCGCAGATTTACCACCGCCAGCGGCGATATGTGCAGCGAATACCATAACGATGAAACCGCTACCCATGATCATCAAACCGAAAGCAGTTTTAAGGCCGTATCCAGGCGTTACCATTCGCTGACCTAGCTTAACCCAAAAAGCGGCAAAGAACGGTGTCAGTATAATGATAAAGATGGAGTTCACACTTTGAAACCAAGCCGTTGGGATCTCAAAAGTACTAATGAATCTATCCGTATAATCTCTCGCGAATAGATTTAAAGAAGAGCCCGCTTGCTCAAAGCCTGACCAGAAACATGCAGAAGCGATACAAATTAGCAATAACGCCCACATACCCTTCTTTTCAGTTGGATCTAATTTACCGAGGAAGTAAATTAATGCAAAGTAAATAACAAAAAGCGCACTTAGGGCGATAGCTGTTTTCTCAGCTAGGCTCACTGCGTCGATCGTAATGGTTCCGGCTAAGGTTAAAGCGGTGACAACCGCCAAAGCCACTAGGAAAATACCAATGATTGACCAGCTTTTCTTACGGGCACTGTCTGAAATTGTAACAGATGGCTTATCGCTAATCTCTGGTAAGTTTCTGTGAGTTATATAGAACTGAAGTAAACCCAACGCCATACCAACTGCGGCAGCACCGAACGCATAATGCCAACCTACGCTTTCCATCAAATATCCGCATACAAAATAACCGATTAATGAACCGATGTTGATACCCATATAGTAAATGGCATATCCGGCATCACGACGTTCATCTTCACTGCCATAGAGTTGGCCAACAACCGCAGTAATATTCGGTTTCAATAGACCTGTACCTAAAGCTACTAAAATTAAGCCGACAAAGAATGAGCTTTCATTAGGAATAGCCAACACAATGTGGCCACACATGATAACGATACCGCCGTACCAAATTGCTTTTTTCCCGCCTATCAATCGGTCCGCAACCCAACCACCAGGTAAACCCATAAAGTATACAGAGCTAGTGTATAATCCATAAATAGCAGTCGCAGTGATTGTAGTAAGCCCTAAGCCACCTTCTTGCAACATAGCCGTCATAAATAAAACCAAAATACCGCGCATACCGTAATAACTCATGCGCTCCCACATTTCGGTCAAAAACAAGGTCTGAAGACCTTTGGGATGCCCAAAAAAGGACTTGTCTTTTGTTTGTTCTGTCATTGATATACCCTTTAATTACTCAAAATCTAGTTGCTTAACTCTGCAATAGAGTAATAGATCATAGTGATTTAGTACGATTACCTAACTTAGAGTTTCGATCTTTGTCGAAATAATTACTAGGTAAGTCGCTGATTATCTTAATAATTTATTTGTTAGCGACGCATTTGGCCCAAATAAGACACCACATTGTTATATAACGATCTCTATTCGTCCAGTCCTTTTTCTAGCTTGATAAAAGTACAACTAGGTAATTTCTTTACTCATGCAAAGCTAAGTTTATTGACGAATTAGCCTTATATTCTTTGCGTTTTGCCCAGCAACATTTGTTCTAAAGGGGTTAATATCCAAGCCTCCGCGGCGAGTATATCGGGCGTAAACGGTTAATTCTTGGGGCTGACAATGCTGCATAATATCGACGAATATGCGTTCTACGCACTGTTCATGAAATTCATTATGATTACGGAATGAGATTAGATATTTGAGCAGGGCTTCATGCTCTATCTTAGGGCCGGTGTAGTCAATTAGCACCGATGCCCAGTCTGGCTGCGACGTAATTAAGCAATTACTTTTTAACAAATCGCTTTGCAAACGTTCTGTGACAATCTCGGTAGAAGATTTTAACAAGCCGGGTTGATAGTCATATTCGTTAATTTCAACATCTAACTCATCGATTAGCACTGCGTCGCGACTGACAATGGGAACCTGGCTTTGATATTGCTCTAGCGCTAAAAGCTGTATAGAAACCTGTCCGTCAGCCGCTTGCGATAAGTCAGCCTGTAATCTACTAAGGACATGCTGCCAGCTATCGAAGCGGGTTTGATTATACGAATTTAAATACAGCTTGAATGATTTGGACTCGACAATGTTCACAGTATTGTGAGCAAACTCAAAAATACCAATGGCAACCTGCGGCTTTCCTTTACCGTTCAACCATGACATTTCATAAGCGTTCCAATAATCACTACCATGAAACGGTAAGTCATCACTCAAGCCTAATTCATCACGCTTAAACTGTCTCGCGACGGGAAAGAGTAAGCTTGGATCATACACTTCTGGGTATGAGACCTCTTTACCTAAAGGAATATTGGTGTCGTTCATCATCTTTGCCTGAGGTTAGTTCTTGGTCACTCTGGACTTTAATCTAAAGTAAACCGTAATTTCTTCACGATCATGATACAGATGTTTAGCTTGCCAAAAGTGAGTCAATCCCGCTTCTTCTAGACGATCACAAATCAGGCCAATACAATCAGCCACTTCTTGGAAACGCTTTTTCATCGGTAACTTAAGGTTAAAGAGTGCGTGCTGCGTATAACCGCCTTCTAGCCACTGTGCCATAAGATTGGCGACTAGCGAAGGCTTCTCCACCATATCGCAAACTAAGACGTTAACAGGCTTTTCTGGCAGCCAGGTAAAAGCATTTTCTTTAAAGTGTTCGACATGCTCAGTCGCCATCAACTTCTTATCCATGGTGCCGTTATCCACGGCCGACACTTGTAGCCCGCGCTCTACCAGCTGATAGGTCCAGCCGCCGGGAGCTGCTCCAAGATCCGCGCCGGTATTTCCCAGCCTGAAAGCATCTCTTTGTTGGGTGCGTGACATTAACACCTGGATCGCTTCATCCAGTTTCAATGTCGAACGACTAGGAGCATTCCTTGGCGCTTTTAAGCGCAAGATCCCACCTTTATGCTCACTCGAGCGCTCGAGTGGCGAAAAACCGACGAGACAATGGTCGTTAGCTAAAAATAGGATGTGTAATCGAAACTCACTTTCTTCGTGGATTAAGCCTTGTTTCTCTAAAGCAATCGTCAAAGGAGTTGAAAATTTCTTACAAAACTTCGACAGCTCGCGTCCGTCGTCGCTATCTAAATGCTCAACTAACAGGGTTTTAGCAATAGCCACATCTGAGCAAACGTCCATAATTGGCGTAATACGATCCTCAAGCGGCATCGCCTCAAGTTCAGCTTTGGCCCAAAACCATTGGCGAGCAAAGATCACATCGGCCACATCCAGTATTTCAAAGAAACGTTCACTACTGGATTCATCAAACATATAAAAACGCACATAACCCGAATCAGGTTGTGCGTTTGCGTAACCAGCTAGCTCATAGGCATTAGCGATGGCTTGTACTTCCGCGGCACAGTCAGACTCAAAGCCTGGGCGACAGAAAAAAACAAAGGGAGCTTGCTGCATAAGTATTACGAGATGATATTAAGATGGGCAAATTCTAACATAGTGAGACAAGCTTTGATTAGGGTTTTACAAAGGCCGATGCTAAAATAACGCCACTTTTATTGAATTTAACCACAATTACTGACCGATATGGCCCACTACACTAAATCACAAATCGCCGAGCTCAAAAAAGACTTAACCGTGGAAGACACGCTTAATGACTTCCCCATGTCTTTTGATACCACTTGGGGAATTTTCTCACCACGCTCAATTGATGTCGGCTCCATTATGCTGCTTAAGTATCTTGAGGTCGAGCCGCAAGACAAGTGCCTAGATCTTGGTTGTGGTTACGGTGTTTTAGGGTTAACCATGGCAAAAATGGCACCTCAGGGCGAAGTGTTGATGGTCGATAAAGACTATGTCGCTGTGAATTACGCCAATAAAAATGCCAAGAAGAACCAAGCCCCAAACGCCAGCGCACGTTTAAGCAATGGCTTCAGTGAAGTATCAGACAAAGGGTATAACGTCATTGTTTCTAACATCCCTGCGAAAGTGGGTAACGAGCTACTCTATATATTCTTGAACGATGCCTACGAACGATTAGCTCCCGGTGGCCGCTTTTATGTAGTTACCATTACAGGCCTCCGCGACTTCATGAAACGGGCATTTAAAGAAGTCTTTGGTAATTATAAGAAGCATAAACAAGGCCCAGCCTATACAGTCGCGAGCGCAGTAAAAGAAGAATAGCTGTCACATTAGATGGCTATTTTCTGTACAGGAATTTTTTTGTCATCAAACCGTCAAAAAGTTTACACATTTCCTGTGGATAACTTTGGGGAAAAATTGCTGAAATCTGCTCAAACCCCACAAAATCAGGTACGCCTTAACAAACTGTACATTTTTTAACCAAAATATGGCTTTTGTCAATATTATCAAATACTTAACATCTTACCTATAGGCTAAAACCAACCTGTTTAATCTCTAAACAGGCTCAATCCCTTATAAAGTAAGGTGAAAATGACATCTGTGGATTTCTCTCTATAAAATCATCCTGACGTTCGGCCCTATTCTGTAAAAAATCAAGTCATTTTTGTATTTTTTTCACAGGTAAGTAGTCACTTACTGGTTATCGTTTAAAACATTTATAATGTGAACTGGTACTACCTGCTTAGTAATCAATTTACCCTTTTTTAACAGTGAATAAAAAAAGCCCAAACCAAAGGTTCGGGCTTTTAAGTTTATGACTAACTCCGTTTTATTATTTAATGAATCTCTGTCTAGCGAACAATGCTAGTACCATTAACAGTAACCAACCAGTGCTACCACCACCTGAACCACCGTTATCTCCATTGTCGCCGTCAGAGCCATCACCACCACCTGAGCCGTCACCGCCACCAGATGTTGCTTGAGCTTCAACCGCTACCTCAACCTCTTTCTCAACTTCAGAGGTACCGTCACCGACAATTACAGTGAAAGTATAGGTACCTTCTGTTAAGCCAGAAACGATAGTAGTAGCAGCCATCGGACTCTCGATAGAACCCTCGCCAACCCACTGGAACGATAGTTGGTCACCATCTGGGTCATAGCTCGCAGAAGCATCAAGGGTCAACTCATCACCTTCCGTTATGCTCATCTCTTCGGATGCAAGCATTACCACCGGTAGATCATCAACCGGCCCAACCGTTAGAGTAAACGTAGTGCTCGCTTGGTCAGTAGGCTGATTGTCGTCTGTAACAGTTACCGTCACTTCCGTCGAGCCACTAAAGTTCTCATTAGCCGTGATATCGAATGTCGAACCATTCGAATGACCATTTACTTCAGCTGTAATACCTTCGCCTGACACAGAAATCGTGTTAGAAACGTTGTTATTATCCATGTAAGCCACTTGAATATCTTCAAGCGTACCCTCTTCTATCATTTGTTGGTCTTTAATACCGAACAATGTGATGTTTGAAGGTGCTTTCAACGGTGCTGTTAACACTTTAGTTCCCACGCCATCTAATTCAAGGTTAGCGTTAACTTCAAAGTTTTGCCCAATAGCTTCAGGTAAAACTTTAGCTTGGAAAGTCACTTCGAACTTAGTCACTTCTGGGCCATTGTAATCGAAGCAAATTGCCATATCATCGCGCAGATAAGCATCTAACCCACCATGACCATCATGGTCAGGAATAACACTTTGGTTGATATAACCGTCCACTGGAGCTCCCGCCCATGGACTCGCACCACCATGAACACCTGCTGTTGCGGCTTTCTCAACCGTGCTACCTGCCTGGAAAGGAGAACCGTTACCCGTATAATTACCGAAGTTCAGGTTATCGTAGGCGTATACCATTTCATACGCTCCTTTTGCTGAACTGTAGTCGCGGGCAAGGATAAGTTGAGCATCAACCGAAGTTGATGCGCTAGGGTTTGGTCCCCAGCTAGCACAGCCACGGAATGTACAACCCTCACCTTGTAAATGTTGGAGGTTATCCCACTCAATCAGAACGTGAGTGCCTTGCTGTTTCTCATCCACTAACTGAACAAAACTAATACCAGCAGCTTCAGTTTCATCACCCGTATCTACATATGGTGCACCGAACTCCATACCTTGTGTACCAAAGCCCGACAAGCCATACCAGAATACTCCCATATTGGCGAACGATGGAGCCTTATAGTTTTCGTTAAAAGGCATATTTGCATAAGCACCAAAGAAGCCCGGAGCTGCACCATGCAAATCAACCATTCCATTACCCCAAATGTAGAGGCTGCTGCTATTAAACATATTACCTTCTTGGTAATTATATAGCGCATAGGTCTCCCCTGAAGCGGAGCGGGCATCTTGGAATATTTCGTTCAAAGTCACTTGTAATGCTGGTTCACGGTTACTCTCAGGAGCATTTTCCTGTGGCGTTATACCGTACTCGTATAAGTTAACATAACCCCCATCACCTATGGGCGTACGGCAAGTAGCGTCCGTTAATGAATTTGTAATTAAGTATTCACGATCACGGTCACGACTATCTGGCTGTGTTCCAGAAACTGTAAAACCATTTCCGTCTTCAGAAATATCCGCAGTTACAAAACGATTATCTGCCAACTGAACACTACCAGACACTAACTCTAATCCTTCTGGTAGCTCTGAGCTTAGGTTAAAGCCACGATCGGCACCACTGGCATTAGCTTTAATTGACACTTTATAGTCAATAATATCGCCCACCACGGCCCCAGACTTACTGGCTTCCATGTTAATACCATCTTTTTGACGTACAAAGTTTGTCGCTATTAAACCAATATTATCGGGATTATTAGCGTCCGTACCGAATTCAATGGCTGAGTAGTACTTTTCACCTTCAGAAAAACTTGAGTCATTAAGATTAAGCGTCACACTTGAGAATGATTCGTCATCACTACTAGCTGGCGCATCAACTGTTAGATTAGTGGCAACATCATCCATTACAACCGCAGTGGCAACCTTATGCTTAAATAACGCATTTTCATAGCCTGCACTAGCACCGCTATTATAGTTATGCTCTTGCCATACCACCCAATAATCTCCAGCTTCTGGGTTTGGAATATTACACCAGTCCATAAGGTCTGAAGAGTTAATAACCGACTTACAAATAGCCTCGCTATCGTAATTGATTACGCCGTCTTTATTAGCATCAATACCAACATAAATACCAGCGTTACCTTTTGGGTTCGTACGCTCATTAGGGTTAATAGCTGCACCACTTTCAATAACTTCTGCAACAAAGCGCTTAGCGTCTTCTGGCACAGAAACCCAAGTTACATGGACCTTACTAACATCTTGATCACTTTCAAATAGATTTGAGCCATTACCGGAATCGCGCTCTTCCAGCTCAACCTCTTCTACGTCTGCAAGTACAGGCTGGTAGGCAGTAGCTGTTAAGTCTGGAGCAATACCAAATGCTAGGTCATTAATATTATGGTTACTGTTCTCTGAGAAGACATTGTATTCAACAGCCTCTGGCAGGCTTCCGCTATCTAACTCGAACTCAACATTCATGTTAGCAACAGGTACTGATGGATTTTGAGGCGTTAAAGTCACCTTGCCAAAAACACTTAAGCCACGTGGTGACGAGTAAGAGTTCTGTGAGTCAACCCATGAACCTGTAACAATAATACGTTGTGTTTCCCCCGCTTTTAATGAAAAAGTGCTTGGCGAAGCTTCAAGCTGAACACTGTACTCAGAAGTTTCTGCCGAGACATCCCACGTACCGTCTACGGTAGCCGTAACTTCTCGTACCCAACTACAAGATTGATAACAAGCTGAATCAACCATATTAGGTGTGTTCAATGCTCCGAGGTTACCACCCTGGTGTGGGTTGGCAATCGTATAGTTTTCCACTGGAACGTTCATGATTAAACCGGTATGAATCGCTTTATCGACTTGGGCAATGCCTGAACCGTGAAACCAAGGGTTGGTTCTGTCAGGACGACCAAATCGATCTCCAACTTGATCATTTGCTGTTAGCTGGATAGCCGACATCACTTCCGATGGCGTCCAATCAGGTCGCGCTTGCTTAATCAGAGCCAATGCACCAGCAATGTGTGGACTTGACATTGAGGTTCCGCTAATAGCAATAAACTCCGTCGGGCTTGCGTATTGCGTAAACGGTTGGTCCTCCGAGTAAGCAGAGTAAATATCAGTACCCGGAGCGGTAATAGACGGGGCTGTTGACTCACGATACTCTTCTAAAAAAGCATGTCCTTTTGAACTAAAAGAAGACATAGCATCTTGCAGAGCTGTCTCCGTCCGAGTAGTAGTGTCTGTCGCTAGAATGGTACCAAAGTGCCCGTCAGATTCACTTAACCAATCTACCATAGCTTGCCCATCACCTTGATCCATTTGCATGGTAGGTATTGCATGGGGCAAATTGGCATATAATTCAGTTGATGACGTTGCAGTGTTATAAATCACAGTTGCAGCACCGCCACCTGATTCGACATTGGCTGACTTTTCTACCAACGGATTATCACCGCGTTCACAAAATACAATAGTGCCACTAGTAAAAGTTCCAGCAGAAAATGGTGTTGAGCAAAGAGCATCGCCATAGTCCGCCGCCAAGACCATTGAGCCCGTTACAGATTCTGCAGAAATACCGTAAACATCGGTCAAGTACTCTGATGGAATAGATGCACCGTTATAGCTCAACCCACTAAGTCGTTGACTAGCTGGCACAGAAAAGAAACGACCATGTTGACTTGATGCCACTGATAACAACCAAGGTGATACATGGTTAACTGACTGATAAGCACCTGCATTACCGGCAGAGGCAGCGACGTTGATACCTGCTTCATGTGCCGACAAGAACGCCAGCTCCACTGGGTCATTATGTGAGTCATAGCCACCAGAGATTGAGTAGTTAATAACATCTACTCCGTCCAAAATAGCTTGCTCAACCGCTTCGATAGTACCACTACCTGGACAACCTACCCACTTATCTCCAGAGTTTCCTGGATAGCAAACTTGATAAGAAATAATGTTCGCGTGTGGTGCAATACCAGATATTTGTGGAATCGTATATCCGGTATCAATTCCCTCATGAGCTAAGGCAAGGGCCGGTATTTTATAAGGAACGTCATACAAAACATTTCCCGCCGCGATACTTGCGGTATGCGAACCGTGACCTTGATAATCTTCGCCATTAGCTGGGCGAGATTCATCAAACTCAGGATCACTAAATGCCTGAGTAATATTCTCGGTTGACCAAACACCGATCAGCTTGTCATTACACAGGTTAGTAAAATCTTCAACACTACAGTCATGCAAGTAGTTCCCAGACCCCAAAGGGTTTTGTACGGTATAACCATCGTCACCCGTTGGTGCAAAAGAAGGGTGTTGTGAATTAATCCCAGTATCAATGACACCAATCAGCATACCCTCGCCTTTAATACCTTCAGGGTTACCTGCAATACTAGTATCAGCCCAAACGTTTGGAGTGTTCGTTCGCTCTGGAGCAACATCCATTAATAGCTCATGATTAACGTCACGAGAGATATAAGCAACATCACTTAATTTAGCCAGTAGCTTTGCTTCTGCTTGGGTCATTTCTGCTACGACAGCGTTAATTGCAATTTGATGCTGTTGCTTGACGTTCAAACTGACACCAGCAGAGTTTGCTTTACTAACAAATGCAGTTTGTTTGCTTTTCAGTTTATTGGTGTAAGAAACAACTGCGGAATTAGATTTTAAACTAGCACTTCTTGGCCCTAGCTTTTGATTAGAAAAAAGTTGCTTCGTAGCGCCCTGCCCACTGGCATCACCAGTATACAATGCAGCGGGAGAATCTTTTAACTGAATAATATAGTTGTGTCGGCCTGTAATATTATCTTCTGGCTTAAACTTAACTGCTGGTGACAACTTTATGTTAGCCCCAAGACCTTCTAAAAGATGACTAGGTTCATTTTGCTGACTACTAGTTTCAACCCGAGCTTTAGTTGCCTCAGGACTGATGTTAATAGGTTTGATTTGATAGGTGTTATTACCTACCCCACTAACAGAAGCTGCTATACCCGCTGAATAAAGAGTAGTAGCAACGACTGAAGCGATCGTTAGAATTTTCACGATTAGACTCCTATAAATATTGATTACTTTTTTTAAGCGAACAAAGGTATATCACATAGATAAACTTATTCAGGAGCGATCATTTGTACGAATTTGTACGCATAACGAGCAATCAATAGGTTCGAGTCACTTTGTACGAATTTGTACGAAAATAAGTTACTGGTTGGACATGCCTCAAGGCCGTTGCTAGACTGAAATGTAATATAACTTAGGTAATTTCCGCCCCTAGCTGGGGAGCAATTAATGAAACATTTATCTTTCACTCTAACTCTACTGTTCTCTGCTTGGACTGCTGTTGCAGAACCGACAGAGATTTCAATAGAAGCTATTGACGAAAAACCATCTGTCAATGAAAAGCACAACTCCAGCGTGATTGAAACTTCAGAGCAAGAGGTGGGAGAGTGGAAGGTTTCCATTAGCTTAGGTTATGGACAAGTGGAAAGTATTATCAGCAATGTTGATGATTATGATCTCTATTTCCTTCCTAGAGTCAGTTACTATGGAGAGAATTTCTTTTTAGAAAATACCACTATGGGCTACAGTCTTTACGAAGATGAACGCTTTTACATAGACCTAGTGGGCCGACTTAATGAAGATGGTATTTATGTAAAACTAGATGACTTTGGTGTCTTTTCAGCCCTGGGAGTCCAGCCTCCCTTAAGAAACCCTCGGATGCCGCCACCACCCGACGTCGAGCGTGATATTTCATACTTAGGGGGCTTTGCTGCAAACTATCACCTTTCAGGTTTCGATTTTCGAGCAGGTTATTATCATGATGTAACAGATGTTCATTATGGCTATGAAGCTGATTTCACGGTATCTAGAAACTTCATATTAACTGACAACTGGTTCCTTCATATTAATGCTAGCGCAATCCATAAAAGTAAGAAACTACTCAACTATTACTATGGCACGACGGCTAGAGAAAGCGTGAACCCTTTTTTCTCTTATCAGCCAGACTCATCAGGTATCAATTACTCTTTTTCTATTAATTCGGAGTATGCTTTAAGTAATAATTGGGCTTGGCAGCTTCTTTTTAAACGCACTATGTTATCTGATGAGATTACCGACAGTAATATAATTGATACAACCCATACAGATACTTACTTCTTTGGGATGAAATATACGTTTTAACTTACTATGAAAAAACAGGGGCTAACATCACACCTTCTAACACTCTATATCCTATTAGGGGGATGTGCAGCTTATGGCCACCAAGACAACCCATGGAAGATCCAGCCCAAGGATGAAGTGAACAAGGATGCTAAGCTAGTTATCAATCCATCCATTTGCGTGGTCAAAGAAGTCGGTGATATTTGTCAGCAACAACTCACCGTTTTATTTACCAGTAAGCAATATCATGACATCTGCATTTATAACGCAAAAGATGCTGAACCTTTGTGGTGTGATGGTAAGGTTAAGGAAGTAAGTTTTGAAGTCAGTGTCAAAGTTAACTCTAGCATAAAATTGCTGGCCCGTGACAATATTACTCAAAATGTCTTAGCAACCAGTACCTTTTCGTTGAATGTATTCCAGCCAGTAAAAAAACGTGTCCGACGTAACTATGGCATAGGTATTTTATGAACGAAATTATTGATTGCAACATACTGTTAATCGAAGATGATTTACCATTAGCCGAGTTAATACAAGAGTATTTAAGAGCACAAGGGTATCAACTTACTCACATCGCAAAAGGTTCAGATGTTCACAGTCTGCCGGAAGAAAGACAATATGACTTGATACTGTGTGACGTTATGCTACCAGACATTGATGGTTTTAATTTAAAAGATATATTGGAAGAAAAGTTTCTTTCCCCGATTATTTTTTTAACCGCGCTCAGTGATGATGAAGATCAAATAAAGGGACTAGAGCTTGGTGCTATTGATTATATTGTGAAACCAGTAGAGCCTAATGTTTTGCTAGCCAGAATTCGGGCTAACTTACGTAAAGCTCAGGCTCACGTGTCGCAAGATAAAATCATTATTTCAGACTTGATTCTCGATAAAAAAAACAAAACGACTACTCTGGGTGAACAACTATTAGAGCTAACTAGTCAAGACTTTGAACTACTCTGGATATTTGCACAGAACCAAGGAAAACTTCTGTCTCGCGAATTTCTGTTCCAAGCCATCATCGGTAGAGAGTACAATGGACTGGATAGAACTGTCGATGCTAGAACCAGTAGACTACGTAGCAAACTAGAAGGCTTTGATATTCCGGGCCTGATTATCAGAACAGTATGGGGTAAAGGGTATTTATTCACTTATACGAAGGCGGCAAATTAACCCATGAAGTTTCAATTTTTCCGATTCTACGCACTGATTGTTCTCGCAGCAGCACTGCTGATTTGGTCCTTCAACCATATCTATAGCGCTACCCAGGAGCCTGCTAAGAATTACCAAGTCGACATCGACTTTTTCTTCAAGGGTTACAATAAAACAATTAATCCCGAAAGCGCAGATCATCAGTTGCCTTTATTTAACACAATTGATGCAAATACTTTAGTTCTGCCCTCGGACATTCAAATGTTGCTGAATGACGGTCATGTTATTGCTGTCGCTAATGAAGTAGGCGACACTTACTATTACAAGAAACACCATGATACTAATTCTTTAACGCAGTTTGGCCCCTTTAAAGACGTTCAAAAAGAGTCTGACATCGCCCCTTATATTATACCCTTATTTTATAGTAGCTTAGCCTGCTTATTATTGTTGATGATGCGTCCTATATTTAGGGATTTACAAAAGCTACAACAAGATGCAGCAGAGTTTGGGCGTAAGCCACAACCTATGCAACGCTCGATCAAGGAGTCCTCTAATATTTATCCTCTGGCTAATTCCTTTTACGCTATGTCGAATAAAATTTTAAGCTTTATTCAAATGAATAAAGATCTTTCACGCACAATTTCTCATGAAATCCGAACGCCACTGGCTCGTATGAAATTTATGCTTGAAATTATTTCTCCGAATATCAAATCATCACAAAAACAACGTATGCAAAATGATATTGTAGAAATAGAATCACTGGTAAGTGACTATCTGTCCTTTGCGAAAGTAGAAAATGAGACTGACAATATTCACAGGGCACTTTATCCAATCAAAAACTTTTTACAAGAAGTGCATGAAAAGTTTTCTATTTACGAACAAGAGATCACGATTAGTTGCCAAAGTGATGATGTTAAGGTCTACTTTGATAAACAATCCCTTTCCATAGCCATTCAAAACTTACTAACCAATGCGTTACGCTTTTCAAAAGAAGCTATCAGTCTTAAATTTCAATTAGACAAGGGTTTTTGTGTACTTTCCGTTGAAGATGACGGGCCAGGCGTCGGTGACAAGGGTGAAACATTGATGCAACCCTTTAGTCGCGAAAACATTAAAGAGCAAAACCATAAAGGGTTTGGTTTAGGACTTTATATTGTTCGAAAAGTAGCTATCTGGCATGAAGGCGAGTTTATCATTTCACAATCGAATCAATTAGGCGGAGCTAAAATGCAACTTTGTTGGCCTAATAGGCCTTAGCTAAAGAACCAGTAGCTTAGTAGAATCGCAGCAGTTACACCCGCAAAATCTGCTAATAAGCCACATGATAAAGCATGACGCACTCTTTTAATGCCAACAGCACCGAAATATACAGTTAGTACGTAAAACGTTGTTTCTGTACTGCCCTGAATGGTCGCGACCATATAGCCCGCTAAAGAATCCACGCCCTGCGATTCCATAGTTTCAAGCATCATCGCTCTTGCACCGCTTCCGCTAAACGGTTTCATTAACGCAGTAGGAATGGCTTCGACAAACCGAGTATCGAGGCCTAGCGAGCCAAACAACCAACTTAACCCTGAAGCAAAAGCCTCCAGTGCACCTGAGGCTCGTAAGGCACCGATAGCTGTCAGCATAGCGACAAGATAAGGAATAATCGTAACCGCCACCTTGAAGCCTTCTTTAGCACCTTCTACAAACTCCTCATAAACCGCAATTTTACGTTTCCAGCCATGCACTAAAATTAAAACAATAGCCGCCATTAATAAAAAATTACCTAACGCAGAGCTGATTTCCGACATTTGATCTGAAGGTAAAGACATTAATACCCAAACTAAGCCGCCAATCATTGAAGCAAAAACTAAGAAATATAAACCAATGACACGATTAAATATCGATAGCTTTTGAACGAGAGAAACAGCTAATAAGCCAACAAAGGTTGATGCGCTGGTAGCCAGCAATATTGGTAAAAAGATGGCGGCAGGATCTGCCGCGCCCATTTGAGCACGATAGAGCATGACAGTTATAGGAATGATGGTGACTGCGGAAGTGTTTAAAACTAAGAATAATATCTGCGCGTTTGATGCTGTATGTTTTACGGGGTTTAACTCCTGAAGCTGCTCCATCGCTCGAATTCCCATCGGGGTAGCAGCATTATCGAGTCCTAACATATTTGCCGCCATGTTCATGCTGATACTGCCCAAGGCTGGGTGTCCATCCGGGACTTCTGGCATCAACTTTCTAAACAAGGGCGCTAATAATCGCGCTAACTTATTCACTAAACCACTCTGCTCTGCAATTTTTAGTAAGCCTAACCAAAATGCCAAAATTCCTATTAGCCCAATAGAAATTGTCACGCTGAGCTTAGCCATATCAAATAATGATTTAACCAGGTCAGGAAAAGCAGCTTGGTTTCCAGCAAACACCCAATCAAACAGTGATAATGCAAAAGCAATTACGAAAAAGAGCAGCCAGATGATATTCAGCATAAGTGATTTATTGATTAATTGTTTAGCTAAACTTACCCAAATTATCACTCGCTGTAAATTTAGTGTTCACTGTGAAGAATAACAGATACAAAAAAGGCACCCATGAATGGATGCCCGTTTGCTGTTATTGATATAATCTTTAGACTAGTAACCTGAAGGGTCTGTACTGTAAGTTCCCGTGACACGGAATGTAACGCTGCCCCCGTTGGGTAGCGTTGGGATAGTCTCAGCAACATCGCCGCTACCGCTTGCGTTTGCACATACGGCTCCAGCATTGGCCCTACAGCTCCAAGTCACAGACTCTAGACCAGCCGGTAATGCATCTGACACCAGTAGACCATCAGCAGATTCAGGGCCATTGTTAGTTATCACAATTTGATAAGTCACGGTTTTGCCGGGTTCAAATTGCAAGTCACCATCACTTTTGGTAACGCTTATATCGGCTTCAGGCAGTCTGTTTAAATATGTACAAGTTACCGAGGTATCAGAAGCTGTTGGCGTTAAGACGCCATCGGTTACATCACCGTCACCCGAACCGGTACAAGATAAGCTGTTTACATACGAGAAGGTATTTCCCGCATCTAATGTTTCTGAGATTGTGTAATCCACTCCAGAGATGACTTCTCTGGCAGTACCGGAATCTGTTTCATTGGCAGAGTCAGCAGTAGAGTTCAAAGATGGCAAAGTTGTTACCGTACCACCTGTCACATTTACTGTTGCCTGATCACCGGTAGCAGCATTTTGCCACTGTTTATTAACCGCCAAATCCGTGGTGAAAACCGAAAATGCCCCAAAGCCATTAACAATGCCTATTGCACCAGGACGATCAGTGTCCGGCGTTTCACACTCTTCATAAATCACACGAATTGAGCGAATACTACTAGCTGCTATAGAAATCTGTGCTTCAGAGTTTCCAGCTGTATCATTAGCATTCCCTTCAATCACAAAACTATTTGCAGGCGTTCCAGCCGAAGCAGGGATAGCCGCAAATGTCGTTGGGGCGGTAGCTGTCGAAACAGAGAAGTTACTCGCACTAACTGTATTTCCGTCAATATCAAATGCACGGACTTCTATTCGGTCACAAAACTCGTTGGACGCACCTGGAGGATCTTCCAGGAAGCCAGAAGTATTCGAGTCTACATCTCGCAAGTTAAATGATGGATTGTTTGCTCCTAGAGGAAAAACCGACGACGAGAAAGTCCAGATTATTTCGGCTCTTTGCCCTTTCTGATTAGCGATATTGAGGTTAACTTCCTCATCACCATTAGCATTATTAGCAGAGTAGGACGAAGAACCATTTTGAGTTCCTAGAGTAGAGTTAACCTGTAACTGTAAGCCAGAAGCCTCGGTCGATATTGTACTATCCACATCTAAAAAGTTAGTAACATTACTCCCAGACCAGGTGTCAGTACCATCAATATCAACGGTATACGGCTCCTCAGCTTGGGCATTAGTTGCTATAAACAACCCCGCAGTCAATACCCATACTCCTAAGTAACTGTTAGTTTTTCTGGAAAGTAGTACTTTGTTTCTTGTAGCATTATTTTCATCAATACAAGTTGCGCAAGATTTTTTCTTCATCATCTGCCCCTAGACTCATCAAGGCCTTAAATCAATAACAGTGCCAACAATTAGCACAAAATTTAGGCAATTATATAACCAACTTATTAAAAAGCTAGTTTTTTTAATGCTATAAAGACTATCGTGAAGCAGACGTGAAAGGGTGTTGATGACTCAGTAGCGGGCTCTTTAAGAAGCGAAGCTTCCGCTACTGATTTTGGCAGGTTATTGTACTAAATGCCATCGGCTTAACAGTTATTTACGTTCCTCTTTAATTTTAGACCTCAGGGTAGACATCCCCCCGCTATCTTCATCATCAGGTCTAGGTTTATAAGTAGTGGTATCGATAGGAAAAGACACACTAACCTCATAAGTTGCAGGAAGAGTATTCGTAACAAGCTGTTGCTCAGACTCGAGAATCTCTCTGCTGGCAGAGTAACGAAAAGCGCCCTGCCCCGCCTTGGACGCGTTTAAATTTAACGTTAACGACAATGTTGTCTCAATAAATCCCTTAACCAAATTTATTTGCGTTTCACCTAGCGATGTATTCGCTTGCAATAAAACAATATCCGTATCAATGACTTCAGGCGATTCTTCATCCAAGGCCGCATTTGAAGACATAGAGGCTATCAGTAGTAATCCTGCATATAGTAATTTCGCTGACATAGCGTTCTCCTTAATAGTCAGTTGGGTCCGTGCTGTAAACTACTGGAACCGACAAAGTAACCTGCCCACCAGATACGACGCTAACGGTAACTGATACGCTGGTCCCACCAACGGCTCCACCGCTTGGGCTACTGCAGCTTGAGCCCGCAGAAGGCGTACAAGTCCAGCTTCCACTTAAAGTAACCCCTGATGGCAAGTTATCTGTCACCACAAGTCCTACTGCCTCGCTAGGCCCAGCGTTTGAAACAACAATCGTATAGGTGTTAGAGCCACCTGGTATAAAATCATTGCTTGAATTTTTGGTCACTGAAATATCCACAACACCAGCGTTAATTTGTACAGAGGCCTCATCATCATCTGCAATGCCATCAGCCAAGTCATCTGTGGTTAAGCCACTTCTGAACTCTGAATCTGGGTCAATTCGGTCAGCGTTAATAATCTCAGCCTCATTGGTAATAACACCAGCTGTATTTGCGCTAACCACAATATCTAAGGTTGCTGAAGCACCATTCGCCAATGTGCCAACTGTCCAAACTCCAGAGCCAGACGCATAACTTCCTTGACTCGCTGTTGATGACACAAAATCAAGTTCCGCTGGCAGAATATCTCTAACTTGAATATTGTTAGTACTGTCAGGGCCATTATTGGTGACAGTGAGTGTGAAAGTGACATTCTCCCCAACGTTTGGTGCGTTGTTATCGACGGTTTTAGTCAGCGATAAATCTGCTTGGGGTACGCAGACCACCATCTCCATACCGTCGCCACCAGCACCTTCTAAACCAATACCATCCAAGCCCAAGCTAAGCGTCGAGTACTGACCTTGGTAAACTACAGAGCCAGCGGCAGTACCTGTCGCAGTGTCAGTAGAAGACTCGGTGTTGGCCGAAACGACCAGCATGTCACGATACAACTTATTATTGGTGAAGGTCCTAAAGTGCCCGACCCCTGCTAACCTTCCTAAGTTTACTCCAGCAGTATTCACAGACCACCGAGAAGTATTTGCAACTCCAGCGCCAACCCCACCGACACGGTCTAAGTGAACAATGGCATTATTAACAGTTCGGCCGCCAAAATTGATCTGCATGGTACCTTGGCCCCCGGGATCGTTATCATTCACAGCGCCATCGGTATTTACTGCTCGATAAACTGGTGCCGCACCATCTCCCGGTGTTGGGTCCCACTCAAATAATACGCCAAGGGATTGGCGGCCCTGTACCGCTGTGGAGCTCCACGCATTAATCGTGTTCATAGTATCCGTTGAAAAGACCCAACCAGCGGGTCCAGTCGCAGAAGTTGATATAGTTACCGGGATGGCACCTGCAGTGGCTTGAGGCGAAGCTCCTAAATTTGACCAAGCATTGGTCAAATTTGTATTGGAGCAGGTTTGAGTGCTTAGTCCAGTTGGGGTATCACTAATAGCAAAAACATTAGTAGAGGTCACAGCAGCATTTGCTGCCACAGTACCGATATTTGTTCCATTCACTAATACTGTTACTGAGCCACCGCCGTTCCAACCATCACCAAAACTATCATACATAACGATTCGGTAGTTGCCCGAAGGAACATTATTAAAAGTATAGTTTTGAGAAAATGAAGTATTTGCTACTGCTGGTATGCTACAAAAACCAGGCACACATATCGCATTTTGGCCACCGTAGCGAGTTGTCACTAAGTTACTATTAATAACTTCTGTGGTATCACCATCGCCATCACGATCCGCAGCATCAACAGCAGTGTTATAAAACTCAATCCGATTCTCTTGGGCCCACTCCGGCCAATTAACTTGAAATTCTACCGTCGTAGCATTCGCATTTACCCAAGCCCCAAGTAAAGTCAGTAGGATTACCAACTTATAAATTAGATTTTTCATAAATCTTAAAATTCCTACCCCGTAGAAAGTCCATTAATAGTTCTAATCTCATTAAGAGATTAATCTTATGCGCTAATCTATAAATATCACACTAAAACATATATCAACAACAGAAATCTCTGAACACAAAGAAATTTAACATTAATGTAATTCATACATGCATTAAAAGCACTTCTTTTAAGTCATATTTGCATTATTCATTCTCAATTATGGTTTCATTAGTCTCAATTGATATTTTTAGATATAATTCGCGTCTATGAATGAAACAGCTCGAAACCATGACCGATAAACGCTCGCAATTAGAATTTAATAAGCTACAAAAACGACTCCGCCGAAACGTTGGCAAGGCCGTTATGGATTTTTCCATGATTGAAGAAGGCGATAAAATCATGGTTTGTTTATCTGGTGGTAAAGATTCTTACACTTTGCTCGATATTCTAATGAATCTCCAAAAGAGCGCTCCAGTAAAGTTTGAGTTAGTGGCAGTCAATCTTGATCAAAAACAGCCAGGCTTTCCAGAGGAAGTGCTTCCTAACTACCTATCAACGCTCGACATACCTTTCGAGATTATTGAGGAAGATACCTATAGCGTTGTAAAGCGTGTTATACCAGAAGGGAAAACTACCTGTGGACTATGCTCCCGTCTTCGTCGGGGAGTTATTTATGGCTGGGCTGAGCGAAACGGTATCACCAAGATTGCTCTCGGCCACCATCGCGATGACATGATTGAAACTCTGTTCCTCAACATGTTCTTTGGCGGTAGCATGAAGTCTATGCCACCGAAACTAAAGAGCGATGATGGGAAAAATATCGTGATTCGCCCACTTGCTTACTGCAAAGAAAAGGATATCGCTCAGTTTGCACAAGTTAAAAACTTCCCGATTATTCCGTGTAACTTATGCGGTTCGCAGGAAAACCTACAGCGCCAGAATATTAAAATGATGTTGCAAGATTGGGATCGTAAATATCCAGGTCGTATTGAGACTATCTTTAAAGCTATGAGTAACGTTGCCCCGTCCCACCTTGCTGATACTGATTTGTATGATTTCCAAGGGTTGTCGCAAGATGCTCTCAGCCAAAAAGCTGGTGGCGATATGTTATTTGATGCACCTGAGTTTGCGCCTCAACAAGCAGAAGATGCCGACCAGCAGGAGCAAGCTACAGACGCCATCCAGTTTGTGAATATTGGCTAATCCATCGTTCAATTGAAGAAAACTATTCGCGTCCTATTCAATCCTTGTTAAGATGGTCGGATGAGTAATGAACCATCTTAACAAAGCATTATGAAAGCAAACTCAGCAAAAACACTCGAACAATTCCAGCAAGACTTCCCTGTAGTACTGCCCATCCGTGTGGCTTGGGGAGAAATGGATGCCTTCCAACACGTTAATAACGTCAGCTATATTCGTTATTTTGAAAGTGCGCGTATCGCTTATATGGAAGCCATGAACATGGAAGCTAATATAAAAACTTCTCCTGTTGGCCCTATCCTAGGTGATATCTATTGCCGCTATCGTCGCCCAGTGACTTACCCAGATACCCTGTATATCGGCACAAAGATTAGCGAAATCAATGAGTTTGGCTTTGTCATGGAATATCAAGCTTTTAGTGAACAACAGAAAACAGTCACTACGTTAGGTCACTGTAAAATCGTCATGATTGACTACCGCTCCAACCAAAAAGTTGCTGTGGCAGGCGAGATGCTGGATAAAATCCTTACATTGCAACCAGAGCTGAGTTAATTTTTTTATTAACCATCTAGAGCCGACCCTTTTCCCAGTCACCGACATTCCCACGAAGAGTGGAATGTCGGTATATTTATTTTGAACAAAACAACCTCCAGCCGTGACATATTCTGTAACGATTAGCCGAACTCAGACACTTCCACTACCTCCTAATTCTGGTAGTATGTTGGGCTAGCACGATTTCTTATTAAAAAACAAAGCGGGTGTCACTATGAAAAAACTGATCATAAGCTCGGTATGCTTAGCAGTTTTGGCAGCTTGTAACTCTGAACAACCTCAGAAAGACAATGCAGCTGAAGAAGCTAAAGCTCAGACCGCAGAGCAGCAAGCAGTAAAGACTGATGCAAAAAATGCAGAACAAAACCTAGTTTCGGGGATCGATACAAAGTTCATCGACCGCTCCGTTCGACCACAAGACGATTTGTTCCGTCATGTCAGCGGCAAATGGTTAAAAGAATTTGAAATCCCAGCAGATAAATCTAACTACGGTTCCTTCACCAAACTAGCTGAGCAAGCTAAGAAAGATGTTCGTGCTATTATTGAAGAAGCGGCTCAGACTAAAGCCGAAGAAGGCACAGAAGAGCAGCAAGTTGGTGACTTATTCGAAAGCTACATGAATACTGAGGAGCTTGAAGCGTTAGGCACATCGCCTTTACAGCCTGAGCTTGAGCGCATTGAGTCGATTGAAGACTTATCTGACTTGTCTGAGTATCTTGCTTACGCACAAATGGTTTCGACATCACCTTTCAGCACTTATGTGTACGTCGATGCTAAACAACCTGATACTTATATCACGCAAATGAACCAAAGTGGTTTAGGCTTACCTAGCCGTGACTCTTACCTAAAAGAAGATGAAAAGAGCCAGAAGGTTCGTGATCAATATGTTGAGCATATTGCCAACATGTTTGAGCTAGCTGGAGTCGAGGGTGGCGAAGAAAAAGCTGCTACTGTCATGGGCTTAGAAACGGCTATCGCTCAAAAGCACTGGCCTAAAGAAAAGTTGCGTAACCCTGTCGCTCGTTACAATAAAATGAGCTTTGCCGATTTACAAAACACTCTGTCTAATCTTGACTGGGGTCGTTGGCAAAAAGATTCGATGTTAGGTGATATCGATAACGTGATTATCGGCCAACCTGACTACTTTGCGGCTTTAAACGATATGTTCAAAGACGTTCCTTTAGAAGACTGGAAAGTCTATTTCAAATGGCACGCTATTACTAATGGTGCGAGCTTCTTAAATGAAGCCATGGACAAAGAAAACTTCCGTTTTTATCAAGGTGTTTTAAGTGGTGTTGAAGAACAAGAACCTCGCTGGAAACGCGGTGTTAATGTTATCAACGGCACTCTTGGTGAAGTTGTTGGCAAGATTTACGTTAAGAAGCATTTCAAACCAGAAGCTAAAGAGCGCATGGTTGATTTGGTTGAGAACTTACGTCGTGCCTACGCTGAAGGTATTAAAGAGCTCGAGTGGATGAGCGAAGATACAAAGAAGCAAGCACTAGACAAGCTTAGCAAGTTTACGCCAAAAATCGGCTACCCAGATAAGTGGAAAGATTATTCTGACCTCGCTATTAAAGACGATGACCTGTATGGCAACATGAAGCGTTCAGCTTTGATGCAAGTAAAAAAGAATCGCGAAAAACTTGGTCAACCAATCGACCGTACAGAATGGTTCATGACACCACAAACCGTTAATGCTTATTACAACCCTGTGATGAATGAAATCGTATTCCCAGCAGCAATTCTACAGCCACCATTCTTTAATATGGAAGCTGATGACGCTGTAAACTATGGTGGTATCGGTGCTGTCATTGGTCACGAAATGGGCCATGGTTTCGATGATTCCGGCGCGCAATATGACGGCGACGGTAAACTTCGTAACTGGTGGACAGAGACTGACCTTAAAGAATTCGAGAAGCGTACAGACAAGCTTGTTGCACAATACAATAACTTCACGGTTCTTGACGGTGTTCACGTCAATGGTGAGTTCACTCAAGGTGAAAATATTGGTGACCTAGGTGGCTTAACTATCGCCTATAAAGCTTACCAAATCTCGAAAGAAGGCGATAAAGCGCCTGTTATCGATGGTATGACTGGTGACCAGCGAGTATTTTATGGTTGGGCACAAGTATGGCGTCGTAAGTATCGTGATGAAGAGCTTCGCAAGCGTATCGACACTGATCCGCATTCGCCAAGCGAGTTCCGCGCTAACGGTACTGTCCGTAACATGCCTGAGTTCTACGAAGCGTTTAATGTAGAGCCAACGGATGAGATGTACTTAGCGCCAGAAAAGCGTGTAAAAATCTGGTAATTGAATTACTGGTTATTTAAGTACCGCTACGAAAAAGCCAGAGCATTTGCTCTGGCTTTTTTTATGGAGGAAAGTCGAGTAAACTATTTATCAAATAGTAAATTGTTAAGCCGTCAACTTCTGGCGCATTTCCTGAGCCGCGTCCACTAAGTTCTTCAGCGCTGGACGTACCTGGTCCCAGTTTCGGGTTTTTAATCCGCAATCGGGATTCACCCACAGTTGATCGACAGGCACGTGGTTTGCTGCCAGCTCAATAAGCTCACTTACCTCTTCTTTAGTTGGTATTCGTGGCGAATGAATATCATAGACGCCAGGGCCAATTTCATTAGGATATTTAAAATCATTAAACGTTTGTAGGAGCTCCATGTCTGAGCGTGACGACTCGATAGTAATCACATCCGCATCTAAGCGTGCGATTGAGTCAATGATTTCATTAAACTCCGAGTAACACATGTGCGTATGAATTTGAGTCGTGTCAGCGACTCCTGCGGCTGATAATCTAAAGGCGTTTACCGACCACTCTAGATACTGAGGCTGCTCACTTTTACGAAGCGGTAATAGTTCTCGGAAAGCAGGCTCATCGATTTGAATGACATCAATACCGTTCTTTTCTAAGTCTAATACTTCATCCCGAAGTGCTAATGCAATTTGATCGGCAATATGTGGTGCAGCAAGATCCTCCCGTTCAAATGACCAGGCCAAAATCGTCGTTGGGCCGGTTAACATCCCTTTTACTTTTTTCTCAGACAAGGACTGAGCATACTTAGACCACTCGACGGTTATCGCTTGTTTGCGGGAGACGTCGCCATAAATAATCGGCGGCTTAACACAACGGCTTCCGTAACTTTGCACCCAACCAAACTGCGTAAAAGTAAATCCATTCAGCTGTTCACCAAAGTACTCAACCATATCATTTCTTTCAGCTTCGCCATGCACTAAAACATCTAGACCAATTCTCTCCTGCTCTTTGATTGCCTGCTGAATTTCTGTCCGAATGGCTTTGGTGTACGCTTGCTCATCAATCTCTTTTGCTTTAAACGCGCGACGAGCTTGTCGGATACTGTCCGTTTGTGGGAATGAACCAATTGTGGTTGTGGCTAGTTGAGGGAACTTGAAATGTTTGCGCTGTGCTAGTTTGCGCTTCCCAAACTCAGACTGACGCTGGCGCAACACATCAGTGATGCTATTGGTCCTGTCTTGAACTTCTTGATTATGAACGCGCGATGACACCTGCTTCGACGCTACGGCAGAAGCGCTGCCTTGTAGCGCTGAACTGATAACATTTTCTCCCCGCGTTAGCCCTACCGTTAAATCCGCAACTTCTTGTACTTTTTGCTCTGCAAAAGCCAACCACGTCTTCAATTCCGTATCCAGCTTCTGTTCGCTATTTAACTCCACCGGGCTGTGAAGCAATGAGCAACTCGTTGAAATCCATAAGTTATCTTCATAACGAACCTTTACTGCCTCAAGCGCCTTTAAACTTTGCCCCAAGTCGTTACGCCATACGTTACGACCATTCACGATACCTACCGATAAAACCTTTGATTTTGGCCAGTAATTGGCTACGTTCAATAATTGCTCTGTACCGCCGCTAACCACGTCCAGGTGCAAGCCATCAAGCGGTAGCTCCGCGACTCTATCCAGCTTATCGTTAATGTGATCAAAGTACGTAGTTAGTAGTAATTTAACACTGGCCTCAGAGCCCAGCTCTGTATAGGCTTGAGTGATAGCGTTTAACCATTCGTCCTCAAGATCGAGGGCTAATATTGGTTCCTCGACTTGAACCCACTCTATACCCTGCTGTTCAAAATAGGTCAGTAATTTCTGATATGTTGTCACCAATTCTGGCAGTAACTTAAGCTTATCGAACTCATGGGCATTTCGACTTTTCCCCAACCATAAGTAAGTCACTGGGCCAATTAACTGAATTTTTAACTGATTGGAAAATTCTTTAGCTTGTGTAATTTGTGGCTGCAATAACTCTGTATTCAGATTAAATGCCTGATCATTGGTAAATTCAGGAACAATATAATGATAATTAGTGTTAAACCATTTGGTCATTTCGCTTGGCTGCACCTGAGTGCCTTCTGGTGCAGAGCCGCGAGCGATACGAAAATAGTTATCTAACAGGTTATCAGCTTCACCTTCAGCAAAGCGCTCGGGTACGACACCCAGTAAAATAGAAGTATCTAACACCTGATCGTAAAATGAAAAGTCGCCAACCGTTAACCAATCAATGCCTTTATCTTGTGCAGACTGCCAGTTATGTTGCCGAATAACAGAAGCGACCTGTTGAAGCTCCGACTGGTTTATTTCTCCACGCCAATATTTCTCTAACGCGAACTTGAGTTCTCTTTTTGCGCCGATGCGCGGTAATCCTAATAAATGTGACTGTGCCATTCTTTCATCCTCAACTCTATTTAAGACAAAAAGAGCCTCTTGGCTCTCTTTGTGGTAATACGACTAAGCTGTTACAAACATCAAAAGATGTTTAGACGTCTAAATGGCTATTATCATTATTTATCTTATTAAATCAACCCTTATGTGAAAATCAAATGTAAACTTTTAATGACTGCGCTAGGTATACAATAATCACCAACAAATCATGACCCTGAAATCACCTACTTGTTCTTATAAGTAACGCGGTAAATTTTCCCAAAACCGTCATCCGAAACCAGTATCGAACCATCGGGAAGCTGTATAACGTCGTTAGGACGACCTTTGACTTCGCCATCAACCAGCCAGCCAGTAACAAAATCGTTTTGCGACTCAACCTGCTGCCCATCCAAGCTTAGCTGAACGACCTTATAGCCCACCTTAGTACTACGGTTCCACGAACCGTGCTGCGTCACTAACATGGTATTTTGGTATTCCTCGGGGAACATGTCTCCCGTGTAGTACATCATTCCTAAAGGCGCGACATGAGCTTGAAACTCCCACTCGGGTTTAGTGAACTCTCGATCTCCCAGTTTTTCCCCAAAAGCCGGATCCATAAAGTCTTTGCCATGAACATAAGGGAATCCAAAAAACTCGCCAAGCTCAGTAACACGATTTAACTCACAGGCTGGCTCATCATCGCCCAACCAATCACGGCCGTTATCCGTAAACCACAACTCTTTAGTTTTTGGATGCCAATCAAAACCAACACTGTTACGCACTCCAGTGGCTACGACTTCATGTTTCATCTTTTCACTATCAGCATCAACATCGATGCGAACGATGAGGCCATAACCTTCGTCATCACAAACGTTGCAGGGCACGCCGATCGGAATATATAACTTTCCATCTGGTCCGAATTTGATGTACTTCCAGCCGTGGTGGCTATCATCAGGAAGTTGGTCATACACCACCTCTGGCTCTTGTGGGTCTTTGTAGTGTTCATCAATGTTTTTAAAGCGAAGAATCTTATCAACTTCTGCTACATACAAATCGCCGTCGCGATAAGCCACACCACTCGGCATATAAAGATCTTCGATAATGGTGTACACCTTATCAGCTTTGTAGTCACCATCAGTGTCTTCAACCGCGTAGACCTTACCGGCTTTACGTGTACCCACGTAAATTACTCCCGAATCAGACAACGCCATCTGTCTTGCGCCCTCTACTTCTGGTGCAAAGAGTTCAATATCAAAACCTTCTGGCACTTCGGCTGCCTGTAAGCCGCTTGCAAATATTAGTCCTAATGTAGCAATCAAATACTTCATGAGTAAACTCCGCGAATAATGTTTAATACAGGATAAAACGTGTGTTGCCTAAATAGCAAATTCTCTTCCTCAGATTCATAAAGTCAGAGCAAAAAAAAGCGACCCGAAGGTCGCTTTTAGTCGCTCATATAGTGAGACTGTTTATTTCAAATGCTTTTCAAAATAGTCAGTAATCGTATTAAAGACATGTGTTCGTGTCTTTTGCCCCCAAATAGAGTGCTTACTGCCAGGGTAATTCATCATATCAAAGGGCTTATTCTCATCCTGTAGCGCTTTAAACAACTTCGTGCTGTTGGTAAAGAGTACGTTATCGTCTGCCATACCGTGGATAATCATTAAGTCACCTTTCAGCCCATCAAGGTATGGGAAAACATTGCTCTGCTCATAACCTTCTTGGTTATTCTGAGGGTGATCTAAGTATCGTTCCGTATAATGTGTGTCATACAGATACCAGTCAGTCACCGGCGCTACTGACACACCTACTTTAAAGACATCCGGCTGCTTAAACATGCTCATGATCGTCATGTAACCACCATAGGACCAGCCGAACATACCAATTCGCTCAGGATCCACATAAGGCAATGACTTCAAGAATTCGGTTCCTTTGACTTGATCCCTAACTTCGACATCGCCTAACTTACGGTAAATCGGATCCTCAAAGTCTTTACCACGATTCCACGAACCACGGTTATCAAGTGAGAATATAATAAAACCACGTTCAGCCATCATGTGGTGCCAATACGTATTACGAGCACCCCATGTATTGGTTACACGCTGCGCATGAGGGCCGCCATAGACATCAACCACAACAGGATATTGCTTCCCTTCCTTCATATTGGTTGGTTTGTACAAACGGTAATGCATGGTTTGCCCATCTTCCGCTTTAATGGTTCCAAACTCAGGTTTGGGCGCGTTTTGATAATATTCAAAGTATGGATGACTAGCATCCAGTTTGTTCTGCTCCAACCATGTCACTAACTCACCATTAGCTTTTCGCAAGCTTACCTGCGGCGGCTGTTTTACTGAAGAAAAGTAGTCCACAAACAATTCCATGTTTTTGGCAAAAGTCACACCGTGAACACCTGACTTATCAGTAATCTTAGTGATATCGCCTTTACCATTCATAGGCACAGAATAAAGATGCTGCTCTAATGGGCTTTCTTTATTGGCATCGAAATATACCAGCCCCTTCTCTTCGTCCACACCATACAACTTATCGACGACCCACTCGCCTTCTGTAAGCTGATTAATCAACTCACCTTTTAGATCGTATAAATATAAGTGACGATAGCCACTGCGCTCAGAGCTCCACACAAAAGCATTGTGACGTTTTAGGAAGTAGAGATCTTTGGTCAAATTAATCCAAGTGTCTGAAGTTTCAGTTAAAACTTCATGTGACTTACCTGTTTCAACATCCGCGAACATCAATTTCAACGTTTGTTGATCACGACTTTGCCACTGGAACGATAGTCGCTTTGAGTCACGTAGCCACTTCACTCGTGGAATATAGATATCTGTTTCTTCGCCAGCCTCTTTTGTTGTAGTATCCATCCACGTTGTTTCGCCGCTATCAAGATCAAGCACACCAAGCTTAATCAGTACATTGTCAGTACCAGTACTCGGGTAACGTTGCTCAAAAACCTCGAAATCTTCGGCATTAATTTCATAACGCTTTTCAATATTAACTGGCGACTCGTCGACTTTTAAATAAGCAATCTTGTTGCTGTTAGGCGACCACCAATAACCCGTCAATCGCCCCATCTCTTCCTGCGCTACGAACTCAGCCATACCATTTTTAATAGCCCCCTCGCCATCGGTAGTTAGCTGGTGCTCTTTACCCGTTTCGATATCCACCATGAAAATATCTTGATCACGAATAAACGAAACGCTTTTACCGTCTGGCGATAATTTCACATCCGTTTCATAGGCTTCGGTCTGAGTTAACTGTTTTGTAGCATCGTTACCCGACTTAGTTAAATCATAGACAAAGATATCACCACCGAGTGGGAACAATAAGGTTTCACCGTCATCGCCCCAGTAGTAACTGATGATACCTTTGGCGAATAAGCGCATACGTTCACGGCGCGCCTTTTCTTCCGCTGACAAGTTTTCTTCGCCTGGCATTAAATCAGCAGAGTTGACCAACATACGAGACTGCTTATCCGCTAAATTATATTCCCATAAGTCTAACCGCTCTTGCTCGTCGTCCTTACCTTTCAAGAAAGTCACACGCTTGCCGTCAGGCGATAATTTAACCGAGCGTGGCGCCGGGCCCGTGAGCGATGGATCGGCATATATACGTTCAACCGTTAAGGCTCCGCCATTACTTTCTTCTGCCATAGCATTACTCATCGCACCAGCTCCAGCCAAAACAAAAGTTGCACAACCCAATAAGGACTTAACATAACCCATAACCTTATATTCCCCGTATTTTTTAGATAACGCATCATAGAATTTACAGCCGAAACAATCAACGCTGAGGCCAGCTAACTTTTTAAGCTTTAGTGCCGCTAATGGCTAGTCTCAACGAGCTATTTATTACATAATGCGGACTTTATGTCAGTTCGAGAGTCATTATGCACACTGTATCCGGTCGCTGGCAATTGGGCCTCACGTTATCGCTAACCACTGTCTTCTTGTGGGGGCTTCTCCCCATCGCACTAAAAGGCGTGTTACTTCAAATGGACGCCGTTACCGTCACTTGGTATCGTTTCGCTGTCGCCGCCGTTTTCGTCTTCTTCTACATGGCTGTGCGCAAACGAATTCCAAATTTTAAAGCCCTAAAAGGCCTTGTTGGCATTCTGATGCTTATCGCTATCTTCGGACTTTGCGCCAACTATGTATTTTATTTATTTGGCGTCGACAAAATCACACCTAGTAGTGCTCAAGTCATGATCCAAACCGCGCCCATGTTTATGTTGTTAGGCGGCCTTATAGTTTTCAAAGAAAGCTTTAATAAGTGGCAATGGCTAGGATTTAGCTCTTTTGTCGTCGGGCTGGTGTTATTTTTTAATATGCGCTTTGCTGAAATCTTGAGTAACCTTGATGGCGCCTATACTATTGGTTTGTTTTGGATGTTGTTGGCAGCAGTCACATGGGCAGCTTACGCCCTAGCCCAGAAGCAGCTGCTGAATACCTTTACCTCTAACCAGATCATGTTCATTATCTACATCGCGAGCACGGTTATGCTAGTTCCCTGGAGCGAACCGAGCCAGGTTTTCTCATTAAACACCCTAGGCTGGGCTTTACTGATATTCTGTTGCCTTAACACCATAGTCGCTTACGGTGCCTTTGCAGAAGCGCTAGCCCATTGGGAAGCATCACGCGTTAGCGCTATTCTGGCATTAACCCCATTGATCACGATCATGGCGATGAAAGTGGTCGCTTACTTCTTCCCAGACTACCTTCCAGACGAACCTATGAATGCTTTAAGTATTGTCGGCTCTGTCATGGTGGTATTAGGCTCGGCCACAACTGCTGTCGCAGGTAAAAAGAAATCAAAAATCAGCAAGGAGTCGCCATCTCCTTAGGCTTCGGTTGTGACTTTAGAAACAAAAAAGGCTTCCAAACTGGAAGCCTTTTTACTTACCACCCAATAATTATCGAGAAGCAATATACTCATCAATTTTTGCTCTTAAATTGTTGACCCAACGTGGGTAACTACGATGGATACTGTGTCCGTCATAATCTAAGTTATTACTATCTACATAAATAATACTGTAGTCAGTTAGTGAATAAGGAATATCAACCACAGCTGTGTGGGCTCTTAAGTGTAATGTGCCACGAATCAAGCCAGGCTTCACTGTATCCATTTTCCAGCCTAAGACTTGCCCTGCGCGAAGGATGCTTAACCTAATATCATCAATGGTTTCAGCTTCATCAACTAAATATTCAATATTGTGATTATTTAAATTTCTTAGCGGATGGCTGGTATTACAAGCACTTAAAGAAATAACCAAAAGTATCGATAGTATAATAATTTTCATAGTGTTTTCCCTTTATTGTTTATTATCACAGTTACAGAAAAGCCCCCAGGAGGAGGCTTTTAGAAGTCCAATAACACAAGCTAAAACTGAGGTTTTTTTTCTAAGCGAGGCATCAACTTTATTCGAGTCAGGGGATTACATAAAGTAAATGACCGACTATGAAAAGCTCCATACACAAAGCCTAGGAAAGATTAAAGTTTTAAAATAAATTAGTATTTTTCCTTTTATAGCGCGGATGCACCACGCGCAAATGCGGAGCGTATATGAAATACGTGAGCACTTGAGCATGGAGCAGACAAAGCTATAAAAGAAAAAGGCAATTTATCACTTCTTCTTGCGCTGAGGAGGAAGATCAGTACAAACACCTTCATAAACCTCTGCAGCGAATGTCACTGACTCAGACAATGTTGGGTGTGCATGAATCGTAAGGCCGATATCTTCAGCATCACAACCCATCTCAATCGCTAAACCAACTTCTGCAATCAATTCACCAGCGTTAACACCAACAATGGCACCACCAATAACGCGGTTGTTTTTCTTATCAAACAACAACTTAGTGAAACCTTCTTTGCGGTCTACGCCGATCGCACGGCCTGAAGCAGCCCACGGGAATTTGCCCACGCCGTAATCAACACCTTGCTCTTTCGCTTCTTTCTCAGTTAACCCAACCCATGAAACTTCTGGATCAGTGTATGCCACTGAAGGAATTGTTAACGGGTCGAAGTAATGCTTCTTACCAGCAATGACTTCTGCTGCCACGTGTGATTCAGCAGTCGCTTTATGCGCTAACATTGGCTGACCTACAATATCGCCGATAGCGTAGATGTGCGGAATGTTTGTGCGCATCTGCTTATCAGTCTCGATGAAGCCGCGATCCGTTACTTCTACGCCAGCCTTATCAGCGTCAAGTAAATCACCGTTTGGACGGCGGCCAACTGCTGATAAAATCATGTCGAATTTCTGTGGTTTTTCTGGGGCGTTCTTGCCTTCGAAAGTGACGTATAAACCGTCTTTCTTAGCTTCAACTTTAGTCACGCTCGTTTCCATCAAGATATTTTCGTACTTACCTTTGATGAATTTCTCTAAAACTTTAACCACATCTTTATCCGCAGCTGGGATTAGCTGATCAGCCATCTCAACCACAGTGATTTTAGCGCCTAGCGCACGGTAAACCGTTGCCATTTCTAGGCCGATGATACCGCCACCGATAACCAACATGTGCTTAGGAACGTCACGAAGCTCTAGCGCACCGGTTGAATCAACAATACGATCATCTTCTGGTAAGAATGGTAGGTCAACCACACGTGAACCCGCCGCAATAATCGCGTTATCAAAAGTTACTTTTTGCTTTTTACCATCATGCTCAACTTCGATTTCGTTAGCACCAGTAAATTTACCGTAGCCTTGAACGGTTTTAACTTTACGGCCTTTCGCCATACCAGCCAAACCACCAGTCAATTGCTTGATAACACCGTCTTTATAGTCACGGATTTTGTCGATATCAAACTTTGGCTTACCAAAATCAACACCGTGGGCAGACATTTCTTCGGCTTCATCAATCACTTTAGCCGTGTGCAGTAATGCTTTTGATGGGATACAACCCACGTTCAAACAAACACCGCCTAAAGTAGCGTATTTTTCAATTAAAATGACGTCCATGCCTAAATCAGCAGCACGGAATGCAGCGTTATAGCCGCCAGGGCCACTTCCTAAAACAACGACTTGAGCGTGTAAATTACTCATGAGTTCCTCTTTTCTATCTGAATTTAGAGTTTCAACTCTTAAATTTTAAGCGCTTATGTGGCGCGTATTTTACCTAATTTGGCTGAAAAATCATCAATGATTTCGATTTACCGCCAAAACAAAGTCTTTCGTAATTCTCAGTAATGTGAAAATTTGCTTGAGGCTAAGGCAAAATCTAATTAGAAGTGCGGCGTTTAGTTACCTAAATGAGCATTTTCCAATTAGATTTTATCGCCTATCTCTAATAAACAAGATCCAGCAAATTAGCCATTACCTTAAAGTATCGTGCGACGAATATCCGCCAACATCTTAGACAAGTGAACCGTAAAGCGAGCCGCCACAGCACCATCAATGACACGGTGATCGTAGGATAACGACATTGGCAACATCATACGTGGTTCAAAGTCTTTACCGTTCCACACAGGCTTCATCTGGTTGCGTGATAGGCCAAGGATAGCAACATCCGGCCAGTTCACGATTGGCGTAAACGAAGTACCACCGATACCACCTAACGATGAGATTGTCATCGAGCTACCTTGCATGTCTTTTGCGGTCAGCTTCTTATCACGTGCCTTCTCGGACATTTCCGCTAGTTCATTCGCCAACTGATACACCGACTTTTTGTCCACGTCACGAATCACCGGAACCACCAAACCATCAGGCGTATCAACAGCAACACCAATATTGAAATACTTCTTCAATACTAGAGTTTCACCATCAGCTGCTAGCGACGAGTTGAAGGTTGGGAAAGCTTTCAAGCTCGCGACCAAGGCTTTCATGATAAACGCCAATGGCGTTAGTCGAACACCTTCTTTCGCAGCTTCTTCTTTCATCGATTTACGGAATTGATCTAATTCAGTAATATCAGCTTCATCATGTTGCGTAACGTGTGGAATCAAATTCCAGTTACGTTGCAACGTCACACTACTGATTTTTTGAATACGCGATAGCGACTTTTCTTCGACATCGCCAAACTTCGAGAAGTCAATCTCAGGCAAGTCAGCTGAAGCCGCCGTACCAGAGTTAGCCGTTGCTTTCGGACGCGATAACTCAAACTTAATATAAGATTGAACATCTTCTTTCAAGATACGATTTTTACGTCCTGAACCTTTTACTTTCGATAAGTCCGCACCGAACTCACGCGCCAACCGACGTACAGCCGGGCTAGCATGAATTAATTCACCTTCGTTGCGCTCATACGGCGCTACCGCCACTGGTGCAGGCTTGTAGTCAGACTTCGGCATCGGCTCATCTTTGACACTGGTTTCTTTCTCAGCCTGCTGAGACGACTCGTCAGTTGAGTCATCTGAATCAGAATCATCTTCATTAGAGCCAGTATCAGTGACTTTCATCGAACCAATCTCGTCGCCCTGGCTGACTTTATCGCCAACCTTGACGCTAATCGCTTCGACAGTTCCAGCAAACGGTGATGGAACTTCCATCGTCGCTTTTTCTGTCTCAAGCACGATTAAGCTGTCGTCTTCTTCTACCTCATCGCCTTCTTTGACGCTGACCTCGATAACCTCTACGCCTTCTGAGTCGCCTATGTCTGGAATAGTGATCGCTTCTGAACGTGATGAGCCCGATGATTTAGACTTACTCGCTTTCTTTGAGTCATCTTCCTCAGAGCTATTTTTACCAGAGCTATTTTTATCAGCGCTGCTACTTTCTGAGCTTGCATCTTCAGAGTCATCCTGCTCTTCCGACTGCTCATCTTTTGATGAAGAGTCTTCCGACTTAATTTCGTCGTCAGAGCTATCGCTAGAAGCTTCAATTTTTAAGATTAAGTCGCCTTCTGATACCTTGTCACCGACTTTAACTTCGACCGACTTAACCACACCAACATCGCTCGATGGAACTTCCATCGTCGCTTTATCGGTTTCGAGAACAATTAAACCGTCATCAATACCAATCTCATCACCTTCGCTGACAAGAACTTCGATGATCTCAACCCCACTGGCATCGCCAATATCGGGGACTTTTACCTCAGTTAAATTTGCCAAGGGAACCTCCTCCAATTATAGGGTTGTTGGGTCAGCTTTATCAGCGTCAATGTTATAACGCTTGATTGCCTTCGTAACTTCTTTCGCGTCAATGTCGCCATCGTCAGCCAACGCTTTAAGCGCCGCGACAACAATATAGTAGCGATCGACCTCAAAGAAACGACGTAAGTTTTCACGGCTATCAGAACGACCAAAACCGTCCGTACCAAGAACCGTATAGTTCATTGGAACGAAGGAACGAATCTGATCTGAATAAGACTTGATATAGTCCGTTGCAGCGATAGCCGGTCCTTTTTGCTTTTCAAGGCATTTCTCGACGTATGACTTCTTAGCTTTCTTATCAGGGTGAAGCATGTTTTCACGCTCAACAGCTAAACCTTCACGACGAAGCTCTGTAAAGCTCGGAACTGACCATATATCAGAAAGAACACCAAAGTCTTCTTCAAGCAACTCAGCCGCATGCTCGACTTCACGTAAAATAGAGCCACTACCCAATAACTGGACGCGAGGTGCTTTCTTGCGCGACTTATTCGACTTCAGCTGGTACATACCCTTGATAATCCCTTCTTCAACGCCTTCCGGCATCTCTGGGTGAGCATAATTTTCGTTCAGGGTAGAAATGTAGTAGAAGACGTTTTCTTGGTCTTTGTACATACGACGCATACCTTCGCGTATAATCACCGCAACTTCATAAGCATAAGTTGGGTCATAGCTGACGCAGTTTGGAATCGTCGCTGAGAACAGGTGGTTATGACCGTCTTGGTGCTGTAAGCCTTCACCGTTCAATGTTGTACGGCCTGAAGTCGCGCCGATTAAGAAACCACGAGCCTGCATATCGCCTGCTGCCCATGCCAAGTCACCAATACGTTGGAAACCAAACATTGAGTAGAAAATATAGAATGGAATCATCGGCAAGTTATTGCTCGAATAACTGGTCGCTGCCGCCATCCACGATGACATAGCACCGGCTTCGTTGATACCCTCTTCTAGGATCTGGCCTTTTTTGTCTTCGCGGTAGTACATGATTTGATCTGAATCGACCGGATCATAAAGTTGTCCTACTGACGAATAAATACCAATCTGACGGAACATACCCTCCATACCGAAGGTACGCGCTTCATCAGGAATAATCGGTACGATACGTTCTTTTAGGCCTTTATCTTTTAACAAAACATTTAAGCCACGAACAAATGCCATCGTGGTCGATATTTCACGGTCACCACTTGATTTTAACAATGCCTCGAAAGCATCCAGCGTTGGAATATCAAGGCTTTTCGTTTCAACACGGCGTGCTGGCAAGTGACCATGGAGCTTTTCACGGCGCTCGTGCATATATTTAATTTCCTCACTATCATCACCAGGATGGTAGAAAGGAACATCTTCTAACTTATCGTCAGGAATCGGGACGTTAAAGCGATCGCGGAAATGCTTTAAGGCTTCTAGATTCATCTTCTTCATTTGGTGTGCAGCGTTTTTGCCCTCACCAGATGAACCCATGCCGTAGCCTTTGACCGTCTTAGCCAAGATAACCGTAGGCTGCCCTTCAGTATTTACCGCTTTATGATAAGCCGCATAAACTTTATGTGGATCGTGGCCACCACGATTCAAGCGCCAAATATCTTCATCCGACATATTGGCAACCATTTCTTTTAACTTAGGATCTTTACCAAAGAAGTGTTCACGGGTGTAAGCACCGCCTTTGGCTTTACAGTTCTGGTATTCACCATCAACCGTTTCTTCCATCACCTGACGCAAGCGACCATCAGTATCACGCGCTAATAGCGGATCCCAATAACGGCCCCAGATAACCTTTAATACGCTCCAACCTGAACCCCGGAATTCACCTTCTAGCTCTTGAATAATCTTGCCATTACCGCGAACAGGACCATCAAGGCGTTGCAAGTTACAGTTAACCACAAAAATTAAATTATCGAGCTTTTCTCGACCGGCCAAACTTATCGCACCCATCGACTCTGGCTCGTCCATTTCGCCATCACCTAAGAAAGCCCAAACTTTACGACCTTTGGTATCAGCTAAACCACGGTTCTCTAAGTACTTTAAGAATCGTGCTTGATAAATTGCTTGGATTGGCCCTAAGCCCATCGATACCGTTGGGAACTGCCAGAAGTCCGGCATTAACCAAGGATGTGGATACGATGATAAGCCTTTGCCGTCAACTTCCTGACGGAAATTACTTAATTGCTCTTCACTTAAACGACCTTCAAGGAAAGCTCGGGCATAAATACCCGGCGACGAGTGGCCTTGGTAATAAATTAAATCACCTTTATCTTCGTCATTACCTTTAAAGAAGTGGTTGAAACCCACGTCATAGAGAGTTGCACTCGAAGCAAAGCTGGATAAGTGACCACCTAACTCTAATTCTTTATTCGAAGCTTGCAGGACAATCGCAATAGCATTCCAACGAATGATGGCGCGCAAACGGCGCTCCATTTCCTGATCGCCCGGCATGTGCGCTTCTTGCGCAGGAGGAATGGTATTTAAATAAGCGGTCGTTAAATCGAATGGTAAGTTCGCGCCAGCACGGCGTGCTTTGGCTACTAGCTTTTCCAGTAAGTAGTGCGCACGTTCGACGCCTTCTTCAGCCATTACCGCATCTAGCGCCTCGATCCATTCTTGAGTTTCTATCGGATCAACATCTGTTTCTGACGCGGTTCTTTTTAAATCGTTTTCAGACATATTTATCGCCTTTTGACAGCCACATGCATTTATTTAACACGTGTTAAGCAGAAATACTAAAATTCATAAAGACAACATCTTAGTCAAAAGAGCGGTAAAAAGATACCGTTTTGGGTAAAAAGCAGGCAGTCAGACGCAATGGTCTGACCATATGATATTCTGAAATATTACTTAACATAAGTTAATGAAATGACGTTGATGGCTTAAACAAAGGTCCAGCCAAGTAACGATGCCACAGCAATAACAGCGAATAAGATAACGCCTGCACGTTGGGACAAGCTAATGGCACAGTGGTTCGGTGCACAAGCTCCGCCCTCTTCGTCACGGATATAGGCACCCATGCTAGCAGCCGCAACCGTGTTTAATAAATCCTTACCACTAACATTCAGGTCGAAAAACTGGCCTTTACTATGCTCAATACCATGAGCCATATCGCCAGCGAGTAAATAAGTAAGGGCTGATAGACGGAAAGCCAGCCACTCCATTGCATAATGCACCTTGCTACCCGCTACGCCAAGTTTGTCTTCTTGCTGTTGCCATAACAGCATGCGATAAAGTAAAGCACCCGCAGGACCGAGCAACACAAACCAAATGGCTACACTAAAATACTGGCTTTCAATATTATAAAAAATAGTATCAGTGACATCTTTAACCATTTCCTCTTCGCTTTCTGACTCTTTTCCAGTATAGGTTTTGGCATACTCGAAAGCCGCTTGCTGATCGTCATTACTCATGGCGTTGAAATAGCCTTGTAACTGTTTACTAGGAAGCTGCGGCCCAAAAGCATGCACAAGAATCAATACCATGAGTGCAAGCATGATCATTGAAGCAATGAAGCCATCGTCAAACAGCTTAAACAACACGAATACCACTACTGCGGGTAAAAATACTTCAAAGACTTCTTTCAACCAACCTTGATACCAACTTTTACTGCCAAAGCTCTTATCGAAAAACCTTAAATAAGAAAAATACCAGTTATCGCTACTGAGCTTATCCCGCGCAACCGATTGGTTACCGTGGTAATAACGCTCAATTAATATTGCAATGACCAACGCTAGTAACGCCATATCCCCTTCCCAAAAGTTATTAAAACGACTCTCTTTACACTGTTATACCATAAGGCCAAATGATTAAGCACGCTCTGTTCCGACAAATCCTTGGCTTACGACAGCTCATTCATTAATCTACGATAATACTGCCAATCAAACGCTGGGCCTGGATCCGTTTTTCTGCCGGGCGCAATATTGGAGTGACCCGTAATTCGTTTTGAGCTCATCTTTGGATAAGCCTTAAGTAACAACCGCGACACTTTCGCTAACACTTGGTATTGCACCTTTTCATAGGGTATATCGTCCGCGCCCTCTAACTCGATACCGATCGAAAAGTCATTGCATTTATCACGCCCTTCATAACTCGACAAGCCTGCATGCCAGGCTCGTTTATGTAACGGGACATACTGCACCAGTTCGCCATCACGTCGTATTAACAGATGACTAGAAACTCTCACTTCCGCTATTTCTTTAAAAAATGAATGCTCGTTGGGATCTAAACAGCCCGCGAACAGCTGATCGATATAGGGCCCTCCAAATTGCTGGGGCGGTAAGCTGATGTTATGAATCACTAATAAATCGATATCACGTTCAGAATCGCGATCATCAAAGTGATCACACTCTGAATACCGAGCATTTTCGAAAAAGCCTGTATGTAAATTTATACAAAATTCTTGCTCAACCACTGACATGCTATTCCTAAACCCCTTTTTTGAGATTACAATAGCACAGATTAAGCAAAATATGATGCCTGAGTGAACCCATTAACTTTCTACGGAACCCTGTATGATCGACATTCCTTACCAAGCGAAACTAAAAACAAACATAGAGTACCAAGTCAAACGAGCGCTTGAGGAAGATCTGGATGGCCTTGATGGAGTAGACGTCACCGCTGAGCTAATCGACGCAGGTAAAACCGCAAAAGGCCGCTTAATCACCCGCGAAGACTGTGTCGTTTGCGGTATAGATTGGTTTAACGCCGTTTTTGAACAGCTGGACCCGAGCATCAAGCTCAACTGGAAATGCCAAGATGGTGATAAAATGTCGCCAAACGATACGCTATGTGAACTTGAAGGTAATGCTCGAAATATTCTGACCGCTGAGCGCAGTGCTATGAACTTCTTACAGACATTATCCGGTACAGCTACCACTACCGCGCGTTACGTCCGAGAACTTAAAGGCACCGACTGTCAGCTATTGGATACGCGTAAAACAGTTCCTATGCTACGACTGGCTCAAAAATACGCGGTATACTGCGGAGGTGGTAAAAACCACCGTATGGGCTTATTTGACGCGTTTCTGATCAAGGAAAATCATATTGTCTCGACAGGCTCTATTGTAAACGCAGTGGCCACCGCTCGCCAAAATCATCCTAAGGTGCTGGTGGAGGTTGAGGTTGAAACTTTCGCCCAATTAGATCAGGCGTTAGATGCAGGCGCAGATGTTATAATGCTAGATAACTTTAGCATCGACGATATGCGAACAGGTGTCGCGATTAATCAAATGCATTCGCACACAGCTAAAATTGAAGCATCCGGTAATGTAACCATAGAGACGCTGCGAGATATCGCTGATACGGGTGTGGACTTTATTTCCGTAGGAGCACTCACCAAACACGTTAAAGCAGTCGACTTGTCTTTACGTTTAGAAATCTAGTTTGTGTTCTCGGTCAGTGGTGACTCTTAGCAAATTGCCAGTTCAAAATTAAAGTCATCTCCTACGGGCTTTAATTCATTATCGACTTTTTCAATAAAGCGAATGCTGAAGTAATGTTTAGAGCCACTGATTTCAGGAAAGTAGGTCGAATCGCTTGGCAGTTGAACTCGTAATAACTGAGGGTTCGACTGGCTCGATAGACTACTTTGATAAACTCCCTGCTTTGAAGTTACAGATTCAAAATCTCCATTCTCCCTAAAGAGTCTCAATAAAATCTTAATGCACTGTGCCAAGCCATCCAGGTGCGAGAACCACTCTCTCAAGCACTCTTGTCGGTATTGAAAAGACTGATTTAAGAATTGGTGCAACTCAGGTAAATCGAAACTACAAGTTCCACCTGGCATTCGAATACGATTTTTAAGCATATCGATGAAGCGATCTGAGCGCAATGTTGCGCCAAATTTCCCTCGATACTTCCCTAACCAATCCAGAAGCTGGTTAAGTTGCTCTAGAAATCGCTGTAATTTTAAAGCATCAATATAGGGGCTTTCTTCTAGCTGCTCAAAGTACAGCTTTTGAGTTTCCAACTCTTTAATCAATTCACCCTTAATGTCGCCTCGATCAAGACAGTCTAATATTTCCCAGAGATTACGTAGCGCGGTGACATGGCAAGTTGTTGACTCTTGCTCGCGTAAGTGTGTTTGAATGGCAAAAAGTTGTTCTAAACGAAGATAGGTTCGAACCTGCTCGCTCAATGGGTGTTCATATAGAATTGACTCAACAGCCTGACTCATGGAGTTAGCCCCTTGCTAATTCACGATAATGCTTATCTAGATTTATAACTCGTTGTTTTAGTGATTGCAAATCTGAACCATTGTCGATGATATCATCTGCTATAGATAACCGTTCTTTACGGTTAGCCTGAGTTTTCATTAAGGCCTTAGCTTGCTTTAAGCTACCCGAATCCCTCTGTAGCAGACGCTCTAATTGTACCGATTCGCTAACATCAACTACTAGCACCCTTTGGTAGTTCATCGCTTCAGAAGTTCCATGGATAGTCTCTAAGTACAGTGGAATGACGTTAATGGTGTATAGCTCATCACATTCTTCAGCTTTTTGCCGGAGACGTTCCATTTCTTGGCGAATCATCGGATGGAGTAATTGGTTTAGCCATTCACGCTTTTCGTTGCTGTTAAAAATAATCTCGCGAAGAGTCTGCCGATTAAGAGTTCCATCTTTATTCAGCACAGAGCCCCCAAAGTAATCGGTAATTTGCTGCAGTCCAGCTGAGTCAAGCGCGACTACATCACGTGCGACTAAGTCAGCATCAATAACAGTAACACCCAGTTCGTCAAACAACTGACTAACAGCTGACTTACCACTAGCCACACCACCCGTTAATACAATATGGTACGTCATATGCTAGGGCGCTAAGAGACTAAGATAATATTCAGTTAGGGGCTGTCCCCAGATAAGAGTAACCCACCCCGCAATCGCAAGGAATGGTCCAAAGGGGATGGTATAGTCGCGACCTTTTTTATTGATAGTGATCGTCAAAATACCCAGTATTGCACCCGTGACTGTTGAGAGGATGATCACAAGTGGTAGCATCTTAAAGCCAACAAATGCACCAATAGCAGCTAGTAATTTAAAATCACCATGCCCCATTCCTTCTTTCCCAGTCGCAATTTTAAACAACCAATAAATAGACCATAGCACTAAGTAGCCGCACAAAGCTCCAATCACCGCCGACTGTAAGTCTGGAACAAAACTAGGCTGTACTTCACCAGGTCCAATAAACAACGATACGCTTAAACCTATCCAAACCAACGGCAAAGTTAACTGATCAGGAAGAATCTTGTGATCGTAATCGATGAAGCTACTGACTATTAAGAATGAAGTGAAGACTAAGGAAAACAGTAATAACCAATTGAACCCAAAAATATACGCACAGACGGTAAAGGTTATTGCCGTTAATAATTCCACAAAAGGGTAACGTATAGAAATTGCTGTTTTGCACGAGCGACACTTGCCTCGCAAAAATAACCAGCTTAAAACAGGAATATTTTCCAAAGCCGTTATCTGATGTTGACACTTTGGGCATGCAGATCGAGGAGTGACTAAACCATACTTTTGGGGCAAGTCATCTTTTGGGCACTGAACCTCACACTCTGACTCTTTAAGTATCTCAGTCGCAGTCGTGCGCCACTCCCGATTCAGTATAATCGGAAGCCTGTGAATCACCACATTAAAGAAACTACCAAAAAGTAAACCGAGTACAAAAACAAAACCTGCCAATAAAGGCAGGTTACTAGACAATAATTCGATCATATTGATTAATACTTATTATAGTGAAACACCTATTTTAGAATGCGTCACCTAGTTTAAAGATAGGTAAGTACATCGCAACAATAATGGTTCCCACTAAGCCACCAATGAAAACAATTACAAACGGCTCAATCAAAGAGCTTAAACCGTCGACCGCATCATCAACCTCAGATTCATAAATATCTGCTACTTTTGATAACATAGTATCTACCGAACCAGCCTCTTCACCGATGGCCACCATTTGATTCACCATATTGGGGAAGACACCTGTCGATGTCATCGCCATATTAATTTGCAGACCGCTAGTAACATCTTCCTTAATTTTCATGATAGCTTTTTTATATACGGTATTACCCGACGCTCCCGCAGCAGAATCCAATGCATCGACTAATGGCACACCAGCGGCAAAGGTAGTTGCTAAAGTACGAGCATACCGCGCTACAGCAGCCTTTTGAACTAAAGGTCCGAAAATGGGTACTTTTAAAAGAAGCCTATCTTTAAACTCTCGAAATTGAGGTGACTTTTTGTTTGCCTGTGAAAGTCCAACAACCGCAGCTATCAAGACGCCCAAGTAAATATACCAGTTTGCTTGCATATTTTCCGATGCCGCTACCACCATAGCAGTTAGTGCAGGTAAGTCAGCCCCAGCACCAGAGAATAAATCCTTAAACATCGGCACAACATAAATTAATAATACTGCCGTTACTGCTAATGAAACGACGATAACAGCGATTGGATACATCATTGCTTTTTTAATCTTGGATTTCAGTGCTTCTGACTTCTCTTTATATGTCGCAATTCTATCCAGCATTTGCTCTAGAGTACCTGACTGCTCACCTGCATGAATCAAGTCACAAACCAGCTCATCAAAATATTTGGGTTGGCTTCTCAGGGCCGTTGCGAAAGGGTTACCAGACTCTACATCTTCTTTAATTTTAAGAACAAGCTCTTGAACACTCGCATTTTCATGGCCTTTACCGATAATATCAAAAGATTGCACTAAGGGAACACCGGCTTTCATCATTGTTGCTAGCTGTCGCAAAAAAACCGCAATATCTACCGGTTTAATTGGCTTCTTGCCAGCACCTAATGAACCAAACAAATCTGCATTGACTGTTTTAGGGGTGATACCCTGTTTTCTTAATGAGGCCTTGACCTCATCCGCATCGACCGCAGGCATTGAGCCTTTTAACTTTTGACCCTGCTTATTGACACCTTTCCATTGAAATACTTTTTGCTTCTTTTGCTTTGTCGATGCTTTTCGTTTTTTTACTGCCGTCGCCATTTTGCGGTACCTTCTAACCCTTAGTTCAACCAATATAGCAAATAAAAGTGATAATTCTCAATTAATTATACCGACAACCCTAAATGCAACTCAAACCAAAAACTAGTCTTGAGTTACACGGCTCACTTCTTCTAAACTGGTAGCCCCTAATTTAATTTTATTTAATCCTGCTCTACGCAAATCGGGGATATCTTCTTTTCTTGCCTGGTCTGATATATCAATAGCGTTACCCCCCTCCATGATAATACGTCCCATTTCATCTGACACAGGCATAACTTGGAATAACCCCACACGTCCTTTATAACCTAATGTACACTTATCGCAACCCACTGGTTCATAAATTGTGAGATCGTTCAGCTCTTCTTTAGTAAACCCTTCATCTAAAAGAGCTTCCTCAGGTAACTCTGAAGGCTTCTTACAATGCTCACAAAGACGTCTTGCTAATCGTTGTGCTACCACTAAATTCACAGTTGTAGCGATATTAAATGGAGCAACTCCCATATTAACCAAACGAGTTAACGTCTCGGGTGCGGAGTTTGTATGCAGCGTTGATAACACTAAGTGACCCGTCTGTGACGCTTTAATCGCAATTTCAGCGGTTTCAAGATCTCGAATCTCACCAACGAGTACAATATCCGGATCCTGACGCAGAAAAGCACGTAAGGCAGAAGCAAATGTAAGCCCTGCTTTTATATTTACGTTCACCTGATTAACGCCGGCCAAGTTGATCTCTACCGGGTCTTCGGCGGTAGAAATATTTTTATACTCATCATTTAAAATATTTACGCCAGTATATAAAGTCACCGTCTTACCAGAGCCCGTTGGCCCTGTAACTAAAACCATCCCCTGCGGCTTACCAATAGCTTCCATAAAATGCTTTTTTTGTTTCAGCTCAAACCCTAATGCATCAACACCAAGCATAGCGCTGGTAGGGTCGAGAATACGCATTACGATCTTTTCACCGAACAACGTCGGTAATGTATTGACACGAAAATCAATGGCTTTAGTTTTGGAAAGCTTTAATTTAACTCGGCCATCTTGAGGAACACGACGTTCAGAAATGTCTAAATTAGAGAGAACTTTTAAACGGGCTGATATACGAGCCGATAACTGTATCGGCGGGCTAGCAACTTCATGTAGCAATCCATCAATACGAAAACGTACACGGTATTTTTTTTCGTAAGGCTCGAAATGTAAATCCGATGCCCCCTTGCGAATAGCGTCTACTAGCATTTTCTTCACAAACTTTACGACAGGGGCGTCATCCCTATCCGCTCCGGACGCAACATCATCTGCTTCTTCTGGATCAACGGCATCTAAATCAATATTATCTAAATCTGCATCATCAAAATCAGATAGCGACTCACTTTCTTTCTCATCAATCAATTTATTAACAAGTGAATCAAGCTTTGATGGCTCAACCAAAACAGCTTCTACAGAGCAGTTTGTCTGGAAGCGTACTTCCTCTAAACTTTTCAAGTTTGTGGCATCAGCAACACCAACAAATAAACGTGTTCCCCGCTTATATAATGGTAGAACTCGATGCTTACGCATCATGTTGAGGTCAATAATATCTTTAGGTAGGTTGTCTGGGTTGATTGAATTAGCATCAAAAAATGGTGCACCAAAATTTATACCCTGAGCTTTTACAGCATCCCCACCTTTAACCCAACCAGCCGTCACCAGCCAGTCAATAAGCCCAACTTTATCTTCTTTAGCGCGTTCGATTGCCTCTTTAACTTTATCTTTTTCAATCAGCCCTTCAGCTACAAGCATATGAGCCAAGCCTGTTAACCCTGTTTCAACTAGTGCCATTTTTAGAAATCCAGTTAATTATTAAATTCAGTCTTACGCAAATATACTCGAATAAAAACAAAGTAATGTCAATTCACACCCTGGGGGTTACTATAACCTTTTGACTCCATATGAGTATAAAATTTTTCAATCCACTCTTGCGTTGGTTTATGCAGTGGATAATAAAAATCTAATTTTTCAACTGTACTATAAGCCTTATCAATGTCTCCAAGTTGCTCATACGCGTATACTAGTGTTCTAAAGTAATCTAGCTTTGGGGCTTTTTTATTAATCTCGTTTGCCCAGTTTATATACTCTTTAATTAGTTTTGGATTATTCGATTTAAGTCCCTGCTGGTATAAAGTGCCGTAATACATATAATCATAAGTATTTTCCCACCCAACATGAATATAGACTTTCGAGAGTTCGTCTATCCCCCTGTTCTCCTGCTGAATAAATTTGTGCAAGTTGTTCAATGAGCTAATATTTAATGCAAAAAACATGACTGAAGCGGTACAAATAAAAAAGCCAACGATTGGTAACCCAGAATTAAAATTGTTTAGACCATAAACTTTGCCTTTTTCTTTTCTACCAAATTGATGATATATCGATACAAAAATCAACACTAAAACCACTATATGCAAAGCAGATTGATAAAAAGGCATTTCTACCATTGAATGAAGTACTATAGGGCTAAGTAAACCTAGAAACAGCAATTTTTTCACTACCCCTTTGGATGAGTGCCTAAGCAAAATAAGAGATAATGCCAGCAGACCCAAAACTGATATAAAGCCACCCTCTACACCCCAAAGTAATAATTCATTGTGTGGATGCACAAGATTGCCATGACCACTGCCATCAGGAAGCATTCCTTGCTGATTTAAAATAGAAAACTTCTCAATAAAAGTCCGCATGAAGCTGCCAGCACCATTTCCTAGTAGAGGAGCATCGAGCATTAGTTTAAAGCTGGTTAAATAAATACCAACTCGAGAGCCACCCTCTGTCAACTCTTTTTCCACTCTACCTGTCGACTCCAACAAGGATATGGCAAGCACTAATCCCATGATTGCAAACAATAACCACAAGCTAACTTTTGTTTTATTAATCTTAAAACAATATGGGAAAACAAATAATAAACTAATTACTGAACCAATATATCCTGCACGAGAGTTCGAATAAACTAAAGTAAAGGCCGCTATAAAAGCGAAAACAATGTGCCCAAAACTGCTCATTGTTTGTATTCTCTTATTGTTAAACTCCGACTTACAGAACAAAAAAATACTTAGTCCTAGGCCGGTAGCCAAAAAGCTTGCAAAGACATTTTTTTGATTAAATACACCTAAAGCAGCCGGGTCAACCACAAGCCTTTCATTTACTTGATTAATCATTACAGAGTTGAAACTCCCTACTCCCCCCCATATAACTTGGATAAATATAGCTCCAAACACTAACCATAGTAAAATATCTGGTCTTTTTTCAAAGGCTTCAAACTGCAAAATAGCAAGTAAAAAAATCCAAGCTGCTACAAGACCTATAATCAGTAAGTATCCATTTAAAAAGTACTCTTTGTTCGAAATAGTAAAAGGTAATAAAGTAATAATAATCGCAACGGAGCCTAATAGCCAAAACCTAGGCATAACAAACCGTTTGTTGTTATGCATTGAAAATAAAGCTAGTCCAATCACTAAACATACAAACATCCATGTAAAATTATTTTGTTGAACCCCTAGACCTACAATTCCATAACCTGCATACCAAACATGGCAAACTACAAGAAAAAAAGTTGCAAATGTGATTATAATAGTTCTATTTATCAAAGACATAAGTTCCTCGCAACCTATTTAAGGGGATAAAAAAAGCGAGCCGAAGCTCGCTTTTTGTGCTTAGTCAATACTAACGACAACTTGCAGGTGCTAAACCACTATTATCAAGGGTATTAGTACAGTTCCAACCAAAGATATTCGCACCAGTAGCTGCTGAGCCAGATGAGTCAACAGGGCTTAAAACGATATCGCCCGCAGATCCATCACCAACTTCTGTATCGTTGATCGTTACGCTGATAACTCCACCAGCACCAACAGCCAACGTGTCAACATATTGCGAACCACCCGAGCAGCCAGCACTTGTGGCTGTACCTGGAAGGGCGTTATTTGCTGCAGCGTATTCAGCCACAGACGTTTTACAAGCACCAGCTGTTGCCATTGCTTCAGATATTTTAGAACGCTTGATGTAATCTTGGTAAGCAGGGATTGCTACTGCTGCCAAAATACCTACGATCGCTACTACGATCATTAATTCAATAAGGGTAAAACCCGCTTGTTTTTTAGTTTGCATGAGACTCTCTCCTATACATTTTGCAAAAAATAGTCACTAAATTTGCTCTTACACATTTTAACTGTTTTACTAAGCGTTCCCTCAGATGGTGTTTTGCCTAGTGCAACAGACGCTCGGAATTGAACGAACCTGTATGAACAAACTCTGTGATTAAATATAACTGCGTAATATGAATATAGCAACAAACGATTGTAAAATTTCTCGACACACCTAGTAAAACAATGACTTATGTCACATTTGTATGCGGGGTTGCATCGGTTTAGTGGTTTGCATTAGCTAAAAATCAACCAATTAGAGACTATACTGACATTTTTTGTCAGTTTTATTGCTTTATATCTTTATGACTAATGAGTAAATCTCTACGCAATACGGCTATAAACCCATGTTTTGTATGGTTTTTTATTAAATTTAAGGTTTAACAGAGCAGACAGAAGATATTTTACAATTATAAAATCCGGTCTCAATACTCGATTTTTTCGATGGTTATTAGTATCCTTCGCGCATCAATCAACTCGATTACAACTAATCTATGCCTGAATCCATGATCGTAAAGTGTCCCACCTGCTCAAAATCAGTCGCTTGGACTAAAAGTAATGATTTTAAGCCTTTTTGTAGCAAACGATGCAAGCTTATCGATTTAGGTGAGTGGGCTAGCGAAGGACATAAAATTGCCGGGCAACAACTCGACCCGAACACAGTAAGCGAATTAGCTAAAGATGAAAAATAAGAAGTAGATTATATTAACTTAATAATGTCTTTATTGGCTTCTGGAAACTGGTAGTTATTCAAAGAAGCCACGGGGCACCACGCCAAAGGTTGTCCTTCTTTACCGTGTGGAACCCCTAAGTAGTCTTTCACTACACAAACTTCAAGTCTTACCGATTTATCAGGATATTGATGCTCAATAACGGTAAGCGGCTCAATCAATACGGGCCAGATGTCTAGCTCTTCAAAGCACTCTCTCTGTACCGCACTCATCAAAGTTTCATCAGGTTCGAACTTCCCGCCTGGGAATTCCCACAAACCGCCTTGATGTTGATCCTTTGCGCGCTTGGCAATCAAAACGCGGTCACCGACTTTAATCACTGCGACCGCGACTTTAATGACCGGCATATTTTAGGATGCTTTACCGTGGCACTGTTTAAACTTTTTGCCCGACCCGCAAGGACACGGCTCATTACGGCCGACTTTTGGCTGCTCACGAACAAAAGTTTCTGCTTGTTTCTGAGTTTGCGTCGACTCATCCGCAGGCATGGCCGATGCAGAATCATGCTGAGTATTCATTTTTGAAACGTCTTGCTGCTGACGCTCCATAGCCTCAACTTCTTCAGGCATGCGGAATTTCACTTTTGACAAAACAGTTATAACGTCATGTTTTAAGTTATCCAGTAAACCCGAGAACAACTCAAACGCTTCACGTTTATACTCTTGCTTCGGGTTCTTTTGTGCATAGCTACGAAGGTGGATGCTTTGACGTAAATGATCCATGTTGCCTAAATGCTCTTTCCAGTGCATATCCAAATGCTGCAACATTACTTGCTTTTCAAGTTGACGCATCATTTTCGCTTCTGGTAAAGCAGCTTCTTTTTCTGCATAAGCTGTTTCGATAGCTTGATAGATTTTTTCGCGCAGCTCTTCCTCAGCAAACTTATCGTCATCGTCTAACCACTGCTGTACTGGTAACTGGATATCAAAATCCTGCTGTAAGCGTTGCTCTAAACCTTTAATATCCCACATTTCCTCAATGGACTGAGGCGGAACATATTGGCTAATAACATCTTGGACAACGTCATAACGCATATCTTCGATGGTTTCTTGAATATCCTCAGACTCCATCAACTCATTACGCTGTTCATAGATTACACGGCGCTGATCATTGGCAACATCATCGTATTCCAACAGGTTCTTACGCATATCAAAGTTACGCTGCTCAACTTTACGCTGTGCGTTCTCAATCGCGCGTGAAACCATCTTATGCTCAAGAGCTTCACCCTCTTCCCAGCCAAGTCTTTGCATCATCATGCCAAGACGCTCGGAAGCAAAAATTCTCATTAAGTCATCTTCAAGCGATAGATAGAAACGGCTCAAGCCAGGATCACCCTGACGCCCCGAACGACCACGAAGCTGATTATCGATACGGCGGGACTCATGGCGCTCGGTACCAATAATGGCTAGACCGCCCGCGTTTAATACCTCGTCATGACGCTTCTGCCACTCTTCTTTGGCTTTTTCGATCTTTTCCTCGCTAGGATTTTCGCCTAATGCAGCCAGATCGGCTTGTAAATTACCACCCAACACAATATCGGTACCACGACCGGCCATATTCGTCGCGATAGTAACAGAACCTGCGCGACCCGCTTGTGCGATAATATCGGCTTCTTTTGCGTGGAACTTTGCGTTCAACACTTGGTGTTTAATCTTGCCTTTCTTCAGAGCATTAGAGATTAGCTCTGATGACTCAATTGAAACAGTACCAACTAGAATCGGTTGGCCTTTCGCTTGTAATTCTTTGATTTCCTCAATGATCGCTTCGTACTTTTCTTCTTTGCTTAAGAAAATCAAGTCTGACATATCTTGACGTAACATTGGCTTGTTAGTCGGAATCACCACAACATCAAGGCCATAAATCATGTGTAATTCTGTCGCTTCTGTATCAGCAGTACCCGTCATACCGGATAGCTTGTTATATAAGCGGAAATAATTCTGGAAGGTGATCGACGCTAGCGTTTGGTTTTCATTCTGGATATTGACGCCTTCTTTGGCTTCAATCGCTTGGTGCAAACCATCAGACCAACGTCTACCCGGCATCGTACGACCAGTATGCTCATCAACGATAATAACTTCGTTATCTTTAACCACATAATCAACGTCGTTCTTAAATAGCTTGTGAGCACGAAGGGCGGCATTTACATGGTGTAGCAACATGATGCTGGCTGGGCTATATAAGCTTTGACCGTCTGGTAACAAACCATTCGCACGCAATAAATCTTCAATGCGTTCCTGCCCAAGCTCAGTTAAGTTTGCTTGCTTGCCTTTTTCGTCAATCGTGTAATCGCCAGTATCCTCTTCACCCTCTTCAGACTCTTTATCCTGAGCTTCAAGTTTTGGGATAAGCTTATTGATTGCGCGATACATTTCAGAGCTGTCTTCAGCTTGGCCAGAAATGATCAACGGAGTACGAGCTTCATCGATCAAAATCGAGTCAACTTCATCAATAACCGCAAAGTTTAACTCACGCTGTACACGCTGTTCTTGTTCAAACGCCATGTTATCGCGTAGATAATCAAAGCCGTACTCATTGTTGGTACCGTAAGTAATGTCAGAGCCGTATGCTTCTTTCTTCTGCTCATGACTTTGTCCCGATAGAATGACACCAACAGACATACCTAAGAAATCATAAACTGGCGCCATCCACTCGGCATCACGTTGAGCCAAGTAATCATTTACCGTAATAACGTGAACCCCTTTACCCGACAAGGCATTCAAATAGACTGGCAAAGTTGCGACTAAGGTTTTACCTTCACCCGTCCGCATTTCACCAATCTTGCCTTGGTGCAAAGTAATACCACCTACTAACTGAACGTCAAAATGGCGCATTCCTAGGGTACGTTTACTGGCTTCTCGAACCGCGGCAAAAGCCTCAGGAAGCAAACTATCCAGAGTCTCTCCTTTTTCTAAACGCTCCTTAAACTCAGCAGTTTTAGCCTTCACCTGCTCATCGCTTAAAGACTCATAGTCTGCTTCAAGCTGGTTAACACGCTCTACCAGCTTGCCCATACGTTTAATTGTGCGTTGATTTCGACTGCCAAATATTTTGCTTAGAAAACTCATGCTATCGGTTCTTATATAAAGTTATTAAACAACTACCGCTTAATTTTTCAGCGTAATGCCTTGGTTTTATGACACAGTAATTGTTTATGGAATTATCATTAAGCACTCGATTGTACCGATATTCTAGAAGCTGTAAACGCTTGATCGGGCTTTTCGAGTAAGTATTTCAAACTAATGGGGGTTTAGATATCAAATTTCAATAGGCTCAAGCAGCGAACTGAGAAAGCCGAAGACATTGGAGAGTTAGATGACAAATGTTAAGAGAGTTAAACAGACCGACAATAAAAAAACCGAGCATTCGCTCGGCTTTTATGAATAAGTGAAAATCTTACGATTCTTTGAGGTAACGCCAAGGGTTAACGCGCTTTCCATTTCGAGTGACTTCGTAATGGACATGCGGTCCAGTCGAACGCCCCGTGCTTCCAACCTTAGCAATAACAGCGCCTTTCTCGACCAAGTCACCCTTTTTAACTAGTACCGCTTTATTGTGACCGTAACGAGTGGTGTAACCATCACCATGGCTCACCTCGACAAAAATCCCGTAACCCGCTTTGCGCTCTACGGTTGTTACGACGCCTGCTGCGGTGACGAATACATCAGAACCTGCTAGTGCAGAGAAATCAATACCGGCGTGCCACGCGCGTTTGCCACTAAATGGATCCGAGCGGTAACCGTAAGGAGATGATAACCAACCGGTATTTACCGGACGACCTGTGATCTTCTGTTCTGCGCTAATATCTTTATCAAGCAATAGAGACTCTAAAGCAAATAACTGCTGTTCTTTTGCTTCGATTGAACTTTGAATAACATCTAGAGACGATGCCACATCTTGGTAAGTCGCTTTATCGGCATCTTCATCTTCTGAAGGGCCGCCCATCGCTGGTGCTGCGCCGAATCCAAACTCGTCAGTAATCCCCGCTTCTTCTGCAAGGCGGGCGCCTGCAGCATCTAAACGCAGAATATGCGCCTGCATAGAAGCAAGACGGCTTGAAAGCGCCTGTACTTTATCTTCCGATAGTTTCTTTGCTTTTTCTAACTCTTCTTTCTGCTGCGATAACTCAACTTGCCATTTTTGAATCGCAGACTCACTGACTAGATCCTGCTGAAGAACCCACTTAGTGGTATAAAAGGTAGCTGCCACAATGGCCAGCAAACTGAATACACTCAGTAACACTGTTGCCATCAATTTTGAACGTCCTAATTCCAAAGCCTTGATTCCTTTCTGATCACTCTTAATAATCGTAATACGCATAATCAACCAAAAGTTTCTCAAGTCATCGATAATGTAAAACGGTCATGTTTACAATTTTTTGCGGTTTTTGCCGCAGATACGGATGACAAATTCTACTTTGCCAGCTTACAATAGAAGCTAACACCTATTTGAGCCCAGAAGCATTGTGCTTATGAAGCGTCCTTCCCGAGCCAAGTCCGTGGCTGACATTATCAATAAGCCCGAGAGCTTATTAAAAGGGCTATTGAAACAAGCCAACAGCCTTAAGTCCATCAACAAAAGTGTCCGTGAGCTACTACCTGACGAACTGAAAGACCACTGTGAGGTCTCAGAGTTTAATCAGACTAGCCTTATCATTACTGCAGAAAGCGCAGTTTGGGGTACACGTCTTCGTTATATTTCTTCAGAATTGTTAGCCAACTTACGGCAAGCTGGCCATTATTCACTGGCTAATATTCAGATAAAAGTTAAGCCAAGTCAATTCCGATAGTCAAAAAATATCAATACCCAGTAACTCTTTAGTCAGTATTAAACCGATAACACTGGGTTCATGATGTATGAAATTGGTGCCGTTTTCGCATCATCATAAGTCGCTAACTCCCACGTTGACTCATCCGCCATTAACGTACGAATCAACTGGTTATTGAGCGCATGACCAGACTTATAGCCTGTAAACGAGCCAATCAAGCTGTGACCTAGTAAGAACAAATCACCAATTGCATCAAGAATTTTATGTTTTACAAACTCATCGTCGTAACGTAAACCATCTTCATTAAGAACACGGTAATCGTCCATGACGATAGCATTATCTTGGCTTCCACCTAGCGCTAGGTTATTGGCACGCAAAAACTCAATGTCTTTCATAAAACCAAAGGTACGCGCACGGCTAACTTCTTTCACGAACGAAGTGGTAGAGAAGTCAATAACCGAGGTCTGGCTGCTCTTTTTGAACACCGGATGATCAAAATCAATCGTAAAGGCAACTTTAAATCCATCAAATGGTTCAAAAGTTGCTTTCTTATCACCGTCTTCGACAGTAACTTTCTTTTTGATTTTAATAAATTTTTTCGGAGCATTCTGCTCAGTAACGCCAGCAGACTGCAACAAGAACACAAATGGGCTGGCGCTACCGTCCATAATCGGAACTTCAGGCGCAGACACATCAATATAGGCATTATCGAGACCTAAACCAGCCATCGCTGATAAAAGGTGCTCTACGGTAGAAATACGCACACCATCTTTCACCAAACAGGTTGAAAGAGTGGTATCACCGACATTCTCAGGTTTAGCATCTATTTCTACAATTGGGTCAAGATCAACGCGACGGAACACAATCCCTGTATCCACTGGTGCTGGTCGTAGGGTTAAATACACTTTATCTCCAGTGTGCAAACCTACGCCAGTGGCGCGAATGGTTGTTTTCAACGTACGTTGTCGTATCATTCAGTGTTTCTCCAACTTCTTGAAAAATCAAGAGCTTAGGGTGGAAGATAGCAAAATTCTAGCGCATATTACCACAATATTTCTATTGTTTGAACAATTTTTGAACATTTTGTGAACGTTTGTTTGAATTTACATCTTCCACGCAAATCCTCACTTTATCCCTAATTATGCTAACTGATTCCTTAATCAGCACTGAATGCAGAGCAAGGAAAGCTTAGGAGGCTCGAAGGGATGGCCTCCTTAAGCTCTATGAACGCAATTAATGCGTTTAGTTTCATAAAATCAGAACACATTACCTCTAATAACGTCTGGCATACATCTCCATGATGATCGTTCTACGGTCCAAAGTCGGTAACCTTTAATCAGCCTGCTTTCTCAAAAACGCCGGGATATCTAGGAAATTATCGACATCACTTCCTACCGCCATCTTTTGAGTGCTTTCCGACTCTTCAACACCGGCTTGTTTACGTGCTGCTGGTGGAACGTCGAGCTTATTAAAGTCCAACTCACCACTTGGCTTACGGACTTCTTTCTCTTTATTATCAGCCACCAAGCGCATGCCAGCTTCTTGGCCTAAGCCAGTTGCGACAACCGTGACGCGCATTTCGTCGCCCATGGAGTCATCAATCGCCGTACCCACTACTACAATAGCATCTTCGTGAGCAATATCTTCGATAACTTCACAAACTTCCGAGAACTCATCAATGGTAAACTCTTCATTCGCAGTCACGTTCACCAAGATACCGCGTGCTCCAGAAAGGTCGACATCTTCCAATAATGGACTCGCAACCGCCATATCAGCAGCCACTTGTGCACGGCCTTCACCAGAAGCAATACCCGTACCCATCATGGCCTGACCTTGCTCAGCCATTACCGTACGAACGTCTGCAAAATCGACGTTGATTAAGCCAGGGCAAGTGATTAGCTCGGCGATACCTTGAACCGCGCCGTGCAATACTGAGTTTGCCGAAGCAAAAGCTTCTGTAAGGCGAAGACCAGCAAACTGAGCCACTAACTTATCGTTTGGAATGATAATCAATGAATCAACTACGTTACGTAATTCATCAATACCATTTTCCGCCAACTTCATACGCTTCTTACGTTCAAACTTAAACGGCTTGGTTACTACGGCCACCGTTAAGATGCCCATTTCTTTAGCGATTTCTGCAATTACGGGTGCTGCACCAGTACCGGTACCGCCGCCCATGCCAGCAGTAATAAACACCATGTCAGAGCCTTGTAACGATTCCATAATACGTTCACGGTCTTCTAAAGCTGCCTGACGACCCACGTCCGGGTTCGCACCAGCGCCTAAACCGCGCGTAATGTTCTGACCAATTTGGATCGTCGTTTTTGCCGTTGAAGAGTTCAACGCCTGCGCATCCGTATTGGCACAAATGAATTCAACACCATCGATATTGGCTTTCACCATGTGCTCAACGGCATTACCACCGCCGCCGCCAACACCGATCACTTTAATCACTGCACTGTTCTGGCAGCTATCTACGAGTTCAAACATATTAGGCATAACTATATCCCCTTCGATTGTTTAGCCAATTTTTCACTTAACACACCTTTTTCCAAGAACGTTAATAATGTCATTAAGTGATTTCTCCAATTTAACTGCGAGCTAAAAAGCTTGCCGTTAAAATCCACCAAACCAGCTTTTCATGCGCTCCCAGAGCCCATTAAAACCAGTTACATTTCGTTCACGGTGATGGCCTACGTCTTGTTTACCGTAAATCAATAGACCAACGCCCGTGGCATAAATAGGATTACGCACAACATCCACCAAACCTTTGATGTGTTGCGGCATCCCCTGACGAACTGGCATGTGGAAAACTTCCTCTGCCAGCTCCATCAACCCTTCCATCTTCGAGCCGCCACCAGTGATGACCATGCCCGAAGCAATTAAATTCTCAAATCCACTGCGGCGGATTTCAGCGTGAACCAACTCAAACAATTCGCTGTAACGTGGCTCGACCACTTCAGCTAGAATCTGACGGGAAACACGTCTCGGTTGACGCTCACCGACTCCCGGAACCTCAATCGTTTCATCCAAGTTAGTTAGCTGACGTAACGCACACGCATACTTGACTTTTATGTCTTCTGCGTGTTGTGTCGGTGTTCTTAACGCAACAGCGATATCGTTAGTAACTTGATCGCCAGCAATCGGAATAACCGCGGTATGACGAATCGCTCCGCCGGTAAATATCGCGATGTCCGTGGTGCCGCCACCAATGTCAATTAAACAAACACCCAACTCTTTTTCATCTTCAGTCAGTACCGAGTAACTCGACGCTAACTGCTCTAAAATCACATCTTCAGTTTCAAGACCACAACGCGCCACACACTTAGTAATGTTTTGCGCCGCGCTGACCGCTCCTGTCACCATATGAACTTTCGCTTCTAAACGAACGCCTGACATGCCGATTGGCTCACGAATACCTTCTTGGTTATCAATCACAAACTCTTGTGGTAATACGTGCATGATCTTTTGGTCAGCGGGTATCGCTACAGCCTTAGCAGCATCGATCACTCGCTCGACATCGCTCTGCGCCACTTCGTTATCTTTAATCGCGACGATACCGTGCGAATTTAGACTTTTAATGTGGCTACCGGCGATTCCGGTATAAACCGAATGGATCTGACAACCAGCCATTAGCTCAGCCTCTTCCACCGCACGCTGAATCGAAGCAACAGTCGACTCAATGTTAACCACCACGCCTTTTTTCATGCCGCGCGATGGGTGTGAGCCAATACCGATAATATCCACGGTGTTATCAGCTCCAACTTCTCCCACAATGGCCACCACTTTTGATGTACCAATGTCCAGCCCCACAATTAATCGTTTATCTGTTGATTTCGACATAGCTTTATCTACTGCCTCCGTCATTTATGACTGACGTTTCATTCTCTACCCATTGTGCCGCCATACCATTCTGGTATCGCAGATCAACGTATGCCAAAGTGGCCTTTTTTTGTTGTTTTACACTATCGATATATTGCATAAATCGCTCAATTCGCTCTTCCACATGCACATTCCCTAGTCGTACTTCTAAGCCGTCGGTCAGCACCACATTAATAGCGCCTCGCTGGCTTAACTCCATTCTGTCGATAATCATCTCTTTCTCGAGTAATTGCTGTTGGTACAACTTCAATAACTCTGTTAAATCTTTTGCCATACTGTCTGGGCCGCTTAATTTCACCCAGCTATCTTGAGGCGTCTCCACCGGATAAAACACTTCTCCTTCCGTCGAGACGATACCGCTATCATTCCAGTAAGCCATAGGCGTATGCTCTGCTACTGATACTTGCAAGGTATCGGGCCATACCTTTCTTAGCTGAACCGTTTTAACCCAAGGCAGCTCCACCAGCTTTGCCTCAACTTGCTCCATCTCCAAGGTGAAGAAACCTCTATCTTCAATACCTCGCAGTACGTCATAGACACCGACAGCATTAGTAAACTTATGCTTCTGTAACTCAACCTTATTAATCGGAAACACATTATCGGTGTTAACGCTAAATACCCAGATACCGCCGAAGACCAGAGCTATTGCGACTAACGATCCCGCCAACAAACCAGCAGCCCACTTCAAAGGCTTGGCGAAGCCTTCCAGTGAATGCTGTTTTTTGTCGCTACGAGTCGCCATCTTTGCCATAACTAGTGCTCAGCCCTTGTATTCGATAAGTCATCTTTAAATAACCCATCCTTACGATTAAAGCTGGTATCTAAAACATTCAACACCAACTCTTCAAAACTCATGCCCTTTACTTTGGCTGCTTTTGGAACTAGAGAGGTCTGAGTCATACCTGGAACCGTATTAACCTCCAATAACAACCACTGACCTGTTTGACTATCTCGCATAAAGTCCACACGTCCCCAGCCGTAACAGCCAAGTGATTTAAACGCCTTTTCGCTTAGCTGAGCCACCTCAGATTCGTCCTCTTCAGACAAACCGCTTGGGCAATGGTACTCAGTGGTTTTACTGTTATATTTCGCTGTAAAATCATAAAACTCATGAGGTGTTTTAACTCGTATACTGGGTAACGCCTTTCCGTTTAAAATCGTTACTGTGTATTCGTCACCGTAAATCCACTGCTCTAACATGATTTCAGTATCGAACTGCTTGGCATCCGCAACAGCTTTTTGTAATGATTCGGCACTGTCCGCCCGAGCCATTCCTACGCTTGAACCTTCATGAATCGGCTTCACCATGACGCAGCCTTCTAGTTCATTTAATAAGTCTTTTGCTTCGGCCAGTGACAAGTCACCTGTTGTGACCATACGGTGTTTAGCGACTGGTAAACCTTGCGCGCTCCATAGCAGCTTGGTTCTTAACTTATCCATTGCAATAGCTGAAGACATCACGCCACATCCGGTATATGGAATTTGATGCAACTCCAAGAAACCTTGAATCACACCATCTTCTCCACCACGACCATGTAAAGCATTCCAAACTCGATCGAAACCCTGTCCTGACAAGGCATCTAAACCATCACTTTTTGGGTCGACTTTATGAGCATCAACTCCTGCACCTACCAGTGCCTTATGCACGGTATCACCTGAAATGAGCGATATTTCACGCTCTGCTGAAAAACCACCATAAACCACAGCAACTTTTCCGTAGTCGCTCGGTAAACGATTGTTTTTTGCTGAATCAGTGGCAGCAGTTTGAATCATTGCTCCTCCTTTCCAATCAAACGTTCGAAATCCAAACCAACCTGCACCCAAGATGGCGCTAAAGATCCCACGTTACCCGCACCCTGGGTCACTAATACGTCGCCATCTTCTAGCGCATGATGCAGGACTTCAGGCAAGTCAGAAATTGACTCTACGAATATCGGTTCGACTTTTCCGCGCATACGGACGCTTCGACAAAGTGAGCGGCTGTCAGCGCCAGGTACGGGCTCTTCGCCAGCCGAGTACACTTCCAACATCAATAATTCATCGACCTCTGACAATACTGAACAAAAGTCTTCATACAAGTCACGAGTTCTTGAGTATCTGTGCGGTTGATAAACCATTACCAAGCGACGCTCTGGCCAGCTTTTGCGCAACGCTTTTATCGTCGCATTGACCTCGCTAGGGTGATGGCCATAATCATCCACCAAAGTTACCGTTTTATCGTTAACCGTGAAGTCTCCGTACATCTGGAATCGACGGCCGATGCCTTCAAATTCTGCTAATGCTTTTTGAATTGCCTTATCACTAACGCCATCGTCAGTTGCAACTGCAATTGCCGCTAATGCATTCTGAACGTTATGCTCGCCAGGTAAGTTCAACTCTATATCCAGTTGGCCGACACAATCTCGTCGAACCACTTTAAAGTAACTCTTAGTTCCTTTTTGCTTATAGTCTATGGCTCTGACATCTGCTTTTTTATCAAAACCATAAGTCACTGTTGGGCGCGATAATTTCGGAATAAGCTCTAGCACTGTTTCATCGTCAATGCACATCACTGCCAACCCATAAAAAGGAAGGTTGTGTAAAAATTCGATGAAGTTATTTTCTAGGTTCTTAAAGTCACCACCGTAAGTATCCATGTGGTCAGCTTCGATATTCGTAACCACTGACACCATTGGTTGTAGGTGTAAAAACGATGCATCACTTTCATCAGCTTCAGCAATGAAGTAACGGCTTTTTCCCAGCTTCGCATTAGATCCTGCGCTATTTAATAATCCGCCAATAACAAAGGTAGGATCATAACCACCCTCTGCATAAATACTCGCTAGTAAACTCGTGGTTGTCGTTTTACCGTGAGTTCCCGCTACGGCTATACCGTGTCTAAAGCGCATCAATTCCGATAACATTTCTGCACGCCTAACGATTGGTACTCGACGCTCTTTCGCAGCCTCAATTTCTGGATTATTTTTCGGAATAGCGGTCGAGCAAACCACGACATCGACATCCAAAATATTATTACTTCGGTGCCCTAAAAATATTTCTGCACCTAGTTTTTTCAAACGCTCTGTCACATGACTTTGACGCAGATCAGAACCGCTCACAGCGTAGCCAAGGTTCAGCAATACTTCTGCAATACCGCTCATGCCCGCACCACCAATACCAACAAAATGGATGCGTTTAATACGGCGCATTTCTGGAATTACTTGCTGTAAATTATCGTTGTTCATTATGATTCTCCGCAGCTTCATTTTCAGAAACTTGGTTGTTCGCGGCATTGCTAGTTGCAACAGAATCCGTTGTCTTGCTCGCTGTATTACTCATTATTTCAAACTGCCCTACCGCCGCACGCTTGCAGTACTCCGCTACCTGCTGTGTCGCTTGCGGTTTGGCTAAACTTTTTGCGATTATCGCCATTTCAATAATTCTGCTTTTATCATTTGCTAACGCGGTTATCTGTCGGGCTAAACTTTGCTCGTCCAAATCATGCTGTTGAATAATTAAGGCTCCACCTTGGTTTGCCAAATAACGAGCATTATGTGTTTGGTGATCATCAACCGCATGAGGGTAAGGTACAAAGATTGCTGCACAACCTGCCATGGCTACCTCTGCCACGGTTAAAGCACCGGCACGACAAATTACTAAATCAGCCCACTCATAAGCTGCCGCCATGTCGTCAATAAACTCGGATACGTCATGCTCAACCAAATTATTGCTTAACTCTTTATAGCGTGCGACAACATCACCTAGGTTTCCGCGACCACACTGATGACGAACATTAACCTTTAACCCACCATTAATAATATTGAGCATGGCTGGAATCTTTTGATTCAAAACTAACGCGCCGCGACTACCACCAATAACCAGTAAATTGATACTTCCTTCTTCTACTATAATTCTCTCTTTCGCAGACGGAATACTCATCAGGTCTGTACGTACGGGATTACCCACTGTTGCGACCTTTTTCGTATCTACAAAAGCTCCAGGATAAGCCTGCAATGTAATTTTGCTGAAACGATTAAGTTGCTGATTCGTCATACCAGCAATAGCATTTTGCTCGTGCAGCACAAGTGGCACACCACTTAATCTCGCAGCCAAACCGCCAGGACCACTGGCAAACCCACCCATACCCAGAGCAACATCAGGTTTGATTTTCTTAATCGCTTTTCTCGCCAGCAACACACTTTTCAATAGTTGAAAAGGTGCTTTAATCAATGACGAAAGACCTTTATTACGTACGCCTTTTACTGGCAACAATGTCATCTTAATGCCATGCTTAGGCACTAACTCTTCTTCCATGCCGCCTTTTGAGCCCAGCCAGTGCAATGTCCAACCTTGCTGCTCTAATTCTTTAGCTACTGCCAACGCAGGGAAAATATGACCGCCAGTTCCGCCAGCCATCAGCAGGATCGTTTTATTTATTGAGTACTTCATGGTGTTACTCATCACGATCTCCTCGGCTCTTGCCACGGTAAGATTGTTTTGCACTCGAATATTCATGCTCTTTGCGGCGAACTTCAAAATCCACACGCAGTAGCACGGCTATAGCTACACAGCTAACGATTAACGAATTGCCGCCGTAGCTAATGAAAGGTAAGGTCAGCCCTTTTGTTGGTAACGAACCACTGGCTACACCAATATTAATTAATGCTTGCAAACTCAACCAAAAACCAAATCCGTAAGACATGTACGCCGCAAAATAATGCTCCATTTTCAGCGCACGGCGTCCGATACTAAGACTTTTTATGAAGATAATAGCGAACAGTGCAATGACTAAAGCCACACCAACAAAACCAAATTCTTCAGCGAAAACTGCGAATACAAAATCTGTATGAGCTTCTGGCAAGTAAGATAATTTTTGTACGCTGTTGCCCAGACCAGCACCAAACCAGTCGCCACGACCGAATGCAATCAATGACTGCACTAGCTGATAACCACTACCAAATTGATCTGCCCATGGATCTAGGAAACTCGTTAATCGCTTCATTCGATATGGCTCTTGCCATGCAACCAGTCCCATGACGATGCCGACAAAAGCGGTCAATGTTATGAACTGCCATAATCGTGCGCCAGCTAAAAACATCATGGCTAATGCAGTCGCCACGATTACTGCCGAGGTTCCAAAGTCAGGTTGTAACAATAAGAATGCCACCACTAAACCCAGCACAATTAACGGTTTAATAAAGCCTCTAATTTGTGTCTGTAATTCGTCGCTACGACGAACCAAATATCCCGCCAAATAGATGACGATAAAGAATTTCATTAGCTCTGCTGGCTGAACCGTCAAAGGTCCAACGCCAATCCATCGTTTACTGCCATTCACTTCTCGACCGATAAACAACACAGCCACCAACAGCAATACGCCTAAGACCAAAAACTTTGGTCCATTTTCTTGCCAAAAACGTGTGTCTAACTGCAACGTCAGAGCAGCTGCCGCTAATGCAAGGCAAAGGTAAATGCAATGACGGACTAAAAAGTGAAATTCATTGCCATTCATATGATCTTCTGCGTACGGCATGGAGCTTGAAGCGACCATAACAACGCCGATCGCTAATAAGGCAATCACAGGTCCTAATAACCAAGGATCTAAACGGGTTCTTGGATCAGACAATTTTAGTTGTTCGACAAAGTCATTCAGACGCAATACTTGGGTAATGCTAGTCATAGCACCTCCACCAGTTGTTCAAACTGCTGACCACGCTCGATATAATTACTGAACATGTCCCAACTGGCACAAGCAGGCGATAGCAGTACGCAGTCTCCAGGGTCACTAGAAACCACAGCCTGCTCGATTGCTTCCTGTAGGTTTTTAACAATAATGGACTTGCTGCTATCCAGCTCAGCAATAGCACCACCATCTTTCCCAAAACAGATGACTTTCTTGGCATGTTGCTCAATACTATCTTTTAGGTTTGATAAATCAGCACCCTTAGCATCACCACCAGCAATCAAAATTATTTTCTTATCGTATTGTGGCGCAAAACTATTTACAGCAGCCACCGTCGCGCCAACATTAGTCGCTTTCGAATCGTTAATGTAAGTGACGCCATTTTTCACAGCAACTAACTGACTACGGTGTGGCATACCACTATAATTTTTCGCAGACTCAAGCACTGCATCATTAATGACAACACCTGTTGCTTCTAACAAAGCAAATGCCGCTGCAACATTGAGGGCGTTATGAGCCCCTTGTAACGTTAGCTCTTTCAGTGGTAAAACTGCTCGCTCACCACGGCGTAAAACACCGTCGGTAACGTCTACCTGCCAATCACTATTGTTAGAAAAACCAAATGATAAGCGCTTAGCGCCAGCATTATTCGGCTGGGTTAACTCATCATCTGAATTTTCTATAATCGTTGCTGCATTTTCAAAAATACGCTGTTTTGCTTCCACGTAAGCTTTGTAATCTGCGTAGCGATCAAGATGATCTTCACAAACATTCAGTATGGTAGCGGCAGTTGGTTTTAATGAATAAGTGGTTTCTAACTGGAAGCTTGATAACTCAAGCACCACCACAGCATCATCGCTCGCCTTAGGCAATAAATCTAACGCTGGTAACCCAATATTGCCGCCGACCAATGCTTTCAAACCACTCGCTTCCAGCAGCTTTCCTACCAATTCAGTCACGGTGCTTTTACCGTTAGAACCTGTAATCGCAATCACCGGCAAACGATTTACCTGTGCAAACAACTCAATATCACCAGCAATCGCCACGCCATAATCATGCGCTTTAACAATCTCAGGTTGTGTCACTGCAATACCTGGGCTAACCACCAGTTCGTCATAACCCAGCATTTGTTCAGCATTCCATGGAATCAATGCCTCGCTATCAAGCTGAGATAATTCATCCGCGCCCGGTGCTCGTTCCCGAGTATCCATAACCTTATAAGGCTGGTTATTCGCTGATAAATAACGCGCAACCGAAAGCCCAGTCTGCCCCAGACCGAGAATCAAACGATTTTTCTGTTCAATTGCGTGTGTTTGCATCAACTCTTATAACCTTTTCTTAACGAATTTTTAGCGTTGCTAAACCAATCAACACTAGAATCAATGAAATAATCCAGAAGCGAACAATGACTCGCGGCTCTGGCCAACCTTTTAGTTCGTAATGATGGTGCAATGGCGCCATTTTAAATATGCGCTTTCCTGTTAACTTGTAAGAGCCCACCTGTAAAATTACCGATACGGTCTCAATCACAAAGACACCACCCATAATGAATAGCACTAACTCTTGTCGCACTAAGACGGCAATGGTTCCAAGCGCAGCGCCCAGCCCTAAAGCGCCCACGTCGCCCATAAAAACTTGTGCTGGGTAAGTGTTAAACCATAGGAAACCTAAACCTGCACCAACAATCGCTGCGCAGAAAATTACCAGTTCACCAACACCTTCAATATAAGGAATCGACAAATACTCGGAGAACACTTGGTTACCTGTTAGGTAGGCAAAAATCCCTAAACCACCCGCCACTAAAACGGTAGGCAGGATAGCCAAGCCATCTAAACCATCAGTTAAGTTAACCGCGTTACTGGTACCCACAATTACGAAGTAGGTCATGAAGATAAACATCAGCCCAAGTTGTGGCATAACGTCTTTCACAAAGGGAATCAACAACTGAGTTTCTTGTGGGCTAGCCGTATAGAACAAGTAAATCGCAATTCCGGCACCAATTAATGATTGCCACAAATATTTCCAGCGTGCGATTAACCCTTTCGGATCTTTACGAACTAATTTAATGTAGTCGTCCGCAAGGCCAATCAAGCCAAAGCCAACGATAGCGATTAAACAAACCCACAAATAACGATTGTCTAACTCGCCCCAAAGTAGGCAAGCCAATACAATCGCCACGATAATGAGAGCGCCGCCCATAGTCGGCGTGCCGGCTTTGCTCAAGTGTGTTTTTGGACCGTCGTCACGTACAGTTTGACCAATCTGGTAACTGCTCAAGCGACGGATCATAGGAGGTCCTACTATCAGCGAGACACCCAGTGCCGTAAGTACGCTTAATATCGAACGGAACGTTAAATATTGAAAAACGTTAAAGCCTGAGTAGTATTGTGATAGATATTCTGCCAACCAGGTTAGCATGGTTAACCTCCCCTCTTATCTGTTTGTTGTGGTTCTTGTAACGCCTGTACTACTCGTTCCATGCGAGCACTGCGCGAACCTTTTATTAAAATTATATGCGTTGACTGTAACTGCGCTTTTAACGCAGCGACCAATGCCTCTTTCTCGGCGAATATTTCTCCGCCAGCCCCAAATGCTTCGATGGTATGAGCGACCTCATTACCCGTCGCAAAAATCTTGGTTACACCCTGTTCTTTAGCGTAAAGGCCAATCTCTTTA